>DATMOU010000030.1:0-28818 GCA_035568035.1 Chthoniobacterales bacterium | reverse complement strand
GTGATCACTCCAGTCCGCGCTAAACCTGATTCAACTGTTGGCCAAAAGTAACCAAGATATGCGATCAATACCTGCACGAGGGTAGCGAAACCACCCAGCCTGGTCAGCCACAGCAACCAACCAACGGTAAAGCCAATCAGGGGTCCGAAGGTTTCTCTCGCGTAAAGATAAGGTCCGCCAGTCCCACTGAATCGACTGCCGACTTCGGCAAAGCAAAGCGCGATCAGCCCCACGATGACTGAACACACGGCGAACGCTGGCAGGCTATAGTTACCTACTGTCCTTTGTACATCCGCCGGCAACCGAAAAATTCCGGCACCCACGGTAACATTGACGAAGAGAGCAATCAGATCCCACTTCGTAATTTCTCGGCTTAGACCTTCATCCGTCGGGTCCATCGCCACACTAAACGTCGAACGGTATCGTAGGCCTCGATCTTTTCACTGCGATGCCCCCACGATTTCCCGGCGTAACCGAACCGAACCGTTCCGCGAAAACTTCCGGAAGCGGACCAGCGTTTGGTGGCGCCAACCACAAGCGCAGCAAGTGGCGCTTGCGTTCAGGCTCCGGGTAATCCTCGAATGCGGTTCGATCATGCAGCATAGTGTGATTGTGCACGAATTGTATATCTCCGGGTTGAAGCTCCATATTCAAGTTCAGAGCCGGGTCGTTCGCCAGTTCGTCAAACAGATTCAGTGCTTGGATCTGAAGAGCGCTAAGCGGGCCAACTCCGGAAAATCGGCGAGCAGACTCGATGTATTGCCGTTGATAGATCGCCGACAACTGATTCCCATACCAGTTAAACACTGGAATCCGGAAATAAGGTTTGCTGCCTTCGGGAACTTCACCGCGTCGATCGGTTTCAATCGGATCAAGTAAGACTCTCAGAAGGTCAGGTCGCCGCCGCCGCATTTCATTAAAAATAGTCGTGGACGACACCACGGTTGATAACCCGCCGAACTTTGCCGGCTGCAGACATAACAAACCAACCACGTCGCAAGAGTCGGTGTGAAAGGTTTGGCGTTCTTTCGTCTGGTAAATTCGTGCATTGGGATCTTCGCTGGAGCGGCCCAGGTCCTTAACATGCCCGAGCAAATGACCGGCGGTATTTTGTATTCGCAAACGGCCGAGATGAACTCCTATCCCGAGAAACGCAATCGCCGCTTCGCGCTTGGACCAACGCTGTACCGGCAGGCCGCGAATCAATGCGAAGCCGCGGCCGTTAAGTACCTCGTCCAGTACGTCACGAAGGCGCGCGCCCAGCGTCGGAAGCGGAAAATCTTGGCTGCTAATCGACGTCAGGTCCAAGGATGATCCCATCAATCTCCTCATCGCGCTTTCTACTTCCGCGATCTCGGTCTTGGAAAGTCTCGCTATCCAATCGGTACTCCTCGCTAACTCTGGACCGTACCACGCAGAGCGACCCCTAATTTCCGGCGGCAAAGCATCAGTTTGTAAAGAATGAATGTTAGAATTCATAACTCTTCTCCTAATTGTCAGAGATCTTCGCCATCTAAACCGAGGTCATCGGTCAGATTCGAGCCGGTGTCAAAAAGGGTCCAAATGGTCTGTCTCAGGGGCTCGACTCAGGAGAAATGTAATTTCGAGATTTCCGGATCGGCTGAAGGAAACGCTGAAATGATCATTCAACTCAAAACGTATGAGACGCTCTACCTTGAAAGTACGGGGGAACAACCCGCAGCGCGTACGGGAGTCGAACCCGTGCACCGGCCTTGAGAGGGCCGTGTCCTAACCACTAGACGAACGCGCCGTCACCATTTCGAGGCGAATAGGATAGCTTTCGGGGGCCGCGGAGCAACATCGGTTCGTATTGCATTACTCGTTGCTCTGGAATTTTTTCAGTCGCTGATTTTTCTTTTCTTTCTTTTTCGGCGTTACCGAGGGTGTCGGCAGAGAAGCATCTTCCACTGGACGCACGCGGTGTTGACTCGTGGAGCTGAGGTGCGCCACCCTCAATTGATCGAGCGCGGTCTTCATCTCGGAACTGGAAGCCATTGCGCGCATCCGCCCGTAATACAGATCATAATACACGCGCAGACGTTGGCGCTTTTCCAAATCGGTGTGCGCTCTCTCGGCGTCCCGCTTTGCCGCCAGAACGTCCGGATCGTTGACGATACGATTCGCCAGCTGTCGCCACTCAAGATGAAGCCGCCGCTCGTCCGCTTCCTTGCCCAATGAAGTTTGCTTGAAAATCTCGTCGATCTGCGAGCGTTCCGGGATCGTCGGCTCCGCGGCAGTCCCCGGCGGCGGGGTAGAGCGTGTTGTCGTGGAGGATTGAAGTCCGGAATCGGTCGCCACCTGAGCGGACAAGGAAAATACGCCGCTCGTTGCGACGATTGCGACTATTCCCCGCAAGATTCTCATGTCAGATAATGTAATGTAATCGGATTTCCGGATGCGAGAAGGGATGGTTCATTGTAGTGATCTCGCGGTTTACGGGGCGTAGCTTAGTCCGCCGTCGGACGGATTCGCTGTGGCGAACTTGGTAGAGCGGTCGCCGCGGCGACAGGTCGGTTCTACAAGATTCTTTTCAATTCATCTCTGCCTCGGCCGGTCTTGTAATATCGCTCTCGAGCTAACGCTTCTCGACGTGTTGTAAAGCTTTCGGCTCGGAGCAACGTCCAAGGCGCTCCCTACTTTGTTGCTTTCGATTCACCTTTGTCATGACGGCGTATTCGATCTTCCAGATCGCGGCAAGATTCCACGTATTTCCGTTCCGTTTTCTTGCTGAGCAGGACGTAGCAGTAAAACATGCGATCGTGGGGAACATCGGGGCGAGAGGATTTGAACCTCCGACCTCGTGGTCCCAAACCACGCGCTCTACCAAGCTAAGCTACGCCCCGGCTACCGTCAGTTACCACGATCGGCGTCGGATAGCATTTGAAATTTCGAAGTGCGACCTAGCTACGCTCCGCAATTTTCGTGGTGACCAGTATCACATCTTTTGATTGCTAGCCAAGATTGGGGCCAAGTCGCTTTTCCACCGCCACGACAGTTTCGTCGCGCCGTTTCGCGTAATCTTCGACCTGGTCGTGTCCAACCTGACCAACTCCAAAATATTTCGCTTCAGGATGCGAAAAATAAAAGCCGCTTACGCTCGCTGCGGGATGCATCGCCCACGACTCCGTCAATTTGATCCCGATCTTCTTTTCCGCATGCAACAAATCGAACAACGCGCGTTTCTGAATGTGGTCCGGACAAGCCGGATAACCCGGGGCCGGCCGAATGCCGCGATACTTCTCGCGAATCAAATCGTCGTTGGACAACTTTTCGTCCCGGCCAAAACCCCACGCGATCCGGGCTTGCTTGTGCAAGAATTCGGCGAACGCTTCCGCTAACCGATCGGCGAGGGCTTTCACGATGATTGCGCTGTAGTCGTCGTAGGCGTTCTTGAATTTTTCAGAGAGCTCATCGGCTCCGTGAATCGTCACCGCAAAACCGCCAAGAAAGTCGAGAGGTTGAGGAGTTGAGAGGTTGAGGGGTTGAGATGTTTCTGGAGCGACGAAATCTGCGAGACAGTGATTAAATTGTCCGGCTGGTTTTCGCATTTGCTGCCGCAGAAAATTGAACGTCAGCAACTTTTCCCGCCGTCCAGTGGACCCGGGATCGGCAAAGAGATCGACATCGTCTTCGGCTGAATTTGCCGGCCAGAATCCAAATACGCCGCGTGCCGTAAGCAAATTTTTGGCGGCGATCTCATCCAGCAGTTCTCGCGCATCATTAAAAAGTTCGCGAGCTTGCTTGCCCAGCTTTGGGTCCTCAAAAATCGCCGGATATCGTCCTCGCAATTCCCACACGTGGAAAAAGGGCGACCAATCAATGTATTCGCGCAAGTCGGCAACCGGCACCAGGGCTTCGCGGGTTCCGATAAAATCCGGCTTGGGCGGCTGATAACTATCCCAATCAATTTGCGTTCGGTTCGCGCGGGACTGTTCGATAGAATGCAGATTCTTCTCGCGGGTTTTTGCGCCATGGGCCTTTCGCAACGCTTCGTACTCCGTGCGAGTTTTGGAATCGAACAGCTCTTTCTGCTTCGGGTTGAGCAACGAATTGACCACCCCGACCGCGCGCGATGCGTCGAGCACGTGCACCGTGCTTTCATGATAGTGCGGTGCGATCTTCACCGCGGTGTGCGCGCGGCTGGTGGTGGCGCCGCCAATCAAAAGTGGCAGGTCAAATTTTTCGCGCTCCATTTCCTGGGCGACGTGTACCATCTCGTCGAGCGACGGCGTAATGAGTCCGCTCAAACCGATCGCGTCGGCGTTTTTCTCACGCGCTGTTTCGAGGATCTTTGCCGCGGGGACCATTACCCCGAGATCGACCACGTCGTAGTTGTTACATTGCAGCACGACGCCCACGATGTTTTTGCCGATGTCGTGCACATCACCTTTGACCGTGGCCATGATGATACGGCCCTGCGGTTTCGCGCCGGCTGTCTTTTCCGCTTCCATGAACGGCATCAGGTAGGCCACGGCTTTCTTCATGACGCGGGCGCTCTTCACAACCTGAGGCAAAAACATTTTTCCCTCGCCAAACAAATCGCCAACCACACTCATTCCCGCCATGAGCGGGCCTTCGATGACGTCGAGTGGTCGGGTGACTTTCTGGCGCGCTTCTTCCGTGTCGACGTCGATGTAATCAACGACTCCGTGAATCAGCGCATGCTTCAATCGTTCTTCGACCGGCTGCGATCGCCACGCCTCGTCTTTGACTTTGATCTTGCCTTTCGCTTTGAAATTCTCGGCGAAATCGACCAGGCGTTCGGTGGCGTCGTCGCGGCGATTCAGCAACACGTCTTCCACTCGTTCCCGTAATTCGGGCGCGATCTCTTCATAAACCGCAAGCTGGCCGGCGTTCACGATCGCCATGTCGAGGCCGGCCCGAATCGCATGAAACAAAAACGCGGCATGCATCGCTTCGCGGACGGTGTTGTTACCGCGAAATGAAAAGGAAATGTTGCTGACACCGCCGCTGACGCGCACGCCCGGCAGGTTCTTCTTGATCCAACGCGTCGCTTCGATGAAATCGACGGCGTAATTACGATGTTCTTCCAGGCCGGTCGCGACGGTGAGGACATTGGGATCGAAAATGATGTCGCTGGCTGAAAAATCGGCGCGCTCAATCAGGAGTTTGTGAGCGCGCTGGCAGATGTCGATTTTGCGCCGAACGTTGTCGGCCTGACCTTGTTCGTCGAACGCCATCACTATCACCGCGGCGCCGTAACGCCGAATCAGCAGCGCCTGGCGCAGAAATTCTTCCTCGCCATTTTTTAACGAGATCGAATTCACAACGCATTTTCCCTGGACGCACTTCAAGCCGGCCTCGATCACGCTCCATTTGGAGCTATCGATCATGATCGGAATTCGCGTGATCTCCGGCTCGCTGGCGATGAGACTCAGGAAACGCGTCATCGCCGCTTCGGAGTCGATCATTCCCTCGTCCATGTTGACGTCCAGAATATTGGCGCCGCCCTGAACCTGCTGCCGCGCAACCGCCAGCGCGCCGTCAAAGTCGCCGGCCAGGATTAACTTCGAAAACTTGGGCGAGCCGGTGATGTTCGTTCTCTCGCCGACGACAACGAATCCAAACTCGGGCGTAATATTAAGCGGTTCGAGACCGGACAATTGCAGTGTATTGGCGGGCGGAGTCCCCGGAAGTTCACGCGGCTTGTATTTTGAAACGGCGGCCGCGATTAGGCGAATGTGATCGGGCGTCGTGCCACAACAGCCGCCGACCAGATTCAGGCACCCATTTTTTGCCCATTCGGTCAGCTTTGGAGCAAGCGTTTGCGGCGTTTCCGGAAAGCCTGTCTCGGAAAGTGGATCCGGCAAACCGGCGTTGGGATAGGCGCTCACGTAAAAGGGAGCGACGCGGGCGAGTTCCTCAATGAACGGATTCATCTCGTCCGGACCGAGTGAGCAATTCAAGCCAACCAGAAGCGGTTGCGCGTGCGCGATCGAAATCAGAAACGCTTCAACTGTTTGACCGCTCAAAGTTCGCCCGGCCTTGTCGGTCACCGTTCCGGAAATAACGAGCGGAACTCTCCGGCCGGTTTTTTCGAAAACTTCGGCAATGGCCGCCAGGGCAGCTTTCCCGTTCAGGGTGTCAAAGATGGTTTCGACCAGAAGAAGATCGACATTCCCTTCGATCAGCGCGCTCACCTGATCAAAATATGTCTGGCGTAATTGATCGAAGTTAACTGCCCGGAATCCGGGATCGCCGACGTCGGGTGAAATGGAACCGGTGACGGGGAGGGGACCAAGCGAACCGCCAACGAAACAGCGCTTTCCGGTTTCACGACTCGATTGATCGGCTGCGCGCCGCGCAATTGTCGCGGCAGCGATGTTCATTTCCCGGACTAGCGCACGAAGCTCGACATCATCGACGACGCGCTGGAGGAATTCCTGGTCTTTACGTCCGGCTTTCGGTTCGCCTTGGAACAAGAAATCGTGAAGGCCAATGGTGGTCGCGCTAAACGTGTTGGTCTCGATGATGTCGGCGCCAGCCGCCAGGTATTCGGCATGAATTTGCTCGACGACTTGTGGCTGGGTCAGGTTGAGAAGCTCCAGACTTCCCTTGAGATCTTTGCCCTTCCATTGGCGAAATCTTTCTCCGCGATAATCGGCTTCGGACAGTTTCCGGCGCTGGATCATCGTGCCCATAGCGCCGTCGAGCACGACAATGCGCTCGCGGAGGAGTGCTTCCAAGGGATGAAGTTCAGCCGGCATGTTCCTGGGGAACTAAGCGGGGTTTATGCCAGAGATCAAGGAACAAATCTACGCATCATGATACGTAGATATGTTGGCTGCTCTTCCTCTTGATCTTTCTCTTCCTCTTTTCTGCTCCTGCAAGAGTAAACTAAACGGACGAGGAAGAGCTTTGGCGAAGTTGTGCCAAAAAGGATTCGCCCTGGCGGCAAAGTTTCTCCTCGAGCTTCTTCGTGCAATCGCAATCGCAGCAGGCCCACGGTTCGGTGCCATTTTCGTGACGACAATTCCGGCGCGAGTGCGCGTCCTTAACGCTGAGAAGATCGAAATATTCTTCCCAATACGGGCGTTCTTCCGCGAGCGGGGGATCGCAAAAACAGGTTTCAACCCAGATCGCAACGCCGCCGGAATTCAGTCGCGCCTCGGTCATGTTATGAACGTACTCGTCGCCTGCGATCGAACCTTTGCCCAGTGTCTGGTCGTCGATCGCCTTCAGCAACGGGTGCGATTTACCGGGTCTTACTCTTGCTTTAACCAGATAACGCACGGCACAAGATAGCACCGCCGGTGCGGGGTCGAAATCTGCCCTTCGGCAAAATTCTTGCACTCCACCAATTCGCGCGAACCCTCGTTAAAGGGAAGCGCCGGTCCGCTGGAGCGCAGTTCGAGGAGAAGCTTGCCCGGTTTCAGCATCTGAACTCCATTTGCTCGCTCTCCCAACGGAAGAGCTCAAGCATGAACTGGATGCTCAAGAATTATCTTAAAATTCGTAGAAATTCGGAGGCTGTTACCGGCTTGAAAGAAAATCCCGCCGGCCCTTCTATATAGAGGACGTGGCGGCGATTCGGCTTTTCAAGCTTCTCAATAGCGACCAGCGCAAGACCTTTATTGCCTGCTTTCTGGGGTGGGCCCTCGACGCGCTCGACTTCTTCCTGGTCACATTCGTGCTCGGGCCGCTCGGTCACGATTTCGGCCGCGACGTTTCCAAAGTCACCTTTGCCATCACGCTCACCCTGTTGATGCGGCCGGTTGGCGCCTTCATCTTCGGTTGGCTTGGCGACAGATTCGGCCGGCGAATTCCGCTGATGGCAGACATAATCTTTTACTCGGTGATGGAGTTGCTGACCGCGTTCGCGCCGAACTTTACCGTCTTCCTGATCCTCCGGGCGTTGTTTGGAATTGGAATGGGCGGGGAGTGGGGGCTCGGCGCTTCGCTTGCCATGGAATCGTTGCCCACCCAAGCGCGCGGACTGTTTTCAGGAATTCTGCAACAAGGCTACGCGGTCGGTTACCTGCTTGCCGCGCTCGTTTACTGGATTGTGTTTCCGCATTTCGGCTGGCGGGGATTATTTGTGGCCGGCGCGCTCCCGGCGTTCCTGGTCATTTACATCCGGGCGCATGTTCCGGAGTCGCCGGTGTGGTTGCGCGAACGCGCTCAACAGCGGTCGAAGCTCAAAATGTCTGTCCTATTCAAACAGTACGGGACTCTGTTTATCTATGCGGTGTTCCTGATGACGGCGTTCAATTACATGTCGCACGGAACTCAGGATCTTTACGCGACCTACTTGCAAAAGCAGCGCGGCTTCGATTCGGACCAAACTTCGCAGATCGCAATCATTTATGCGTTCGGGATGATTTGTGGCGGGAGCGTGGTCGGTCAATTGTCCCAAACCTGGGGAAGGCGACGCCTGATCATTCTGGCGGCGATCTGCGGAATGTTGCTGATTCCACTTTGGATTTTCGCGCCGAGCACGGCGCTTCTGATCATTGGCGGATTCCTGATTCAATTCATGGTGCAAGGCGCATGGGGCGTGGTGCCGGTCCACTTGAACGAGCTTTCTCCGCCGGCATTTCGCGGCACCTTTCCCGGTCTCGCTTACCAGTTGGGAAATTTCGCTGCGGCATACGCTGCGCAACAACAGGCCTGGTTAGCGGAACATTTCCGCCGCGCGAACGGGGAACCTAACTACGCCCTGACCATGGCCCTCGTGGCAGCGGTGGTTTTCGTCGCAATCATTTTTCTCGCGGCAATTGGGCGCGAGGAACACGGAAAAGAATTTTAGTTGTTGTTAAAAAGCGGAGATTCGCTTGCCGATTCGTCGCGTTTGGCCGTGCGACGACCGCCGCCGGATCGCTGTTCGACAATCGCTTCGGCAATCCGATCCGCCAACTGGTTGCGATATTCGGCATCGCGCGCTTCGCCGCCCTCGAGCCGATTGCTCAGAAAGCCGCATTCGACCAGCACCGCCGGATACCTGGCCTTGCGCAAGACGCGGAAGTTGGCCGTGTGTACGCCACGATTAGCTGAATTTGGAATCGTCAACAACTTCGCCTGGATCCGTTGCGCGAGCTCGAAGGAATTGGGCGAATGATAATAGGTCTCGAATCCGTGAATGCCGCGCCGGCGCGAATCATTGAAATGAATGCTGACGAAAATGGAGTTCTTCTGCTCGTTTTCGATCGCGACTCGTTCTTCGAGCGGAATGAAGACGTCGGAGCTGCGTGTCATGACGATCTTGAGATCCGATCCGCGGAGCTTGCGAGACAAACGCTCTGCGACATCCAGGGTGGCGATTTTCTCGGCGCCGCCAAATTTGCGGTAGGCGCCGTTATCTTTGCCGCCGTGACCGGCGTCGACCACGACGGTGTCGAAAGTCCTGCTCGTATCCTTGGTCGCCCCTTCTTCGAATCGCGGCCCGGTGGCACATGCGGCCAGCACCGCCGAGAACGACAAAATTAGCAGGCGTTGGAGGAATCGAGACATTAAAGGTTGTTACATTAAAACACGTCGTGCCGCCAAAGGTTTCTGGATGGGCTCGTTTTAATCAAGACCAGCATGGTTCACGCCTAATGATTGGCGCTCTTCAGCAAAAACCGCTTGTTTTTTGCCCGACCAGATTTAAAGGCGTTACCTCCAATTATGCGCACACGATTTGTTTCGTTACCGGTCATTTTCCTCACTTGCGGCATTGCGTTTGCAGCTAAACCGACGCCCGCCCCCAAAGCCGCCGCCACTGCGACCCCGGCGCCGACCATCTCCAAGCCGGTCGTCGATCAAACCGCCCAGACGCTCATCTTTTGCTATCACGGTTTGGTCGACAAAGTTCGCTATCCCGGAACCCAAATCACGCCGGCGGCGTTTGAAGCCGAAATGAAGGAGCTGAAGGACCGCGGTATCACCGTTATCGGAATGCAGGATTTGCTCGCCTGGAAGCGTGGCGAGAAGAACATTCCGCCGCGGTGCGCCGTAATCACCTTCGATGACGGCTTGAAATCACAATACGAAGTCGCCTGGCCGATCATGAAAAAGTTGGGCTACACCTTTACGATGTTCATTTACACGGAAGGCGTGCGCGGAGGCTTGTTCGGAGGCGGCGAGGCGATTACCTGGGAGCAATTGGGGGACATGCGCGACAACGGGATCGATATTCAAGCGCATTCCGCAACTCACCAGGACTTACGTGAAGGCCATCCGGTCACTATCAGGGAACCGGATGGAAAAAAGACAAGGAAAAAGCTGACTGGTCCCGAGTATGAGCAATTCCTCCAAAACGAACTCGTCGGGTGCAAGCAATTGCTCGAACAACGGCTCGGAATCAAAGTGAATTGCTTCGCCGTTCCCTACGGATTTTACAACGAACACGTGAAGGAGGTTGCCCGCAACGCGGGGTACGAAGCGATGTTCACCGTTTACGGCCAACCGATCACCTGGACTTCGCCGCTGGACGCGCTTGGCCGTTATGCGATTGAAGCAAACAAACCAAAAGTTTTTGAAGACGCGGTCAAAATGATTGCCTCCTCGAGCGGGGGACCCGGTGCGCCGGCGGTCGCAGCAGTTGGCGCGCAAGATCTTCAGGTCGAGCCCGCGGATGGATCGACTGTTCGTAGCGCGCTGCCCCTGATCAAAGCCAATCTCAGCCGGATCGGTCAAATTGATCCGGCCAGTATTCAACTGCGCGTTAGCGGCCTCGGGCTGGTGCCGGCTAGTTACGATCCCAAGACCGGAATTGTCTCTTACCAAGTTACCCAGAAGCTTCGTGACAAAACTTGCACCGTGATCCTGAGCGCGAAGTCTGGCGACAAAAAAGTCGAAACGCACTGGACCTTTGGCATCGACGAGGGAGCTGGAGTGCAAACCGCTCCGAGTGCGACACCCAAAAGATAGGTGGAACGCGCTCTCCGAGCGCGTTGTAACCGTCTTCGGAGAAGCCAGTCCACCTTATTATGTTTTCGCAACTCGGCGATAAATTGCAGGAGATTTTTAAGGATCTCCGCGGTCACGGGAAGATCAGCGAAGCGAACATAGACGCCGCGCTGCGTCAGGTTCGCCTCGCGCTGCTCGAAGCCGATGTCGATTTTCAAGTCGCGAAAAACTTCATCGCGCGGATTAAGGAAAAAGCGCTCGGCGAAACTGTGTTGCGCAGCATCACCCCGGGCCAACAGATCGTTAAGATCTTTTACGATGAATTGTCGACTCTGCTCGGTGGCGACGCCGCGCCATTAAATCTTGGCGAACCGCATCGAATTCTGATCGTTGGGCTCAACGGTTCGGGAAAAACAACTTCGGCGGCGAAGCTGGCGCGTTTGCTCAAAAAGCAGGGGCTTAGTCCCAATTTAATCGCATTGGACCTGGAAAGGCCGGCTGCGATCGATCAACTCGCGACGCTGGGCAAACAAGTCGACGTTCCGGTATTCAAACCGGACCCGAACGAGCGGAGTGTTCAGCGTGCCGCCGCGGCGGGACTCGAATGGCACGCACGAGCCGGCGGTAACATCGACATTTTCGACACGGCGGGCCGCCAGGAAATTGACGTGGCTCTGGTCGAGGAACTTCAACAACTATCCAGACTTTTGAAACCGCAGGAGACCTTGTTGGTCGTCGACGCAGCGACGGGTCAGCAGGCAGTGAGCGTTGCCACTCACTTCAACAACGCGCTTCAAATCACCGGCATCATTCTGACCAAGCTTGACGGCGACGCGCGCGGCGGCGCCGCGTTGTCGATGCGGGAGATTACCCAACGCCCGATCAAGTTTGCCGGCACCGGCGAAAAGCTGGACCAGTTCGAGGCGTTCGTGCCCCAGCGTCTGGCCGGCCGGATTCTGGGCATGGGCGACGTGGTTGGCCTGGTCGAGAAGGCCGCGGAGACGATCGAAATCGAGGATGCACAGCGCCTGGAGAAGAAGCTCCGAAGCGCGTCGTTCGATTTCAACGATTTCCTCACTCAGTTCAAGATGCTCCGGAAAATGGGGCCTTTGGAAAATGTGCTTGGCATGCTGCCCGGCATGGGTAACGTTCCCGGCCTCTCGATTGACGAGAAGCAGCTCAAGCGCACCGAAGCCATCGTGCTTTCGATGACCAGTAAGGAGCGGACGCGCCCGGAGATTTTAAATGCTCGGCGTCGTCAGCGAATTGCTCGCGGCAGCGGCTCAACCGTCACGGAGGTGAATGAGTTGGTCCGTCGTTTCGATCAAATGCGTAAGCTGATGAAGAACACGGGCAAAATGAAGAAGATGTTAAAACAGTTACAAAGGTCACATCGTTAAATCGGTGCCACTGTTGTAACTTTGTATCGATTTAAACTTGTAACATTTTAACGAACACATGGCAGTCGCAATCAGATTACGAAGAGAAGGCGCGTTGAACCGGCCGTATTTTAAGGTCGTCGTCACGGACAAACGCAGTCCGCGCGATGGAAAATTTATCGAGATCGTCGGCACGTATGATCCGAAGAAGCAAGGCAATAACAGCACGCTCAAGCTGGACCGTGTCGAGTATTGGATCAGCAAAGGCGCGCAACCGTCGGATACAGTGCGCAGCCTGATAAAGAAAAACAAAAATCCGGAGGCGGCCGCCAAGAAAGCCGCTGCGGCGGAAGCTAAGAAAGCGGCAAAACCGAAAGCGGCTCCGAAGGTTGAAGCAGCGGCGTCAGCGCCTGAGCCCGCGGCCCCGCAACCCGCCACCGAGAGTGTGCCGGCAACGCCTCCTGCTGAAGCAGCGCCCGAAGAGAAACCTGCCAGCTAGATGGTGAGGCGCTTCGCCGCAATCTGGATCCTCTGGGTTGTTCTGGTAGCGCAAGCGCACGCGCAGAAGGTTTCGATTCAAGACGGCAACGTCTGCATTTTTACAGGCGGTGAAACGAAAAAGCTGACGGATTCAGGTCACGATTCAGACCCTGTTCTCGCCCCGGACGGTAAGTGGATCGTTTTCATCCGAACAATCTCCGGCAAGAAGATATCGACCGGAGGAGGCGACGCTAAGGAGACCCAACTTTGGCAGGTCCGCGCGGATGGGAAAGATCCGACCTGCCTTGTTCGATCCAAACCGGGCGATAAAATGGAAACGGTTCTCGCCGGTTTCTCGAAACCGCAATTTTCCACGAATGGAAAGCTTGTTTATTTCTTGAGTGAGGCTTGGACCACGTCGGGAGCACTTCATGTCGTTGACACCACGAACAGCAAAGAGCATTTCGTTTGCCCGGCTTTGGAGTTCGAAGTTGTTCCTTCCGGCGAATACCGCGACCACCTCCTGGTCCAGCAGCATCGCTATTTTCTCGGTGGGGGAAGTTACGACTGGTACTGGCTGCTGAAGTCCGATGGGAACGAAGTCGGGCCTGTCGGCGAGGACACGGAAAACTTCAAAACCACTTACGTCAAAGATTGAGCCCAAGAAATTCCGGGGGGATAGCCGGTTAGATTGAACACCTCAACAAGGCCGTCCCAGACAGTTCGTGGCCAGCAGAAATAGTCGATTGTCAAATTAGGACGCTGCCGAAATTCGTGTCGATTCGTGTTCATTAGTGGTTAAACTTTCGCTGTGAAAGAATTTCTTGAGTTCGTCATTCGTCAGTTGGTCGAATTTCCCGATGACATGGTGTTGACGGAAATTCCCAGCGGCAAAATGACGATTTTTAAGGTGCAACTGCGTCAAACCGACGTGGGCCGCATCATCGGGCGCAACGGCCAGACCATTCATGCGATTCGCGCGCTTCTGAACAGTTCTGCGTCGCGGCATGGCCAGCGCGCGACGCTCGAGATCGTTGAGTAATCACTGACCGCACTCTTCGAATGCGGCGGGCTGATCCCGGAGATGGGCCAGTGCTTCCCCGGCGAAATGTAATGAGCCGGTGATCAAGATCGGATTTAATTTTGGGCGCGCGATTTCCAAAGTTTCTTCGATCGATGAAGTAATGGAGCAGGGGAGTGATGGATTAATGGAAACAATGATGTTTGCCAGTTCGATAGGATCGATGGCGCGTTCGGTGCGAATTTTCGGTAGCAGAAACGAATCAGCGATTGGCGCGAGCGCTTCGCAGATGCCGCGCAAATCCTTATCCGACAGTACCGCCAAAATCACCGTTGCGCGCTCTTCTCCGAAAACGTCGCGCCATGTCTGAACAAGAGTCCCGGCGGCAGCCGGATTGTGTGCGCCATCGATCACCGTCCGTTTGTCCCAGCATTGAAAACGTGCCGGCCATTCAACTGTCGCCAATCCGCGAGCGAACGTAGCGTCGGTTATCTCGACTTTCGCCGCGCGAATCGCGGCAACTGCAATAGCCGCGTTTGTGCTTTGGTGTTCGCCGCGCAGGCCGATCGGCGACTTCGTGTAAGGCTCATCGACAAATTGCAGCGGTGCCTCGCATTCCGCAGCGCGGGCACGGATGATCTCCTCGGCAGCCGGCAATTGGGGCGCCGAGATAACGGGCGTCCGCGCTTTGATGATTCCGGCTTTCTCGCTCGCGATCTTTTCGATCGAATCGCCGAGCCACTTCTCGTGGTCGAAAGCGATCGGAGTAATGACGGAAACATTCGATTGCGCGGCGTTAGTCGCATCAAGGCGGCCGCCCAAGCCGGTTTCCAAAATCACGATGTCGACTTTCGCACCGGCGAAGTGTTTCAACGCTAAAGCGGTCGTGATTTCAAAAAAAGTCGGGTGTGGATCCCACTGCGCGACGAGATCTCTGAGTGCCGTTAATCCGGCCGCCACCTCGGTTTCCGAAATCATTTCGCCGCTGACGCGAATTCGTTCCCGAAAGGTGACAAGGTGAGGGGAGATGAAAAGACCGGTCCGATATTTTCCAGCGCGACAGATTGAGTCGACCATCGCGCAAACCGAGCCTTTGCCGTTCGTTCCGGCGACGTGGATAACGCGCGCTCCGCGAAGGTCGACCTGCAGTTCGGAAATTAGACGCCGAATATTTTCGAGACCGAGCTTGATCCCGAAGCGCTGAAGGCTGTAAAGCCAGGCGAGCGCCTCTTTGTAGTTGATTGTCGCGGCTCCCGACGCGCCAACCTCCGCGGGCTTGCCCGCCCGTCTGGCCTGGCTCCCGCTGACTCGATTCACGCGATCGAAGAGAAGTAGCCGAGCAACTGGCTGATGGTTTCGCGCATCTTTCTGCGATGCACGATCATGTCGATCAAGCCGTGCTCTTCCAGAAACTCCGCCGTCTGGAAACCTTTGGGCAAATCCTGATGCGTTGTTTCCTTGATCACGCGCGGACCGGCGAAGCCGATCATGCTCTTCGGCTCGGCAATAATGACGTCGCCTAACGAAGCGAAACTGGCCATTACCCCGGCGGTGGTGGGATTCGTAAGCACGGAAAGATATGGAAGCCGGGCGTCAGCATGACGGGCAAGCGCGCCAGTGGTCTTGGCCATTTGCATCAAACTGAGCATCCCTTCGTACATGCGCGCTCCCCCAGAGGCCGCGACGATAACGACCGCGGCCCGCTCGTCGGTCCCGTACTCGATCGTGCGGGTGATGCGTTCGCCAACCACCGAACCCATCGTGGCGGCGAGAAATCCGAAATCCATGACCGCGAGCGCAACTTTGTACCCGTCAATCATTCCGTGTCCGCTGATCACGGCATCGGTTAGTCCGGTACGCGCCTGATAATCCTTGAGGCGATCCTTGTAACTGGCCATTCCTTGAAACTGCAGTGTGTCGATCGATCTCAAATCGGCGTCCATTTCGACGAACGTTTGCGAGTCGAGCAAGTTGTCGATCCTGTCCTTGGCCGAAACGGCAAAGTGATAGTCGCAACGTGGACAAACCCGAAGATTTTCGTTGAGTTCGATCTCCGAGACGACTTCGTTGCAGCCCGGGCATTTCTGGAACAAACCTTGTGGGATGTCGCGCTTTTTTCGAGGCGGCGTCTTCAGGATTGGTTTCTTAAAAATGGCCATGGCAATTATGCGCGGGCTGCGGTCGCGGCGTAAACCGAGCGTGCGCCGTTCTCTTTCAGGACGCGGGCGCATTCGCTCAGGGTCGAGCCCGTGGTTAAGACGTCATCAATCAACAACACGTCTAATCCTCGCACGTCTGCATTTCTTCGTAAACGGAATGCGTGGCGCAAATTTTGAATGCGCTCGGCGCGATCAAAGGCCGTCTGGGTGGTTGTGAACCGAACGCGTTGCAACGCCGGCCGCACCGGAACGCCGAGATGCCGCCCGAGCTGCTCGGCAAGCAGAGCTGCCTGGTTGAAACCGCGCTCGCGTTGCCGGGCCGGGTGCAATGGAACGGGAACAATCCCGTCGAACCTGCGCTGGCACAGCCGGGGATCATCGAATGCGGCGATGAGCCAGCGGCCAACCAGACGACGAAGTTGGATTTGCTTGCCGTACTTGAAATTGAGGATCACATGTCGCGCGATGCCGCGGCTGCGATACGCGGAGACAGCTGCGTCGAAGTAAAGTTTCCGATGCGCGCAGTTCGCGCAGGAAAACGTCGTGGTGATGGCGCCATCGAACGGCTCGGAACATTTCGCGCAAAATGGTGCAACGATCCGCGAGAGTTTTGCTTCGCACTCGGCGCATAAGTGTTCGCGCAATCCAACTGACGCCAAGCAAATCGTGCAGGTCGGCGGATAAATCAGCGAGGCTATTCCGCTAATGAGATCAGGTGCCGCGAGCATTACGGTGTCTCAACCAGGCCCGAACAATCAACCATGTTCCCCCGGCAACCGCGAGCGGGATGATTCCAACCAGCAGGTTTTTCCCCAGCCACGGCAAGATAGTCGTATCGTGGCGAGCAATCTTGTTGAACGCGCCGGCGGTCAGGATCCAGCCCGCGTGGAGGCCAATCGGCAACCAAAGCGATCGCGTCTGCAATCGCGAATCGGCCAGGATCCACCCGATCAGGAACAACGTCGTGAATCCAGCGCCTACCAGAACTGGATCCGCGAACTGAACGAACGCGTGCCCGATTGAATTAAATCCGCACGTCCAGGTCACGATCGTTGAGGTGTGATCGGGCGCTTTCAGGAAATGAACGATCGAATAAAGCGCCGAGGTCAGGAACATCGACAAATATCGGCGTCCGCACTTCAACAGAACGCCGAGAACGAGTCCGCGAAAGAAAGTCTCCTCGATCAAGGGAACTACGGCAGCCGCTGCGACCGCTTTACCAACTGCCAGCCAATCAATGATGTTCCGGATCGAATAGATCGGAGTTGCCAGGAGAATCGCCGCGCAGCATAGCAAAGGAACAGAGGAACAAACAAATCCGGCAACCAGATCGCCGCGCCAACGCGAATTTCTTTCGAGTTGCAAATCAGTCAGGCTGCGGACACTCAGAGATCGCGCGAACGGCCAAAGCAAAATTACGGCAGCGATCAACAGTGCGCGATGAAAGAACGTTTCGAAATCGAACCGGGCGAGAAAAGTCAGCCAGCCGTGAGCGACCAGCCATTGTGCGGCCCAAAAAAAGGGCGGCGCCAGCAACGCGCCCAACAGGACCGTCGCCAGTAAATAAGCGAGCAATCTGACTGCATCCTTCAACCCGGTTAATGTAAGGTTTTCCTGCGATGCCGAGTCAACACATATGGACTGAAAAAGACGACGAAGGACGGAAGCGCGAAGTCCGCGCCACGAAGTTCGGCGGCAAATGGCGACTGCAGGCCAAGATGTCGGACGAAATTGACTGGACCTACTACGATCGGCCGCTGCTCAAAGATTTGTTAAAGTTAAAGGATATCATCGATCGAAAATATCAGCGCCGGCGCGCTTCCGCGGACGATGTAGCCTCGATCGACAAGCTAATCGGTGAACAGCAATGAAGAAAAAGGCGCGAATCGATCAAACTTTGATCGAACGCGGTTTTTTTGAGAGCCGTGAGCGCGCCCAACGCGCCATCATGGCCGGTGAAGTCAGAGTAGGGGAGCAGCCGATCACGAAGCCGGCAACGATGATCGACATTGACGCGCTCATTTCAGTTGCGGAGCCGCCCCAATTCGTTAGCCGCGGCGCGACGAAACTTTCTGGCGCGCTTGATTTTTTCAAAATCGACGTGCGGGACAAAGTTGCACTCGACATCGGTGCGTCCACCGGTGGATTCACCGATTGCCTGTTGCAGCGCGACGCAACGAAAGTTTTCGCCGTCGACGTTGGTCGGGGCCAACTTGCCTGGAAGATTCGAAACGATCCGCGGGTGGTTGTTTTGGAGAAAGTGAACGCCCGGTTCTTGTCGAACGAACAGATCCCGCAATTCGTCGACGTTTGCGTGATCGACGTGTCTTTCATTTCGCTGACTTTGATCTTGCCTCGGGCTTTTGAGTTGATAACTCCAGACGGCGTGATTCTGGCGCTGATCAAACCGCAGTTCGAATTGCAGCGCAAAGATGTCGGCCGAGGCGGAATTGTGCGCGAACCGGCGCTGCACGAAAAAGCGCAGCAGAAAATTGTGAACTTCGTTAAAGAAGCGGATTATCGTGTGGTGGGCCTCGTTCCGTCAGCAATCACTGGAACCGATGGCAACCAGGAATTTTTCGTATGCATCCGAAAACGATCGGCTTGATCTCGCATCCCGGTAAACCCGGAGTGGGGGAGTTGATTAACTCGCTGGCCGCGGAGTTTTCTCGTCAGTCGATGTCGGTCTTGATGGAGAAAGAGACGGCGGCGGTTGCTGGGCAGCGCTCCGACCTGACGGTCGCGCAAATCGGCGCGAAAGCGGACCTACTCGTCGTCGCCGGAGGAGACGGGACGATCCTGAGCGTGGCCGATCGAATGGGCGATGCGAACACGCCAATTTTCGGGATCAATGTCGGTTCACTCGGGTTTTTGACCTGCGCCAGCTCGCAATCGTTCCGCGAGGCGGTGGGATGCATCGCCGAAGGAAAGATCACGTTCAGCAATCGCACCTTGCTCGAAGTCAGTCTGCGCGATTCAAAAGAAAAGCATCCACCGATGATTGGTTTGAACGACGCAGTGTTCAGCCGGGGCGAAATCTCGCGCCTGATTCGATTGCACACGCGCGTGAATGGCGAAGCGCTGACGGAATTCAATGCCGACGGGTTGATCATTGCGACGCCAACCGGATCGACCGCTTATTCGCTTTCGGCCGGCGGACCGATCATGGAACCGGAGTCAGGAGTGTTCGTGATCACGCCGATTTGTCCACACGTGCTGACAAACCGGTCGATCATCGTGTCTGAAAATTCGGTGATCGAAGTGGAAGCGAGCGAACCAGATTATCCTGTCTTTTTAACGGTCGACGGACGGGAACCGTTGCGGATCGCGAAGGACGCGACGGTGGAAATTCGAAAAGCGAAAAAGAAACTGCGACTTGCCGCAATGCCGGACGTTTCGTTTTTCAGCGTGGTGCGACAGAAGCTGAAGTGGAGCGGGAGCAACGTCTAAAACCAGAGGTTGAGGAGTTGAGAGGTTGAGAAGTGCAGGAACAGGCACTTCAGTTGGGCGCCAAAACAAGTTGAGGCCGTAAGCGCCAATCGCGGCAATCCCAGCCGAGAAGCTGCTCGGTCTTCTTGATGTCTGCTTCGAAAATGGCCGCGGCGTATTCGCGTTCCTCAACGGTCAACTTGCGGGAATACGAACCAACGTTCCGCTTTTTGTTCTTGAAACGTTGCAGCCTGCGCAGGCCAAGAAAATCAAACAGTCGATCGAGCATGACTGAAGGATCACGGCGAAGTTCTTCATATTTGAGAACCAGGACCTGGTCGCGAGCGAAGAGATTGAAGATTTTCTCGAGCTGGGGTGCGTAGAGGCTGCGCGCGAAATAACCATTGCCGCGTGGACGCTTCCAAATTCCGATCTCTTCGTCGCGCTTGAGCGCGTCAAGGAACTCGAGCTGTTCCTGGCCTTTGTCGCGGCGCATATTCCATTGTGAAAACGCTCGCTCGGTCGGATTTCGGAGTGAAACGATGAGCTTCATCTCGCGGTTATAGTCCGCGATGCGTTCGAGCGCTTGCGGATAATAAAGATAGTCCGCCGTTACTTCGCCCGCGATGCGCCAGCGCAAGCCCGGTTTGAAGTTACCATGCAAGATTCGGTAGTCGGCTGGGGATTGGAAATGCTCTTCCTTGTCGAAAAAGTGAAGCGCTTGATCGCGAAGCAACGCAACATGCGGATGTTGAGCAAGAAAATCGTGTAACGCCGTCGTGCCGGCCTTTTGCACGCCGCCCACGATGAAGTCGACACGATCTACCTTCCGGCGTTGAAGGAGGTCAGGCAGAACCCAACCGTCGTGTCGGTTCCTGCCGTGAACAGATGCCGGTGTTGGCTGGCGGAATAGAGTAGGGCCCGGTCTGTTTCCAGTGTGCGAGGTCGCCGTTGCCATGCGAGACATATCCTCCCAGCTCCATAGGAGCATGTCTCACATTGCCCCGCGTGACAATCTGAAACTGACCGGTCGGAGATTCCGCGAGGCGCGGCGCCGATCTTAGTGGTCAGAAATTGGTGAGTTGCGCCGGCGAACGAGTCGCGATTGTATGGCCACGGTGATCGAAGCGGACGCTACTTCAGGTGAGGGCTTTGAAGACTTAGCCTGGCTTTTTTCGTGCGATAGCCGCAACCGCGGGTTAATCCGGCAAGGGTTTGACGAAGCCGCATTGTTATGGAAGGCGGTCAAGGCGACCTCGGGCAAAGTTCTCGAAATCGGCCGCAACTTCGGCGGTTCTACGGTTCTGCTCGCTGCCGCCGCGCCAGATCGTGAGATTTATTCGATCGATAATCGCTCTCACGAGAATAGCGCCTGCAAAAATTATCTCACGCGATCGGAAAACAGACAGCGCGTGCATTTATTAGTGACTGATTCAAGAAAGGCACTGCCGGATTTGAGTTTCGGATTTCTGTTCATTGACGGCGATCACAGTTTTGAAGGGGTGCTTGCAGACGTGCTCGCGCATTGGAATTGTCTTCAGGTAGACGCTGGAAATCTCGCGCTCGCTGCATTTCACGACGCGGTGCCGAATGATAACTTTAGATGGCGCGATACGGACCGGCGATTCCATCGTGTTTTAACTCGCCTGAAAAACAAGCTTCGAAAGCGACAAAAGCCGGAAGTGGCGCCCGATTATGAGCCCGGCGTTCGGCGCGTTTGCGAGGAGCTGGTCCGGCAGGGCGCAGCGAGCAAATGGCAAAGCGCGGGCTCGATGCTGGTCTTGAAGAAACTGACTGATTTGCCGAGAGATTTTGCCCGGCTGACCGCGGAATCGACTTTGGCTGGTAAACTTGATAACAAATAGCGGCGGCACCGATGGCTACGCGTTATCGAACGACTTTGTCGGCGTTAGTCGCGTTCGCGACCGTTATCAGTATTCGGGCGCAGTCGCCGGCTCCGGAGCCGGAAGGTCGCGTAACAATCATCTTTCATGACGTTCAACTCTTCCCCGAACAGGCCGGTGCGCGGCCGGCTGTGATCAATGACAAGGTGGACGAGGGGACGGGACTGCGGACCGGCGATGATTCGCGTTCAGAACTTACTTTTGCCGATCTGACCATCACGCGACTCGGCTCGAACACAATTTTCAGCGTCAACAAGGCCGGCCGCAGTATTCGCCTGGACGCCGGGTCGATCCTTGTTTACGCGCGAAAAAATTCCGGCGGAGCGGAAATTTCCTCCAAAACTGTATCGGTCGCAATTACCGGCACGACGCTCATCTTTGAGTCCGAACTCGCCAGTTACGATCGATTAACCGTTTTGGAAGGCATGGCGCGGTTTTCACTGAACGATTATCCCGATCAATCGACGACAGTCCGCCGCGGACAAGTCCTCAACGTTAATGCGGGAGCGAAAAAACTTCCGAAGCCGGGTCGGGTCGATCTGCGCCGGATCGTAGACACGCATCCGTTGCTTAGGAATTTTCCGCCGCTTCCAAGCCTCGATCTGATCCTCGGCGCGCAAAATCCAAATCCAAGATCGCCAGGCACACGGCCGGCGACGAGCGGAGGAGGAGTGGCGCCTTCGAATTACGCGCCGAACCCAAGCGGGCCGCCTCCGCCAGGACCTACAACTTCGACGGGATATCCGGTGCCGGTTCCGACTGCAACTCCGCGCCATCGGCCTACGCCAACGCCAAGGCCGCGTCCGACCGCGAGGCCAACGCCGCGACATGGCATCTATCCGCCAAAGCCGACGCCCACACCAAAAAGGAAATACGTGCCGCCCAGGAAACGACCGATCGCAACGCCGACTCCGGTTCGGATCCGGTGATTCAAAAAACGCGCGGCATTTCGGCCGCGCGTTTTAGAATGCGTTGTTGTTAGAGTTTATTCGTGGCCTGAGTTACTTCCGCCGCTCTGCATCTGGCGAAGCGCTGCGCCCGAAACGTGGCTAACTTCACTTGACCCCGCAGCTCCGGCGCCAGATTGGTCGTCGACTTCCACCCAGTGGCCACTCAAGTTGCTGCCAGTCTCTGCCGGCACGTAAACCATGTGCGTGTGTTTCTTCTTGGCATTAGCAGCGTATTTACCGGTCAACTTGAAATCCAACTGCGTTGGCTTATTGCCGAAAACGTGTTGGTTGGTGAGGGTAGCCTTGATTTGGCCGCTCACAAAGAGAACGACTTCGTAATCGGTGACCGGGAGTTTGCTCACTCCATACTGGCCATTCGAGTCGGTGCGGACAATCTTTTGGAGTCCGCTTCCGTCTTTGGCCGTAATATGGACTTCAGCCCCGGCGATGGGGTTTTTGTTTGAATCTGTGACCATGCCCTGAATCCTGGCAGGACCGGTTGGGGAAGCCCACGCGGCTACGGCAGAAACAAGCAGGGTGATAATGGAGAGTTGGAGCGATTTGATGATCATAACTTCTTTTGATTTAGGCAATATGGGGGGCTGTCTTTGTCTGTGAAAAGAAGCCCTCCATTCCTTTCTACAGAAAGGGGAACCGAAAGTTCCGAAATATTTTGGAAAACGAACCTACGGTGACCACGCTCAGGATTCGACCCGAGCGGTTCACATTCTCGAGATCTTGCCCAAGCCCGGCGCAACCTGACACGCAAAAGCCGTAATTTGCGTTGACTTGGTAGTCAGCAGTTCCGAAGAATTCTGTTTGCGCCAAGTTCGGTAGGTGTCTCGCCTGAGGAGGTTCACCGGACCTCTTTCCGCAGAGTAAACGCGAGCGAAAGCTCGTTCGCAGAACAAAACCCAACGACATAAAAACAACGCTTGTTGCCGCTGGGAGAATAGTTTTGCGTGTCGATGAGAACTTTCTCAAAACGCAATTATGAAAGCGATTCTGTTTCGACTTGCCGCGGTCTTAATCAGTTTCGCAATTGTCGCGTTGCTGGGTGAAGTGGCGTTGCGATTGTTGGCACCGCGCCTCGGAGTCGCAGTCGACGAAAAAAATCGTTTTTATCGGTTTGATCACGACTTGGGTTGGGCACCGATAGAGAACATCACCTGGGGTGAAAAGGGGGATGATTTCGTTCATCAAAACCAATTCGGCCTGCGCGGCCCCGACGACATGCAATTAAGAAGGACATCCGGACGAAAGCGCATTCTTGTGCTCGGCGATTCGTACGTCTGGGGGCTGGGCGTCAGTCAGGAGGAACTCTTCACTACGCCGGAGGTGTATGGAACGAACGACGAGCTCATCAACTGCGGTGTGTCCGGTTACGGCACGGATCAGGAGTATTTGTTTTACCTGCTCAGAGGCCAAAAGTTCGATGTCGATCAAGTCGTGCTAGCCTTCACGCTCTATAATGATGTCGAGAACAATCTCAATTCGAAACAATACTCTTATCTCAAGCCTTACTTCACCCTTAACGGCGGCCAATTAGTCCTGCACAACGATCATGTTCAATACAGTAGAGTTGATAACCTTTTCCGCACCATGAAACGGGATTGCCGCGTTTGGAACCTTGGCGGTCGAGGCTTCGACGGGTTAATCAACACCCTCCTGCGGAAGCCGCCGAAGCATTTGGACACCGACGTCGTCGTGTCCGACGCTGATCGACAGGGCATTGAATTGACTCTTGCTATCTTGAACAAGCTGAAGGAAGCGGTCGCGGCGCGTCACGCGGAGTTCTCTGTGGTCTTCATTCCTTACAAGCCGCGTGTTGAAAACCATCTGCCCGGAAATCATCCTTTTGCGCCTTTGCTCGCGGCGGGTCTGACTCAGATGGGGGTGAGCTACCGAGAACCGTATCCGGAATTCCTGAAGTCTGCGATTGCTGGCGTGGATCCATTTAATGTGTCGCCGGATAATCATTTCAACGCTGCGGGGCATAAGTTATTTGCCAAATTCGTGACCGACACCGATTTAGCGCGCGCATCGATTGATTACTACGCTCATCAGTGAGATCGGCGCGCGACGAAGATTGCCGAGCGTTTTTACCTGCTAGCATTCGCTCATGAATATCCTCGGTCTCTCCGCCTTTTATCACGACAGTGCGGCATGCCTGGTGCGCGACGGGGAAATCATCGCAGCAGCGCAGGAGGAACGATTCACGCGCAAAAAGCATGATGCCGATTTTCCGAAGCACGCGGTGATGTATTGCCTCCGAGAAGGCGGCATCAATGTGAACGAGCTAGAGTATGTGGCGTTCTACGAAAAGCCGTTCCTGAAATTCGACCGGATTCTGCACAGTTATCTGGCATACGCGCCGGCCGGCTTGAAGAGCTTTTTGATGGCGATACCGCTTTGGATCCGGGAACGCGTTTGGATGAAAGAACTGATCCGGCGCGAGCTCGGCTGCGATTGCAAAATTCTGTTTCCAGAACACCACGAATCGCACGCCGCCTCGGCGTTTTTTCCATCGCCATTTTCGGAAGCGGCGTTTCTCACTATCGATGGGGTGGGGGAATGGACAACGACCAGCTATGGCGTCGGGCGCGGCAACCAAATCGAAATGCTGGCAGAGTTGCGTTTCCCGCACTCACTTGGGCTGCTTTACTCCGCGTTCACTTATTTCACCGGATTCAGGGTCAATTCCGGCGAGTACAAGTTGATGGGACTCGCTCCTTACGGCCAACCGAAATACGTCGATCTCATTCTACGAGAGTTGATCGACCTCAAAGACGACGGGTCGTTCCGGCTGAACATGAAATATTTTAATTACGCCGTCGGCCTCACCATGACCAACGCCGCGTTCAATCGCTTGTTCGATCGGCCGCCGCGTAGACCGGAATCGAAACTGACCCAGAGCGATATGGACCTCGCGCGCTCCATTCAGGAGGTAGCCGACGAGATCATGCTGCGAATGGCGAGAAAAGTTCGCAAGGAAACCGGACAACGAAACCTTTGTCTGGCCGGCGGAGTCGCGCTCAACTGCGTCGCGAACGGACGTATTCTCCGGGAACGCATTTTCGATCATATCTGGATTCAACCCGCCGCGAGCGACGCGGGCGGTGCGCTCGGCGCGGCCTTGTTCGCGTGGCATCAGATTCTGGGTAAAGAGCGAAAAGCCGATGACGTGAATGATTCGCAACGCGGTTCTTATCTCGGTCCCGCGTATCGTAATGATGAGATTCGTGCCTATCTGGAGACGCAAAAAATTCCGTTCGTTGAACTCACCGACGCCGAGCTTCCGGAAAAAATCGCCAACCTCATTAGCGCGCAGAAGGTAATCGGCTGGTTTTACGGTCGGATGGAGTTCGGCCCACGCGCGCTCGGAGCGCGATCAATCATCGGCGATGCGCGGTCGCCAAAGATGCAGGAACTCATGAATTTAAAGATCAAGTTCCGGGAAAGTTTTCGGCCCTTTGCTCCTTCCGTTCTTCGCGAAAAATTGTCGGACTGGTTCGAATTGGACGAGGAAAGTCCTTACATGCTGCTTGTCGCGCCAGTTTCAAAAAATCGCCGACGCGAAATTACAGCCGACCAGCAGGGTTTATTCGGCTTGCAACAACTCTTAACAATTCGTTCGGAGATTCCCGCAGTGACTCACGTGGATTATTCAGCGCGAATCCAAACCGTCACTGATCAGCATCAGCCACTGTTTTACCGCATGATCAAAAAATTCGACGAGCGATACGGCTGCCCGGTGATCATCAATACGTCATTTAATGTTCGCGGCGAGCCGATCGTGGCCACCCCGGAAGATGCTTTCACCTGTTTTATGCGGACCAACATGGACTATTTGCTACTCGGCAATTTCCTGTTGGAAAAAACTGAGCAAAAGCCTCTGGACAAAGATATCGACTGGCTGAGGGAATTTGAACTCGATTAAACCATGTCAATCTACTCTGATCTTCGAAAACTGAAGACCGGCGTTCGCGATCTGCGAAAGTTCGGGCTGACGGTCGGGGGCGCGTTTGTTTTGCTCGGCATTCTGCTTTTGCTTCGGCATAGGTCGAGCTATCCATCGTTTCTCGGCGCAGGCGCAGTATTGACGGCATTCGGCGCAATCTGGCCGCGTGCGTTGAAATACGTTTACATCGCGTGGATGGCTCTGGCCTTCACGCTCGGATTCGTAATGTCGAACGTGATCCTGGCGCTGTTTTTTTTCCTGTTCGTCACGCCGATTGGATTGCTGGCCCGTCTATTTCAAAAAGATTTCCTCGCGCGACGATGGGACAAACAGGCGGCAACGTATTGGATTGAGCGCGCGAATGAAAAGAGGACGGCTCAAACTTACGAGCGTCAGTTCTAGAAAAGCTCTTTACGCGGATACAGTTCCGTCGAACGTTAAGAGACATTCCATGAACAGAGTGGCGATCATCAGAGAATTCTTTGAGTTCCTGCGCGAACGCAAGAAATGGTGGATCGCGCCGATCCTGATTTTTTTGGTGCTGCTTGGCGTTTTGGTGATTTTTGCCAGCAGCTCAACGCTGGCTCCGTTTATCTATAGTCTGTTCTAAAATACTGAGGCGCGCGTTGCGATTTCGTGCGGGGTGTCGCGTTTGGGCACGGTTGCAATATGCGCGTTTCGTAAAGGGCAGTAACCATGCGAGATTGCCGCATGGACGCATACACCGTCAGGCCGCGCGCAACCCAAAATGGATACAAACTCGAAGGCAAGCGGCTCTCGCACGGAAGGCAATTCTACCGTTACCAGGAAGATGCGATTAGCTATGCGAAGTGGACCAGCCGCCTAAGCGGCTGCAAGATTGACATCTTATGTGACCAAGACAAAGTCGTCCGCACGGAAGAATTTTCTCCGGAAATCCGAACGCTCTAATTACGATACTCAAACCCTGCCAACACGCGTTTGGGCACGGTTGCAATATGCGACCGTGATTTGGTAAAGCAAGAATATGCCAGTGCTTGTTAGGGCTTTGGTATGCATATTGGGATGCGCTCTAGCCGCGACGGCGGGTTGGAGTCTCTTGTATATTATTTCTTGGGGTTCTTCCTACGACCAGGTACCGCCGAAAGTTGCAATCGGTTGGTGTATGCTTTTGGGCGCACTGATGGGCGTGGCGCTATTTATTTCATCGTTTTGGTGGCATTAGAAAAGCCATACCGAAAGCGTACCAACACCTCACGATTGGCGTTACTGCCGATTGGTTCTGGTAATTATGGTGCAAGCCTAATTACCCTTTGGGACATGCTCTGGTCGTTTGTGCATTTGTTTCGACGAGGACTTGAAGAACTTCAGGACGTGCGGTTCTCCATTCTCGCCTCCCACTTGGACGAAAAAAAACTCTCAGAGAAGCACGTTAAGCAATTGCAGAGCATTCTGGGTTACCTGTCGTTGTGTTCCGAGAGTATCGCTTTAGACGCTACGAAGCACTTGGCCGATGAACTATCCGAGACTGTAAAGCCGGGCGAAAATACAGATGAGATCGACGCCAAGATTGATTCAGTTCACTCGATGGCGAAAAAAGAACTGAAAAACAGGAAATTTTTCTACGTTCCGCCTGAGCGTGTTACTTACTACAGCAATAAGACGATTTGCGGCCCGTTAGTGGCCGAGAAATTCCCGAAAGCTGTCCCCGATATAGTTGAGGCCGGAAATTGTTACGCACTGGGAAGGCCGACAGCCTGTGTTTTCCATCTAATGCGCGTCATTCCCTACGGGATGAAAGTTTTGTCAAAAAAACTGAGGGTCAAATACGCGAGGCCGTTCGAGTTACTCGAATGGGGTAGCATCATTCAGCCTATAGACAAGGCCGTTAAAGACATGGCGCAAGGTACAAGGACAAAGAAACGCGTCGCAGATCAAATATATTATTCCGAGATTGTCACTCACCTGTACTACTGCAAGGACGCTTGGCGAAATCACGTGTCCCACAGTGCGACAACGTACGATATGCCGCAGGCTCGGAGCGTCTTCGATCACGTGGGGCGAGTCATGGGAATGCTTGCAGAAAGGATGTGATGACGTACATATCCCTATCATGGCAGAGCGTGACGCCAATAAGGAAGCTCTTGAGCAAGTCGAAAAGATTACGGAATCCGACCGTGACCGCGGCGAAGATTTGCTCGAATCCGAAGACCTCAAGCGGCAGTTACGCGAAGCCAAAGATCGACTCGACTCAGAGTCGCCTAATCCACCGCGCGAGTAGGCTGTCCAGCAGCGCAGAGAAGTTCTCTACCCGCCGTTTGGCGCGTTCGGCGTTTTTCTCTGTAAGCGTGACCAGATACGCCTTTTTGCCCTGCGGTTTCTTGCCCGCTCCCTTGCGTTTTCCACCCCAATTTAATTTCTTTTCCATGTTGAAAATATCGTTGACAATCTTGATCTACTATATATGATTTCAAGTGTCAAATATGAATAACCGACTATCCAAATCCAAACAGGCTTTAGTACTGGCGGCGCTCCGTGAAGGGGCCCCACTCAATTCCGTTACGCGAATGTTTGGCGTCGGAATCCATGCCGTTCTGCGCGTCATTCAGGAAACAGGCGAAGCGTTCGCGGCATACATGGACGAAAACTTCCGCGATCTGCCGTGCCATCGAATCGAACTAGAT
>DATMOU010000029.1:0-40305 GCA_035568035.1 Chthoniobacterales bacterium | reverse complement strand
CCAGGCGGAAGATAACTCTTACGAAATTCTGACCTACCAAAAGAACGCGGGCGATCTCAATTTCCAGGCGTCGATCTTCAATCGCTACAGCTCCATCCTTTTTCGTCCCGACAATGTTGGCGATCTCATGTTTAACGGCGTGGCCTCGCGCGTCGATCGTGACGTCCTTTCAAACGGTGGCGAATTCGATTCGAGCTACAAGCTCAATGATGAGCACACGCTTCGCGGTGGTCTCATTTTTACCGAACAGTACGCAACAGTCGATACAAGCACGTTAGTCTTTCCTGTGGGCGCCACTCCCACTCCCACTCCCACTCCCACCCCGCAGCGTATCGTCGATAATCACCAGAAGTACGGCTATTTCTACGGCTTCTATTTGCAAGATGAATGGAAACCGCTCGAACAAATCACGGTCAACTTCGGCGGACGCTTGGATTTCGTGAACGCGTTTTCGGACGAGAACCAACTCAGCCCGCGCCTCAACATCGTTTACAAGCCATGGGATTTGACTGCGCTCCATGTCGGTTATGCCCGCTATTTCACGCCGCCGCCTTTGGAGGCTGTCCCACAAAGCACAATCTCCAAGTTCGCTGGCACGAGCAACCAATCAGCCATTACCAAGGACTCGCCAATCAGCGCCGAGCGGGCCAATTATTTTGACGCCGGCGTGACCCAAAAAATCATGGAGGGATGGAATGTTGGCCTCGATGCTTTTTACAAGAGCTCACACTCGACGCTCGACGAAGGCCAATTTGGAGCGGCTCTTATTGAATCGTCCTTCAATTATAAACGCGGCCGGATTTACGGCGGCGAATTCACAACCAACTACGATCATGGTCCATTCTCCGCTTACGGAAATTTGGCATGGGGATGGGCGCGCGGCACGCACTGGAGCTCCTCGCAGTTCCTCTTCAGCCCGGAAGACTACGCCTTTGTTAAAAAGCATTGGATTTTCCTCGACCACGACCAGCGTGTCACCGCTTCAACTGGCGCTTCCTATACATGGAACGACTGGAAAGCGGCGGCCGATCTGCTTTATGGAAGCGGGCTTCGACGAGGTTTCGTCAACACCAAAAGCGTGCCCGATTACACCACCGTCAATTTGTCGCTACAGCGTAATTTCAAAATTCCGAAGGTCCCCGGCAGTTTCAAGATCCGGTTCGATATTACAAATTTGTTCGACGAAGTTTACGAGTTGCGTGACGGGAGCGGTATCGGCGTATTCGCCCCGCAATTCGGCCCCCGCCGCGGATTCTACGGAACGGTGGCCTACGATTTTTGACCTGATTTTTTCGGAATCTGGCTATTTTGCATCGGTATGCATCGCGCGGATCACTCTCGTTTCCGCCATCCCCACGATTTCGTAAGCGATTTCACGAAAGGCGAGCGCCGCACGCACATCGTGATCGCCATCACCGGCGTCATGATGATCGTCGAGATCACCGCCGGCCTTCTTTCTCACTCCATGGCGCTACTGGCCGACGGCTGGCATATGAGCACGCATGTGACCGCTTTCCTCATCACTGCGATCGCTTATTACTTCATGCGCCGACACTCAACGAGCGAGCAATACAGCTTCGGAACAGGCAAAATTGGCGTGCTCGGTGGATTTGCCAGCGCTGTCGTGCTCTCAGTCGTCGCGCTGCTCATGGCCGGCGAATCCGTTCATCGTCTGTTTGTTCCTCTTGCGATCCATTTCAACGAGGCAATCGAAATTGCTTGCCTGGCGCTGACCGTGAATCTCGTCTGCGCTCTTCTTCTGAAAGACGATCATCGCCACTCGGCACACGATCATCACGGACAAGGTCATCATCATCACGATTTGAATCTGCGCGCAGCTTATTTACACGTCCTCGCTGATGCGTTTACAACGTTCCTCGCCATTGTCGCACTGACTTCGGGGAAATTTTTTGGCTGGGGTTGGCTCGATCCCGTCGTTGGTCTCGTTGGAAGCGGCGTTGTATTTTCGTGGGCTTACCAATTATTGCGAGATACCAGCGGCATTCTGGTCGATCGGACACCGCTCTCTTCCGATTTGCCTGACGAAATCCGGCGCGCAGTGGAAAGTGACGGTGATTCGATCGTCACCGATCTCCATGTCTGGCAGGTCAGCACCGGAAAATTCGCAGCCATTGTTTCCATCGTTGCCCACGAACCGAAGAGTTCCAATGCGTATCGCGAAATGCTTCAAGAGCACGAAGAGTTAGTCCACGTCACAATCGAGACACAACGCTGCGTTGAGGATCACGAAACCTTGTCACGTTTCTAACGTAGTCGGCTGTTGGTGAGCGACGTCATTGCTAGCGTCGCTTTGTGTGGCAAAGATCTACCGCGTATTCGTCTCCCACCGCATTGACGTAAGACAGGAGCCTACATGAAAAAATTGATCCCTCTCGCGTTGGCAGTTCTTCTGGTGATTGATTTGCGGGCGCAGGACGCCGCGTCCACGCCTGTCACGTCACCTGATGTGGAAAATTTGCGCGAACAGGTGCAAGCGCTGACCGAGTCGGTGAAAACGCTGCAGCAACAAGTAAAAGATCAACAAACAACGATCAATCGATTGAACCCGTCGAACAATGTTTCTTCGGAATCGCCAGAACCGACGCCAATCGCAGCCGCTTCGCCGTCATCATCCGCGTCCGCGAAGGCAACGACTGCGAAATTTCCAACTGAAGATGCGTCGGTGGTTTCATCAGCCACAGCCAGCGGGCCGTCCACTGCGCAAAGCCCAAACGTGAATGCAAACGGCACCGCAGTCGGAGGTTTTCCGACAACCGACACGTCCGTCGTTTCGTCCGCGCCAACTGAAACAATTTCTACCACCGGTGCCGGCGCGTCGCTGACCCAGCCGATTGGAATCAGCAGCGGCAAAAATTACATGAACATTTCGTTCGACGGCTTGTTTGCGCTCGCCGGTTCGAGCGCACGCGATCTCAATCGCATTGAGGTTGGTGATCACGACCCGATGCAACGCGGATTCAATGCTCGCAACATCGAGCTCGCATTCGACGGCGCGGTGGATCCCTACTTCGAAGGGTTCGCCAACATTGTTTTCAAGCTCGACAACGACAACAACACCGACGTCGAAGTTGAAGAAGCGTTCCTGCAAACCACGAGTTTGCCATTCAATCTGCAATTAAAGGGCGGACAATTCTTCGCCGCGTTCGGCCGAATCAATCCGACGCATCCGCACACCTGGGACTTCGCTGATTACCCGATCGTCGCCGGACGTTTCCTTGGGCCGGACGGGCTCCGCGGTGTTGGCGCGCAAATCTCCTGGATCGTGCCCGTGCCCTGGTATTCACAGTTGATTCTCGGCGTGCAAAACGGCCGCGGCGGAACGGGGTATTCATTCCGCAATCCGGGCGACAACGGAATGTTTTTCGGTCGACAAACCACCGATCGTGAGATCCGCGGTCTCGAGGATTTTGTTTGGATTCCGCGCTGGGAAAACTCGGTTGATCTTAGTCCCACTCAAGTGGTGCTCGCCGGAGTGTCCGGCGCGTTTGGCTCAAACGAAACCGGTGGCACAGCGCGAACCCAGATCTACGGCGGGGACCTTCTTTACAAATGGAAGAGCGCGAACGCCGAAGGCGGATTCCCATTCGTAAAATGGCAAACCGAAGTCATGTATCGCCGGTTCGAAGCCGGCCGCGGCATCAACGAATCGTTTCCGGTCGCCGAGACGTTTCATGATTGGGGACTGTATTCGCAGGTGCTCTGGGGATTCAAAAAAGGCTGGGTTGCCGGCATTCGCGGCGACTACTACGACGCCGAGGATTCCAAATTCACGGACGACATCGACCGGCAATCGCGTTCGCGGATCAGTGGGAACCTGACCTGGTATCCGACTGAATTTTCCAAGATCCGTTTGCAATACAATCACGACTTTCTCGACGACACTTTTTTCCTGGCCGGTCGAGACGTCGACTCGGTCTTCCTCCAGTTCGAATTCATCCTCGGCTCGCACGGCGCCCACAAATTTTAACCCTTATGCCTTGTCATCCTGAACGAAGTGAAGGACCTCTCACAGGCCGGTTGATCAAACCGGGTAATTTGTGTGACCCAAGCTTCGACTGTGAGGTTGAACTCGCTCGTCTCCGGACTAACTCGCCGCTACCCTCTCGGCTTCGCTGTCCATGTCGCTCGTCCCACTCGCTCCATTCCTCGCTCTGCTCGGAATGACAAATCGCGCACATAGCGAACACAGACTTAGAACTATGAAAAAAATTCTTCTCACTTCCTTTGCGGCCTTCTCATGCGCTTTCGTAGCACAGGCAAAGTTGAACGTTGTCGCCACGCTTCCTGATTTCGGCTCGCTGGCGCGCGAAGTTGGCGGCGACAAGATCGACATCATCGTGCTGGCGAAACCAACCGAAGACCCGCACTTCGTCGACGCGCGTCCCAGTTTCGTTGTTTCACTGCGCAACGCCGACGTGTTGATCGATGGCGGCGCCGAGCTCGAGATCGGCTGGTTGCCGCCGTTGTTGCAAAATGCGCGCAATCCGAAAATTGAAGTCGGCAAACCCGGACGGGTGCAAGCTTCGCAGGGGATTCGTTTGATGAACGTGCCGACCAACGTAACTCGCGCGGCGGGTGACGTTCACGCGCTCGGCAATCCGCATTTCACCGTCGATCCGATCATTGCCAAGGCGATCGCTCAGCACATTGCCCAATCATTCGCCGCGCTCGATTCGGCGAATGCCGCATTCTACGAGAGCAATTACAAAAAGTTTGAAGAGACAATTAATTCGAAGCTACAGGCATGGGGCGCGGCAATGTTGCCATTCAAGGATCAACATGTCGTTGCCTATCACGATTCATGGCCCTACTTCGCTCACCGGTTCGGAATTAACATCGACATCTTCCTCGAACCCAAACCGGGAATCCCGCCTTCGCCGTCGCATTTGACCGAAGTAATCGCGCAAATGAAAGCGCAGCACGTGAAAGCGGTGATCGTTGAACCGTATCATGATCGCCGGATCGCGGAAAAAGTTGCCGGCGCGACGGGCGCGAAGGTAGTGGAATTTTCGCAATTCCCGGGCGGGATTCCGGCCACCGAAACGTATGTGAAACTGATCGATACGTTGATTTCGCGGCTTGCCGCCGCGCTCAAATAATATGTGGGAGGTAATGTTTTGGCCGATCGTGGCCTGCGTTCTGTTGCCATGGTTGCTCGTTTATCTTGGCCTTCATGTCGTCCAACGCGGAATCATTTTCATCGACATCGCGATGGCGCAGATGGCGTCCCTCGGAATTTGCCTGGCCGTTCTGTTGCATCTCGACCTTGAAAGCTGGACCGCCTTTGGCATCGCGCTGTTTTTTACGTTGATCGGCGCGTCGATCTTTTCGGTGACCGGTAAACGCAAGAGTCCGATCCCGCAGGAGGCCGTCATCGGAATTTCCTACGTCGTTGCGGCCGCAACCGCCGTTTTGCTGTTAAGCCGGGCGGCTGAAGGTGATGAGGAAATCAAGAACATGCTCATTGGCAACATTCTCCTCGTCACACCGCGTGAAGTTTGGGAGCGATTCGCGCTCTTCGCAGCCGTCGGCATCTTTCACTTCGCCTTCCGGAGAAACTTTCTGCTGGTTTCGTTCGATCGCGATGGCGCGTACCAGAAAGGATTGCGAGTGCGATGGTGGGATTTTATTTTCTACGCGGTCTTTGGCCTGGTCGTGACCAGTTTTGTACGCATCGCCGGTGTGCTGCTTGTTTTTAGTTATCTGATTGTGCCGGCGGTCTGCGGAATCAACCTCGCTCAGCGAATTGGCAGTCGATTGCTTGTTGGCTGGGTGATTGCGCTGCTAGGCGGAGTGGCGGGTTTGTTTCTTTCCTACTGGTGGGACTTGCCGTCGGGCGCGGCCATCGTTTGCACATTCGGCGCGCTTTTGATTTTGATTTCATTTGTTGGCCTCTGGCGCCGCCGCCTTATTCTTTCTGAATGAGGAACTCGCGCCGAAGTGAATGACGTCGTTTTCATAACCCTCCTGACCACGGGATTTGCCGTCGGATTTCTTCACGCTGTTATCCCGACCCACTGGCTGCCATTCGTGGTGGCGGCCCGGGCCCAGCACTGGAACAGAACCAAAACGCTGACCATCACCGGTTTGGCCGGAGCGGGACACGTTCTATTCACCACCGCGCTTGGAGTGTTGATCGTGTGGGGCGGCATGGCAATCAACAGCCGGATTGGCAACGCGTTTCCCTATCTGGCCGGCGGCGCTCTAATCGCGCTCGGACTCTTTTATCTTATTCGTCAGGTCAGAGGCGGATACGGACACGTTCATTTGTTCGGAAGCCATTCGCATCATCACGGAGATGGGCACACCCACAGCCACCAAGAGCGTCACGATCAAGTCGATGAAACCATTGAGGAAGAAGAACGCGAGATCGAACAAGATTGGTCCCGGCAAAGGTCCGACTGGACCGCGATACTCGGTTTGCTGGCTTTGCTGGCATTCTCGCCTTGTGAAGCGTTCCTGCCAGTCTTCCTGACGGGAGCGAAATATGGCTGGCGCGGTTTCGCATTATTAAGCGCCGTGCTCGCCGTTGCCACCGTCTCTGGAATGATCACATTCACGTGGCTGACTTTGCTCGGCCTGCAACGTTTACGTTTTAAGATGCTGGAAAAATACGAGCCGTTGATTGTCAGCGCCGTCTTCTGCGTGCTCGGAATTTTAGTGATTATATTGGAACGATAACGACATGGTCCACGATCATTCCCATTCTCACTCGACTTCGCCGCGAAATTTCAACGCTGCGTTTGCCGTCGGTATCGCGCTCAATACCGCGTACGTTTTGTTTGAAGTTGTTTTCGGCTTCATCGGGCACTCTCTCGCCCTGCTAGCCGACGCCGGTCATAATTTGAGCGACGTTCTGGGTTTGTTGCTGGCCTGGGCCGCGAGCGCAATGTCCAAGAGCCTGCCGACGAAGCGACGAACCTACGGACTTCGCGGTAGCTCGATTCTGGCGGCGCTGTTCAACGCCATCTTTCTCCTGGTGTCGGTCGGCGCCATCGTTTGGGAGGCACTACGCCGATTTAAAGCACCCGCTGATGTCGCTGCCACGACCATCATTTGGGTTTCATTGCTCGGTATTGCGATCAATACCGGCACCGCGCTCATGTTCAGGTCCGGCCGGGATCGCGATCTGAATATTCGCGGCGCGTTTTTGCACATGGCCGCTGACGCTGCAATTTCTGCCGGTGTCGTGATCGCCGGTTTTGCCATTCTTTGGACTGGATGGCACTGGATCGATCCCGTAATGAGCTTGTTGATCTCCGCGGTGATAATTTGGGGCACCTGGGACTTGCTACGCGAATCCACCAATCTTGCCCTGCAGGCAGTCCCAAGAAATATCGAAACGGAGAAAGTTGAGCGCTATTTGGCGCAGTTGCCCGGCGTCGCCAAGGTCCACGATTTACATATTTGGGCCATGAGCACCACTGAAACGGCGCTCACTGTCCATTTGGTGAAACCGGATGGAAACATCGATGACGAATTGTTGGCTCGAGTCTGCGACGACCTTCAGGAAAACTTCCGGATTGGTCACGTCACTATTCAGCTCGAATGCGGAAGTGAAGCACACCCGTGCAAGCAGGCAGCTGACCACGCAGTGTAGACAGAAACGACCTTAGGTCTTCCGGAAGCTGAGAGTAGTTGCCCACACCAAAATTCATTGATTTCAAAGGAAGGCTGTTGTAATCGGTTTACGTGTCGAAATTGTCGATCCTCCCGCTGGCTTTTGTCGCTGCGCTCGGTATGAGTTTTTCTGCGTCGGCTGAGGCGCAATTGAGTGGAAACCCCAACGCTTATAACCAAGGCCAGGGCACCTCTGGGACAGACCCCTTTTCTGGCGCTCCGGGCGTGGGCACAAGTGGCCGTTCAGGGGCGCAAAAACCGGACACATCGGACGCTACCAACACTGGCAGCGATACCGACGACACAGTGACCCGCTTAAAGACCAATGACAGTCTTGGCGCCGGGTCAATGTCGAGGGACGAAGGTCAGCTGACGGCCAAGCAGCGCCGACGGGAAAAGGTGTTGCACGTCGAGTCCACCGACAAACTTCCAACCAGCGGTACGGATCCAAAATTTCAAGGCAGCTTGCTCCATTCCGGCGTGACCTCGATCCAAGATGTTGGCGATAAGGCGAACGCCGAAACAGAAGTCCTGGACGAAAGCGACCCCCGCTTCAAAGCCAAACGTCTGGTTTTCAGTCCGGCCACTGAGGACGAATCCAAAACGAAGAAGAAGGAATCATCACGCACGAAAGCGGATACTTCGCCTTCGCCGAGTCCGTCCGCAACCGCTTCACCGACTCCATCAAGTCACTGATCGCGTTTCGGTTTTAGAAGCGGGAACAACACGACATCACGGATCGATTCCGCGCCGGTGAACATCATCGCCAACCGGTCGATTCCCAAACCAAGACCGCCCGCGGGCGGCATACCATGTTCGAGCGCGAGCAAAAAATCCTCGTCGATCTTCTGGGTCTCCTCGCCGGCTTGCTCGAGCAAACGTTTGCGCTGGACGTCCGGGTCATTGAGCTCCGTGTAACCCGGGGACATTTCCACGCCATTGATGATCAGTTCGTAAACATCGACCAGTCCTGGATCAGCCGCGTTCTGTTTCGCCAGCGGCACGAGCTCCTTCGGACAATGCGTGACAAACAGCGGATCGAACGTTTTTTCTTCCACCAGTTTTTCAAAGACATGCTGAGTCACTTCGAAGTCGGCCAGCTGCGGTAAGATTTCGAGTTTCAAATCCTTCGTCGCGCGCGCGCGGCGTTGCTCGCTGGAAAGCTCGAACCATTCCTTGCCCGCGGCTTCACGCACCAGATCAACATAACGCGCGCGCCGCCACGGCCGCTTGAGATTGATCGTGCGGGTCACGTTCCCGTTCACATCGCGATGCTCGATCATCAACGATCCGCAGACTTTCTCCGCAAGATGGCAGATCAATTCCTCGAGCAGATCTGCCATTCTTTCGAAGTTGGCGTAGGCCCAATAGATTTCGAGCATGGTGAATTCCGGATTGTGCTTTCGGGAAATTCCTTCGTTCCGGAAGTTGCGGTTCAATTCAAAAACCTTGTTAAACCCGCCGACCAACAAACGCTTGAGATAAAGTTCCGGCGCGATCCGCAAGTAGAGATCGAGATCGAGCGCCTTGTGATGCGTGCTGAAGGGCTGGGCCGCAGCGCCACCGGCCACCGATTGCAGCATCGGCGTTTCCACTTCGAGAAAACCGCGGTCTTCCAGAAAGCGCCGGATCTCCCGGACCATCAGGATCCGCTTTCGAAACGTCTCTCGCGATTGCTCGTTCGCGACAAGATCGACATATCGCTGCCGGTAACGCGCTTCAACATCCTGCAAGCCATGCCATTTTTCCGGTGGCGGCCGGAGAGATTTGGCCAGCACTTCGAATTTGTGCGCTTTCAATGTCGACTCACCGGTTTTCGTGAGAAAGCACGTGCCTTCGACACCGATGAAGTCGCCCAAGTCGAGCAGTTTGAAAATCTCCATCGCATCGGCGCCGACTTCTTTCTCGTGAAAATAAATCTGGATGCGTCCACTCGCGTCCCGAAGATCGACGAAGTGGCTTTTGCCCATGTCGCGGTGAGCAGTGATTCGGCCCGCGGCACGCAACGTTTCGCCTTCCTTGAATATCTGCCGGACTTCAGCGACGGAGCCCGACGTCTCAAACGCCCGGCCAAAAGGCTCGACGCCTTTTTCGCGAAGCGCCTCCAGCTTTTCGCGACGTTGCACGATTAATTCGTTTTCCGGCTCCATGTTCTCGCGGCTACGGAACGCTTTCTTTCCCCATTCCGCAATCCGAAATCCGCAAAGTGCCAGTCCGGGCCGCCAATCGGACGGACTCGTCCCGTTGGCGAGCTCGGACTTTATTGTTTGCCATCGAAAGTGCGGCGATGAGATACTCGGTGGTGGATCGAGCTCTCCGAGCTCGATGATAATCTAGGCGGCGCAGCCGCATTTGTTTAGCATCGCCCGCGGAGCGGCCGATCCACCTCACATGGCACTCGACCTTCCCAAGACCACCTCGAAACGCGACGGCCCGCTCGTAAAGCAGTTTTCAGTTTTCCTGCCGAACAAGGTCGGCGCCATGCTCGATATCCTGAAGTTGCTGAACGCCCACGATTATCACGTGATTGCCCTGAGCGTTTCGGAATCGACCGATTCGGCGATCGCCAGACTCGTGGTGAGCGATCCGGACGGCGTCGAAAAATTGTTCAAGGAAAGCAATATCGCGTTCGGCACCTGTCACGTCGTGGTGGTGGAAATGCATGAGGTTGCCAGCGAGTTGCCCAAACTGTTTGCCACCCTATTCATGGGCGAAGTGAATGTGCACTTCACTTATCCTCTGCTTATGCGCCCTCGGGGCCAGGCCGCGCTCGCCGTCCACGTCGACGACAATGACTGTGCGATCTCGGTTTTGAGCGGGGCCGGTTTCCAACTCCTCAGCCAGGGCGAAATCTCCCGGTAATGGCCGTCCCGGCATTGGCAGGCGAATGTTGAATATTTAGATACGACCCCTCCGGCTTGACAGGGCGGCCACGCGGTTTAGAGGAAACGACTACCCATGGCGTCCCTTTCATTCGTTTCCGGGTCGCGGACTGACAAGAGCTTTAACATCGGTCTCGGTCTGGTGATTCTTTTTGCCGCTGCGGAAATTGGAGCCGTCGGGATCCACTACATCGGACGCATCCGCCCGGCCCAGGTCAGCATCGCGCCACGCGAAGCTCCCGCGGCGCTTCCGTCAGCCGCGCCATCTGCGCCGCCCATGGCCTTGCCGGTAACTTCGCCCGCGGCCGCGCTCACTCCGCCAACCACCGTTTCTTCCGAAATTGATCGGCTGACCAAACAAGCTCAAGCCTCACGCGAGACTGGCGATACTGTGAATGCGCTGGCCCGCTTGCAGGACGCGGCGCAGCGCGACCCAAAAAACGCGGAAGTGCTCGCCGAGATGGCCATGATTTACGAGTCCACCCAGAATTTCGACAAATCCGCTGAGACCTGGAGGCGGGTGCAGGACATTGGCCCGTCAGCCGGTCAGCTCTACGACGTCGCGGACATGAAACTGAGAACCGGAGTTCCAGCATCGACGTCGACGTCGACCTCTGCTGCCGTGCCGGCACCCACCGCAATGGCCAAGCTCGACGTTGCCTCTTCGCGCGGCGCGGTGGAAGGAATTCCGCCGGGATCGACGCTCGGCATCAGTGATATTAACGCATCGGAGACACCGGACCCCGACTCCGAGACGAACCTAATGTTGCGCATCACCGTAAAGAAGCGCCCAAGCGCAGTGATCGATCACACGAAAGTGAAGATCCAGGTTTTCTTTTACGACACGGCTGGCGACAACGACGTTAAATTGACCGACGCCGACGTCAGTTACGAATGGTTGACCCCGAACCACGATTGGGCGGACAGCGCCGCTGAAACCCTGGCAGTGACCTACATCCGGCCGAAATCAAAAGCGAAAACCGCCGACGCAGACCTGGCTGCTGCCGCCGCCGCGATCAATCCGGCGAAGAAAGGCAAGCCGATGAAGGCAACTCCGTCCCCCGAATCTGGGTCGCGCAAATATCTTGGTTACATCGTTCGCGTTTATTATAATGATCAGCTGCAGGACAAACGCGCCGACCCAACCAAGTTGTTGACGCTGTTTCCTGCGCCCAACACCGCTCCGCCCCAGTAATGCAATTGCTCATCGTGCACCACGACCCCGAACTGGGTGAGGCGCTGGTGCAAATGGTGAAAAATTACACCCGTCATTATTGCAACCTAGTTTCAAGCGACGTTGGGGCAATGGATTGGAGCAGACGCCATCAGCGCTGCGATCTGCTTTTGACCCAACTCGATGCGGAAGGAATCAATGGTCTCGCCCTCGGTGCCGCGCTGAGCGAGATCTGCCCCGGTCTCCAGGTTTTGTTCTTCCCAAGTTACGCCGCTGACGAACGACGGCTCGAAATCGCTGAGACCAAGGTCTTCCCAGAGCCGATCTCGGGCGACGATTTATTGGGAGCGATCGAGCGCACTGAGCAGACACCGAACGATGCGCCCGATCTTTTTCACGTCGCCGACGTCTTGCAAATGTGCTGTCTCAGCGGCCGCAATGGAGCCGTGCAAATGGTCAACGACGGAAAGAGCGGACTTGTCTTTTTGTGTCACGGCAAGATCGTGCACGCTGAAACAACCGCTGGTCGCGGCCGCGACGCCTTGCTCGAAATCGTGACGTGGAGATACGTCGAGTTCGCCTATGAGCGCAGTGTCCGGGCGCCGTTGGAGACTATCAGCGCGCCCTGGAACGAAATTCTGGTCGACGTGGTGAATCGCGGGAACGAAGAGCACAAGTCGCAGCGCCAGTCGGCCTAGCACTTTTCTATGCAACTGCGTGGCTTTACGGTAGTTTACGCTTTCATGAAGTTGCGCTGGGCGCTGGTCGGTCTGGGGTTCGTCACGGGCAGTGCATTCGCGCAAATTCAGGTCGAATTGAAATTTCCACGACTCCAATACATAGCCTACGAGCCGGTGGTCGCGAATCTTACCATCACAAACCTGGCCGGTCGCGATGTCGATCTTCGCGACAATCCTAGCCAACCGTGGTTCGGCTTCGAAGTCAGTGACAACGAAGGCCGGTCGATCCCGCAAATTTCAAAGGCCGCTACCGAGTCGCTCAGCATCGGCGCCGGGCAGCGGGTCACCCGCAAGGTTAATCTCACGCCGTTGTATGGAGTGCACGATTTCGGCGCCTACCGTGTCCGCGCCCACATCTATTTTGGCGACGTGAACAAATTCTTTTATTCCGCCACAAGGGTTTTTGAAATCACCAATGCCCGTCCGATTTGGCAGAAAACGGTTGGCGTTCCGCAGGAGAGCGGCGCTTCCGGAAGCGCTCGTACTTACTCGCTGATGACGAACCGCTTCCCCGACCACACGTCGCTTTATGTCCGTGTCGAAGACAAGGACCGCGGGATGGTCTATGCCACTTACTCGCTAGGCCAAATCATCGCCTTCGATCAACCGCAGGCCGAATTCGATCATTCCAATCAGCTTCATGTTCTTTATTGCGCGGCCCCTCGAATGTGGTCCTATGCGCGGGTTGGTCTGAACGGCGAGCTTGTTTCCCGGGCCAGCTTTGCCGAAACGAAAAGCCGGCCGCGTCTTGTCCATTCCGATGATGGTGTGATAAGAGTTGCCGGTGGAATGATGAATACATCGGTGACCCAGGCGGCGCGGGATACTCAGCTTTCCGCGCGCCCGCCCAAGGGGCCGAACGAAGATTAGACATGCGCAAATACATTTTCATTTTCTTGGCGCTCGCGGGAGCGTGGAACGTTCCAACGGCCCGCGCTCTCCCCGCTCCCAGTACGCTGTCAGCGCGGGAACACCGCGTCAATGCGCCGGGATCAACGCCGACTCCGACTCCGGTTGCGCGTTCCCGCACCGCTGTTGCACCGGAAGGAAGCCGTCCTTCAACCACCGTTATCATTGACGCCGGCCACGGTGGATTCGATCGCGGCGGAATTGCGGGTCAGCGCGTGGACGAGAAGACAATGAACCTCGATGTTGCTCTGCGCCTCAGATCAGTGCTCCAACAGTACGGCTACCGCGTCGTGATGACGAGAGACCGGGACGTCTTTATTCCCTTGGGTACTCGCGTCGCCATTGCCAACGGCTACCGCGACGCGATTTTCGTCTGCATCCACTTCAATGCCACGCCGCGGCGTAGCGCGAGCGGTATCGAAACTTACTTTTACAGCTCGCAAAGTTTGGCCCTCGCATCGGCGATTCATTACTATGTCGCGGGCGGCGCGCCGTCGGCCAATCGTGGTGTCCGACGCCGCGGCTTTTTCGTTTTGCGAAACACGAGGATTCCTTCCGTCCTGGTGGAATGCGGGTTCCTGACCAATCCGGCTGAGGCCCAATACGCGCAAGATTCCGCATATCGGCAAAAACTCGCTCTGGAAATTGCGCATGGAATCCAAAACCGTGCTTCGGTAGCGCACATCCCCGGCGTCACGAGAATCGTCTCCAGTTCTTCCGCCGAGACGTTGGAGCCGGAGACGGTCCCGCTTCAACCGTTCATCGACCAGACACATTATCGCGATCCGGATTTGTCGCGTTCAAGGCACAAGCGGAGCTCGAAGAGTTCGAAATCGGCATCGTCGAAATCGAAAAGCAAGAAATCCTCCGACACGGCGTCGAGCACCAAAAGCTCGACCAGAAAAAAGAAATCCGCCTCACAGGCGGAAGATTGAGTTGGAATCGCCCGTTCTGAGCTCAGCGCAAATGCAGGCCGCTGAACAAGCGGTCTTCGCGCGCGGAACTAGTGTCGAAGCGTTGATGGATCAGGCGGGTGCCGGAGTCGCGCGCACGGTCAGGCAATTTTTTCCGAACCCGGGAACCTGTCTCGTTTTTACCGGCAAAGGCCACAACGGCGGCGATGCGTTGGTCGCAGCAGAGCAATTGCAGCAAATCGGCTGGAAAATCGACATCCGCATGCCGTTTCTGGAAGAAAATTGCAGCGAGCTCACCCGGAAGAAACTGAAAGTCTTACGCGAGTCGATGGCCAAGCCCGCTGACATAATCGATCGCGCGCCGCACACGATCATTTTGGACGGTTTGCTTGGAACAGGTGCGAAATCGTTTCTTCGCGAGCCGATCCGCTCCGCCGCGCGCGAGATCAACCAGCTGCGTCACGAGGAAAACGCGTTTGTCTTTGCGGTGGATCTTCCCACCGGCCTCGACGCCGATTCGGGCGAAAATGATCCTGAAGATTCCGTCGTGGCTGATTTCACGGTCACTATCGGGTTCGCCAAACACGGACTGATCGTCGATTCGGCACTCGATTTCGTCGGTCGCATTGAAGTTGTCCCGCTGCCTGGCCTCTGGACGGACGCGACCACGCCCAACGAACTTGTGGCCACTCCTCATTCGTTCGGCCCGATTCTCTCACGCCGAAAATTCAGCGCTTACAAAAACCAGTTCGGCCGAATCGGAGTTGTCGCGGGATCGAAAGGATTCGTCGGAGCCGCGATTATGACAGCGGAGGGCGCGCTGCGCGCCGGCGCCGGCCTGGTGGACGTTTTTGTGCCGGACGAAATCTACGAAATCGTTGCCAGTATGGCGCCGATCGAGGCGATGGTGAAACCAGTTCGCAAATATCGCGATCTGCTCGAGGAAAAAGTTGACGTTTGGGCGCTCGGTCCGGGCTTGGGAAAGGGACGCGCCGCGGAGATTCTGAACCTGATCGAGAACGCGCACCAGCCAATGATCGTTGATGCCGACGGACTGAACATTGTCGCCGATAAGATCGACATCCTTCGCAGTTGCCGCGGGCCGCGCTTGCTCACGCCGCATCCAGGAGAAATGCAACGATTGATGGACGTTGGCAAAATGGCACGAGCTGGGATTACGCGAAACTTCTGCGACCGGTTCCCGATCACGCTGCTATTGAAGGGAAGCCGCACCATCGTTTGTGAGCGCGGGAAGCCAATCAGTTATAACACTACCGGCAATCCCGGAATGGCCAGCGGCGGAATGGGCGATGTCCTTACCGGCGTTTGTGCCGGAATGGCGGGACGCGAGCTGTCTCTTTACGATTCCGGCCGGGTCGCTGCCTGGGCGTGTGGACGCGCCGCTGAATTATCGATCTTTCGAAAAGGCGAAAGCGAGGAATCGCTTCTCGCCAACAACCTTCTCGCGAATCTGGGCGGAGCATTCAACGAACTACGAAACCCGTGTGTCTGATGGTTGACTGAAGTCACGCCGGCTGTCGATTGGTGCCTTGTTTTTTCAGAAAGATTGAGGTCGAGGGCAAATTCGTTGAAAGTTGCGAGATGAATACACCCGATGGCACGGCCATCGAAACAGATGCCGCGCATCCGTCGCAGCAAAGTTGGCAGACTCGCCTCAAGAAGGCGCTCGGCCCAATAGGCGTCGCCCTTGTCGTCATCGCGAAGTTTTTTGCGAAGCTGAAATTTTTCATTCTACCGGCGCTCAAGTTCCTGCCAATTATTCTGAAATCGGGCGGAACGATGATTCTTTCCATCGGTGTTTACGCCCTTGTTTTTGGTTGGCAGTTCGCAGTGGGATTCGTGCTTCTTCTCTTTGTTCATGAGTGCGGGCACTTGATCGTGGCAAAGAAATTCGGATTGCCGGTCAGCGCTCCGGTCTTCATTCCGTTCATGGGCGCATTCATTTTGTTGAAGGACCAGCCGCGCAACGCCTGGATGGAGGCTTGTGTTGGAATTGGCGGACCGATGCTCGGCGCTTTGGGAGCTCTTGTTTGTAACTCTTTAGGCGAGATTCTGCATTCTCCCACTTTGCTGGCTCTCGCTTCCGCGGGGTACTTCCTGAATTTATTTAATCTGATGCCAGTTGGCTTTCTCGATGGCGGCCGGATCGTTACTGCTCTGTCACGCTGGCTTTGGTTGCCCGGATTTGCCCTGCTTCTTTGGTTCGGTTGGACCTATCCAAATCTGATTGTTTGGCTCATATTGATTACATCGCTCCCGCGCGTATTTTCGTTGTTTCGCAAACGCACCGAAGAAGAACAGCGCTATTTTGAGGTGACCCGGGCCCAGCGCTGGATCATGTCCATCATGTATTTCGGTTTGATCACGGCGCTCGCCCTTGGCTGGCACGTCGTGCATAACGAGTTGGCCGATTATGGGTTCGTCGATCGCGTCCATCCGCGTCACGCAATACCGCAATAACCTGCAACGTCTGGTTCAGTTCAGTGCGGCGGGTTGACCGCGAAAACTTTTTTCGGTTCGAGGCCGATTCTTTCCACCAGCGACACAAAACGTTTATCCGGACGAAGTGGTGCAAATTCCGGGGCAATACCAATGAAATGAAGCGATGAAGAGCGCTCATTGGCGGCGATTTCCAGTTCGCGCATCGCATCGTCGTACGCGCCAAGAGCAACGTAGACGTGCGCGTTCGCGTCGCCCGGTGTGTAACCCCCGCGAGCAGCGATCGCTTTCGCCAGCATCTCGCGGGCTTGCTCCGGCCGATTCATTCGCGCGTAAGTGATAGCGTAGCCAAAGGCCGGCCGGCCAGTCATCCCCAGCGCTTTTTCGTAGAGCGCAATCGCTTCGTCGAAGAAACCCATTTCGCGGTAGAGAGCCGCCAGCAACGGCTCCCCGTAAATAAAGGTGGGGTCGAGTTGCAGCGCACGCTCGCCGGCCACCAGCGCTTCATCGTACAAACCAAAATAGCGATAAAGCTCGCAGGCGGAATTGGCGACCCAAAGCGAAGCCGGATCGATAGTCGAAGTGCGCTGCAAATACTTGAGCGCTTCGTCACGATCGCCGCGGGCGGAAAGGAAGGCAGCCAAGAAGTAGTTGGTCGGAGTGGATTTTGGATCGAGCTCAATCGCCCGATAAAATTCGCGCGCCGCGCCGTCCATGTTCCAGTCTAGAATGCGCTTCGCTTCCCCAAGATAGACATGCGCTTCCGCGTCGCTTTTGTCGATTTTCAGCGCGTTGAGCGCGGCATCGCGCATTTTGGAATACGCTTGCAGTGGTGCGACATAAGCGTCAGCCAGCCAGAGCCACGATTTTGCGATTCCCGTCCAGGCCCGGCCGAAACGCGGATCCTTCTGCAACGCGTCCTCAAAGTATCCCAGACTTTTCCGCAACGCCTCCTCAGTGCTCTTGTCTGAATAGAAGAGACCCTGCAAATAGGAATCGTAAGCATCAAGACGGCGCGCCGGTGCCGGTGGCGAAATCGCCAGCTTCAGTTTCAACTTGTCGACGATCGCGCGCGTGATTTCGTCCTGAAGCGCAAAGATGTTTTGCATCTCTCGTTCGAACGTATCGGACCAAATCGTGAAACCTCTCCGCGCATCAATTAACTCCGCGGTAACACGGACGCGGTTCTCATCGCGGCGCACTGATCCCTCCAAGACGTGGTCCACATTCAGCTTTTTTGCGATTTCGCGCAGATCGGCCTTTTGATCCTTGAACCAGAAAGATGAGCGCCGCGCAGCCACCCGCAAATTGTCGATCTTGGAGAGAGCAGTCAGAATTTCCTCGGCAATGCCATCGCTGAAATAATCGTGATCGCGGTTCGGGCTGAGGTCGGCAAATGGCAGAACCGCGATGGAATTCTCGCTGGAACCGGGAGCCAACGCGGTGGCGATGTCTTTCAGGTTCGGCGTGCGCACGATGCCGTAGCGAGTGAGATCGAAAAACCACGAAAGCGTAAGAGCGACTGGAAATCCGACGATGATCAGGACAACCAGGAGCCGAATAAGCCAGTTCGGAACGTCAAACACCGGCAACACCTGGGCGATACCCTGAGCGAGCGCCCATCCGCCGACGAGGTAGCCAATCGCTATCGCGTAAACTTTTCTCCGCTTAAGCTCGGCGAAAAATTTCCCGGGATTCACTGAGGCGCCCGTTCGATCAGTTTTTGAAAACGCGGGTCGCTCCGCATCGGGTCCCATTCCCAGCGGTATTTCAGATCGTTCACGGTGATACTGTAGTTGGCGGTATCTACCGCTCCGGGAATAGACATCAAATGTTCGAGAAGATCGAGGGCCTTGGCGCTTTCGCCAGTGCGAGCGTAAATCATCGCCAGAACGGCACTCATAATCGTACCGTCCAACGCGTCTTTCGATTCCGGACGTAGTTCCACCGCACGCTTTCCTTCGATGACGGCCCGCTCCTTTTCGCCGAGCAGAGCACAGGCCAACCCAAGAAAAGCGTGACGCTCAGGAACGTCGGGCGCTTCTTTAGCCGCCGCGGCAAAGACGTCGCGAGCGTGCTGGAACTCTCTTCGGGCGCTCATTTCGTCTCCATGAAGCAGCGCAATCTCGCCAGCGAAAAAACTTCGGGGTGTGTCGACGCCGTTATAGTACGAAAAAGAATCGAGCGGAGAGGCTTGGAGGATCTGTGTCGCGGCTGCGACGTCGCGATCGATCAAACTCGTATCCATTCGGCACGCGCTAACCCCGCCATCCGGGTCTTTACCTTGCGGGATCGTGGCCATTTCGCTTTTAAGCCGCGCAGTGGTGCCTCTGGACCAAAATTCGACATAACCGATCTGCACTTTCGCGTTCAAGGAATCTGGCGTTAGCGCGAGAAGTCGTTCTCCAGTCGCCTGAGCGTTGGACCAGTCCCGTATCGCGCAATAAACGTACAAGAGGTCGCGGACGACATTCGCATTCTGGGGATCAAGCATTGAGATCTGGCGATAATCAGCAATGGCTTCCTGCCAGTTGCCCTGCCGGCGCTTAATCGCAGCCATGTCCCAGGGAACCGAGCTGTCGTTAGGCAAAAGCGTATGTGCGATCTGGAATTCCTGCAACGCTTTCACGTAATCCCGATCGAACCAATAATAGCAGAGTCCGAGCGCGTGGTGGCCCTCGCCAAGGTTCGGTTGCAGTTGCAAGGCAAGCAAAGCTTCGGCGCGCGCGGTCTTGCTCCATGTCCCAGTCGGTTCGAAAAAATGATAGATGCGTGCGCGCGTCATGGCGAGACGGGCGTGAGCGAGCGCAAACTTCGGATCTAGCGTAACCGCCTGAAGGTAAAGTTGCTCGGCGGTCCGGTAATCCTGCAGGAACGTGTCGGGTTTGAATTCGAATTCCTTTGCCTGGAGATAAAGATCGTAAGCTTGGGTATTCTCAGTTGGCTTATTGATAACGCGCTGAGTTTCGTCAGGCGTCACTTTCGCGCCCAGCGCCGAGGCAATCTCCTGGGCAATCTGCCCGTCAATACCTAACGAATCCCGCAAGGTGAGCTCATAACGTTTGGCCCACCGATGTCGATCTTGCAAGGCGTCGATCAGCTGAATATTCATGACGATTTGCTGGCCAACGCGGCGAACGCTGCCTTCCAGCACGTTGCCGACTCCAAGTGCTGTCGCAATATCGCGCAGGTTACGAGATTCCTTGCTGCCGCGATATTTCTCCACCGAGGTGCGGCTGATCACGCGCAAATCACGAATCTTGGCCAACGCCGTCAGGATATCGTCCTGAATGCCGTCGGCGAAATAGCCATTCGCTTTGTCGTCACTAAAATTTTCGAACGGAAGCACCGCAATGCTCTTTTCCGGAATACCTGACCGATTGACGCGTGTCTCATAAATCATTAGTCCGATCAATAAAACTGCAGCGACGATAACTGCATTTCTCCATTGAAATATCGAGGCGCTCGGTTTTCCGCTGCCCTTTTGCGCCCCTTTCAGCTTTTCCGGAGTGTTCCGGTTTCCGATGTCATCGTCGTAGAAATTGAAAACCTCGATCGTGACGCCGTGTTTCACTGCGCACTGGCCGAGATCGTGCAAGTAAGGCTGCCATTCCCGAGATTGGGCCAGGTCTTCGGCCACGCGTTTTGACAGCAAAATCTGGCCGGAATCCGCGCAATCCATAATGCGCTGCGCCATATTGATTCCGGCCCCGGCAACGTTCGTGCGCCCGTCTACGTCTTTCACGATGTTGACTGGGCCGCTGTGAATTCCCATCCGCAATGGAATCTCCAAATCCTTCAGAGCCCTGCTGATTTCAATCGCGCACTTCAGCGGCGCTTCCGGGCTGTTGAAAAAAACCAGCGCCATTCCGTCGCCGGCTGGTAACCGCACGAGCTTACCCGCGGTATCGGCGATTCGGAATTGTTCGGTGCCGCGGACGATTTGGTTGAGCCGATCCTGTATTTCCCGCTGTTCGTCGAGCAACAGTTTCGAATAGCCGACGGTATCCATAAAGAGAACGTGGCCGATCTCCATCTGGGCCGGCGGCTCAGGGTTCGCTGGCATGATGCGATCTTAGCTGGGCTGCGGCAGTTCCGCCAGAACAGCGCAACAATCCGCCGCGCTTTCGAATCGAACCCGTCGATGTTAGATTGTCGGATGGCTTTTCAGCTCGAATCGAACTACAAACCGCGCGGCGACCAGGGCCAGGCCATTGCCAAGCTGATTAAGTCGATCGAAACCGGAAATCGCCACCAGACGCTCCTCGGCGTCACCGGTTCGGGCAAAACATTCACGATTGCGAATGTGATTCGCCAGCTGGACCGGCCGACCCTGGTGATTTCTCATAATAAAACGCTTGCGGCGCAGCTCTATTCCGAGTTCAAGCAATTCTTCCCCAAAAACGCGGTCGAATATTTCGTCAGCTATTTCGATTACTACCAGCCGGAAGCGTACATCCCACGCAGTGACACCTACATCGAAAAGGATTCCTCGATCAACGAAGAGATTGAACGATTGCGGCTTTCGGCGACCAGCTCGCTGCTTTCACGACGCGACACAATTGTCGTCGCAAGCGTTTCCTGCATTTACGGCGTCACGTCCCCGGAAGATTACGAGCGAATGCTCCTCAGCGTAAAGCGCGGCCAGCACGTCTCGCGAGAAGCCGTGCTCGGACGATTGGTCGACATGCTTTACGAGCGCAATGACATCAATTTTTCGCGAGGCAAATTCCGAGTGCGCGGCGATGTGGTCGAAGTCTATCCCGCTACCGCTGACGAAGATGCGGTCCGTCTTGAATTTTTCGGCGACCAGATTGATGCAATTACTCGGTTCGATCCGCTGACCGGGCATGCGCGCGAATCGCTCAACCTGATTGTGTTTTATCCGGCAAAACAGTTCGTCACGCCGGCGGACAAGTTAAACCGCGCGCTTCAAACAATCCGCGCAGAACTGGAAGACCGGATCAAAGTTCTCGAATCACAAAACAAACTTCTGGAAGCGCAACGGCTACGCATGCGCACGGAATACGACCTCGAAATGTTGCAGGAAATGGGCTTCTGCAACGGGATTGAAAACTATTCCCGCCACCTTTCCGGCCGGCCGCCGGGCTCCAAACCCTACACAATCCTCGATTTCTTCCCGAAAGATTATCTGGTCGTGATCGACGAGTCGCATGCCACGATCCCGCAAATCGGCGGGATGTACGAAGGTGATCGTTCGCGCAAGAGCGTGCTGGTTGATTACGGATTTCGCCTGCCTAGCGCGCTTGATAATCGCCCGCTCAACTTCGACGAATTCATGAAGGCGACGAACCAACTCGTCTACGTCAGCGCGACGCCGGCCGAGTTCGAGATCCAAAACAGCGTCGTGGGAAACAAAGGCTACGCGCCGCATCACCGTCAGCGCATCGGCGAGCAGGAACTCGTCCCGTTTGTCTTGCCCGGGAAAAAACGTTCACCGAAGGGTGAAGTCCCTATTTCGCGGACCGACGATCCGCCGGAGAAATTCGATGTGCATACGCCGGGCGCAGCGCTTGTTGTCGAGCAAATCATTCGTCCAACTGGCCTGCTCGATCCGAAAATCACAATCAAAGCGCTTAAGAATCAGATCGACGATACGATTGAGCTTTGCCGTCAGCGCGTTGAAAAAGGCGAGCGAGTTCTGATCACAACGTTAACGAAACGCACCGCGGAGGACCTTGCGGACTATCTCCGGGACGTCGGTTTGAAGGTTCGATATCTCCACAGCGACATCGACACAATCGAACGAGTAGAGATTCTGCGCGGACTGCGGGCCGCAGAGTTCGACATCCTGGTCGGAATCAATTTGCTCCGCGAAGGCCTGGATCTTCCGGAAGTTTCTCTCGTGTGCATTCTCGACGCGGACAAGGAAGGGTTTTTGCGCAGCCAAACTTCGTTGATTCAGACTGCTGGTCGCGCCGCGCGTCACGTCAATGGCGAGGTCGTTCTGTTTGCCGACGTCGTGACTCGAAGCATGGAGGCGCTGATTTCGATCTCAGAGTATCGGCGCGCCAAGCAAATCGAATACAACGAAAAACATGGGATCACGCCGCAAACGGTGCGCCGCGCGGTCCAGGAAAGTTTACATACGATCTTGCGCGGTCGCGAAATCGAATCGTCCGTGATTCGAGAAGTCGGCGGCGATTTCGATCTGACGGAGCTGTTGCGAGAGCTTGAAGAAGAGATGCAGCGGGCCTCAGCCAATCTCGAATTCGAACGCGCTGCGCTTTTGCGCGACCAAATCATGGAAGTGAAAAGCGGAACCGGTTTGACGAAGATCGAGCCCAAACGACGACCCGTGAAATACACGCGCAATTCCGGCCGGCGGCGGTCAAGGGTGTAGGTGGATCGGTCTCTCTGAGGGCGATGTTAAAATTAATGCGGCTTTGCCGCCCGAAATAACAACGCGCTCGGAGATCGCGTTCCACCATCCCGTTCGCACGAAATTAGCTCTGTTAGCGGCGATGCGCCGCTTATCGATCTTCACACTCGCCCTGACAGCGTTCATTGTGTCGAGCGCAGTTCCGCAGGATCAATCTAACGTCGGCCTTAATTCGCTTACGGAAGTCGAATTTTCGCAGCTAAGCCAGCGCGACCCTAATCCGCTCGGCGAGAAAGCGCTGGCGATTCATCCTGACCAATGGAAGCACGCCGAAACAGAGCATTTCATCTATCACTTCGTCCACAGCTACGTTGCGACGCCGGTTTCGGTCGAAGCCGAGTTCCATTATCGCGTGATTGCCAAGGAACTGGAACGCGAGCAGCTCACCACCGATATCAAATCGCACATTTATATTTTCGAGCGACCCGAAGAATGGCAGCAATTTCAGATGTTCGGGCATTTGGAGCAATGGACCGGAGGGATTCACTCTGCCGGCAGCCTCTTCATCCAACGCAATCCGGCATACAAATTTAGCGATAACTCGCTCGGTCACGAAATTGTCCACCTTGTCCTGCACCGGTTTTACACCGATGGGATCCCATGCTGGCTGGATGAAGGATTGGCCCAGTTTATTTCGAAGGATGCGCATGCCAGTTATCAGCGAGCGCGCGGCTACATTAGCAAGCCGCACTCCGATCCGATCGCGCCCGGCGACCTGATTCCGCTGCCGACGTTGGTCGCAATGACTCATCCTCCGTCAGAACAGGTGCACACGTTTTACAATGAATCGGAGCGCCTCGTGCGCTTTCTCGAAACCACCGACAAGCCCAGCTTTCTGAAATTGGTGGATGCGCTGGCGCGGCATCAGCCTATCGAAACGGCTTTGGCCCAGTTTTATCCCACAAATTTCGCAACGGTCGGGGCACTGGAAGAGAAATTTCGCGAATACGCCTCAAAAGATCTCGGATCTTCTCTGCAACAGGCCAGCAACTAGGTGCAACGCGTTGATTCGCTCGCTTCCCGCCAGCTCACCCGGTTGGGCGGTCGTCCATGTCGCTCGGCTCCCGCCGGCTCCATTCTCCGAACGCGTTAATCATCTTCGGAGAAGGCCGCCGCTCTGCGGCGAACCAAAAGCCGGGCCCACTTTCGCCACACTAGCGGGAGCGTAATCCGATCCACCTTGTCGATTTTCTCTGCACATGCGAGAAACGCATGTGCCGAAAGCAAAGCCCAAAGCCGCAGCGCCCGCCAAAATTCACGCCGTTGTCGGTTCGGATGACGTCGAGGTTAAACATGTCGCGGCAGAGCTGGCCGAGAAATTGAAACCGGCAGATGCGGGGGACTTCGGAGTCGAAATCATCGACGGCGCAGCGGACAACGCCGACCAGGCCGCCTCACGGATAAGATCGACGATCGAAGCACTGCGAACGTTGCCGTTTTTCGGCGGCGAGAAGGTCGTATGGCTCAAGAATGCGAATTTCCTCGGGGACGATCAGAAAGCACGCTCCGCCTCGGTGCAAACTGCCCTGGAGGAGCTGACCGAAACGATTGACGAAGGATTTGGATCGGAAATCAGCTTTTTGATCAGCGCAATCGAGGTGGACAAACGGCGTTCGTTTTACAAATCGTTGGTCAAGCGCGCGGAGCTGCAGGTTTTCGAGAAGCTCGATTCCAGCCGCGGCGGTTGGGAGGAGGAAGCGACGGAAATTGTTCAGGCGCGCGCGAAGAAGCGAAAACTGCAATTCGATGACGACGCGCTGGAGCTTTTCGTTTTGCTCACCGGCGGCAACACTCGCGAGATCGAAAACGAACTCGAAAAGATCGACATCTATCTGGGCAAAGAGCGCGGCGTGAATATTGATCTTGTCCGCGAGATGGTGCCGCTCACCCGTGAGGGCGTAATTTTTGATTTGAGCAACGCACTGGCCGAGCGGGATCTCGAGCGCGCACTCGAACTCGTGCGGCAATTACTAGATCAAGGCGAGAGCGCGATTGGTATTCTTCTGGTCGCAATTCTTCCAACTGTTCGAAATCTGCTCCTGGCGAAAGATTTGATGGAACGCCATCGGCTTTCGCGGCCGCACGCGCCGTTCCCGTTCATCTCTGCGATTAACCGACTCCCGACCGATGCGACGGCGCATCTGCCGCGTAAGAAGGACGGCACAGTCAACGCTTTCGCACTCGGCATCGCTGCCCAAAACGCGCACCGTTTTGAAACGGATCAGCTGATCTCTGGCATGAAAGCGTGCCTCGCGGCAAATCTCCAATTAGTCACGACCCAACTCGATCACGAACTGATTTTGACCGAAGTCGTGGTGAAGATTTTAGGTAACTCCAATGTGGGAGGGACCTCAGTGTCCCGACGATCGCGGCACTAAGGCCGCTCCCACATTCTTTTAGCTTTCGCCGACTTGCTTGCGCGCGATCGGACCGATGTAGGGAATATCCCAACGAACGCCGGTGAAGGCTTTCACCGTGGCGATGATCCAGAGAACGACGAACGCGATATGCACGATCGCCGCGACAATCGCCCAGAAAAAAACTAGAATGCCGCCGATCCCCGGAATCGCACCAAAAATCGCATGGACGATCGCCGAAACGATGTTGAACAGAAACCAGGCAAGGCCAAAAATGATCGACTGCATTGAATAGAAGCGCACGAACGAGTCTTGCTTCTCCAAGATAAAAAAGACGATACCGCCGATGAGCGGAATGCAGGCAAGCGCGGCCGCCACGTTGGATGGAAGCCCAGTTGATTTCGGAGAATCGGAGACGGGCGGCGGAGGCGTTGGCTCGTCGGGCATGAAGTACTTACACAGGATGTAAGGGGTTTCGTCAACTCCGAATGCGTTCGCGGCGCGGCTCCGAGGATCCGAGGATCCTCTCGGGCAAGCAGTTTTGCTTTTCCAACCAACAAAAGCCAATACCGTTCCCCCGTGACTTCGATTGAGATTCAGTCCGCCAAACACCGGTATCGTGTGCTGATCGCCTCGGACTTGTTGGCGCGCGCGGGCGAGATATTCAGAACAGAACAATTGCCGCCCGAACGGTGCGCGATCATTTCGGATACGAACGTTGGGCCGCTGTTTGCCGGAGGTCTCGCGAAAAATCTTAGATCGACAGAGTACGAACCGAAACTGATTACAATTCCGGCCGGCGAGGAGTCCAAAACCCTCGAACAGGCCAGCGAGATCTGTGAACAGATGCTGGGCGCGGGCCTGGACCGACAATCATTTGTGATTGGCCTTGGCGGCGGGGTCGTTGGAGATCTTTCTGGTTTTGTGGCCGCGATTTTTGCGCGCGGGATACGGCATGTGCAAATCCCAACAACGCTTTTGGCGATGGTCGACAGCTCGATCGGTGGAAAGACGGGCGTCAACGCGCGAGCCGGGAAAAATCTTATCGGAGCTTTTCATCCGCCTACGCTGGTGCTCGATGATGTCCGCGTTTTGAAGACGCTGCCACAACCCGAGATCAATCAGGGCTTCGCCGAAATCATCAAACACGCGACCATCGCAGACGCGGAAATGTTCTGCGATTTAGAGGAGCTGACGAGCCCGAAACTTGACGGCTTTAAGCCGTCAAGTCTGGAGGAACTGATTCGGCGCAACGTCGAAATCAAATCGCGCATTGTTGAAAAAGACGAGCACGAGCGGCGAGGCGAGCGCGCACTGCTCAATTTCGGCCACACCGTGGGGCACGCGATTGAACGCGCGGCCGACTATCGCGGAATCGCGCACGGCGAAGCGGTCAGCCTCGGCATCGTCGCGGCGGGTGAAATCTCAATGAAAAAGGCCGATCTTCCAAATCAGGAACGCAAACGAATTGTCGATCTTCTGCGCAAATTTGGATTGCCGACCCAGCTTCCGAAAGATCTTTCACGTGAGAAAATTGTCGAAGCCATCAAGTTCGATAAAAAATTCGTGCGCGGTCAGATCCGATTTGTTGTTACGCCGAAAATCGGCTCAGCGCATTTGTCATGCGACGTGACAATGGATGACATTCAAGCCGCGGTGGAGAAGTTGTAGAGGTAGGCGTGTCACCTGCAACTTATTCGACTCGGTTGCGGCCGACACGGCAGCCGCTACAGAAGAGGATCATTTTCGCGCTTCGCGATAATAGTCCGCTAGGCCGTTTGCCACGCTGTCTGCGTATTCCCGAAAAATGCTTTTGCGTTCGACACCGTTGATTTCCTTCGTGCCTTCATAATCGCCCGCTTCGATGCGCGCATAGCCATCCTTGCTGTTCATGACGTAGGGCTCGCAGTAAACCACCGGACAGCGGTAGATCCGGGTGGCGAGAAGATTGCGCGCATAAACATTACCGCTCGATCCGACTTTCGTCGTCGTCAGTGTGGTCGGATATTGATAAGCTGGCAGGCTTGTCGCCTTGGCCATAGACGCCGCGACCGTATCGGCGATCGGCAACTCTTCATCGTAAGCGCGGCTGAGCAAACGCCGGATCATCTCGAAGCGCTCGTCATCCAGGGCCAGCTCGTCCTGCAAGTACGAACCATTCACCAGCAAATGAAGATGATTGTTGTCGATCAACGTCGGATTCGCGGGATCGCCCCACCCTTCCGCATTAAAATGAAGGCACAGAACGAGATCGGGATGCAGCTTTGTGTTCACCAGCACCGCCCGGCGTCGGATCTCGCTGTAGCGATAAAACAGCATTTCACTTTGCCAGCGGATCGTTCCTTCTTTCGCCGGGTCCATCGGGTTGAGCACCTCGTCACGCGGTCGCGGAACGCCGTTCTCAATCAGGATCTTTTTGGCGAGATCGACAAAATCGCGTGGCCGTTTGGAAGTGATCGGTTGAGTGCTGTTGCGAACGAACAACACTGTCGCGCCAAGTCTTTTTAGTCGCGTCGCGAGCAATCGCGATACCCGCAAGGTCAGGTCGCCTTCGGTCACTGGCTTGGTGTCGCCAACCTGGAACCAGCGCTCTTCCATTTTCGCCCAGCGTCCACCGAGATGACCGGGATCAAGCGCGATCCGCAATCCGCCGAGCGGCTTGTCAGGTTTTGTGGGCGGCAAAGATTTCGCAGGCCGCCAGAGTCGCGGGATGCGCGCTTCCGAATTTTCATCGGGCGCGAACTGGAGAGTAAAAACCTTGCCCGAATCCCGACTCGACACGATCTGCGCGGAATCGCTGTCGATCTTGATGAGATCATTGGGGATTCCGTGCGTGCAATAAACATCATTAAGGAGATGCGCGAATTCGTCGTGGGTGATGGTGCGTTGATAGTTCTCGAGGACATCCCAGTTCGGTTTGGTGCCTAGAATGCCGAGGTTGTCGGCGGCAAGAAGGGTCGAGGATACCGCGAACCATGCGAGCAAAAATGACGAAGCTCGAATGACGAATGACGAATGAATGACGAAGCTCGAATAACTGAACCTCGCGTCTGAAGGTTGCCACGATGATTTGGGCTTTGTCATTTGTTATTCCTTCGACATTCTGTCATTCGTCATTTGTCATTTTCAGCACGATCCTGTTCAATGCTAACGGTACTTTTTCTCGGAGATATCGTGGGCGAGCCAGGCCGCAACGCGGTCATCACCCGACTTCCGGAATTAAAGGACCAGCATGGGCTCGATTTTATCGTGGTAAATGGTGAAAACGCGGCCGGCGGCCGTGGCATTACCGGCAAAATCACGATCGATCTTCTGCGCGCCGGCGTGGCCGTGGTGACAACTGGCGATCACGTGTGGGACCAGAAAGATATTCTAACGTTTATCGGTACCGAACCGCGACTGTTGCGGCCGGTCAATTATCCTTCCGGTGCGCCGGGAAACGGATCGATCGTGCTGGAAACGGCAAAGGGAAAAATTGGCGTGATCAACGTGCAGTGCCGCACGTTCATGCAGCCGATCCTGGACAATCCATTTCATGCGATGGAGGCGACCGTGGCCAAGATGCGCGAGGAGACTCCAAACATCATCGTTGATGTTCACGGTGAAACTACGAGCGAGAAAATTGCGATGGGCCGTTTCCTCGACGGCAAAGTTTCGGCAGTGCTTGGAACTCACACTCACGTGCAAACCGCGGACGAACAAATTCTTCCCGGCGGCACGGCGTTCTTGTGCGACGTGGGGATGTGCGGCCCAGTGAATTCCATTCTCGGGCGGGCGGTCGAACCAATCATGAATCGTTTCGTTTCCAATTTACCGGCCGCATTTCCGGTTGCGGCCGGGGACATTCGCCTGCGCGGCGCGGTGGTCCAGATTGACGAGAAAACGGGGCGGGCTGTGCGCATCGCCCGCCTGGACGAGCCGGGACCGGCTCAGGCCGCAGCCGAGCCGGAACCAAAGGTCGACATCGAACAGGCGCCGACTCCTGAGCAAACCTGAAGGAAAAGCGGCAACAATTGTGATGGCCAATTTTGAATTGTTTGGTCAATCTAACCGTCAACCTCGCTAACCATGAAAACACTGTTTGTTGTCTGTCTCGTAATCACATTGGGCCTGTCGATTGCGCCAGCCGCCCAACAGGAAGGAAACCCGGAAGCTGCCAAGATCGCACGGGAAGGAGCGCAAGCTGCCAAGGACCAAAATTGGGACAAAGCGGTCGAGCGATTTCACAAAGCCAGTGAGATAGATCGCAAATTCACGACGAGCCTCGCCCTGGCGTATCAACAGCGTGCCTACGCCTATGCCAACGACAATAGGTTTCAGGATGCGATGAACGATTTGAACGAGTCGATCAAAATTAAACCCGACCCGCGCGCATACGAGCAACGCGCTGCGATTGAGATGAGGATCAATGATTACGATAAGGCTCTGGCCGACTATGCTGAGGCGGGCAAGCTCAGTCCCGGCGACATCAAGTATCACAACTATCGGGCCTACATCTACGAAACCCGCGGTGATCTGCAAAATGCGATGGCTGAAAACGACGCGGCCCTTAAGATAAACGGCAAGAACAAAGAAGCGCTCGACCGAAAAGCCCGATTACAAAAGATCCAATCGCAAAATGCGATGCCGAGTACGCCGGTGCCAGCTCCGCCGAAGAAACCATAAGCCAGGTCTCGTTAACCGAGACGGCGCTCAGGATTTGCTGCCGTTTTGAGATTCGGCCGCCGCGGTTGTTTCTTTCGGCGGCGGCAAAAAACGCCGTTTGCGGCGATTCGCCGGCAACGGCGTCAGCGTCATGGTGATGTTGCGGCCGGTAATCTTGGGTTCCATTTCCACCTGCGACATTCCGGAAAGATCATCACGCACTCTTTCCACCAGCTGCATCCCGAATTCCTGGTGCGCCATTTCGCGGCCACGAAATTGCAGCTGCACCCGCACCTTGTTCCCGCGCTCGAGAAATTCTTCGCCGTGGCGAACCTTGGTCAGGTAATCGTGCTCGTCGATATTCACGCGAAACTTGATCTCCTTTAGTCTCGCGCCGCCCGCCTTTTTATCTTTGTCGTGCTTGGAAAGGTCGTAACGGAATTTTCCAAGCGCGACGATTTTACAGACCGGCGGATTGGCATTCGGGGCAACTTCGACGAGATCGAGCCCCCGGTTCGTCGCTTCCCGCAAGGCGTCCGACAATTTCATAACGCCAAGCTGTTGGCCGCTTGCTCCCAAAATGACCCGGACTTCGCGAGCGCGAATGCGGCCGTTTACACGAAATTGCGGTTGCAGATTATTCTAATCTCCTTGCCCGCGAGATGGGAGTGCGCCATTTCGCCGGTATTTTTATCCTTTCGCATTTCATCGACATCCACTTTCGCGATATGCCGATACACTCTGCTTTGCTGCGACTGCGAGGACCGCCGCAAAGTGCCCGCGTCATTAATCGCGAGCCGAAGGGAAGATGTAGGCAACATTTGGACGCTGGCAAGACGAATCTCGTTTACTTTGACCGAACCCGTAAAGCAGGACAGATGCCGACAAAATCACTCGCCGATCAATGGTTCCAATTGCACCACACCGCGATTCCTAAGCTTGCAAATCATTTAGCCGGCGGATCGCCGAAGTGGGCTTTGTGGGTGGCATAAAAATGCGCGTCGTCGAGCATGCTGTCGATCGTTGCCGCAATCGGTTCGAACCGTACGATGCCGGAAAAAATCGCCCGATCGCCGATTTCCGAATCGATGACGAACGTCGGCCGCTGCGTGACCTGCATGGCGTGGAATTCAGCCGTCGAATCCCGAAGGCGTTTTTCTACGGCCGGCGATTGCGCAGCTTCCAGTAATTTTTCCTTGTCGAGTTTCGCCGCGTTTGCGGCAATTTCGGCGCAAACGTTCCAATCACTTACTTGTTTCCCCTCGCGCAATGCCGCGTAACTCAGCGCGAGCCGGACGCGATCGTCAATGATTCCAAAGTCTTTCGCCGCTTCGGCAACTGCGTTTACTGCCAGCCATTCCTTCAAACTGGCGTCGTACCAATCGGTGTTCAGCATGAACGGTGATCGCATCAACATTCCGCTGCGGCGATAGAACCATTGCTCCTGCTCGCGCGATGTGGGCAAACCGCTCGGGTCCATCATCGCGATCTTCCACTGGAAAGCAACGCGACCTTCATAACGCTTTTTTAGTTGCGCCCACGTTGGCTCGGACCAAAAACACCAGGAAGAAACCACTTCAAGATAATCGGTAGCGGTGATTTGCATGCTCGAATGTTAAAGGCGTTACAAAAGTTACAAGGCGAAAAAACCAGTGAAGCCGAATGACATCAGCCTTGTAACGATGTAACTCTCTTAACTTTTTATCCGCTCGTGGACCTGAATCACATTTTTCTTTTTGTGGCTATTGTCTCGCCCTTTCTCGTCCTGGCGCGGGCATGGCGGCCAGGCGGGATGTTTCGGGGCTGGCGCGTGGCCGCGGTCCTTGTCCTGGCGATCACTGGAGTCGCCTGGTTTTTGAAGCCGGACATGGCCGGCTACATCGGTGGCGGCGCCTGGTTCGTTCTCTTGTTCTTGCCGGCGGTCGGGCTGCGCAAAGCATCGCAGTTGGCCGAACAAGGCCGATATGAATCGGCACTGCGATTGGCGATCTTCCTCCAGTGGTTGCATCCCACCGCGCAGGTGCGCGAACAGCTCAGAGTTTTCCAAACGCTCGCGTCGCGCTGGCATGGCGTTACCGCGGTTCGGTCTCGGACCTCGTGGAAGTATGCGATCTATCTGCGACTGAAAGAATCGCCAGCCGTATTCCTTTTCGTTCTCATCAATGTCGTCGTCTTTTATGTCGAATGGCGGAGAGGCGCTTGGGACTCTCCCATCGTCATGCGTCGACTCGGTGCTTTGGATTACGCCGAGGTTATCGGCGACGGCGAATTTTGGCGCTTGCTTACCGCGTTATTTCTTCACTACGGCTGGGCTCATCTGATTTTTAATCTATTCGCGCTGTATGTCCTTGGGCCGCCGCTCGAACGAACAATCGGCTCCATCCGATTTGCGATCGCTTACTTGGTCTCCGGGATCGGATCCACCGCCGGCGTAGTCGCGCTCACCCTGCTAAGAATCGTGCACCCGGCGGAATTGGTCGGCGCATCCGGGAGCGTGATGGGGATCGTCGGCGCGTGGGCGGGATTTCTCCTTCGTCATCGCCACGTTTTGGGGGTTAAGCAGCGACTACTCAACATTCTGATGATCATCGTAATTCAGACCGCCTTCGATATTTCCACCCCGCAGGTCAGTACATCGGCGCATCTTTGCGGCCTGGCCACCGGATTCCTGGTTGGGCTCTATCTCGCTCCGCGCCGGCGGCCGCTGGCTGCGCCGTAGTCGCGCGGTTGTTGGACGAAGGCGGGATCCAAGCCAGAATCTGGCGTGAGTTATGCAGCGGAGAAACTTGCCGCTCGACAATTTTTCGCCAATTTGCCATTTCGCCGCTACCCATGCCGACGTTTCAGATCTATAACGTAATTCCCACTCTTCCGGCGGCGCTTGAGCCACTGCGAGAAATCACCTTCAACCTTTGGTGGACCTGGGAACCGACAGCCCGGCGTCTGTTCCGCCATCTCGATCCCGATCTTTGGGACCGGACGAACCACAATCCGGTGCGCATGCTCCAGCTTTCGCGTCAGGCGCGGTTGGAAGAACTGGCCCAGGACAAAACCTTTCTCCGGGAACTCAAACAGGTTCATGACGCGTTCCGGAACTATCTGGCCCGCCAGGATACCTACGGCAAAACTGGACCCGGTGCAGCCATCAAGAAACCGATTGCGTATTTTTCGGCCGAGTTCGGTTTTCACGAATCGATTCCTAATTATTCCGGCGGCCTCGGCATTCTGGCCGGAGATCATTGCAAGTCTGCCAGCGATCTCGATTTAAACTTCGTCGCGGTTGGACTGCTTTATCGCCACGGTTATTTCCGGCAGGAGATTGACAAGGACGGCGCGCAGCAAGCGATCAGTCTCAATCAAAATTTTCATCATCTGCCGATTCGAGAGGTGCAACGCGACGGAACCAATTTGCTGATTTCCGTTCGAATCCTCGACCGCGAGGTCTTTGCGAAAGTCTGGCAGCTTCAAGTCGGGCGGATCAGCCTGTTTCTTCTCGACACCGACACGCCGGAAAACAATGCCGAAGACCGTCTCATCACCTCCGAGCTCTATGGCGGCGATCAGGAAATGCGGATGCGTCAGGAGATCGTGCTCGGAATCGGCGGCGTCCGAACTCTCAGTGCGCTCGGGATCGAGCCGGAGGTTTTTCACATGAACGAAGGCCATTCGGCGTTTCTAGCGCTCGAACGGATTCGTCGAAGAGTTGTCGACAAGAAACTGGATTTCTATTCCGCGCTCCAAATCGTGGCCGCCGCGAATGTTTTCACAACCCACACGCCGGTCCCAGCGGGTAACGATTCGTTCCCGCGCGACATGATGCGGAAATACTTTGGCGACTTCGCCAAGGAAATCGGCCTTCCGTTCGACGAGCTTTTCTCGTTCGGCCAAACGCGGGTCGATCGGTCGGATCCGTTCAGCATGACAATCCTCGCGCTCCGAATGAGCCGTCATTCAAACGGTGTGAGCAAATTGCACGGCGAGGTCAGTCGTTCGCTTTGGCGCGACGTCTGGAACGCCGTGCCTGCCCACGAGGTGCCGATCGCCAGTGTGACGAACGGTATTCACACAAAAACCTGGATGGCGCCGGAGTTCTCCGCGCTCTATCGAAAATATCTTGGCGAATGGGAGGAACGCATTACCGAGCCGGATTTCTGGCGGCGCGTCATGGACATTCCAGATGCGCAGCTCTGGGAAGCGCACCAGAAATTGAAACATCGCCTCGTCGAGTTTGTTCGTGAACGGGTGCGCTTGCGACGTCAACGCATCGGCGATTCGCCCGAAGCGATTCGTACTGTGAACAAGATCCTTGATCCGGAAGTGCTGACGATCGGTTTTGCGCGACGCTTTGCGACTTACAAACGCGGCGCGCTGTTATTCAGCGACAAAGAACGTCTGAAACGTTTGCTCAACGATACGACGCGTCCGGTGCAATTCATTTTTGCCGGCAAAGCGCATCCGCGCGACGAAGGCGGCCGGGCTTTGATCCAGCAAGTCTATAAATTCAGCCGCGAAGCGGGATTCGAAAACCGTGTCGTGTTTCTGGAAGATTATGACAGCTACATTGCGCGCCGATTAGTGCAGGGTGTTGATCTTTGGCTAAACACGCCCCTGCGGCCGATGGAAGCCAGCGGCACTAGCGGAATGAAATGCTGCCCGAACGGTGGAATCAATCTCAGCGTGCTCGATGGCTGGTGGCTCGAAGCGTTCAACGGAAACAACGGATGGGCGATCGCGCCTGAAATCAACGACGGAACGGTTGAATTCCAAAGCGAAGTCGATTCAAACAGCCTTTACCAACTGCTCGAGAACCAGATCATCCCGCTTTATTACGCCAAGCCCGACGGCAAACTGCCGCTCGCCTGGCTGCAACTAATGCGGGAATCGATTCGCAGCGTCACACCGATCTTCAACACGCACCGGATGGTGAAGGAATACAACGAGCGTCTTTACATTCCGGCCGCGCGATCCCACGAAAATTTCTCGCAGAACGGCTGCGAACCGGCGACTCACCTAAGTCAGTGGAAATCGCACATGCGCAAAGTTTGGCCGCAAGTGCGGATCTACGACGTGCAGGTCGGCAACAAAGATCGGCAAAACATTCTGGTCGGCGAATCGCTTCAGGTCAGCGCTCACGTGAACCTGGGCGACGTCGATCCGAGCCACGTCCGGGTCGAAGCGTATCACGGCGAGGCCGACAACGGCGGAATTAAGAATCCGCTGGTTACGGTTTTGAATCCGAGCGGGCGCAACGGCGACGGCAGTTACGTTTATCAGGGATCAGTGCCCGCGTCGGAAAGCGGCGCCTACGGATTTAGTGTTCGCGTTATTCCGACCCATCCCAACATGATGCAAGCGCACGAACTGCGCTTGATCACCTGGTCGTGAGGGCACTGTAGTGGCGGACGTGTCGCCCGCCTGATTGCAGCCGACACGGCTGCCTCTACAGCATTCAGTCGATTGCGCTAACCGTGCGCATGAATTTGGAAAAATCTTTGCCGTTGAGGTGACGGTTCAACGCCCGCCGTCTTCTGTAATTATTCCGTCACGGGAACAACGAAGCCCGTCGGTCTTTAGTTCGACGAATTTCTTCTGCTTCTCGTCAATCTTCCATGCGCTCACTGCTGGAAGAAAATCAGAACCAGCCTCATTCTTTAGCACACCAATCGCGTAGTCCGGGAGATCCTTACCGTTTAATTGGCACGAACCGACGAATTCTGGCGACTGCTTCGAATGTTTCGGAACTTTCAGCGCGTCGCGGACAACATCTCCATCTTCGAGAACGGCGTACTCCTCTCCGCAGACTAGCCAGAATATTAAGTTTAAACCGTCTGAGATCTCGTCAGCGCCCAGATCCTTAAGTCCCAGGTCCTTGTGCCGTGCTTCAATGACAACGACCCTCTCATTCGACGTTTTTCGGCCGATAAGAGCTTTTCGAATATCGGATCCACAGCGGACCGATTCAAAACCGTCCGCACCGAAAATGCTGCTCACACACAAGAGCAGAAGGACGAGCAGTAAAATCGCGACATTTTTTCTTCTCGGTTTCACTTAAGGGAAGGTTGAGAAAATGCTTAGCTGGAGCGGCAGAAGTGAACAAGCTGAAACTAATCGAGCGGCCCACAGGGCCGCGGCTACAACTGTTCAGTCAATCGCGCTGAGGGAGCGCATGAATTCGGAGAAATCTTTGCCGTTGCGCGCGGCTTGATTGAGCGCTTCGAGTCGCGCATCAGCGAATGCCTCCGGCAAACCGACCCGGCGTGAAAGCGCGCCATTGGCAAATACCAGCTCGTCCCATTGAATCGACGCGATCTGATCGTTAAACCGCGCGACGGACCGTCCGCGAAAAAATGCCCGGGTCGTCTCGGGCGGAGTGAAGATCGCGGTCTTGATCTCGTCCTCTTTCACGAGACGGCGGACCGATCCCTGGCGCGCCAACTCATAATACAAGCCCGATTCAAGATCGACATTATGATATTCGAGATCGATCGATTGCAGCCACGGATCAGTCCAGGAAAGTTTTTCCTCTTCCTGTAACGCGTTAAGCAAAAATTTCTTGGATGCCCAATCCACCCGGTCGCGTGTCGCCATCACGTCGCGCTCGAGATCGTTCAAAACATTTTCCCATTCCTGCAAAATCCATTGCCGATCTTCATCCGGTACTTCCGTCTCCACCTTCGACGCCGCGCGAAGATAAATCCGTTGCACTTCGATCGCAGAGATCTTGCGGCCATCTTTGAGTTCGATGATCCAGTCGTAATTTTGATCGCGGCTGATCGATTTGTTGGCGTCGATCGGTTGCGCGATCTCGAGCTGCGGCGCCTGACCGCGTTCGATCAAATCGAGAACCAGCGTGGTCGTTCCGATCTTGAGCGCGGTCGCCCACTCGCTCATGTTCGAATCGCCAAGGATTACGTGAAACCGGCGATAACGGCTGGCGTCCACGTGCGGCTCATCCCGCGTGTTGATCAACGGGCGGCGGTTCATGGTGTCGATGCTCACTACAACACTGAAGAAGTCCGCGCGCTGCGAAATTTGATAAACGCCCGGCTGCCCGGAAGCGCTTTCAGCTTCGATGCCCATTTTGCCCGCGCCGGCGAATATTTGTCGCGTGATCAAGAACGGCAGAATCGCGCCGACAATCCGGTCCCACGGGACCTCGCGCTTCATCAGGTAATTGTCGTGACAGCCGTAGCTGTGGCCGAAGAAGTCGGTGTTGTTTTTATAAAGCCGGACCTGTTGTCCGTTCGGCAGTTTCAAATTTCTGCGACGGGCGCATTCGGCCAAAATGCGTTCGCCGGCCTTGTCCTGAGTTACGATTTGTCGAATCGTTGTGCATTCCGGCGTTGAATATTCAGGGTGCGCGTGATCGTTATAAAAGCGGGCACCGTTCGAGAGAACGAGGTCGCTTTTGATTTCCTCGAAGCTGAGCGGGCGGTTCTTGTCGATCTCGTAGTAAGCCGATTCGTCCGTGTCCTGCATCAGTGCCTTTGCCCGAAATCCACGAGCGTCGAGATGTGGATCTTCAAGCTCGTAGTCCCATTTCATGTGAGCGCCGTGGTCGGTGTAGTGCCGCACCAGCTCGATCGACTCCGCCACCACATCGACCGTTTCGGCGCCGTTGACGGTGATGCCGTATTCCGTCTCGAGACCAAAGACGCGCTTCATGCTGGTCCTGATTTTGTAGGAGAAGCTGTCACCTCCTCGTCACTAATTGAATCCAGACAGAACGGCCAATCTTCGGCCCGTTGAATCAGTACCGCCCGAACTGGATTCTCTCGCACGTAAATCCATTTGTTTCCCAAATCTTTGTCCGAGCGTAACAAACGATCAAAGCAGCCTGGCCGCCATTCCCATTGTTGACCGGCAAGGCTTTCCGAGAATCGAGGTGGCTCCGCCATGGTAATCGGGAAGCTAACAGCTTCCCCTACAGTTTAAATGATCCCGGAACCTATTTGATCGGCCGAATCCCGGATCGGTTTGACCGGCGCGATCTTGACCACGTTTTCCGGATCGTAATCGATCAGCTTCAGCCAGTCTTCCGTGATATCGGTCGTCGGAAAGATATCGTTCTCCTCGTACTCAGCGTTGAAGGCGAGTTGCAAATCCATCTCACGAATCCCCTGCTCCTGATTCGTGGCAATCGCACGTTTGATAGCCATCGCCTTGGCACGCTCCACGATCGAAGCGATGATCGCGCCGCTGATGAGGTCGCTCCGATACAGAATTTCCTTGCGGCCGCTTCGGAGCGTAACTTCGAGGAACTTGTTCTCCTCGCGGCGAGTGAATTGCCAATCGACAAAGCGCTCGATTAATTTGTCGACCGCTTCGCCAATATGCGCAGCTTCTTTGGACAGCGCGCCGTCATAAGGCAAGTCTGGCGTCAGGTAAATTCGGTAGATATCGCGCGCACCGTCGCGATTCGGACGGTTCACTTTGATTTTGCGATCGATCCGGCCCGGACGAAGGATCGCGGGGTCGATCAAGTCGGCGCGATTCGACGCCAGAATAATAACGACGTCGTTCAACGAATCGATCCCGTCCATTTCCGAGCAGAACATTGGGACCAGCGTGGAAAGAATGTTCGAGTAGCGCGACGCGCGGCGGGTTCCGAGAATCGATTCGGCCTCGTCGATGAACAGGAACGGCATGTAACCTTCGCGACGTTTCTCGCGCGCTGTCGCAAAAATCTCGCGGACCATGCGTTCCGATTCGCCCACCCACATGTTTAGAATCTCAGGGCCCTTGACGTGCATGAAGTATTCCTTCATTTCCGCGCCCGTCTTTTCGCGGAGCTGCTTGGTCAGATTATAAGCGGTAGCCTTGCCAATCAGCGTCTTGCCGCAACCCGGCGGCCCATAAAGCAGAAATCCTTTCGGCGTCGCGTGCTGAAATTTTTTGAAAAGATCGACATGCAACAGCGGGAGCTCGATCGCATCCTTGATCGCCTGAAGCGCGTCTTCCTGGCCGCCGACTTTTTCCCACGGCAATTCTGGAACGACGTCGAGATAATGCTCCTGCGATTTGGTGCTCGATAACATTTCGAGCGCCATCCGGTAATTCGAGTCAACGCGCACTTCGTCGCCCGATTTCAAAGTCGAACCGGCCAAATCAGCCGACCGTTGCAGGACCATCGACTGCGTTCCATGCTCGGAACCGACGCGTAACCGATCTTTGCCAAGCACCTCCGTGACTTTCGTCACCGGCCCGGCTGTTTCAAAACCGAGATCGCCAACGATGACGAACGCTTCGTTCACCAAAACGCGCGTGCCCTTGTTCAGTTTCGCCAGCGGAATGCGTGGATCGACGTTGCAATAATAATCCGCGCCACCAACAACGATGTGCGCTGTATCTTTCGAAGTCGCGCCCAAAAACGTGCCGATCCGGTTCGCCGGTGAAGTGACCTTCTTGATCACCTCTTCGAGTTTTTCGATCATCTGCCGCGCCTCGCCGATCATTTGCGATTGATCGAACACCTGCGGACGAAGATCGAGCAGGTCCCGCCGGAGCGGATCGCCTGGGGGCAGAGAGGCAATCACGCGGTCGAGTTTATCGAGCAGGGGAAGGTTCGACGCCGGCTCGTCGTAGCTTTCGAAGTCTTTGCTGCGTTCTTCACTCATCGTAAAACCCCGTCCCCTCCCAATCTCCTACGATTATAACTTTGTCGTCAAATCTTCGCAATCTTCGACGCCGCGGACGCCCTAAATGTTCAACCAGCCACGACTCCTAAGGTCGCGGAAAATTCCAAATCCCAAGCTTCGGGCACCAAGCAGATTTCAAGCCCCAAAACTCCAAGACAGCACAGTCAACAGCGATAACTTGGAAATTGAGGTTTGGAGATTCCTCGGGATTGGGGCTTGGAATTTGGGATTCTCGAGTCGAAGAAGCACTGCCGTCTGACTTCTGATTTCCGACATCTGACCTCTAAAGAAGAAGCGCAAGTGCAGTTGCGGTGATGCATCGCTGCCACTAAAATGCGCTTCTTCTTTGGAGCCTTAGCTCAATTGGTTAGAGCGCCGCCCTGTCACGGCGGAGGTTGCGGGTTCGAGCCCCGTAGGCTCCGAGGTGACGAGCCAGTATTAGGCGATTGGCTTGTGTAGTGTATGTTGCTTCCTAACTTTGCAGCGTCAATCGACCGCGGGTGCGGCCCCTTCCCTCTGCACCAACTGTAAGCCCTGTGCGAA
>DATMOU010000028.1:0-11420 GCA_035568035.1 Chthoniobacterales bacterium | reverse complement strand
GGTCTTGAAGACCGGGTGATAGCCTTGGGCATTCAAACTTGTCTCTCCAAAACGGGCGTCGGCTATGGGGATTGTTTCGTCCATTTGCCCATGTACCATCAAGATCGGAACCGATCTTGGCGCTTTAAGGTCTCTCAAATTTTCCGCCGGATTCGGGACATAGCCGCTCATGGAAACGATGGCGAGCACCTTATTCGGACAATGAAGCCCCGTTATGATGGACATGACCGCGCCTTGAGAAAATCCAGCGAAGATCACCGGCCTTTTCGGGCCTAACCGCTGGACCAATTTCAACAGATAGTCGCGGCTTTGCACGATATCGCTTTGACTCTCCTTGCGATACCAGCCAAACCCCTTCCCTTCGAGGAAAAAAAGGCCGTCTGGGCATGCGACCCGGGCGGGCGGTAGATGCAGTTCGGACCAAAGGTAAATCAGGCTCGTGGCTGAGCCATGAGCTCCTTGGAGCAAAACGACGAGAGGCGCATTCTGGGGCAAATGGTCCGGTTCCAAAACCAGGCAGCGGTGGGAATCGACAACGACTGTGTAAAGAGGAGGGAGATCGCTTTGGGCGGCAAAAGCCTTCGCAACCAAGGCCAGGAAAAAGAGAAGAAACGTCTTTTTCATGTCCCTTTATTGGACACCGCCGTCAAACCCGCAAACGCCAGCACCGACACAGCGAACAGTGATTTCACAGCGCAAACTTTCCACCTCTCCGGGCGTAAAACAAGATGGATGGGATTGCTCGAAGTCGCGAAAACAAAAACGGCGAAGAAGGTTAATGGCAACGCGCCCTCGCATCTCCTCCGCGGTTTTGTGTTCTAGAGAGAACAGCCGCCTAACCAAGCGCTGGAGCGAACCGCTGGACGCGGCAAAGCCGCGCGTTAATAGTTAACCGTTATCTGTTATTCGTGAAAAACTTCGCTCCCTCTAGCGGTCGCTCGCTTGTTCTCGTTAGATGCTAATGCGCATCGTACTTCTCATCGAGCCTTCTTGCTAAGCAATGAAACCAGCTCTTGCTTATTATCGATTTGTCTTGAGCTAGTTTAGCTTACGGTTGTGTTTATTTTCTGGCCGAGACAATGGCTGATGCGCCAAATGCGAGATATTCTATGTTAATATCCGAAAAATTATTTGCCTTTAGGGCCTCGATCAATTCATCTATCCACATGGTCTCTTTCAGACAAATAGGGAGTTCATGCAATGCAATACCCCACTCAGGGTGTTTCCATTTTCCGTAGGCCTGCAGAAGCTTGAAGTGAATATTCCAAAAGAAAGCGTACGTTAATCTGGTTGGATAGGTCAATTCGTGCATGATGAACATTCCTCCTTCGCGAAGCATGTCGTGTGCACGATCGACTAAAAGACCCAGATCGGCGTATTTGGCAAGGTAACAAGACGTTATACAATCAAAGTCCCCTTCCAAAACAACATCCTCAGCTTTGCCATGGATAAAGTCGACAGTAGTCAGCTGGAGAGCTTCGGCCTTTTCTTTAGCAATGCCAAGGTACTCGCCTTGTAAATCGACGCCCACGATGCGGCAAAGGGGAAAGCGCTGGGCTATTTTGAAGGTCAGCAGGCCAGTTCCGCATGCTTGGTCGATAATGTGAGTGGGATTTTGGGGTATTTTATCAAGGATTTTACGCTTCCACCGACGGTCAAGACCTAGTGTGGAAATATTGGCTATATGTTCATAGGTGGCGCTGTTTCCTGAAAAGAACCGCTCGGCTAACGCTGTTCGAGAGTGGATCATCATAGTTTTCTCGTGCCCCTCCAGTATTCTTATTACAATAATTAGATGGAATAATTCCCTAAAATATTACGGAAAAATTTCATATATATCTCGTTAGATGGATTCACGCCGGCTCCCATCCTTCATTTTCGTTGGCATGTGCCGTGGCTTATCTCATTCTCGTTAGGCCCCGACTTTCAGAGAAGTTCGGTTAATTGATCGTTTGCCGTTCGCACGAAAACTTTACCCAAGTAATACCATCGAGCATGAATACGATCGCAGATATTGAAACACTCTACGCACGTTTAGGCGAACGCGACTACGAAGCAGTGATGTCGTATTTGGCTGACGACGTTGTCTGGATCGTGGCTGACAATTCGCCGTTGGCGGACCGCAGCCCTTATCACGGAATGGGTGAGGTGCGCTCAGGCATTTTCGAACGCTAACGGCGGGTTTTGACAAACTCGTCTTTGACGCGGACGAGATCTTTGAGTGCAACGGCGGCGAGAGAGTCGTGGCTCTCGGCTACTATTACCTCAAGTTTCACGGGCAGGCTGAGGAACGCAAAGCACAGGTCGTCCACGTGTGGACGATCCGCGACGGCCGGGCCGTTAAGTTTCAGCAATACCTCGACACGCTCCAGGTCGCACGCGACGCGGGAGCGGTCTAAGGCTCCGGCGCGTTTCGCTGAAAGCCTAACCAAGCGATGCAGCGAACCGCGAGCCGCTGCGCGGCGGGGCTGAAGGATGAATTATGAAGGATAAAGTAAAAGCAAAGCTCGCTCCCGCTCAGCTTGGTCTCGTTAGACCGCACATGCGCACAAGAGATCGACAGTCGGGTCTGGCGTGGATTGAGGTGGTCGTGATAGTCGCCATTTTTGTGCTGACCGCCTCGCTCTTCTTCCGGTTGTGGTACCGTCAGAGGTGGCTCGCGGTGGAGAATTCTATCGTTCAGTTTCTCGGCATTGACCAAACGGTTTACGTCATCTGTAAAATTGCGGTTCTCACTCTAGGACTCGTTTGCCTGGTGATTTATCGAATCCGCCGGGGTCGGCCACGACAATGATTGGAGCTGCGGTGCGCCCTAACCCATCGATGAAGCCAACAGCCAAGGGCGCGAAGCGCCCGTTGAGATGTTGACTTCCGACTTCTGTCCTCCGACTTCTGACTTCTGACTTCTGAAACTTCCTTTACGGGCCGAAAGTGATAACGCCGAATGTCCCGTTACCGTAGTTGTTGTTACCGGCAGTGAAAAAGAGCTGATTAGCGTTGCCGTTGGCGCCCCCGCCCTGGCCGAACTGAATGGCCCAGATATCGTCAATCTCAATCGCTTTTCCACTCGTGTCGCGAAGCGGGCCGAGGAAGGCGCCGGTGTTCGGATCAAAGGCATTGATGCGTCCGCGGGGAGTATTATTAGTGATGAGGAGTGCGTTGCTCATGGGCCCAAAGTTGGCTGGTGCCAGCGCGACGCCCCACGGCGAATGAAGCGGCCCGTTCAGTTCAAGGTGAGACAATAGAACGCCTGCCGGAGTGAAAGCGTCGACAAAACCACTCTGCGCTTTGTCGAGGGCAGTATAGGTCACCCAAATTGTTTCCGAGCCATCCGCAGCGGTGACAGTCTGAATGCCATAAGGGGCGAATTTCTGCGGAATGTTGGGATCGACAAAGGCGCTCTGACCAAGATTCGTAAGTTGGAAATTGGAGTTGAACACGTCGACCCTGCGATTCGGTCCGTCATCGGCGGCGTAGAGAAATTTATTGCCATTGTTAGTGGCGATGGCCAGGCCCGTGTAGGTGGCGCCGACAGACGATCTGTTGGCGGCCAAAGTGGCGGTACTGGCGCCCGTAGGACTAATGCCGTCAACCGCTGGGTTCCATCCGCGGATGGTACCATCCAGAGTTGCGAATATAAAAAGAGAGTTTGCAGAAGCTTGCACTCCGGTAATCGGATTGACACCTGAGATAGTGAAAGCGGTAACACCCTTGGGAGTTTCCGGCGCGACGATTCCAGTGGGGCTCCCTGTCCCACCGGTCACTGACGGGATGCTCACGACGAGACCGACAGGAGTCGCCGTGATGCCGCCGGTGTTGCTAATCGAATAAAGGGTCGAGAATCCCGTAGCGTTGTCACTGACCCAGAAGGGGCTTGTCGTTGTGGAAACGAGGCCCCATGCATTGACCAGATGTGGGTCTGCGACGGTACCGCCTGCGCCGGAGTTGGTAACGAGATCGGTGCGGGTGTACTGCGCCAAGCCCAAACTTGGAAGCAGAACTGTGAATGCAAGGATAGCCAGAGTTTTCATTGGTGATTTCATTGTGTTTCTTCCCTTCGTAAACCGATGTTATAGCGAATTTATTCCAATTATTTTTCCGCAAAACGGCCGAAAGGTAACATCGTTGTTACTTTTGCAAGACGGCCCTGGTAAATCCCTTGGGCGTCGGACTTCCGACCATCTAGAATCGCCTGCCTTGAACCAAATCTGCGCGCTTGTGCGCTTGGACCGTTCTGCATTACGGGCCGCTTACAACAGCAATGGTTCCGAGCTGATCAAGGCCTGCGGAGGACAGGTATGGATGGGATTCGGATCGTTCCGGACCTGCCCAGCTTCGTAAATTGGATCCCGAAGGGAGGTGGACCGCCAAATACAACCGATACGTCTTAATGACCTTTGAACCTCAAGACCCCAGCTTGCCGCCGGAAATTGTGTTGGAAAAAACGTTTTTTGTTATGCGAAGATTTACCCTGGCAAAGCGGCCGAACTATTCCTGCGCTTAAATATGTTATGGCCTCTAATCAAATTCCTGATCCCCAGAGCGCCGAGCTAAAGCTTCTCGAAAGTTTTCCTCAAATGCGTATTTGGATTTATCAGCTTCTGTCCGACTGAATTCGGCGCCAATAACTGAGCATGAGCGCTGAATCAATTCAGAAACGAAGTAATATCAGCGCGGGTCTGCTGATGTTCCGGAGGAAAAACGATTCACTCGAATTTCTGCTCGTCCATCCCGGAGGGCCTTTTTGGAAAAACAAAGACGACGGCGCGTGGACCATTCCCAAGGGCGAAGCCGCCGATAATGAAGATTTACTAACTCGCGCGCAGATTGAATTTGAAGAAGAGGTCGGATTCAAACCGTCGGGCGCCTGGATTCCGCTCGGTTCGATCAAACAGAAAGGCGGCAAAACCGTTCACGGCTGGGGCTTCGAGGGCGATCTGCCACAACCGTTCGAGTTCCGATCGAACAAGTTTCAGCTCGAATGGCCGCCCGGCTCGGGAAAATTCACGGAGTTTCCGGAAGTCGATCGGGCGGAGTTTTTTCCCGAAGAAATCGCGCGGCGCAAAATCAATCCAGCGCAGGTCCCGTTTCTCGAGCGTCTTCGCGCGGCGTTCGCGGCAAAGTAACTATCGATTTTCGGTGGTATCAGCCGCGAGCACACAGCGAAAACCGTAGATGACATCGCGTTCGTTGCGATCAACCACGTTTCGATACGACGATTGCATCTCTAAACGGTTGGTAGTGGCCCAGGAACCGCCGCGAAGAACTCCCCAATCGCGGCCGGTCGCGCTCGTGCCGCCTTTGTAGGTGTCAGCACACCATTCCCAAACGTTGCCGCCGAGATCGTACAGGCCAAGCGAGTTGGGTTTGAAGCTTCCGACCCCAGAAGTCGCTCCGCGTTTTTGCGGAATTCCATAGTTTCCGGCGCCGCTCGGCGGTGGCCATTGTTTGCCCCACGGAAATTGATCTTTGATCTTGCCGTCGCGCGCCTGCGGCGTCCCGCCGGGCTCGTTTTGTAGTCCAACTGCCAGACTCCATTCCCGGTCGGTCGGCAATCGGTACGATTGTCGATCTTCGATGAGATTTTCGTCATGCTCTTTTTCACTGAGCCATTTGCAGAATGTCACGGCGTCGAACCAGTTCACCTTTACGATTGGATGGGTAGGCGCCTGCTGAAAATCGGTTGGTTCATAACGTCGACCGGTCGCCTGCAAAAATGTCGCGTAATCCTGCACCCGCGTTTCCCAAATGGAAACGCGAATGTCCCCAACTGGAACGAACTTCATGCCTAACGAGTTAGTAAACGGCTGTCCCGGCGCGGGACCGACGCTTTTTTCCAATCGCGCGGCCAGAAAGGTTTGCTGTTGCGGGTCGACTTTGCCGGTGACGGCTGTCGGATTGTAACCGGATAAACGCAACTCGTAGGTCACATCGCCCGGTTTCACTTCCTCGATCACGAGCGGTGTTTGGCCGAGCTCCTTGCCGTTTGCCCGAACCGTCGCCCCACCCGGCGCACTGGTGATTTTCACGCTGCCATTGGCGAAAACGAAGTGGGCCGTGTTCGATTGTTGTCCTGCGATTTCGATCTTTTGTTCTTCATTAGGCCAACCTGCAAGATGCGCCGTGAGCAGATGTGAGCTGGCTGGCAGATCGAGTTGTAACGGCGTACGCCCACGCGACGCTCCGTCGACCGCGATTTCAGCGCCAGTCGGTTCACTGGTGATCTTCACCGGCGCGGTAACGAACGCGAACGTCTTTCGCGCGGTTTCACCGTGCTGCACTTCAACTTGATCGCGCATTTCCCAATTCCCCCGATGGACCGCCACCGAATATTTTCCGGTCGGCAAGTCGGCTATCGACTGCGGCGTGACGCCTTCGCGGGAAACCTGACCGTCTTCGCTTCGTAACGAGAATTGCGCTCCCGGAGGATCCGATTCGATTTGGATCCCTCCTTTGCTGCGCACGAGACGAAATTCCGACGGCTGCGGCGCACGCAGCGCGCCCAGATCGACCGTGGTCTCAATTGGATCGTAACCAGGGCTCATGATCCGGAGCCGGTATTTGTGTTGGTCCAAATCTTCGAACGTGGCTGGACTTTTTTCCGCGCGATCGCCCAGGATCACCAGCGCGCCCGGCGGATCGGTGCGGATCGTCGTTTTCAAATGCATCTCTGGGCTTGGTCCGCCGCGCCACAAATAAAACCAAAGGGCAATGGCTCCGATTGCGAGAATTGAGACCGTCGCGGCCAACATCCGCCAGAAGGGTCTTGGGCTCGCCGGGGGCTGGCCGTTTTCCAGCGCCGCCAGATCGCGATTCATTTCCGCCGCCGTGCGATAACGCTTCTTCGAATCGTGCGCGCACGCCTTAACCAGCACGTCATTGAGTTGAAGGAGCTGTTCGCGATCCGGACGCGTGCTCAACTGCGAATCGATTTCCGGAAAATCGAGCCGATCTTTTCCGGTGCTGACTTCGTAAAGAAGTTTACCCAGACTGAAAACGTCGGCTTGAGCGGTGCCGGGCCCTTCCGGCGGCACATAACCTTCCGTTCCGACAAACGATTGCTGCCCGCTCGCTGCGACCAATCCGATGTCGGCAAGTTTCGGAACGCCGTCGATGAAAATGATGTTCGACGGTTTAATGTCACGATGGGTGAGGCCGTGTTGATGCAACGCCTCGAGCGCTTCGGTCAACGAAACACCGAGCTGGATCGATTCATCGGCGGACAGGCGTTTGTGCCGGGCCAGATCGCTTTTCAAAGTGCGCGGCTCATAATTAAGGATGTCGATCTTGCGCCCGGCGAGATGATCATCCGCCAGCTCCATACTGTAATAGAGATGTTCAGCCGTGCGGCCAACGTGCAGGATGTCCACGAAACCAGCGTGTCCACGCGAGATCGGCTCGAACGCTGACATTCCTTCAAACTCTCGGAGAAACGCGCGCTCACTTTCGAACGTGCTGCGGTAAACCATTTTGACCGCGCGCAGCCCGCCGGTCACCGTGCGCGCCATCCAGATTTCACCATAAGCACCACGACCGATCACGCGCAGTAGTTCGTGATCGGGGACGACAGGGACTTGAGCGGAAACTTGATCGGGAATGGCGCCGATTTTACACAGTGGCAGCGTAACAGGCAATTAGCTTGGAGGGACGGGCTCCGTCCCGTCCGGGTCAAACGGTCACGACGGAGCGTGACCCTCCATTTTTTCCATTGCCCGGATTTCCTTCTTCAGCACCGCGCCGACCCGATGCCGGGCGAGATAAACCTGTCCAACGCTGACTCGCAATTGCTCGGCGACCTTCCGGGCCGGCCATTCCTTGCGCACGTAACAGTCAAAAATCTGGAACTGCTTGGGATCGACTTTTTTCTTTACGCGGGCGATCGCTCCCTCGAACAGGTTTTCCTTCCATTCCGCTTCCCAAACCGCATCGAGATCGTCGACGCGGGAATCGGGAATGCGCTCAATCGTTGCGGTAAGACGGTCCCCTGCGGCCCGCGGCGTCTTGGCATTCCCCGGTTCGCGTTTGCGGAATTGATCGACAATCCGCCAGCGCGTTATTTGCAGGAGCCAGCCTTTGAACGAGCCCCGATTGGGATCGTATTTCAACTTCTCGATGTTCTTGGCGACGGTAATGACGGTTTCCTGGACGACTTCCTGCGCTTCCGCGTCAGTCAGGCCGGACTTGCGCGCGGCCGAGTAAATCAATTTCCAGTAACCGTCGAAAAACTCCTGCCAGTGTTTTCGATCGTTCCAGTCGACCAGCCGCTCGATCAAACTACGTCGGGTCGCCACTAATCCGGTCATTTTCATCGCTCGTTCTAAGGCCCTGTCTTTTAGCAGAATATGGAATCGATTTCATGAAAGATTTGCGATCGACTGGCGTATTCACAACATGAAAATTCCAGCCTCCCTTTCCAAACTACTCCAACTCCTCCTTCGGCCGATTTTTTGGCTCGGCCGCTCATTCTCGAAAATTTGTTTCGCCACTTTCGGGCGCGTTTCCTGGAATCCCCCGGGCTGGCTTTCGCGAGGCGACGCCGCCTGGTCTCGTTTCGGTAATAGCCGCCCATGGACGAACGCATCGATAGTCATCGCCGTCCTGTTAATCATCTGCGGGTCTATCTGGTCTTGGAAGTGGTATCAAAGTCGACCAAAGCCGCACCGCGTTTCCGCGTCCATTGTCGCGATCCCGGTCACCAAGCTGGACAAAGAGCTGCAATATCCGCCACTGGTAATTCGGTTCAGCGATCCGGCGGCGCGTCTGGAAGATTTGAAGAAGCCTTCCCTCACCGGCGTTCGGCTTGAGCCGAAAATTGCCGGCGCCTGGTCATGGAATTCAGACAAAGAGTTAATCTTTCGCCCAACTGAGGATTGGCCGGCCGATCGAAAGTTCCAAATCACCTTCGATAAAGAGTTCTTCCCGCCACAAGTTTTAATGGAGAGCCTGACCTACGAAACGCGAACGCCGGCGTTTTCAATCGCGATCTCGCAGCTGCAACTTTATCAAGACCCGACAAATCCGAAGGAGCGGCAGGTCACCGCAACGCTCGAATTGACCCATCAAGTCGAACCCGGCGAGCTGGATAAACACATCAAACTAACAATGGTCGGCGGTTCGACGGTTTTTCCTCTATCTGAACCGCCGCCGCATTTCACCATCACCTATGGGTTGCATCATCGGCTGGCCTACTTGCGCAGCTCGAGCGTCGCACTCCCGGAAAAGGAAGATTTCATGAAGCTCGAAGTGAGCGGCGGCGTGCGAACGACACAGGGCGCCACGCAAACTCACGACGCTGTCGAGCAAAAAGTATCAATTCCGTCGATCGCCAATGCGTTCCAGATCAATTCGATTGAAGGAAACATCGCCCGGAACAAGAACGGAGAACCTGAACAGGTCCTCATATTAAGTACGACCGCCGATATCAGCACCAGAGACCTGGCTAAAGCAGTCAAGATTTGGCTGCTGCCAAAACGCGAGGTCGAAAAATCCGATGATGAAGATTCGGATTCGGAAAGCGCGGATCAAAGCGACTCCTCAAGCAAAGACAGCGGCAACTCGGAAGAATCTGACGACACCAGCGAGTCCAAGAAGGACGAAGCGAAGTGGGAAAGCGCAACCGACGTCCCGGACGAGATTCTCGAGCAAGCGAAACAGGTTCAATTCACGGAGCTGCCGTCCGAGAAAGCGCAGGACCGGCAACATGCGTTCCGGGTTCGCGTTGAAACGGAAGGCGAGCTTTATGTGCGCATCGCCAAAGGCGTGAAAGCATTTGGTGACTATCCGCTGGCCGAAGATTACAACGCAGTTGTTGCTGTCCCGGAGCTTCCGCGAGAAGTGCAAATCGAGAGCCAGGGTGGATTGCTCGCGCTCAGCGGCGAACGGAAATTATCGATCCGGTCTCGTGGGCTGAACGCGATCGAATACGAGATCGCGCGTGTCGCCACAACGCAGATCAATCATCTGGTCAGCCAGAGTGAAGGCAAATTCGAGGATCCGGAGTTCAAAAATCCAAGTCTGTTCAATCAGGAAAACATCTCCCGGATCGCGATTCAGCATCAACCGATTGCGCTCCAGGATAAATGGAAGGCGAATTACTCCGCGTTCGACTTCTCCGAACAACTGCGCAAGCCCGCCGACGGCGGGAGTGAACGCGGTCTTTTCTTTTTGACCGCACGCGGTTGGGACCCGGATAAAAAGAAATCGATTAGCGGAATCAAAGACAGCCGGTTCCTGCTCGTTACCGATATCGGGATTCTCATTAAGAAGGGCACCGACGGCGGAAGCGACGTCTTTCTGGTTTCGATCAAAACCGGCAAGCCAGTCGCTGACGCCACAGTCGATATTTTGGGGAAAAACGGCGTTCCAATCCAAACCGCGAAAACCACTGCGGACGGCCATTGCAGTTTTCCTTCGGTGGAAAAATCCGAGCGCGAGAAATCGCCGGTCGCGTTTGTCGCGCGCAATGGCGACGACCTCGCGTTCATGCCGTTCGCGAGTGAAGACCGCGTGCTGAATTTTTCGCGGTTCGATACCGAGGGGGCGGAAAACATTGGGCCAGATGGCCTGGATGCCTTTGTGTTTACCGAGCGCGGCGTCTATCGGCCGGGTGATGAGATCCACGCGGGGATCATCGTCAAACAGCGCAACTGGCAAGGGAACCTCAAAGGGTTACCGGTCGAAACCGAAGTGGTCGACGCGCGCGACCTGAAAGTGCAAACGAAAAAGGTCACGCTCCCCGACAGTGGGTTCGTAGAGCTGAGTTATCTCACCGCCAACGAATCACCCACCGGCACCTACACGATCAATGTCTACCTGATAAAAGACAACAAACGCGGGACGCTGGTTGGGTCGACGACGACAAGCGTCAAAGAATTCCTCCCCGACCGGATGAAGATCGAGACACGGCTTTCCAAAGCTGCGCCGAATGGTTGGATCAGTCCCAACGACGTGCACGCGACGATCGCCTTGGCCAATCTGTACGGCACGCCGGCCAGCGATCGCCGCGTCACCGGGAAAGTCGAGCTCGAGCCGGCGGCGTTTTCATTTTCCGAGTTTCCCGATTTCACGTTTTTCGATCCGCTGATCGACGAAAAGAAAACCAGAAGCGAGCAAACATCGGATCTCGGCGAGCAAAAGACCGACAACGACGGGCATGCTGACTTCGATTTGCAGCTCGAGCGGTTTGCCGATTCAACCTACGCGATGCGTTTCATCGCAGAGGGTTTTGAAGGCGAAGGCGGCCGCAGCGTCACCAGTTATGTGAACGCGCTCGTATCCGCGTTGCCCTACGTGATCGGCTACAAACCCGACGGCGATCTTCGTTACATCGACATGAAGAAGGCGCGCGCGGTCGACCTCATCGCGATTGATCCACAGCTAAACAAGATCGCGGTCGAAAATGTAACGCTCAACGTCATCGC
>DATMOU010000027.1:0-25667 GCA_035568035.1 Chthoniobacterales bacterium | reverse complement strand
TCAGTAGCGAATCGCTTATCTTTGTCTCGTTAGGCCCACAAACATTATGCTCGGACGATTTGGTCGCCTGCTCTTTTCCCTGGCGATAATTGGGATTGGCGTAGAGACATTGATCTGCGTTTCTGGTCATAAGGTTGTGCCAGTCATTCCGTGGCTGCCGGCCATTCCGAGTTTGGTTTACCCCGTCGGAACAATCTTTACCCTGTGCGGAATAGGCCTTCTTTTTCAACGGACCCTAATAGTGTCTTCGATCACACTTGGTATTGTGATGTTACTCTGCGGATTCGCGTTTGACGTGCCGCGACATCCGGATCTGATGAGCGCTCCGTGGCGCACCAATGTTCTCGAACCAATCGTCATTGGCTGCCTGGCGTGGCTCGCGCCTGGATTGGGCGCCATTCCGGGATGGCTGCAGAGGACAAGCCGATATCTAATTGCGTTTTCGCTCGTCGTTTTTGGCATCGCCCACTTTCAGATTCTCACTCCCATTGCCAGCATGGTGCCCGGCTGGATTCCTTGGCACTGGTTATGGGCTGTTTTCTTCGGCGTAGCCTTCATCGCCGCCGGCGTAAGTTTCGCTACTGGATTTCTGCAGCGCTGGGCGGCTTTGGGTATGGGACTGATGTTCGCCCTCTGGACCCTTACAATTCATCTGCCGCCTGTTTTTCGCGCAACGGCAAACCCCGACCTTTGGTCGGACGTGTTCATTGTTGTAGCGTTTTGGGGAGGCTTCTGGGCTCTCGTCCGCGATTCTCGTTAGGCCAGGGTAAGTGACGCGGTTTCGGCGATAAATATATTTATGAAAATGATGAATCCCAAGGTTGATGGATTCTTGAGAAAATCCAAAAAGTGGGAGGAAGAAATCAAGAAATTGCGAATGATCGTTCTTGATTGTGGGCTGACCGAAGAATTGAAGTGGGGCAAGCCCTGCTACACGTTTCAGGAAAGTAACGTAGTTATAATTCAGGGATTCAAAGAATACTGTGCGCTTTTGTTTTGCAAAGGCGCCTTATTAAAGGATGCCAAAGGCATTCTGATCCAACAAACGGAGAATATGCAGGCAGTTCGCCAGATTCGGTTCACCAACGTCCGGGAAATAGTCGCACCGGTTTTGAAAGCCTATGTGCGTGCAGCCATTGAGGTCGAAAAAGCCGGTTTGGAAGTGACTTATAAGAAGACATCAGACTTCAAAATTCCTGAAGAATTCCAAAATAAGTTAAATGAAATCCCTGACTTGAAGACTGCTTTTGGAGCATTAACGCCGGGACGGCAAAGAGGATACCTCCTTTATTTTTCTGGAGCCAAACAATCCAAAACGCGGGAATCGAGGGTTGAAAAATGCATGCCGCAAATTCTCAAGGGGAAGGGATTAAATGATTACTAATGCCACCAAACGCGCGATTCTTCGCTGGGTTCATCTCATCTTCACCATTCCGATACTCGGTTACATTTATGGTGAGCCTTCGGACGTTCAACAGTATGTCGGCGCTGCTCGGTATATCTTCGTTCCTGTAGTTATTTTTGCGGGATATTGGATGTATGCAGGCGTAATCTTCGCCATCATTGGCGTTGCGCTATGGCTCGGTGCATATCGCCTGTCTGGATTTGGTGCGGCTCTCCTCAGTCAGATCGCGCTATTCATCGGGCGGAAGATTTGGTTGGTGATCCGGGCGCGACAATTAAGTGATCAAGCCTAACACGACGCTGCAGCGAACCTCAGGTAAAGTATCCAAGCCCTACGAAATCGAGTAACGGGCGCAGCAGCGCTGCACTCCAATTCATTTCCGAAGCACGGCGACGACGTGGTCGCGTGAACAAGTGCAAGTCGGCGCGACCTTTCCAGCCTTGAGTCCGTGCATCCCGGGAAGAAATCGTAAGACGCATCGTGCAAGCAAAGTTCGGCGGCGGAATTGCCAGAAGATGAAGTTTTGAAGCACCTGGACCGTTTTCTCGCGCAACGACAGGTCGTAATGGGTTAACTCAATCCATTGTTCGACATCCAGGCCGAGCCGGTCACAAATGAAAGCCGCGTGTTTGCGCGTCAACATGCAAAGGTGTTGAAGGTTGCGAAAATACCAGAACAGCGCCGGGTCACGCCGGCAAACTGCGGCGTCGCCATTGCCGGTGGCAATCAGGAGCAACCCATCATCCATCAAACGTTGCGATAACGCGTCCAGTAACTCGAGAGGGGAAAGGAAGTGTTCAAAGGCATCCACCATAACGATCGCGCGAAACTTTGGTGCGCCGGCCGCTTTCAAATCATCGGGGGATAGAATTTTGATTCCCTTGTTTTCCGCTTCAAGCGCGGCGGCGGCGTTAACCTCCACGCCGTAGCAATCATGAATACCGACCAGTGGCGCCAGAAGGCGCCCGGAGCTACAACCAAAATCCAAAATCGCGCTTCCGGGAGAAACGTCGTGCAGAATTTTTAACACGCCCCGTTCGGTTGGAAAAAAGCCGTCGATCTCCCACTCTCGGAAATCCATTTTGGCGTAGTACCGGTCGAGTGTGGATTGCGAAAGCGTCGGCGTTCGAAACAGCAATCCACAGTTGCCGCATTCGCGCACGAAATAATCAGGCTGCACGAACGTTTCGTCGCCCGCGACCATCGCAAATTGCGGGGCCTCGGGGCCGGTTGAAATCGACGATGTCGATCCACAAGTCGGACACGCCCAACGTGCGTGATCGCCGTTGGACGCTGATTCGTCAGGCTGGGCGATCACAGCATCTCCGCGACAAATTTGCGCGTATCGAACGGGGCGAAATCGTCGATCTTTTCGCCGGTGCCGATGAAGCGCGTCGGAATTTTCAGTTCGTCCTGGATCGCGACGACGATTCCGCCTTTGCCGCTGCCGTCGAGCTTGGTCACGATCAATCCGGTAAGACCGAGCGCCTGATGAAATTCGCGCGCCTGGCTGAGCGCGTTGCCGCCGGTCGTGGCATCGACAACCAACAGAATCTCGTGCGGCGCGGCGGGATCCTTTTTCGCGAGACTGCGTTTCACCTTTTGAAGTTCGGCCATGAGATTGGATTTCGTGTGCAAACGACCGGCGGTGTCGCAGATCAGGAAATCGATTTTGTTTTTCGTAGCGGACTCATGGGCGTCGTAGCAGAGCGCTGCCGGATCAGCGCCATACTCGCCGCTTATCATTTCGACGCCGAGCCGCTTCGCCCAAATACCAAGTTGTTCGATTGCCGCCGCGCGAAAGGTGTCGGCGGCGGCGAGGAGGACGGTATGTCTTTGGAGGGACGACCTCCGTGTCGTCCCCGTTTTCCCGGACGGGACGGAGCCCGTCCCTCCCAGGTAATGTGCGAGCTTCGCGGTCGAAGTCGTTTTGCCGGTGCCGTTGACGCCGACGAGGAGAACAACGTTTGGTTTTCCCGAAATCGGTTGAATCGGTTTCGTTTCAGTCGGCAGATCTATGGAAATTTCTTCGCGCGCAACTTTGATGACGTCGCTGATTCCCAACAGCGACCACGCTTCGCGTTCCTGGAGTTTGTTGATGATTCGGGTTGTGAGCGCGACTCCGAGATCGGCCCGAATCAACCCATGCTCGAGCTCGTCCCAGTCGATCGGTTTGCCGGCGAATTGTTGAGCGAGCGCTTCAAGGAACTTCATTCTGAAAATTCGAAATCCGAATATCGAAAAGTGCCAGGCCGGCTCGGACCGAAACAAGCACGAATGAAGGAAACTCGAAATTTACAATGATCGGCGCACACTTTTGAACATTCTAAAATTGTTTCGGATTTCGGGCTTCGAGTTTGGAATTTGCGGCAACGACGAGTCCGAGCCGGACGGGCACAAGGTCAATCGCTCCTACCTCGTGAGACTGGTTCGCGGGCGGGACGGTCCAGATCTTTTCGAACACGGTCGAGAATTCCGTTTACAAATTTTCCTGACTCAGCGCCGCCGAAAGTTTTGGCGAGCTCGATGGCCTCGTTGATCGAAACGACCGGCGGAATGTCGTCGCGATAAAGCATCTCGTAGATCGCGAGTCGCAAAACGCTTCGATCGACCGCGGATATGCGGTTCAAATTGTAATTCTCGCAGTGGCGTTTGATGCGCTCGTCGATTTCCGCCAGATACTCAACCATTCCTTCGATCAAGGGCTGCGCAAATTCGCGCACGTTCGGTTTAACCGGGCAAAATTCCCAGAAATCGTCAATCCGCTCGGGGGTTTCGCCGTGTTGGAGGTCGCGCCAAAAATGATATTGAATTGCCGCTTCGCGGGCGCGTCGCCGTTTTCCCATACGACTATTTATTCCGTAGCTTGGAGATCACATTGGCAATCTCGACTGCGGCCCGCGCCCCTTCGGTACCGCGATTGATTTCGTCCTCGAGACAACGCACGCGCGCCTGGTCCTCGTTGTCGAAGCTCAGAACGATATTGATCACCGGAATTCCGTGACTGAGGGCAATTCGCTGCAGCGCATCGGTAACCGAGTGGCACAAGTGCTCAGCGTGGTCGGTTTCGCCCTTCAAAATTACGCCGATGGCGATGATGGCATCGCCGCGTTTTTGGGACGCGAGCTCGCGCACAACCACCGGAATCTCGAACGCGCCCGGGACTTGATGGAGGGTCAATGTGGCCGCCGGAGCTAAACCGCGCAGTTCCGCAGTCAGGTGATCGACCAATCCCTGCACGTAAGTCCCGTTAAACTGACTGGCGACGATTAGAAAATGGCGCTTGGTCACCCCGACAGCGCGAGGGCGGGGGGTGATGGCATTCGACATTGCCCTCTATTGCTCTAACAAACCGGTCTCGGCAAGAGCCGCGCTATGGTTAGGTAGGTAGCTATAGTCGGGACAGGGCTTTCGCCGCGAGCGCCTTTGTTTTTTCGATCATGGATTCCTGGGTCGCAGGTCCACCGACACTGACGCGGATGAAAACGTTGTTTTTCAAAACATAGAGGGCTCCCCCCATGCGGCTAGCCGTCCACCATGCGTCGTCACCGATACCTTCTATTTTCTTTGGCGGGGTGCCTCTTTCTTCGTCCTCCTCGGTCAGGCTCTTCTTCTTTTCTTCGTCGCCTTCCCGTTCCTTCATCTCGCCTTCGTAGCGGCCGAACGTCTCTTTCCAAAATGTTTTCGGATCGCGCCCTGAAGCAGAGTCCGGATTGCGCTGGGTGACCGCGAGGCTCACCGATTTATTGAAAACTTCGGTGCTATAGAAGCATTGCGAGAAACGAAAGCTGCTGTCGGCGCTTTCGCTCGGCTTGGTGTCCTTTACCGGCGAACCCTGGATCTTTTGCACTTCATCATTGGTGATGAGCGAACAGGCGACGATTTTTGTTTGGTCCGATTGGCTCGAAGCAGACTCGGTCTTGGTCTTGGATTTCTGGCAGCCGGCGACGGCAACCATTAATGTGGTTGCGAACAAGAAATATCGGTTCATGACGGGTTCCTTTGAATTGAGGATGGACGAGCAACGACGAGACCAGTGAGCAGAAAAACCAGAGCCGCCGAGAATAAACAATAGCGGCAGAACGCGTGGAGTTTGAAGGCTTGGACAAACAAGAGCCAGAGCGTGACTGCAAACATGGTGAACACCGTCAAGTTGAAGAATTTTCGAGCACGGCTGTAATCAAACGCAGCGAAGGTGGCGAACGTGAAAACGCTGAAGTAAGCAAGCGCGCCCAACCCTGAGACCGGGAAACTGCCAATCTTTGCGTAGGAACTGCCGAGAACCTTAAAGCAATCAGGCGAATTACCACACACCGCTGTTTCTCCCGAAAGGAAAATCACCGTCAGGTAGGTCGCTTCGGCGACCCCGACCAGCGCAATCAAGGCAGCTGCGGTGTAAAAAATAATCTCTCCGCGCGAACGTCCCGGTTTCGATTTTTGAATTCGGTCTTTTTTCACGACGATGGCTTGGCGTTTTTCACTGCTGCTTCAACGTGTCCGGCAAAGTTTTCGGGCTTCAATTGTTCGGGTGGCACGGCCTGATTATTCAGGAAAATGGTCGGCGTCGTTTGTACTCCTATCAGTGTGCCGCGGCGCCGGTCCGTTTCGACCTGCTGCTGCACTTCACTGCTGTCCATATCACGCTTAAAGCGGTCCAGATCGAGCTGCAGCATGCCGGCATAAGCATTGAAGAGAGTGCGCGCATCAGGCGAGTTACTCCAGACGGGTTGTTCCCGGAAAAGAAGATCGTGCATTTGCCAGAAGCGTCCCTGCAAACCGGCGGCTTCGGCCGCGCAGGCGGCTTCGCGGGCGTGGGAATGCATCGGCAAAGGAAATTCGCGGAAAATGACGCGCAGATTGTGCTGTTTCTGCAATTGATTAATCGGTTCGGAAAGTTTGCCGCACGGCGGACATTGAAAGTCGCCAAATTCTTCCAGGGTGATCGGCGCGTCGGCCGGGCCGAGCACGTGTCCGGTTTGTTTGACATCCGCAACCTCCTTTGAAATTTTCAGCGGCGGATTAGCGGCAAGCTTGGAGCGGTAGAAGATCGCTCCGCCGCCAATGGCAGCGGCTGCGACCAGGCCGACAATGATGAAGGGAGTGTATCGTCTCATGAGCTAAGCGTGGACATATAGCCTACCTCCGCCACCCTGCAATAACTCCTGTTGTCGATCTTCTCGATTACGGTAACGCCGTTCCTGACTTGCTCTTCACCAGCGAAGTGTCGGCCGCGACTCGAAATCGAGATCGCAGCGGCTACGTCTCTCTTCGTAAATCCGCCCCGAAGCGGATGTAAGACCGGACCTGGAAAATTCGAATAACCGCTAGCCGCGGATTCGGTGATTACGTCCTGAACCGCGGGATCAGAGCAGGTGGCCGAGCTTTATCCTCTTTGTCTCGAGATATTTCTCGTTGTGCGGATTCGATTCTGCCCGGATCGGCACCTGCTCGACCATTTCGAGTCCATAGCCCTCCAGGCCAACGACTTTCTTCGGATTGTTGGTCAGGAAGCGAAATTGCCGGACTCCGAGATCGAAAAGAATTTGAGCGCCGAGTCCGTAGTCGCGAAGGTCCGCCGGAAGGCCGAGCTTCGCGTTTGCCTCGACCGTATCGAGACCCTGTTCCTGCAATTTGTAGGCGTGAATCTTCGCCGCGAGCCCAATGCCGCGTCCTTCCTGCCGCATGTACACCAGCACGCCATTACCCTCCTCGGAAATTTGTCGCAACGCCGCGTGCAGTTGATTTCCACAGTCGCATCTGCGCGAGCCGAAGACGTCGCCGGTGAGACATTCACTATGCACCCGGACCAGCGCCGGTTTGTTCTTGTCGATTTTGCCTTTCACCAACGCGAGGTGGTGCATTCCGTCGATCAGCGATCGATACAAATGAAGATCGAACTCGCCGTAATCGGTTGGCAATTTCACAACTTGTTCGAGCTCGACCAGTTTTTCGCTCTTACGCCGGTGCGCAATCAGGCTTTGGATCGTGCAAATCTTCAGTCCGTGTTTCTTCCGGAACTCCATCAGCTCCGCCAGGCGCGCCATCGTTCCGTCGTCGTGCAGGATTTCGCAAAGCACGCCGGCCGGCTGCAACCCCGCCATGCGGGCGAGATCGATTGCCGCTTCGGTGTGGCCGGCGCGTCGCAACACGCCACCGTCCTTCGCGCGCAAGGGAAACACGTGCCCCGGTTGGATGAGATCGTCCGGCGTCGAGTGGGGGCTCGCGATCGCGAGAATGGTTGTCGCGCGATCGTAAGCGCTGATTCCCGTGGTCACCCCGCGCGCCGCGTCGACCGAGACCGTGAAGTCCGTTCGTTGCGCCTCACGATTTCGGATGACCATTCGTTGCAAACCGAGTTGTTCCGCGCGCTCATTTGAGATCGGGACGCAAATCAGACCGCGGCCGTGAGTCGCCATGAAGTTCACCGCTTCGGGTGTTACTTTTTCCGCCGCGATCACCAGGTCGCCTTCGTTCTCGCGGTCGGCATCATCGGTCACGATCACGATTCGCCCCTTGGCGATGTCGCTCACCACGTCGTCAATCGCATCGAACTGAAATTTTTCCTTCGCCTCTCCAATCATTTGCGGGACGGTAAAATTACCGTTACCCAGTGTGATCAGCAACTCCCCGGATAATCTTCCTTTTCCGCTTTCCGATTCAACCACGAATGGAGCGAGCGGGACGAGCGACATAGAAGGCAAAGCCGCGAGGGCACGCGGCGAGGGAGCGGGGACGCGACCGAGTTTCAATCGACACCAAGGACGCGGATAAAGGTGGATCGGCTTCTCCGAAGACGATGTTAATGGGTCGCGCGCAAGCGCGCATTATTTTCTCAGAAACGCGTTAGGGACAACGCGTTCCACCTCACCAGCTCACACGACCCGCCACTACGGCTTCCGGAAAACATTTCCTTTAAATTTTTCTCGAACTTCGCTCCCCAAATAGCGTATGAGAGAGTGAAGGCAGCGTCCCCCGCAGCAACTCTAACTCCCCTCATGAGAATCACTCCGTCGCGCATTTGTGTCCTGGCTTTCGTCTGGCTCTCGTTCACGGCATGCGCTCTTATCGCTAACTATGATCGAGTCGCTTACGAGCACGCGACAAACGCCAAGGTCGACACTCTCGCTCTCATGAATAAAGCCACGGACAACTACGAGGCGCACGAAAAGGAAGTCGAAGCGTTGACCAATGAGCTGGACAAGGCCTACGAGTACGATCGCGGCCGGCAATTAAATCAAATTACCGTCGCGCAGTGGGACGTTCTCCGTGATCCGAACCGCAATCTCGTCGGCGGCTTTTTGAAAATGTGGAAAGAGAAAGGAAAACTCGGCGCCACGTTCGTTGCCGAAAAGAAAAAGCAAATTGGCGACGCCTTTGATCAAATCATCCAGCTCGAGAGCGGAAAGCGAAGGCTGGGAAAAGCGCGAGAGTAAAGCGTCATGGCAGACATAGACATCGGCGGCATCATCAAGAGCGTTCAAGATCAGGCGAAGACGCTCGCCCAAAAAATATTCAAGCAGTACACGCGGCAGGCCGTCTCCGATGTGAAGGATTTCATCCAAACGTCCAAGGACGACCTGAAACGCTGGATCGAAAAGCTCGCCCGTGGCGAAATGGATAAAGACGAGTTTGAAAGCCTGGTAAAAGGACAAGCCGACCTCGCCGAAATGCGCGCACTGAAACAAGCCGGCCTGGCCGCCGCGCAGATCGACACGTTCGTTGACGGCGTCCTCGACATCGTTATCAGCGCCGCGTTTTCCGCAATTCCTTCGCTTTAAGAACCCCTCAACTTCTCAACAACTCAACCCCTCAACCTCTGTTTTATGGCTAAAATTAATACTCGTTCCCACCAATGGTACGGATGGTTGCCCGATCTGCCGGACCATCGTGACTTCATGTATTCGGCGATCGCGCCGCAGCTCGTCCAGTTGCCGGACAAAGTAGATCTGCGTCCGAAATGTTCGCCGGTTGAAAACCAGGGCAGTCTGGGAAGTTGCACGGCCAACGCGCTCGCCGGCGCAGTCGAGTTTCTCGAGCTCAAAGACGCCGTGCCGTTCGTCGATGTAAGCCGGCTGTTCATTTACTATAACGAACGCGTCATCGAAGGCACGGTGACGGAAGACAGCGGCGCTTTCATTCGCGACGGAATCAAATCACTCGCCAAACAAGGCGTGTGTCCGGAACCTGAGTGGCCATACAAAATCGCCAGCTTCAAGAAGAAGCCGACTGCGAAATGTTACAAGGACGCGAAGAAACATCAGATCACTTCCTATCATCGAATCAGCGCGCTCGATGAAATGCGGACCTGTCTGGGCACTGGGTTTCCATTCGTGTTCGGTTTTACGGTCTACGACGCATTTGAGTCCGCATCTGTCGCAAAGTCCGGTGTGCTGAACATGCCGGGACCTGGCGAAAAAGTGGTTGGCGGTCACGCGGTTATGGCGGTCGGCTACGACAATTCGCAAAAACGATTCATCGTTCGCAACTCGTGGGACACGGATTGGGGAATGAAAGGGTATTTCACGATGCCATACGATTATCTCGATCCAGCCAGCAATTTTGCCGACGATTTTTGGACTATCCGAGCCTCCGAAGAGGGCTGATATTCGGGGAGAATAGCAACGTGGCGGATTTCGTTTTCAGTAAGAAAGACAACGGCGCTTTGGTCCAGGTGCCGCGCGGGTCGAAGGTGACGATCGAGTTACCTGAAAATCCGACAACCGGCCATCAGTGGACGATCGATAATGTCGACGAAGTCTTTCTGGTTCCGGAAGGTGACGCCTTTCTCACCGGCGCTCAAATGGGACTCGGCGCCGGCGGCGTGCGCAGATTTTTCTTTCGCGCGAAAGGCACCGGCTGCACGTCACTAAGCTTGATCAACAAACGCGCTTGGAAATCCGCCAAGGAAGCGACCGGCGCTTTCAAACTCGCCGTCCGAATTGTGAAGTAGACCCGTCGTGGAATTAGACGCCAAAATTCCGTATAATCCTCGTTAGGTGTCGTATGCAGCAACCTGAAGTTCCCGAAGCCATCGTCAATCTTGCGCATGCGCTCGTGGAAACACACCATCTCCGAGCGTGGTTTTACGCGTTGGAGCGACTCCCCGTTTCGTTTCGGGAAACGGCATTCTCCGAGATGGCAGCGCAGATGCGGACGGCCGGCGAAGATATCAAGCTTGCCGATGCAGTTGCGTCACTCGCGAATCCCAAAATGTTTCAAAGTGTTTTGGAAGCGGTTCGAGAGCGCGTCGGCGAGTCGACGCCAGACATGTAACTAGCTGATGAAGCTTACCAACGATAGTCATGTCATGTTGAGTGAAACGAAACATCTCTGATCATTTTTAGGTGGAGGCGATTGACCTCAATCGCCATGGCGGGTCGGTGACCCGCTGTTACCTTACGCAATCTCGACCGCCTTTTCGATCAGCGGTGTGATGTTGACGATCGAGCGCTCGTTGCGGGCGTGGATCATGAACAATGGTTCGTTCACTTCGACTTTTTCACCGATCTTTTTGATCTTCGAAAAGCCAACTGCGAAATCGATCGAATCGGCGGTCCGTTGACGGCCGGCCCCGAGAATGACCGAGGCCCGACCGATCAGTTCGGCGTCCATTCGTTTCACCGTGCCGGCAGATTGAGCGGGGAATGGTTGAATGATCGGTGCGGTATGCGAATCGAGAATTTTCTCCACCTGAGTGGCGTCGCCGTCCTGCGCGTAAACGAGTGAGATAAACTTTTTCCAGGCAGTCCCGTCTTTGAGGCGTTTCTCCAGTTGCGCGCGTGGTGTCTTCGAAATTTTTTCGGCAAGGTCGATAATCAGCCTGACCACCTCAGGCGGGCCGCCGCCCTGGAAAATTTCCACGCACTCGGCGATTTCGAGGGCATTGCCAACGCTGCGCCCAAGCGGCTCGTCCATCGGATTGAGCACGTACGACGTCTTCACGTTCATCGCTGCGCCTACTTTCGTCATGGCTTCGGCGAGTTGCTCGGCTTCCTTTTTCGTTTTCATGAACGCGCCGCTGCCGAATTTCACATCGACCACCAGACGATCGAGATTCTCGGCAAGCTTCTTACTCATAAGGCTCGCCACGATGAGCGGTTGCGACGGGACCGTGCCGGTCATGTCGCGCAAGGCATGAAATTTCTTGTCGGCCGGACAAATGTCATCCGTCTCCCCGATCATGAAGAGACCGATTTTTTCGAGCTGTTTGAGGGCGCGTTTCTCATCGAGGTTTGCGTTGAATCCGAGAATGCTCTCGAGTTTGTCGAGCGTGCCTCCGGTGATCCCGATACCGTAGCCGGAAATCATCGGTACCCAGGCTTCGTCACAGGCAAGCAACGGCGCGAGCACAATTGAGACCTTGTCGCCCACACCACCAGTCGAAAGTTTGTCGATCTTTGGCGGCGATCCTTCCGGATACTTCAAGACGCGACCGCTGTGCATCATTGCGTCGGTCAGGTGATAAGTCTCAGTCGGCGACATGCCGCGGAAGAAAACCGCCATTGCCAGGGCGCTCATCTGGTAGTCGGGAAGGTCGCCAACGGTAAAATCTTCGACCAGGCTCTTAATTTCCTTGGTCGTCAGATTCTGGCCGTCGCGCTTCTTCTCGATTAGCGAAGGGACGTGCATGTGCGTCGTTAAGAATAGCAAGCCCCGCGCCTGAGAGGGGCTCCTGTCCGGTCCATCCGCCAGATGTCGATTCAGGCCCACTGGCCCTTGCGTAAAAGGTGGAAAAGGAAAATGCTAATCGCCGTCTCTGACCTTCATGCAAAAATCCGACAGAATCTTTATCGCCGGCCACAGGGGAATGGTCGGGAGTGCAATCGCCCGGGCGCTGGACTCCGGCGGCTATTCGAATCTCGTTAAACGAACCCGCGCGGAGCTCGATCTGGCCGACTCGCGCGCGGTCGGCGATTTTTTTCGAAAGGAAAAACCGGAGATCGTGGTTTTCGCCGCGGCGAAAGTCGGAGGCATCAAGGCCAACAACGATTTTCCGGTTGAGTTTTTGACCGACAATCTGCGGATTCAGACCAACGTCATTTCCGCGGCCCACGAGAACGGCACGCGAAAACTGCTTTTTCTTGGCAGCTCCTGCATCTATCCCAAGCACGCTCCCCAGCCGATTCCGGAGAGCGCACTGCTGACCGGGCCTCTCGAGCCAACAAACGAAGCCTACGCGATTGCCAAGATCGCGGGTGTGAAACTTTGTCAGGCTTACGATCACGAGTACGACGCCAATTTTATTTCCGCGATGCCGTCGAACCTTTACGGCCCGAACGACAGTTTCGATCTGGAAACCTCGCATGTGCTGGCCGCGCTGCTGCGCAAAGCGCACGAAGCGAAGACAAGCCGCGCCCGCGAGCTGGTGGTCTGGGGGACGGGCACGCCGCGCCGCGAACTTCTGCACGTGGACGATTGCGCGTCCGCTTGTTTGTTTTTGCTCCAGAAATACGATTCGCCGGAAATCATTAACGTCGGCTCCGGCGAAGACGTTACGATTCGCGAGCTCGCTGAGTTGATTTGCGACGTTGTTGGTTTCGATGGCGTATTGGGATGGGACAGGAGCAAACCGGACGGTACGCCTCGCAAACTTCTCGACGTCTCGAAACTTCGTGCGCTCGGCTGGAAACGGGCGATTCCGCTTCGTGACGGCATCGCCCAGACTTACGATTGGTTCCTGAAAAACGTCGCGAAATGAACAAACTTCGCATTGGCGTGGTCGGCGTCGGCCATATCGGAAGCAGCCATGCACGGCTTTACGCAGAAATTCCAACGGCAGGGCTCACTGCGATTTATGACATCGATATTGCCCGCGCGAATTCGATCGCGAAAAAGCTTGGTGCGACGGTCGCGAAATCGCTCGACGAATTTGCGGAGTTGGTCGATGCCGCATCGATCGCGACGCCAACGAACGCGCACTACGAGATTGCGCTTCCACTTTTACAACGTGGCAAACATCTCCTGGTGGAAAAACCGATCGCGGAAAATCCGCAACACGCCACCGAGTTGGCGGAATTCGCCGCGCAAAACCGATTGATTCTCCAGGTCGGCCATGTCGAGCGATTCAATCCGGTGTTGAGCGCGCTCGAGGCCCGGTTGACTCATCCGCGTTTTATCGAAGCCCATCGGTTGTCGCCCTATCCAGACCGCAGCACCGACATCGGCGTTGTCCTCGATCTAATGATTCACGATTTGGAAATCATTTTGCACCTGGTCCGTTCGCCGGTGCAAAACATCGACGCGGTTGGCGTCCCGGTTCTGAGCAAAGGCGAAGACATCGCCAACGCGAGGATTCGTTTTGAGAATGGTTGCGTGGCGAACGTGACCTCGAGCCGGATCAGCCCCGAGCGCATGCGAAAAATCCGCGTCTTCCAGGAGGACGCATACCTTTCGCTCGATTACGAAAAACAAAGCGGCGAGATCTACCGGCGCGAGGCAGGAAAAATCACGCGGGACAAAGTTCCGATTGAGCGCGAGGAGCCGTTGAAGCAGCAGCTCGTTTCGTTTGTCGAATGCGCGACCACCGGACGCGAGCCGCGGGTCTCGGGATTTCAGGCGACCGCCGCCCTGGAACTTGCGGTCGAAATCACGAAGAAAATCCAATCTGAATGATCCGACGAAAATCCGAAATTTGAATATCGAAATCCGAAACAAACACGAATGACTCGAAGAAAATACGAAATCCGAATCTCGAAATTCGAAACAAGCACGAATGCTCGAAATTCCGAGGTAACAAATTACGTCGACGGTAAACGTTTTGAGCATTTTCGAATTTTGGATTTGGAGATTGTTTCGAGCTTCGAGTTTCGAATTTCGAATTTCACTGGTCACTTTCCTTGAAGACGATTTATTTCGTCGCGGGCGAGGCGAGTGCGGACAATCACGGCGCAGCGCTGATGCGCGCTCTGCGCAATTCGGCGTCCGATATTCGTTTCGTCGGGCGCGGCGGACCACAAATGAAATCCGTCGCCGGTGGGGATTTCAAAGATTGGATCAATCAGTCCGGTGTCCTCGGACTTTGGGAAGTCATCAAACATTACGGCTATTTCCGAAAGCAATTTCATGAAGCATTGCGCGAGATCGAAACGAACAAACCGACCGCTGTCGTCCTGATTGATTATCCCGGATTTAATTTGCGCCTGGCGCGTGCTCTGAGGCGGAAAATTCCGGCGCAAAAGATCATTTATTACATCAGCCCGCAGGTTTGGGCGTGGAACCGCGGGCGCATCAAAAAGATGGCCCGCTGGCTCGACTTGATGCTCTGCATTTTCCCTTTCGAGGCCGATCTCTATAATCCAAGCGGATTGCGCACGATCTTTGTCGGACATCCGATGCTCGAACGGTTGCACGAACACAAAGTCGACGTCGCGCGTAATCCGAACCTGATTGGATTGTTTCCGGGCAGCCGCGAGCGCGAGGTTCGGAAAATCCTTCCGGTCCTAGTTGAGACCGCGCGGGAATTGCGGCGATTGAAACCGAACCTACGTTTCCAGATTGCGGCAGCATCCAACGAGTTGGCGCAAAAAATGGAAAAGATGATCGACGCGCAAGATCGGCAAATTCTTGAAATCAAAACCGGACAAACAGCCGAGATCATGCAGCGCGCATTTGCCGGAATTGTCGCGTCGGGAAGCGCAACCCTGGAGGCAGCGTACTTTCGAATGCCGTTCGCACTCATCTACAAAGTAGCGTGGCCGACTTATTTTGCAGGCCGGCTTCTGGTGAAAGTGAAATACCTCGGCATGCCGAACGTTCTCGCGGATAAAGAAGTGGCTCCCGAGTTTATTCAACATCGAGCGCGGCCAGTTGAAATCGTCGCCGCAATTGCGCGACTCATCGATGATGCGCAATCGCGTCAGCAACAAGTTTTGGAATTCGACAAGATTGCGGCGCAACTTGGCGAAACCGGCGCAAGCGAGCGCGCGGCGAAAGCGATTCTGGCAGAACTCAGCTCACCCGCGACGAAGTAAACAGTTTTCAACTGAAATTCGAAATCCGAAATCCGGAGCACGAAACAAATTCAAAATCCAAAGTTCGAATGTACGAATACTTAATCCCGACGCGATTCAATCCCTTTCGAATTTTGACATTCGTGTTTGTTTCGGATTTCGGTATTCGGATTTCGAGTTTCGGATTTTAAAGGTAGAAAACCTCTCGACGAGATCACGCGCCTGGAATGACAAAAGAACTGCTCGGTAGCAAAAGAGCCTTTTGGACTCTGGCTGCGCTCATGCTCGTCCTGTTTTCGGTGACGAATCTTCCCTGGGAGCTTGATGGTTACGACCAGGCAAAGCAGGCGTGGACTTCATATGAGATGGTCACCGAGGGGCATTGGTTTTATCAACGCACCTCGGACGATCAAGGCCTGGCGACTAAACCGCCGCTCACCGGATGGATTTCAGCTACGATCTACGAAATCACGCGATCGTGGGATGTTGCATGGCGACTGCCGTCGTTGATTTGCGCGGGATTAATTGCATTCCTCCTGCTCAGAAGCGCCTCGCGCGGCTACGGAAACATCGCCGGCTTGATCGCGTTCGCCGCGTTCGGTTTCAACTTGTTGAGTCCGAGATTGGCAACGCTCGTGCGCTCCGACATGCCGCTCGCACTTGTTATTTTCCTGGTCGGACTGTTGATCTGGGAAAAAATCCGCGACCAGCAACCGTGGTCGACACGCGACCGATGGATCATGTTCGGTTTGTTGACCGCGGGAATGTTGATCAAGGGGCCGATCATTTACGCGTTCCTGCTTCCGGGAATTGTTGTAGCGGCGCTTTATGAGCGCCGAGTTGGTGGAAAAGAGTCTTCGGTGGTCACAGACCGCCGCTACAGCACGAGGCTCTGGTTCGGCTGGTGGCCGTGGCTCGCGTCCTTGGCAATCTTTTTGGTTTGGGTCATCGCGGGCTGTCTCTGGGTGCCGCGATTCTATGAGCTTGTTGTGGTCCGTGAGTTTCTGGCGCGCTTCGGAGAAATCGGACCTCACGTGCATCGCTCGCAGTCGATTTTTTTCTATCTCGCGCATTTGCTTCACAAATTCTTTCCGTGGAGCGCACTGATAATCGGTCTGGCGATTTTCGATCTTCGCGCGCGGGGCTGGAATGTTCGCCGCGTATTCGAAGAAATGTCGCCGGCAACGATTTGGTTAGCTTGCTGGATTATCGGCGGACTGGTGTTGATGTCGCTGATTCCCTCGAAACGGGTCGATCGAATTTTTCCCGTGATCCCGCCGCTGTGCTTGTTAGTCGCAGTTCAAATTGCCCACTTTATTAATCGCGAGAAAGAGGCCGCGCGAAACGCGCGATTGATTGGAGCAACCCTGCTAATCGCTGTTCTGTTCAGCGCGGGATACGTTGCCAGCAGAATGTTGGACGGCTATCGCGAACGTCGCGAAGCACTCTCGACTTTTGGGCGGCAAGTTCGCGAAGAGGCGGCAAAAAATCACTGGCGCTATGAAGCAATTGGCAAAAGCGATGAAGGATTGCCGCTTTACTTGACGCGTCCGCATTTTCTAAAGCCTGATGTGGCCGTCGAAAAATGGAACAAAGGGGAGATCGATGCGTTGGCTGTTCCAGTGGATCAGGCGCCAGATTTGATGCGGGAACTACATGACTCAACCCGCCGTTTTGAGTCTGCTACCCGGCAGAATTTGAAGCGGCCCAATTACGTTCTGCTCACGCGCTAGCGCGCAAAATGCTCGACTTTCACGGGCGTCCTTTTAGTCTCGCGCCCCTGGCAAATGTCGACGGAAAAGTTCCCGAAAGGGCACATTGAAACACTGTGGGCGCCGTGGCGGGTGGAATATTTCGAAAAGCAACCGCGCGACATGGAATTTCTCAGCACGGCCGCTCGCGCAAGCGATGACGCCGAGTTTTTGGTCGTCACGCGGCGTAAGACAGCGTTCTTAATAATGAATCGTTATCCTTATTCTGTCGGCCATCTGATGGCGGTGCCGTATAAGAAAACGGCCGACCTTTCTTCGTTAGGTGAAAACGAAATTGTGGATCTTTGGAATTTGGTCATTCATGCTCAGGCGCTCTTGCGGGCAGCGGCTCGCGCGCAAGGTTTTAACGTCGGCTTGAACCTCGGCGAATGCGCGGGCGCCGGCGTGGTCGATCACTTACACATTCACATCGTGCCGCGCTGGCCCGGTGACACCAACTTCATGCCGGTGATCGCCGGGACGAAAACGATTTCGGAGGGACTGCGCGCGCTCTATGACAAGCTGATGGATGCCCAGGCTAAAATGGGACAGGAAGGGAAGCGATGAACACCAGCTCATCATGGATCGAACCGCCACCGCACCAGCGGGGGCTCGGATGTTTCGCGAAAGGCTGTCTCATCCTCGTCGTCTTTGGCCTTTTACTTTGTCTGGCGTTCGTAGCCGGCACCTACTACGCCGCGCGATCTCTTCGCACCGAATATTTCTCCACTGAGCACGAGCGATTGCCAATCAGTCGCGCCAGCGTCGAGGAAGAAAATGCAGTTCGAACGCGCTGGGACGCGTTCGAAAAAGCCGCCCGTGCGCACGAGGCCGCGCGAATTGAGCTGACTGTGGACGATCTCAACGCGCTGATTGCAACCGGTTCGAGAATTCGTGGTGACGCTTACGTGACCATCGAAGACGACACGGCCCGATTGCAGGTGAGCATTCCGATCGGACGAAGTTGGTGGATGCCTGGACGTTACCTCAATGCCCAATGCTCCGTGCAATCGGCCTCGAGCGGAAAGCCGGAAGACGCCCGAATCACCAGCATCATCGTCAATGGCCGGCCGGTCGGAGAAGAGTTCCTGAGCTGGCAGTATGGCTCCTGGTCGTTCAAGCGTTATGTCGGAGAATGGACCGCCGAGACAAATCTCAAAACGTTCGAGATCTCCGACGGAAAGGTGATTTTAGAGACAAACGCGAACAGCGATGATCCGTTTTCTTCTAGGTCCCCGTCGCCTTCGCCGACGGAATCGCCCTGACGGCAACTTCGCCAACTGGTAGGGACGCCGCGCCGCGGCGTCCGCTATTCAATCTGTATCAGCAACAAAGACATGCGGCCATTGGTCTGCGTTGGGTAGCGGCGACTGACCTCAGTCGCCATGTCGCGCTCGGTCGTGGCGAATTAACTGTGGTGGCGGTTCGGTGAATGGAGTTGCCGGGAGGCGACGACATGGACACCGCCCAACGGGTGAGCTTTCGGGAGAAAGCGAATCAACCGCCGCTACCTCATCACTGCATGATCTCGCGCGCGAAGACGTTCAGCTGACCGTCCTCCTGTTTGCGCACTTCAGTGATCTCGAGCGGGCGCGCTTCGTCGCGGTTAACGGTTGAGCCTTGTGTCGGCGGAGCGTATCCGGTTGGAAATTCAACAATGATGCGCGTCGGCGCCGCGCCAAAGTGCAAAACCGAGTCGGTCAATTTGCCACGCGGGCGCAACACCGCGCGGTTCGCGTCGGAAAAATTCACGACGAATTGTCCTTTCAGGTAAATGCGCTCGCCTCCCGTCCCCTGATCGGCAATTTCCTTGAGATCGTTTGTTCCAATCAGGCGGCCAAGTGGCATTCTTCCCGCCGGAAAAGTTTTCCAGGTTCCGCCACCGGTCGTCGATGCCAATGTGCCCATGTCAGGCGTGGCGGGCTGCGCCGGTTGAGCGCGAACTGGAGTTTCCACTGCTTGCGCCATTGCCGCTTCAGGTATGGATTGCGTTGCGGCCGGCGCAGGCGTTGTTTTGAGAGTCTGCGATTTCTGGGCAGCAGGAGACGGCGATGCAATCGGCGCAGGCGGTGGAGACGTCGTTTTTTCCGCGAGCACGATTGGTGACGGCGAGACTGAAGCTTTTGGAGTTGGTTTACCTTTCGCGAGTTTGCCTTTTGGCGTCGGCGTAGCTCTCGAGGATTTATTTTTAGCCTGAACAATTGGAGGCGGCGTCACTGCTTTCGCGGCCTCGACTCGAATAAGCTGATTTTCAGGTGGCGGTGGTGTTCCGGCCGGAGCAAAACCGGGAATCGCAACCTGGGTCGGCGCCTGCGGTTGACCGTGGCTTTCTTTGAATTGCGTGAAATGCATCTCGGCGCGCAATCGTCCTTGCTCCTTAAACAACGGCCAGCCCGCTTCGAGATTTAAACTCAGGGGCGGTTCGAGGCTGAACGTCCCGGTGCCGCGCATCACAGTGTAGGTTCCATAAAGCAACGGCACAGCCGTGAGCATCACCCGGCCGTCATTGAATCGCTCGACGTGAATCACAGCGGACAAATCGTGCGCCCGGTCCAGTTTCAATTCCAAACCCGTGGTAAGGGTCTGCTTGATCATCGGCACTGCATGCGGCTCAGATGGGTAGAGGTGCTCCATCAACAGCTCCGGATTCTCGATCGAATCGGTCAACGCGACCATGCCGGAAGTGAACACATCGCTCGAACTCAACTCGCGCGCGTCTTCGATGACGTAACGGCCGACAACGTAGGTGACAAGTCCGCGTACTTGTTGGAAGTTCCGAATATAATTGCGCGCCAGCTCGGCGTTGGCCTTGGTGAACTCCGCGTTGCCCATCGCGTTGTAGCGATCGTAAACTTGTTTCGCGCTGAGGAATTCGCCTGGTGGCCCCGAGGTTAATTCAAAACGTTTCGGCGGCTCGATCTTGTGTAACTTTTGCAGGATCCGGTAACTGTCCGGCCGCTCGGGTTGGCTGAAGACGTAGAAACTGCCGAGCCATGCGGCAAACGCGAAGCCGGTCAGCAGCAAAATCGCAACCGTCCACGCGAAGTAGTTGATTCGGCGCCGGACCGGTCGCTCATAAGGTTCGTCGTAACGATAGAGACCGTAGTCCATCTAAAATGCCGCGGAATTGGCCGGCGCTTTCAAGGTCCGGACTCGCCACGGGACGAGTCCGTCCGACTGGCGGACCGGACTGGCGTTTCCTTCTCTGCTTCGAACGATGTGCCGCAACCGCACGTCCGGCTGGCGTTCGGATTCACGAACTGAAAGCCGGCTCCCGTCAATCCGCCGCGGTAATCGAGGGTCGCGCCACGCAGATACGCGGCGCTCTCGTGATCGATGAAAAACTGGACACCGTCGCGCTCAACTACGTCGTCCCCGGCTTTTTTTTCGTCGAGCGTCATTTCATAATGCAGCCCCGAACAACCACCCTTGGTGATCTGCACGCGCAGGCCTTTGCCGGCCGCTTGCTTCTGTTCTTCGAGCAGGTGGCGCAACTGTTGGGCCGCGTTCTGGGTGACTTCAATCATGGAACCGCAAATTACGATCTGAGGCCGCTCTAGTCAAAGGAACGCCTGTTGAGAAGTTGAGTGGTTGAGGTGTTGAGCAGACACTGCAGGTATGAAAATGCCCCAGTACCCCTTCGAAAAGCTACGCGTTTGGCAAGCCGCGCGAGAACTTGGCAAGCAAGTGTATCTGACCACATCGACGTTTTCTCGGTCTGAGATTTATGGTCTCACCAGTCAGTGCAATCGTGCCGCTGTCTCGGTCGCGGCGAATCTTGCGGAAGGCAGTTCAAGGCAGGGAAGGAGAGACCAGGCGCATTTCTCTGAAATTGCGTACGCATCGTTGATGGAACTTGCGTGTCTGCTCGTCTTTTGCTGTGACCTCGGGCTCTTGTCAGTCAATGCTGAGATCCAACTACGGAGTTCTATTGAACAACTGTCACGACAGCTGAATGCGCTTCACCGAAGCCAGCGCGCTCGGATAACCTAACAAATCAACCGCTCAACGACTCACCCCCTCAACTTCTTCATGTCTCGCATTCGTTTGCTCCCCGAAACCGTGGCCAGTCAGGTCGCCGCGGGTGAAGTCGTCGAACGGCCCGCTTCGGTTGTGAAAGAGCTGGTCGAAAACAGTATCGACGCCGGCGCACGCAAGATAGACACCTTGATTCACCGTGGCGGGATCTCATTCATCCGAGTAGGCGACGATGGCTGCGGCATGGATCGGGACGATGCGTTGCTCTCCCTCGAACGCCACGCTACCAGTAAAATCCGATCGGTCGCCGACTTGGAAGCGGTGGGAACGCTTGGTTTCCGCGGTGAAGCGCTTCCGAGCATCGCCAGTGTGTCGCGTTTTCGCCTAACGAGTCGTGAACCTGACGCTGTCGCCGGAACGGAGATTGTGGTCAATGGGGGCAAGATCGAGATCGTGCGAGACGGCGGCGAAGCGCCTGGCACCCAGGTCGAAGTGCGCTCGCTTTTTTACAATGTCCCGGCGCGCCGCAAATTCTTGCGCGCGGAGAACACCGAGGCCCGAAACATCGAACACCAGTTGCATTTGCAGGCGATCGGCCATCCGCAAATCGCGTTCACATTCGCCCGCGACGATCGAATGGTTTTCCAGCTTCCGGCCACTGCAACCCTCGGCGATAGAATTCGCGATCTTCATGGCAACGATTTGCTGAACCAACTGCTGGCGATCGACGACTCGGCTTCCGCTCAGGTTCGAATCAGTGGATTGATCGGGCGAGCGGGTTTGAGCCGGCAAACGCGCTCGCAACAGCTCGTTTTTGTCAACGGACGCGCGATCGAGAGTCCGCTGATTACAAGCGCGATTCGGGAGGGTTATCACACCGCCCTGATGAAAGGACAGTATCCGGTCACGTTCCTGTTTCTCGATGTCGATCCCGGCTCAGTGGATGTGAACGTTCATCCGGCGAAACGTGAGGTGCGGTTTCGTGATCCGCATGGAATGCGCGAAGCGATTGTGCGTGCAATCCAGGAAACGCTGGCAGGCGGCCGCGCCGATTGGCAGGAAAGATTCAGCGCGCCGGCTGCTGAGCCTGGAGGGACACGCGCCGTCGTGTCCCAAATTTCTCAAGGTGGCAATCCGCCATGTGAGCTGCCGCAATTCGAGAAAGAGTTCGGCTTGCGCGGTGAGCGCTCGATTGAAATTGGAGGGACGACCTCCGTGTCGTCCCAAACCTTCTCCCAGCCGGATGAGTACGTGGGACGGGACAGAGCCCGTCCCTCCACGCAGCAATTTCAAATCATCGGCGTGCTGAACAAACTCTATGTCCTGATGGAAAACGCTGACGGACTCGTGCTCGTCGACCAGCACGCCGCCCATGAACGGATTTTGTTCGAAGAGCTGCGGCGACGCATGGAAGAGCAGGGGGTCCCGTCGCAGAAACTGCTTATCACGCAAACCTTCGAGCTGCCGCCGCGCGATGCCGACTGGATCGAGCAGAACATGTCGGTCCTTCAGAAAATGGGGATCGGAATCGAAAGCTTCGGACCGAACGCGTTCAAGATCGACAGTCTTCCCGGATTCTTAAACGTGACCGACGGCCAGCAGTTCATGCGCAAGGTCATCGACGACCTCAAGAGCGCGAGCAATCGCAGCTCGCCGTTGCGCTTGGGCGAGGAGATGATCGCCAAGACTGTTTGTCGCCACGCCGTGAAGGCGAACGATCCGCTGCGTTATCTGGAAGTCGAAAAACTGATTCAGGATCTGCTCGACTGCGAGTTGCCCTACTGTTGTCCTCACGGCCGGCCGACCATGATTCAGATTTCAAACGCCGAACTGGAGAAGAAATTCGGCCGCACAGTCTAGGGGATGTTGAGATGTTGAGGAGGAATCAAACGGCTAAACAGCTAAGCGACTAAGCCAAGAAGATGTTGAGAGGTTGAGAAGTTAAGACGTTGAGATGTTGAGGACGGAGTCAACCGGCTAAACAGCTAAGCGACTAAACCAAGAAGACGTTGAGTCGTTGAGCGATTGAGGAGTTAAGACGTTGAGGAGTTGAGATGTTAAATCGGAAAGCGCTGAATGGAGCGAAGGGGATGAGCGACATAGAAGGGTCCGGGCTCGCCACGGGACGAGTCCGTCCGATTGGCCAACCGGATTGGCCTTTAACGAGGGTAGGAGCGAGTGAGCGCGGGCACCGAACACGGCGTGCTGGGAAAGCCGCCGGGTAGATGGTCAAACCGCCGAGGCAGGCGGTGAGTGAAAGGGATGGAACGAATCAACGAGTTTCGAAATCTGAGAAGTGAAATGCGGAATCGGACCATTAAGATTTTGGGAACGCTGGTCGCTTGTGTGACCTACGATTCGGCCATGGAAATCGTTCAGCGCCTCGCACGTGAGCCACGGCCTGTCATTTCTCGAGCAGCGGTTCCTTTGAGCCGCGATTTCCCGAGCCGGGGTTCCCTGAGCCGCCATTTATTGAGCCATCGTCCCGGAGCCGCGGTTCGTCGACTCGCCGTCTATTGAGCCGCCCCTTATCGGGACGGCGAAAGTTCTGACGAAAAGGAAACGTACGTCGGACAGAATCCGGTTCGCGCAGGCCTAATCAACAATGAAGATGATTGGCCGTATGTTCTCGATCGTTCAGAAATCGATATGGCGGGTCGGTGACCCGCCGCTACCTGTTACTCGCTCCAGCCGCGGTTTATTGAGGCATCGCCTATTGAGCCATTAAGGACCGACAACTTTGCCACCAACCCTAAAATTTCCGCTTTACACTTGAATGCATTTTGCATTCAAGTTATAAACCATAACATGCAATCCAAGAGGACATTTTTACAAGTTCTGTTCCCGAAAACCCGAGCGGAAATCTTCAGATTACTGTTTGGAACCAAAAAGCGGCCACGATATGTTCGCGAGATAATGGGAGATAGCAGCCTCGCACTCCGTAGTATCCAGGACGAATTGAAGACGCTCAGTGCGGTCGGGGTCGTTACCAGCCATTCCGATGGATTTCATCGATTTTTTGCAGCTAACACTGCTCACCCACTTTTTCGGGAAATCACACGAATCGCAGAGATGAGCGAACGGCTTCCGTCGGCGCGGCAATCAGAATTGTTCCGTCGGTCGCGCGCGAAGAGAAAAAGAAAAAAATCTCGAGGTCCGAGAATCCGATCAACTCGAGAACCACACTGGGGCATATTTTCAAATCAGCGTTCTAAATCTTGAATGCATATTGCATTCAAGATGCCTGGTGTAGGATCAATGTGTCGATTAAATTTGAATGCATTTTGCATTCAAGTGTGAGAAGGAGTGTCGAACAAGTGCGGCGACGGATGTTGGGACGGGTGGTTCAACGGGCGCTGTGTTAGAATCGAAAGAGAGTTGAGAAGTTGGGATGTTGAGACGTTGAGCGGTTCAAGAGAGGAAAGAGGAAAGCGCAAAGCGGAAAGCGGAAAGGGCAAAGCGCAAAGAGGAAAGCGGAGAGCGCAGAGAGGAAAGCGGTAAGCGAAGAGCTGAAAAGTGAAATGGAGAATCGGACGATTAAGATTTTAGGAACGCTGGTCGCTTGTGTGACCTACGATTTGGCGGTGGAAATCGTTCAGGGGCTCGCGCGTGAGCGACGGCCGACGGCAGTTTGTCCTGCGAACACACACATTCTGTCCGAGGCGCGGCACGAGCCGAAGTTCGCGCAGGTGTGGTAGAATCGGTGTTAATCTCATGGAGGTCGAAAAGGTAAACGTGCTCGGCGTTGGGATTAGCGTGCTGGATCAGGATCGCGCGCGGGAGTTTCTTTTCGATGCCGCACGAAATTCGAAACGCGGATATGTGACAATTACCAACGTGCACAGCGTCAGCGAGGCGCAACACGATCCGGAGCTGCGACGAATTTTGAACAACGCGCTCCTCGCCACACCAGATGGCGTGCCACTGGTGTGGATGGGCCGCTTGCAGGGGCACAGCTCAATTCGGCGGGTGTATGGACCGGATCTCGTCTTGAATCTGTGTGAACACTCACGGAACGGTGCCTTCACTCATTTCTTTTTTGGTGGTAAACCGGGTGTCGCCGACGAGTTGGCGCGCGTGTTGCAAACGCGTTTTTCTGGATTGCGAGTTGCCGGAACCTTTTCGCCGCCGTTCGGGCCGCTTAGCAAGGCCGAACGCGATTCGCTCGCAAGCAAAGTACGCGAAACACGGCCGGATTTCTTTTGGGTTGGAATCGGGATGCCGAAGCAGGAAAAATTCATGGCTGAGTACATCTCAGTCTTGCCGGAAGCGAAAATATTCATCGGAGTTGGAGCAGCTTTTGATTTCTTTACGGGTCGAGTCCGTCAGGCACCCCGCTGGATGATGCGAATTGGGTTGGAATGGCTATTTCGGCTTTTTCAGGAACCGAAACGCCTGTGGCGTCGGTATTTGATTTACAACCCACTGTTTGTCATCCGCGCTTCAGCGCAGCTACTCGGATTGCGAAAGTATTTGCGACCATAAGCTAAGGCGGGCACGTTACCCGCTCTCAAGCATCGAATGGCGTCCAAGAAAATCGTGGTGTGCGGCGGGGGCGGCTTTATCGGCGGCCATCTGGTGGCG
>DATMOU010000026.1:0-2600 GCA_035568035.1 Chthoniobacterales bacterium | reverse complement strand
GACGCTCTCCGCGAGCAGCACCCGGAGTGGATCGAGGAAAACGGTGAGTCCCCTATCTGCGAGTCCTACGAGTCGCGCTTCGCAGAACTGCTCAACCTTTTTCAATCGCGCGAACAAACGTCGGCTGCGTGATCGAACGCGGTGGACTTAATTCGGGTTCGTAATAGGAAAAGTGATGACTACTTCAAGATCATCGACGGCCACCAGGCAATCCTCTGCCCTGGCCAATGCGCGCCCGGCTGAAGCCAGCGGAACATTTGTAATTGGCGATATTCCTGTGCACCGGCTCGGGTTCGGCGCAATGCAACTCACCGGTGACGGCGTTTGGGGGGAACCTGAAGATCATGACGAGGCGATCGCCGTCCTGCGTCGCGCCGTGGAGTTGGGAATCAACCTAATCGATACCGCCGATTCCTACGGCCCCGAAGTTAGCGAGCGGCTGATCGCCCAGGCGCTTTATCCGTATCCCGAAAATCTTTTGATCGCGACCAAGGCCGGCTTTCAACGGCCCGGGCCAAACCGATGGGTCGAAGACGGTCGCCCAGAGCATTTGCGATCCGCGGTCGATGGCAGTCTTCGGCGGCTGAAACTCGATCGAATCGATTTGCTACAGTTGCACCGGATCGATCCGAAAGTTCCGATGGAGGATCAAATTGGCGCGTTGGTCGATCTTCAGCGCACGGGCAAGATTCGTCATATTGGACTGTCTGAAGTGAGCGTGAAGCAGATCGAAGCGGTCCGGCGCATCACGGCGATCGTTTCGGTTCAGAATCGATACAATTTGGTCGATCGACAATCCGAGGACGTGCTGGAGTATTGCACGCGAGAAAATCTCGGCTTCATCCCCTGGTTTCCACTCTCCACCGGCGAACTCGCGAAACATGACGGTCCACTGACGCGCGCAGCGAAGCGTCTCAGCGCAAAGCCGGCGCAGATCGCACTTGCGTGGTTGCTTCGCAGATCTCCGGTCATGCTTCCGATTCCCGGAACTTCGAAGGTCAAGCACCTGGAGGAAAACACTGCCGCCGCTTTGATTGAGCTGGACGATTCGACCATGCAAGAGCTGGAACGTCTCGGTAAAAGCTAATACCCTGACCCTACTCCATGGCTAAGAAGCGAGTGGCAGACGTGTTGGTCGACACTTTGGTCGCGGCGGGCGTGAAGCGAGTCTACGGACTGGTGGGAGATTCGCTCAACGGTGTGACCGATGCGATTCGCCCGCGCAAGAATTTACAATGGGTGCCGGTCCGACACGAAGAAACAGCAGCATTCGCCGCCGGCGCCGAAGCGCAGTTGACCGAACAACTAACTGTCTGCGCCGGCAGTTGCGGTCCTGGAAATCTGCATTTGATCAATGGCCTTTACGATTGTCATCGGAGTCGCGTTCCTGTTCTCGCGCTGGCTGCGCAGATCCCAAGCGAAGAAATCGGGAGCGGCTATTTTCAGGAGACGCACCCGGAGCATTTATTCGCGCAGTGCAGTCATTATTGTGAACTGATTTCCCAGCCCGAGCAGATGCCGCGCGTGCTGGAGATCGCGATGCAGACAGCGATCGCACGACGCGGAGTTTCAGTGGTCGCACTCCCGGGGGACATTGCGTTGCGTCACGCGGTCGAACAAGAACCGCGTCTCCACTTCCCGCCGCCGAAACCGACCGTACGTCCAGCTGCTGACGAGATCGAGACGCTGGCAAAAGTTCTCAACGAATCAGAAAAGACCACAATTCTTGCCGGCGCGGGTTGTGCCGGAGCTCATGCCGAGTTGATCGCGCTGGCCGGCAAGTTGAACGCGCCAATCGTCCACGCTTTGCGCGGTAAGGAATTCATCGAGTACGACAATCCATTCGATGTCGGCATGACCGGCTTGCTCGGATTTTCATCCGGTTATTTCGCGATGATGAACTGCAACACGTTGCTGATGATCGGCACTGATTTCCCATATCAACAATTCTTTCCCAAACACGCGACCGTTATTCAAATCGACATTCGCGGAGAGCAATTGGGCCGTCGCACGAAGCTCGACCACGGATTGGTCGGGGACACCAAAGTCACCTTGCAGGCGCTCCTGCCGAAATTGAAACAGAATGCGGACGATCAGCATTTGAAGACGAGTGTTGAACATTATCGGAAGGCGCGAAAAGCCCTGGACGAACTGGCGACCGAAGGAAGCGAGCGCACAGGCAGTCATCCACAATTTGTCGCGCACGTAATCAGTGAACTCGCGAACGACGACACCATCTTCACTTGTGACGTCGGCACTCCAACGATCTGGGCGTCGCGTTATTTGAAAATGAATGGCAAACGGCGATTGCTCGGCTCGTTTGTCCATGGATCAATGGCCAGCGCTCTACCGCAGGCGATCGGCGCGCAGCTCGCCGCGCCAAATCGACAAGTGATTTCGATGTCGGGCGACGGCGGAGTGTCGATGCTGCTGGGCGATTTGTTGACTCTTCATCAACTGGAGTTGCCGGTGAAAGTCGTTGTTTTCAGAAACGATTCGCTCTCGTTTGTCGAATTGGAAATGAAAGCCGGCGGCTTTCTCGATTTCGGGGTCGAGCTGAAAAACCCGGACTTCGCCGCACTCGCGCAAAGCGCCGGCAT
>DATMOU010000025.1:0-34907 GCA_035568035.1 Chthoniobacterales bacterium | reverse complement strand
CTCACTGCGACGCGCGCCGGATGAACGAGATCCCCCGTTTTGCAGCCGCGGTTTTGCGCAAGCGACTTGAGGGTCGCCTCCAGCGTTTGCCAATCCCACTTGTCGACCCTGGCAAACTCTTCGCTCAAAGCTTTCAAGTGATTCGTGGCGTCCGGCTTGCTAAATACTTTTTCAACGGCCGCCTGATCGAACTCATAGTCCTCAGTAAAAAAGTAACTCGTCCACTCCGGCAATTCCTTCAGAAGCTTGATCTTCTCCTTCACGATCGCGAGGACCTCGCGCGTGTATTTCTCGTTCGAGGTGTCGATCTTCGCCTTCTCCAAAAACGGTCGCGCCAATTCGACGAAACGATCGAGCGACATCTGCGCGATGTATTGGCCGTTGAGCCAAAAACACTTGTCGAGGTCGAACGCGGCGTTTCGGCGATTGATTTTCTCCAGCTCGAAAAGTTTTACGACTTCTTCGATGTCGATCTTCTCGCGGTTGTCCTTCGGCGACCACCCGAGCAAACAGAGGTAATTGCGGACGGCTTCCGGCGCGTAACCTTGTTCGATGTAAGTCGCAATCGCCGCGCCCTCATCGCGCTTGCTCATTTTCGAACCATCTCGATTTAAGATAAGCGGAATGTGGGCAAAGTTCGGCGGCGTCGCGCCCAGCGCCTTGTAAAGCTCGATGTGCTTCGGCGTGTTGGAAAGATGGTCCTCCCCACGGATCACGTGCGAAATCTTCATCTCGATGTCGTCGATCACGTTAACGAAATGAAAAATCCACGAGCCATCCGGCCGGCGCACGGTCATGTCCGGGTGGGTGCCAGGATTCGTGAGATCGAAATCGATCTTGCCGCAAACGAGATCGTCCACGATCACATGCTCGCGCGGCGAACGAAATCGGAGCGCGCCCTCGTCTTCAAAGATATGGCCTGCGTCCTGAAGTTGTTTCAGGTAGCGCTCGTAAATTTCGGTGCGCTGACTTTGAAAATACGGGCCGAAATTTCCGCCGACATGCGGACCTTCGTCCCAATTAATTCCCAGCCACTTCAGTCCTTCGTAAATCGCGGTGGCGGCCTCCTCGGTGTTGCGCTTCGTGTCGGTATCTTCGATTCGAAGGACCAGCTTGCCCCCGTGATGATGCACAAAGAGCCAGTTGAAAAGCGCAGTGCGCGCGCCACCGATGTGCAAATAACCCGTGGGCGATGGCGCAAACCGAACTCGAACTTCAGAAGACATTAGCAGATACTGTAGCGGCGCTCTGCGAGCGCCGCATTAATTTTGCGACGGTCATAGACCGCCGGTACAGAAGATTTCATTCGACGAAAATTTTCTTTGCCCGCCGCCGTACATGTCGGCCTCGTGGAAGATTGACTTTGGCGACACGGGAATTGGGTTCGACCAGCGCGCGAATACTTTCAACCACATCAAAGCCGGCGTTGGTGATGTTTTGCGCCCGTAACCAGTTCAGGATTTGCCGGCGTTGAAGCGCGATCGGCAGGTCACGAATTTTTGCTACCGGAAATTCGATACCAGTTGAATTCGGCAGCTGATTTTCGATCCAGATATCTTCCTCTATCGCAATCATTGCCGCGCGCCAGATACTTTGCCGAATGTTTCGGTCGAGCGCTTTCTCCAAATACGGAATGACCTGGTGACGAAGGCGATTTCGAAGCGGCGCGAGATCTTTGTTTGAAGCGTCTTCGCGATACTTCAGACCATGGGCGCGGACATATTCGTTGATTTCACTGCGCCAGATTCCAAGAAATGGCCTAACGATCTTAAGATCGACACCACCGACCCGGCGCGTTGAAACGTTGCGAATCCCCGCCAGACCAGTCGTTCCCGAACCGCGAAAGAGATTGATCAGAAACGTCTCGACGACGTCGTCGGCATGATGACCAAGGAAAATCGTGCGGCAATTCCATCGCTTGGCCACGCGCGAGAAAAATTTGTAGCGCATGTCCCGCGCCGCAGCTTCGATCGACATTTTCGTCTTCGTCGCGAGGGCGCGTACGTTCACCGATTCAATGGTGAAAACAACGCCGTACTTGCCGGCAAGTTTTTCAACGAAGCGCGCATCCGCAGCGCCAGCGCGCCCACGCAGCTGATGATTTAAATGGCAGACAATTAATTTCTTGTAGCCGGAGTCGATCAGCCAGTGAAGCAGCGCGACTGAATCACGACCGCCCGACACCGCGATGAGATATTGCCGGTCAGGTGAAAACTGGCGCAGAAAATTTTTATTTTGAATCTGATTCAACGCGACCTCGCATCCAATGTTCAAAGACCATGATAACGCTCAGGGAGCTTAGACAAAAGCAACACGCAGCGTCGTCGTCAGGGAGAAAGGGAAATATGAAAAGGAGAACAACCTACCGCTTACTGGTTCAGTCGGAAGACAAGAGCCGAAACATCCTGGAAATGATCGTCTACGGCTTGGTCACGCTCAGCGCGATCGTATCGATTTGGCAATTCGCCGAGCAGCCTTTGCAAATGACCGGCAAGACAATCAACCAGCGGGCGGAAGCGCGGATTGCCTCATAGATCAGGGGCTATTTGACAATGAATGAACGTTCATTCATTGTCTTAGCTCAATGTCTCACACCCAAACCGACACCGTTCTTGACCGGCCAACCCAGATTCTCGATGCCGCGGTCGCGTGCTTCGCCAAACGCGGCTTTCACCAGGCCAGCATGCACGACATCAGCGCTGAGGCCGGCATTAGTGTCGGTCTGATCTATCGCTACTTCCAAAATAAAGAGGCAGTGATTGCCGCCATGGCCGACCGCCACAAGGGGCAAATCCACGAAATTCTCGAACGCGCGCGACAAGCGCCAAGTCTTCGCGAGTCGCTTGAGACTTTGTTCACGGCACATTGCGGCGAAACCGAACCGCAGGTCACGGCGGCGTTCGTTGTCGATCTTTTCGCTGAAGCGAGCCGGAATCCACACGTGGCCGAATTGGTGAGCGACGTTTGCCAGACATCAATGGATGGAGTCACCGATCTGATTGCCCGTTCGCCGGAAGGCAAAGCGAGCGACTTAACGCCACGCGAAATGGCGGAACTGATTTTTGCTGTGAACGACGGGATGTTGTTGCGCGGCGTTCTGAGAATAGGACGAACAGCTGCCGAGAGCCGCGAGCACCAGCTCGAAGTCGTCAGGAATCTGTGGCGGATAATGTTTAAGACGGAGAGCGAACGCGCGTATGCATGATGTGGCCAAACCTGTTGTCCTAAAGAAAATGAGATTTATTCGCGGACCGATGGCCACAGCGATCGGCGGTTTCGTTCTACTTGTCGTGCTTCTCGTCGGAATCAAGGTCATGCAGATCGGCACGATGATGAGTACGCCGAGGACGATGCCGCCAACGACCGTCTCGAGCGCTGAAGTCAAAGAGGAAGACTGGGCGCCGGTTTTGCCGTCAATTGGATCAGTCTCGGCGGTCCAAGGCGCAGTAATTGCGGCCGAGCTCGGCGGCGTGGTCGCGCAGGTGAATTTTCAAAACGGCGGTGAAGCGAAGAAAGGCGAAGTGCTAGTGAGGCTCGACGCGTCGTCCGAAGAAGCGCAACTCCATACTGCTGAGGCCGACCTTGAACTTGCCCGGGCGAATTTGCTGCGGACCCGCGATCTCGCGGCCCGCAAAGTGGTTTCCAAGCAAGAGCTAGACGCTGCGCAATCCGCGTTCGGTCAGAAACAGGGCGCGGTAGATAATATGCGCGCATTCATTACCAAAAAAGAATTGCGCGCTCCGTTCGACGGTCAGCTCGGCATTCGCCAGGTGAACGTCGGCCAGTCGATCGACGCGCGACAGCCGATTGTACAGCTGACTGCGCTCGACCCGGTCTTTGTCGATTTCGCTGTACCGCAGCAAAACCTGCCGCAACTCGCGACCGGGTTCGAGACCCAGGTGCGTACCGACGCGATACCGGGTCGTGAATTTAAAGGAAAGCTGACCGCTCTCAATTCCATGGTCGACACGGTGACGCGTAATGTCACCGTGCAAGCCACTCTGGAAAATCCAGACCACGCCTTAAAACCGGGAATGTTTGTAAACGTCGAGGTCATGCTGCCGCAAAAGAAAAAGACGCTCGTGATTCCCGGCAGCGCGGTCTCCTACGCGCCGTACGGCAATTCGGTTTACGTAATCGAAAAGAAGAAGGACCCGAAAACGGGCAAAGAATCGCAAACGCTCCGACAGGCATTTGTCCGAATCGGCGAATCGCGCGGCGACTTTGTTTCCATTACCGATGGGGTGAAAGCGGGTGACGTCGTCGTAAGCACTGGCGTGTTCAAGCTGCGCAACGGTATGCCGGTGACGATCAACAACGATCTGGCTCCGAAACCCCAAGTGAATCCAACTCCCGCCGACTCCTAAAGAAAACTCGAAATCCGAATGTCGAAATCCGAAACAAATCTTAAAATTCAAATCACCAAAACGCGGCTCGTTGGCGATTCCGATTTTGAATATTCGGATTTGTTTGGAACTTCGGGTTTCGAGTTTCGAATTTGTTAAATGAAGAGTTTCACTGACCTATTCATTAAGCGTCCCGTCCTCGCGATGGTGGTGAGCTTCGTGATCCTGATCGCCGGTTTGCAGGCGATGAAGACGCTTAACGTGCGGCAATATCCGCGGAGCGACATCGCTGCCATCACCGTCACGACGGTTTACGTCGGCGCCGACGCCGAACTGGTGCGTGGATTCATTACCACGCCCGTGGAACGCGCGATCGCTGCGGCGGACGGAATCGATTACATCCAGTCGCAAAGCCAGCAGAGCGTCTCCACGATTACTGCGCGACTGAAATTAAATTACGACGCGAACAAGGCGCTCTCCGATATTAGTTCGCGAGTCGACGCGATCCGGAACAATCTGCCGCCCGAGTCGCAAATTCCGGTCATTGCGATTCAGGCCGCTGATTCGCAATTCGCCTCGGCCTACCTCAGTTTCACATCCAACATTCTGCAGCCGAATGAAGTCACGGATTATCTCGTCCGGCTGGTCCAACCGCGTTTAACGGCGCTCGGCGGCGTGCAAAAAGCGGATATCCTAGGCGGACGCACGTTCGCGATGCGCATCTGGATGAAGCCGGACCGTATGGCTGCGTTAAACATCAGCCCGTCGCAGGTGCGCGACGCGCTAGGCAAAAACAATTTTCTGGCCGCGGTTGGAAGCACCAAAGGTTCGCTGCTTCAGGTGAACCTTACTGCGAACACCGACCTCCACACCGCCGATCAATTTAAACAGCTCGTTGTCCGGCAGGATAAGAACACACTCGTTAGGCTGGGCGACATCGCCGACGTGGTCCTTGGCGCCGAAGACTATAACACCGAAGTGCGGTTCTCCGGCGAAAGGGCGGTGTTCATGGGCATTTTCGTTTTGCCTAACGCGAATTCCGTCGACGTGATCAAACGCGTGCGCGTGGAGCTCGAGCAAATTAAGAAGGAATTGCCGAGCGGCATTGAAGCCGAAATGGCCTACGACGCGACGGCTTACATCAACGACGCCATTCACGAAGTCGTAAAAACATTGATCGACACGTTGCTCATCGTGATGGTCGTGATCTTTTTGTTCCTCGGTTCGTTCCGCTCCGTCATCGTGCCTGTGGTCGCGATCCCGATTTCCCTGATCGGCGCTCTGTTTCTCATGCAGGTGTTCGGTTTTACACTGAATCTACTTACCCTGCTCGCGATCGTTCTTTCGGTCGGGTTGGTCGTCGACGATGCGATCGTTATGGTCGAGAACGTCGAACGTCACATCGCTGACGGAATGTCGCGGATGAACGCCGCCCTGGTTGGCGCACGCGAGCTGATTGGCCCGATTATCGCGATGACGATCACCCTGGCTGCGGTTTACACGCCGATCGCGATGCAAGGCGGATTGACCGGCGCCCTTTTCCGTGAGTTCGCGCTGACCCTGGCCGGCGCGGTTTTTATTTCGGGTATCGTGGCGTTGGTGCTTTCGCCGATGATGGCGTCATACCTGTTGCCTCCTGATCACATCGACCACGGCTTCAAAGGCTGGGTCGACCGCACGTTCGATCGATTCCGCGAGTGGTACGGCGAACATCTGGACCGAACGCTCAATGCTCGTCCCGCAGTTTACGTTGTTTGGGGAGGGGTCTGCGCGCTGGCCCTCTTGATGTTCATGGCCATTCCGAAAATCGCGACGAAGGAGCTGGCGCCGAAAGAAGATCAAGGTGTGATCTTTGGAATCATTACCGCGCCGGCGAATGCAACCATTGACGATACAATTCGTTATGCCGACGCGGCCGGGAAAGTATTCAAGGATATTCCCGACACGCGTTTCACATTTCAGATCACATCGCCCAGCAGTGGATTCGGTGGAATGGTTTTGAAGCCGTGGGGAACCCGGAAGACGCCGACCAAAGACTATTTGCCGATCGTGCAGCAAAGACTGTCCGCGATTCCGGCAATTCAAATGTTTCCGATCATGCCCGAAGCGCTGCCGGGAGCGGACAATTTCCCAGTGAGTTTCGTCATCGCTTCAACCGCTGACCAGGAACGAATCCTTGAAATTGCCAAGGACATTTTCTTGAAAGCGATGCAGGCGCATGTGTTTCAGTTTGGTGACATCGACACCAAGATCGACCAGCCACAAGCGCAGATTGTCATCGACCACGACAAAGTTTCAGCCATGGGACTTAACATGCAGCAGATCGGAGCTGATCTGGCGGCCAGTATTGGTGGCAACTACGTCAACTGGTTCAACATGGAAGGGCTCAGCTACAAGGTCATTCCGCAGATCAAGCGAATTGATCGATTGAATCCGGAGCAATTGAATGAAATTTACGTAACCGGGCCTAACAACCAGCTGATTCCACTCAGTACGATCGCCCGCATCGATCACAACACAGTCGCTCGATCGCTGAACCGGATGCAGCAGCTCAATGCCGTCACCATCAGTGGCGTTCCAGCCGGCTCGGTGGATGCCACGCTGAAGTTTTTGGAGAACGAAGCCCACAAGGTCCTGCCAGCCGGCTATGTGATCGACTACACGGGTGGCTCGCGACAACTCCGACTGGAAGGGAACAGCTTTCTTGGAGTTTTTATTCTCGCCGTTGTGCTCATTTTCCTTGTTCTGGCCGCACAGTTTAACAGCTTCCGCGATCCGTTGATCATTTTGCTCGGGTCGGTGCCCCTCGCCCTCTTCGGGGCCGCACTGTTCATGTTTCTGAAAATGCCGTTCGGAAAATTCTTTACCGATGGCTGGACCACCTCGTTCAACATTTACTCGCAAGTCGGCCTGGTCACGCTGGTCGGACTTGTTTCGAAGAACGGAATCTTGATCGTACAGTTCGCAAACGAGTTGCAGCGCGAGGGAAAAGCTAAGCTCGCCGCAGTCGCACAGGCTGCGCGCATCCGATTGCGCCCGATCATGATGACAAGTGTTGCGACCGTGGCCGGTCACTTTCCCCTCACCCTGGTGACCGGCGCAGGTGCGGCCGCGCGAAATTCGATTGGTCTTGTGCTGGTCGGCGGAATGACGATTGGAACAATCTTCACCTTGTTCATTGTACCATCGCTCTACATGTTGATCGCGAAGGAGCATCATGAAAAATCGTTGATGGATCCTGATCTCGAAGGCACTGAAGATGTCGACGTTACGCCCGCGCCAGAGCTGGAGCCGGCACTCGCTCGCGACGGAAACGGCAACGGCTGGAAAAAGGGCTAATCGCGCGTTCGGTTCTTCAGCACCGGCATTAGCGACGAAGAACACGGGCTGTTCGGAGTGATGGCGGAAGATTAACATCGACAGGCTTGTCATTGTAGCGGCGCTCTGTGAGCGCCGAAATTACATGATCTCGGCGGTCATAGACCGCCGCTACAAAGAAAAAAGCGCGGCTGAGTTTAATCAGCCGCGCGCCGAAGCTTGAGGAGTTAATTCAATTTCAGTTTGTTGAGCTCCAAGCTTGCGGCGTTCCCTAAAGCAGCCGCGATGCCACCGGCTTCAACGTCCGTAAAACAATTACGACCGCGGCGATTAATAGAGATCCAAGCGATATCGTTGATCCTTCGGCGGGAGCGGCTCGTCATTGCGCACCAACCATTTGGGCCGTCCTAACGTTCGCGCCTCGGCTGCGAGATCGACGACGGGGTCTATATAGAGAACAGGTTTTCGCCCGTTGATCGACACGAAGATGCGCGCCTGGACCTGAAGAGGCCTGGGTCCCGAGTTTGGCAGCACCTTCGCCAGATGATGCGCAAATTGCAGAGGTAAGTCCGAGAGATAACCCATCTGCGGCGCCTGACGCGGCGAAAGGTAATCCGAGAGCTCGATCGGCATGATTTCCCCGTTATTGGGATCAGTCACATAAAAATTGGCGATCGAAGCGTAAGTCCAAACGAACATTCGCCAGCTAAAGCGATGCTCCGCCCAGGTCCATTCGACGCCGCCACGAGAAAGCAAAGGACGCAGCGGTAGAAAAATCTGGATTGCCGTATAAACGGCCAATCCGCTCAGAATGATTGCGCGCTGCCAAGGAGACGTGGGTTTCGATTCCTTAATCGTCTTGCGGCGGCGAACGAGTTCAAGTTTCTCGAGAATCCGTCGCGGCCAGTCTGGGGAAAAAAATAGCGCACTGGCGGCGATGGCGAGCCATGGAAACATTCCGATGACCGCCCAGAGCGCGTTGGTCAGGTGAAAAATGACGACGGCACAAAAAGAGATGGTACGCGTTCGCCGCCACAATAGCCCCGGAACAACCAGTAAATCAAAAATCAGTCCGCCGTAACTGACAAGGTAAACAGCCCATTCGTCACCGAAGAATTGTCCGACGATCGGTGCATTGGTCGCGTGTGATAGCGAGTAGCGCATCGGCTCGCCCCGAAGCCAGTCCGGGGAAAGTTTTACCAGTCCGGCAAAAATGTAGACGACGGAGATTTGAAATCGCAGCAGCCAAAGGCACCACGCCGGCGCAGTGTTGGAACGCAGCGACGGCCGCATCCGGGCATCGATCGAAAACGCGCGATGCGCCGGAACGATCGCGAGCAGCAAACAATACAGACAAATCAGGTAGGTGTGATTGACGTAGCGTGCTTCATCGAGAAGGAAAAAATAGGCGTAGCTCAGGAACATCAACGCCGCGCTGATGCGATACAAAAATCCGAAAGCCACGAACAAGGCCAAAACTCCGAGCACCGCCCAGTGAATGTAGAGCCAGTTACCCGGCCAGGGATGGACCCAGGAAAATCCGTAGTATTTGAAAAGGAATTTCGGCTCGAGCCAGAAATGGTAAATCGATTCGTTTCTAAAATACCGGCAGACCTCCCAAACCATCAGCAGGCCGAACGTGACACGGAAGAACACCAGCGATGCGATGTCGACTGGCGCAAACGCGCGGTTTTGGGCTTTGGTTACGAAAGATTTCATCATGCCGAACCCGACAACTGCCTGAACGGGCGGGCGTTTCTATCTAACGATTGCCCATCTTTCAAGCTTCGCCATATTCGCTGACTGTTTATGGACTGGAAAATACAGGGGCTCGTCCTTTTTGCGCCGCTCGCCTTCGTGTTCGCCGCCGATTCGCCAACGCAACCCAAATATCCTGCCGCGCCGGAAGGCAATCAGATCGACGATTATCCCGGCACCAAGGTGGCCGACCCTTATCGCCCGCTTGAGAATCCTGACTCGCCCGAATCGCGACAGTGGATCGAGGCTGAAAATAAAATCACTTTCGATTTTCTAAACGCGATTCCCGAGCGGGACGGAATCAGAAGACGTCTGACTGAGGTTTGGGATTTCGAGCGGTTCGGCGTGCCGTTCAAGGAAACAGATCGCTACTTCTTTTCAAAAAACAGTGGGCTTCAAAATCAGAACGTTCTTTATACTGCGAAGAATTTTTCCGAGAAACCGCGCGAACTGCTCGACCCCAACACGCTCACCAAGGACGGGACAATTGCGCTGGGCGGGATGGACGTAACCGAGGACGCCAAACTGATGGCCTACGGTCTCGCCACCGCCGGGTCCGATTGGCAGCAGTGGAAAATCCGCGACGTCGCCACCGGCAAGGATCGACCAGATATCATCGACTGGGTGAAATTTTCCAATGCCTCATGGAAAAAAGATGGCAGCGGATTCTTTTACAGTCGTTACGATAAACCGGACGAGAAAAACAAACTCCGGTCCCAGGTTTACAATCACAAACTGTTCTTCCATCAGCTCGGCACGCCGCAATCGCAGGACAAACTGATTTACGAGCGGATCGACCAGAAGGAATGGCTTTTCAATGCTGAAGTCACCGACGACGGGCGTTACCTCATCATCACCGTTCAGCGCGGGACTGACCCGAAGAACCGCATTTTCTACAAGAACCTGGTCGATCCGAATTCGAAAGTCGTCGAACTGCTCGATAAAGCTGATGCGCAGTACACCTTCATCGACAACGACGGACCGGTCTTCATGTTCAGGACCGATCTGGAGGCGCCGCTTGGCCGGATCATTGCCATCAACACCTGCAAACCGCTGCCGACAAAGATTGATGAGCTCGTGCCGGAGTCGAAAGATAAACTCGAAGCAGTCAACAGTGTTGGCGATCGCTTCGTCGCGCTTTACCTGAAAGACGCGCACAGCGCGGTGAAATTATTCAAACGCGACGGTTCTTCTGATGGCCAGATTGAGTTGCCGGGTCTCGGGACGGCATCCGGATTCACCGGGAAAACCAAAGACCGCGAAACATTTTACTCATTCACGAGTTACACCACACCGACGGAGATCTTTCGTTACGATTTCGACAAGCGCGCGAGCGAACTGCTCTTTAAACCGAAGGTCAAATTTAATCCGGACGACTACACAACGGATCAGGTCTTTTACAAGAGCGCCGATGGCACGCGCATTCTGATGTTCATCTCCTACAAAAAAGGAATGAAACGCGACGGCCAGACGCCGACTTATCTTTACGGTTACGGCGGATTCGATATTTCGTCCACGCCGACGTTCACCCCTGCGAATCTCGTTTGGATGGAAATGGGCGGCATCTACGCCGTCCCGAACCTGCGCGGCGGCGGCGAGTACGGCGAGAAATGGCACGAAGCCGGAATGCTGCACCTGAAACAGAACGTGTTCGACGATTTCATCGCCGCGGCCCAGTACTTGATCGACAACAAATACACGTCGACTCCGAAACTCGCGATCGGCGGCGGCAGCAACGGTGGATTGCTCGTTGGCGCATGTCTCACGCAACGGCCCGATCTTTACGGCGCAACCCTGCCCAACGTCGGAGTGATGGACATGTTGCGGTTTGAGAAGTTCACGATCGGCTGGGCCTGGACTTCGGATTACGGCAGCGCGCAAAAGCCGGACGATTTTCCCTATCTCTACGCCTACTCACCGCTTCATCACATTGCCCCGCCTGGGCGGGGCTGCTGTTATCCACCGACACTAATCACGACTGCAGATCACGACGATCGCGTTGTTCCCGCGCACAGCTTCAAATTCGCGGCGACGCTCCAAGCCGCCCAAGGTTGCGACAAACCGACGCTAATCCGAATCGAAACCAAAGCTGGTCACGGCGCCGGAAAACCGACGACGAAGATCATCGAAGAAACCGCCGACCGCTGGGCCTTTCTGGTCAAAGAGCTCGGAATGAAAACCGCGAAGTAGCGCAAAAACAGAAAGCCCCGATGAGTTTTCGTCATCGGGGCCTTGAATTGCGTTTTTCGCTTTGGTTTGGCGCGCTTACCTGCTCGGCGGCCCTCCGGTTGTGCGAAAGTCAGCGAACTCAGTCGAGTTGCTGATCTTGGTGACGTACCAAGGCTCCGGGCCGACGCTCAGCGACGGTTGTTCCTGGATGATTCGCCCGATGGGTGTTGGCCCAAAAGCGATCGAATGACCAGCTTTTGCCACGGTGATGTAGTTTTGTCCTCTGTTTTGGCAGAGGAAGAACCCTTCTTCACCTTGCAGCAGAGCTGCCAGGTCCAAGCCGCTTACCGGCACATTGATTTGTAGTTTCATTTGCGATGTTCCTTTCTTTTTCTAACGTGAACAGTTGCGCGTCACTGGATGATTGCGAGGTAACTTTGGTTTGATTTTTGATCTCGTGATTGTCAGTCGGGCGCAGCCTAATTCGGCGGTGGACGGACACCGCCCGAGAACAAGGTGAGTGATGAGGCCGGACTTGGGAGTCGAGTTGAAGCGGGGATCGCTAATCGATCCGGCAATCGAAAAATATCTGCTCGCTCTTCACGCGGCGATGGACCTGGAGTCATTCTGGAAATCTGCCCGGGACCTGATCGACGCCGCAATTCCCAATCAAATCATCGGACTGACTCTGCAACACAGCCCAATCCTACCGTTGCACGTGCAATGGACGTCGCCGATGCCATCCGGTTTTTTCGTCACACGACCGCTCAAGAAATCTCTCAACGCGCATCCGCGCAAAAAAATCGTGCCTATCGCGGATTTGTTTTCGGATCGGACCGCTTTCGCAAGATCGACAATCTATCGTCGATACATCGCTCCTCAAAAATGCGCGCACGCAATCTGCCTGTTGTTCTGGCAACAGCGGCGATTGAGCTCGGCCATGGTTATCATGCGCACATCAGCGCAGAGCGATCTTTCACCGGTGAAAATGAAATTGCTGCGCCAGCTTTACCAGCAATTGTCGATCACCCTTCGGCGGCTGCGCTCGCTCGAACGCGAACGGGCCGTTCGAGTGGAGCTTGAAGAATTCGTGCGACGATTGCCGCTGCCGACCATGCTGTTGCGCTGGAACTTGAGATTGCTTTTCCAAAATCCGGCGGCCCGCGAGTTTTGCGCCACCTGGGAAAAAGGATTCAAAGAAGCGCGGCAAACGAACGCCAGGTCAGCAGTTCCGGCGGAGATTTTGAATGGATGTCGCCTGCTCAGACAACAATGGTTGCGCTCACACGGCCGCGGCGTGCGGTGGGGAAATTTCGAGTCGACACAAGTGCGCCACGCAACGTCACAGGATTTGCGGGCAACAATCCATCTTAAGCACCTCAACGATGCGGTGGCGCGTCCGCATTTTCTGATTGAGTGCGTCGATTCACGGCGCTTGGAAGAACCGTCGATTACCCATTTGCCGCATCTGACCCGACTGACCGCCCGCGAGCAAGAGGTCACGCGCCTCGTTTGCAACGGACAAAGCAACCAGGAAATCGCGGATACGGCATGCTTGAGCGTCCCGACAGTGAAAAAACATCTTCACGCCGTTTTCCGTAAACTGGAAGTATCGAGTCGCAGCCAGCTCATGGCGTTGATGCTGTAGGGCTCTGTAGCGGCGGAGCCGACGGGAGTCGTGCGAGATGGACGAAGCACGTGAGGGTGAGCGAACGGGAGTGAGCGCATCAATCGACGTGCGCGTTCGAACGAATTCCCAAACTGTCTCTCGCAGGTCGGATCACACAAAGCGCTCCCGGCGGGAATCGAACCCGCATTTAAGGTTTAGGAAACCTCCGTTCTATCCGTTGAACTACGGGAACAAATACAGTTGGGAAAGATATACGGATTGAATGGCGATGAGCAAGATGCGCAATCCCGGTCGGCGCCGATTCCGCGGCGCAACATTTGGTCTTGTAGGCGTTGCGCAACTTGATTGACTCGAATCGAGAGGTCTCCTAGTCTCGCGATCGTGTTTCGTCGTGTTGGACGCATCACTACCATTTGCGCGCTTTGCTGCGCAACGGGCTTACAGTGGATCGCGCTTCAGTCAGTCGCGTGGACAACTATGATTGTTTCGTACGCGAAAGAACGGTCGTTGTGCGCAGCGATTGTCCAGACATTCGATGGTGCTCACCCGTGTTCACTCTGTCATGCCGTCAACAAGGGGAAAAATTCCGAGAAAAAATCCGAGCTGCAGTTGCCGACGCCTAAGATGGACCTGATGTGTGTCACGCGCACGACGCGGTTGTCACCGTTATCTGCGCCGTTCGACTACGCCACCTCTACATTTTCGTCACCTGAAATAAAGCATTCTCCACTGGTTCCGCCACCTCGCTTCCAGCTGAGCTAGCTGCAGCGTCGGTCGACTGACGCCGTGCGTGTGTACGGATTGCCAGTCTTTTGCGCACATCAACCGAGGATCGTCGCGCCGAGTCGCGACGGAATTTTGAAACCCTTTTTGGAGAAACTGAATGAAAATTTCACTTTTGCTTTTGTTGTCGACCCTGGCCGCAACCGGCTGGACTTACGGCCACGGCTTCGCGGGCGCACGCTTCTTCCCGGCCACGCTCTCGACCGATGATCCATTTGTAGCCGATGAGTTTTCGCTGCCAACCGTTTCCAGCATCGTCACGCCGGACAATGGCGGCACGCGCGACACGGAGGTTTCTTCCGACATCGCTCTACGCATAACGCCGAAATGGGACATAGAGTTTGGCGACACGTTCATCACGCTCAATCCTTCACAGGGCAAGGCGGCAAGTGGCTTCGGCAATCTCTCCATCGGCTCGAAATACGAGTTCTTTGAAAACGACGAACATGAAACCGTGGTCTCTCTCGGCCTAGGGGTAGATATCGGCGGCACGGGAAGCAAGGAGGTGGGAGCAGACAGTTTCAGTACGTGGACGCCTGGGCTGTTCTTCGGCAAGGGCTTGGGCGATTTACCCCAAGGATTGCCATGGCTGCGACCACTTGCGATCACCGCCCTAGTTGGTGTCGCCATACCGAGCAGCGCGCGGACAGAAGGATCACCAATCCCCGCCGTTTTACAATCGGGTTTTGCGGTCGAATACAGTATGATTTACTTGCAGGAGCAGGTCCGAAACATCGGGCTACGCGCACCATTCGACCGCCTCATTCCGTTAGTGGAGGTTTCGCTTAGTGATCCACTCGACCGCGGGCAGAGCGGACTAATTACCGGCACCGTCAATCCCGGCATCATCTGGTCAGGCAAATACTTTCAAGTCGGAGCCGAAGCGGTGATTCCAATCAACTCGCGCACCGGAAACGACGTCGGCTTCATCGCACAGTTGCACTTCTACCTCGACGATCTTTTTCCCCACAGCCTGGGGCGCCCGCTCTTCGGAGGAAGCAAATGAAACATATCATCCTCAGCTTCTTTCTGATTGTTCTGGTCGGCTCAGCCCGGCTTGAAGCGCATGCTTTTCTCAAAGAGGCGGAACCGGGTGTCGGCAGGACGGTGCAGACTTCGCCCGACGAGCTTAAGATCCGGTTTACGGAAAATATCGAACGTGCCTTCAGCAGCATCCAGGTGTTCGACGCATCCAACAGGGAAGTGGACAAACGCGATGTGCATTTGGATCGCTCTGACCACGCGCTATTGCGCGTATCACTACAGCCGCTCGGAGCGGGGACCTATAAAGTCGTGTGGCGCGTGGTTTCCGTCGATACACATGTGACGAACGGGAACTTCACGTTTTCGGTCGTTCGTTAGGCATTCATGCGGAGGAGAAAATGACGCTCACCGCGCTACTTGTCATCGCTCGGACTGTGCAGATCGTCGCGTCGATCCTGCTCGCGGGAATCTTTGCGTTTGAGGTAGTCATGCTCGGACCGGTCCGTCGCGCCCGAAGCGACGATTTGAACGAGCTCGAAAGGCAATTCTTCCAGCTGGCCCTTTGGAGTTTGCTCGCGGCGCTCCTTTCCGCCCTGCTCTGGTTTTGGCTGGAAGTCGCGGATATGAGTGGGTTGTCGCTCACGAACGCTTTCTCCACGACAGCGTGGCGAACCGTTTTGTTTGAAACGGAATTCGGTCGCGTCTGGCAGCTTCGTTTTGGCCTCATCGCGGTGGAGTTTGCGCTCATTGCGACAGGGCTTGCACGAGATGAAGTGCTACGGGCGCCGATCCTGGTGCTCTGGTTGTTCAGCGTTGTTCTGCTCGTTTCGCTCGCCTGGATCAGCCACGCCGCGGCCGCTAGAGTCCAACCGCTCGGTCTGTTGGGGGATGCGCTTCATCTTTGCGCCGCGGGCACGTGGATCGGTGGATTGGCGCCGATGGCAATGTTTCTAAGGCGCGTTCCTGCATCATTGACGTTAGGCGAATGCGCTGCGCCCGTGCTCAACCGCTTTTCCGCGCTAAGTCTGAGCTGTGTGAGCGTTCTTGCCGTCAGCGGTTTTTCCAATAGTTGGTTGTTAGTCGGTTCGATTCATGCGCTTTTCACGAGCCGTTATGGTTGGCTCCTGCTTTTTAAGCTCGCCCTCTTCGGCACTCTCATCGGCTTCGGCGCGTGCAACCGATTCGTCGTTAAAACTAAGCTGCTCAACGTTCCAGCGAACTCGGATTTGCTGTCTCAACTTCGCCGAAACGTGATATGTGAGGCATGCCTCGGCCTAGCCGTCGTGATAATCGTTGCGTGTTTGGGCGTAACGCCCCCGTCACAACATCCCTGATTTATAAAAGATAAGACAGGCTGCAGACCAAATCACGGTTCCGATCTGACGCTTGGCACCGCTCATACGACAGACAAGAACGGCCGAAATGAGAAACTTGGAATTTGTCGCCGAATGCCAGACCAAGGCAATCCATAATTGCGCTTGTCAGGCATCAGAGGGCAGATTTCAAATTTCAGATTGGCAGTGGCACGTCCGAGTTAGTAAGATTTTCCGAATCCTCAGATATATGAAAACTCCCTTTAGAACTCTCTTAATACTGTTGTTTCTCGCGGTTCTAACGCCGTGCTTTGCCACCGACATAGTTAGGATCCCGCCGCAGTACAAAAAGGATACGGTTGCTGCCCCCGATCCCGAGTATCCGATCAAAGCGCAACATCTCGGTTATCAAGGCCAGGGAATCTATCGGCTCGTCATCAACGACAAAACCGGAATCGTCGACGAAGTGAAAGTTGTGAAAACAACCGGCCATCGCGAGCTCGATGCCAGCGCGATCATGACATTGTTCAATTGGAAATTTCGACCCGGGGTGAACCACCGCGACCTCTTGATCGTATTTGAACTCACTGGTTGGGTCCGGGGACTGCACTGATCCGGAAGTCGGAGGTCAGAGGTCAGAGGTCAGCGGTCAGCGGTCAGAGGTCAGAGGTCAGAGGTCAGCGGTCGGAAGTCGGAAGTCGGAAGTCGGAAGTCGGAGGTCGGAGGTCGGAGGTCGGAGGTCGGAGGTCGGAAGAAATAATCTGTCCACATAACCGTCTCGACGATTAACGTTGAGCCGATGACGCCAGGCGACCCGAAGCTGGACGCTCTGCAGACGAGCACCGCGCGGCGATATCGATATTTCATCGACATTGTCGTTTTGATCGCGGCCGTGTTCGGTTTGGAGATCGCGGCGCAGGCGATCTACACGCCGAAGACGATGGAGGGCGGCTACGGATTGGCACTAATCATTCAGATGCTGGAGATCGTCATTGCCTGCGCGCTCATTTGGTTCCGGCCCGAACGACTCGCCGACATCGGATTGAAGCGCCCGCGAAGCTGGCTGCGCGCAATTGGGATCGGAGTTGTTCTGGCAGCGATTTTTTTCGCAGCGATCTATTTCTCCGAGAAAGCCGGCTTTCATCGCGAGCTTAGTCGTTTCTCTGCCTTGCAGGGAAATTTGCACCTCACCTTGATCACTCTCTTCTATGTTCTGATCGGCGCCGGTTTCTACGAAGAGTTCATGTTTCGCGGATTTCTTATGCAGAGCCTGGCGATGTTTTTCGGCGGAAGCCGGGCGGCGTGGTGGGTCGCGTTAATCATTCAAGCTCTTCTGTTCGGCGCTTCGCACGCGTATCAAAATCCACTTGGCATGTTGATCACCGGAACGCTCGGCTTCCTGCTCGGCCTTCTCGTGATCCTTTCCGGAAGAAATCTTTGGGCGGCGATTATCGCGCACGGCCTTTTCGATGCGAGCCGTTCGATCTTGTTTTACTTTCAAGGACCGCCGCACGGCTGATAAATTCGAAACGAAAAGTTGCTTTCCCCGCGAAAAATTGTTTAGAGTGACGTGAGCCCCCCATGAAAAAGCAACTGTTCGTCGCGCTGATCGGCATCGGATCCACACTAAACGCGTTCGCTGACATTCAAGATCCGCCGGGGAACGATTACGGTCCGACGCGGAAACTTGGTCGCGGTTTCTCAAATTTTCTGTTCGCGTCTTCGGAACTGCCGGACTCCGTTTGCAAAGTGAACAAGACGGAGGGCAACGTCGCGGCGGCCGGTTACGGTGTGGTGCGCGGGCTCGGACGTTCAACGGCGCGACACGCGACCGGCCTGCTCGAAATTCTCACGTTTCCGTTTCCGATTTGGCACAACAGCTATCGGCCGATTTTGCCTAACGACATTCCCTGGATTCACGCGGGTTATTCAGAGTTCGCGCCAGAGCTCGGCAACGAATCGAAGTATCCATATTGCCGCGATTACTAAAACGGGAGCAGAGTCCGTCGCGTTCTCATAATCACAAATCGGTTGACCGCGAGGGCAAGCGGCGTAACAGGTAACCCGGTTCGTATAGGCGGTCGGGTTGATGTTGAATTCCAGGAAAATTCCCACGCTGCCAGCAATCGGCGGTTTAACGCTGATCTACTTTGTCGCCGGCTACTTTTCTCTAAAGCTGGCGATTGTTAATCCGAGCGCTTCACCAGTCTGGCCGCCGGCCGGCATCGCGCTCGCTGGGCTTCTCGTGTTCGGTTATCGCGTCTGGCCGGCGATTTTCGTCGGCGCGTTTTTTTTCAACCTCACGACTACATGGAACATTTTCACCTCGCTCGGCATCGCAAACGGCAACACGCTTGAAGGAGTGTGCGGCGCATGGCTGGTCAACCGGTTCGCCGGCGGAACTCAGGTCTTCGAGCGTCCACAAAATGTTTTCAAGTTCGCGCTGGCGGCGCTGATTAGCACGACGGTTAGTCCGTTATTAGGCCTAACCAGCCTTGCCCTAGGCGGTTTCGCGCAATGGGCAAACTTTTGGCAAATTTCACTCACCTGGTGGCTGGGCGACACGTCTGGAGAATTGATTGTGGCGCCGTTGCTATTGCTTTGGAGCATCCCGGCCACGCAGCGCAAATGGAACCGCGCCCAAGCCCTCGAGGTAAGCTTTCTCCTGTTGCTCCTGGTGGTCCTCGCTGAAATTATCTTCGGCGGTTCGTTCCAAATTTCGGTGCGGAATTATCCGATTTCTTTTCTTTGCGGACCCATTGTCATCTGGACTGCATTTCGTTTTACGCCGCGCGAAACCGCCACCGGTGTTTTCGTTCTGTCCTCGATCGCAATTTGGGGAACTCTCAATGGCTTCGGACCGTTCGCTACGCAGACTGAGAACCAATCGCTTTTGATGCTGCAGGCATGGACCGCGGCGCTGACGATCACCGCAATGGCAATAGCGGCCGCAATTGCCGAACGCAACCGCGCGCAAGCTGCGATCGAGCAACAGAAGGAAACTGTCGAGGCGGCGAACAAGACCAAGGACAATTTTCTGGCGATGCTTTCTCACGAACTGCGCACGCCGCTCACACCAGTGATAGCCGCCCTCGATGCGCTCGAAGCGGAGACATCTCCGACGGACCTGGCCAAGTGTTCGTTGTCGATGATTCGACGCAATGTCGAACTGGAAAGTCAGTTGATCGACGATCTGCTTGACCTGACTCGCATCGCCAAAGACAAGCTTCAGCTGCGTTTCGGCTCGATCGACGCGAATGAGATCGTTGCCAACGTGGTGGAAATCTGTCGCGCCGAAGCGCAGGAGCGTCGCCTGAATCTGCGTGTAAATTTGCGAGCCGGCGCTCACCACGTTCTGGCCGACTCGGCAAAGTTCCAGCAGATCATTTGGAACCTGGTTAAGAACTCGATCAAGTTCACAGGCGAAACCGGCGATATCACGATTTCAACAACGAACCCCGAACCGGGGACTCTTGTGATCACTGTCAAGGACACCGGAATCGGCATCGAACGGGAAATCATGAATCGCATCTTCGACCCGTTTGAACAGGGCGAACACGCGTTTCAACGGCGTTACGGCGGGCTTGGTCTCGGCCTCGCGATTTCGAAGTCTCTCACCCAGGCGCATGGCGGCACTCTCACTGCGCAAAGTGATGGTCGGGATCGAGGGTCGAATTTCATTCTAACGATGAAAACCGTTTCACCGCCGACGCGGGTTGTACAGTTTACTGCGCCCGTGCCCGACACTCGTCCGCTTCGGATTTTGCTGGTGGACGATCACGTGGACACATGCACAGCGCTGGAACGATTGTTGGTGCGACGCGGGCACCTGGTGGCCGCGGCGCATAACGTCCGTTCGGCAATGGAAGCCGCGGCCCGAAGCCCATTCGATCTGCTCATCAGCGACATTGCACTGCCAGACGGCACCGGCATCGAACTGATGAGTTACCTGCGCGCGATGTCACGCATCCCGGGAATAGCGATCAGTGGTTTCGGGATGAATGGCGACATCGAGAAAAGCTTCGAAGCTGGTTTCGCGGAACACCTGGTGAAACCCGTAAAGATGGAAAACCTCGAGGCCGCCATCGATCGGGTAATGACTGGAAGTCCGAACTGAGCTGTTATTAACGCCGTGCTTCAGCGCGGTTAATGCGTAAGCAAATTCGAAAATAGCCGGCCTTTAAGGCTGGGTTCTATTTGTGTCTGAACGGCCGAGTGCCGAGAGGCACGGCAGAACAATTCCTTTCGTCTCGAAGGGACTTCGCGTCTGGATATTCTGTAGCCCGGCGTTAAAACGCTGGGCTATTGTCATTCATGCGGACTGTCGATCTACAAATCGAGGACATCGCTTTCGGCGGCAAAGGGGTCGCGCGCGAACACGGCAAAGCCGTTTTTGTCTCGTTCACCGTCGACGGCGAACTTGTTTCGGCAAAGATCACGCGTGAGAAAAAACATTTTGCCGAAGCGGAAGCCGTTGGCGTTCGCAAAGCGTCCCCGCATCGAGTAGATCCACGCTGCCCGTACTTTGGGCAGTGTGGCGGTTGCGCCTACCAACATATCGATTATGCGCACCAACTCGAAATCAAGTCGCGACAGGTTTGCGATCTCTTGCAACGCATCGGCAAACTGAAAGACGTTTCGGTGCGTCCGATCGTCCCCTCGCCTCTCGAGTACGCGTATCGAAATCGGATTACGGTTCACGCCGAAAACGGCGTGATCGGCTATTTCCGACGCGATTCGCATCGCCTGATCGATATCGAACGCTGCCCGATCGCGATGGACGAAGTGAACCGCGAGCTCATAGACCTGCGCACCCGCAACGTTCCCGACGGCCATTACACATTGCGAGCCAAGGGGGGTGCGCGGATTTTCACCCAAACCAATGACGGAGTCGCAAACGCGTTGCAGGATCTGATCGTCAATCTCGTCCCGCCGAACCAGGAATTGTTGGTCGACGCGTATTGCGGCGCCGGGTTTTTCGCCAAGGCAATGGTCGACAAGTTCGAGCGCGTTATCGGAATTGATTGGGACCGGTTCGCGATTGGCGCCGCGAAAGAAAACGCAACGGCTAAGGAGACCTACGTTGCCGGCAATGTTGAATCGGCACTTTGTTTAGCGCTGGAAAATTGCGACCCAGACACGACTGTTCTGCTGGTTGATCCGCCGGCGACCGGACTTACTACACATGTTCGGGAAACGATTGCCGATGCTGCGCCGGCCACGCTCATTTACATCTCGTGTAATCCATCCACTCTCGCGCGCGATCTCGGGGATTTTCAGCGCCGATTTGAAATCAGATCGGTGACGCCGCTCGATATGTTTCCGCAAACAGCCGAAATCGAAGTAGTCGCAGAGTTGCGTCGTCGCGACTGAACGTTGAACATTTTGCTGTGACTCCGCCTAAAGTCCTCGTTGCCGACGCCATTTCTCAGCGCGGAATTGACGAACTTGCTCAGGACGGTGCGTTGGAGGTTTCAACGCAACTCAAACTGCCGCCGAACAAGCTCATTGAAATCATCCCGCAATTCGCGGCCCTCATTGTTCGCAGTGAAACGAAAGTAACCGGCGAAGTTCTCAATGCCGCGAAAAAACTTCGCGTTGTGGGACGCGCCGGTGTTGGTGTGGACAATGTCGATGTCGAAACGGCGACGCGACGCGGAGTGCTCGTCCTGAATGCGCCCGGCGGTAACACGGTGTCTACGGCGGAACACGCGTTTTCGCTTCTGCTGAATGTCGCACGCAAAATTCCGCAAGCCGATGCGAGTGTGCGCGCCAGAAAGTGGAACCGGAAGGATTTCGAAGGGGTCGAGCTTTACAGCAAAACGCTCGGCGTCATCGGCATGGGCCGAATTGGCAGCGAACTGAGCCGGCGCGCGATCGCCTTCGGCATGCGCGTGGTTGCCTACGATCCCTATCTGTCTGCCTCTCGCGCGCGCAGTTTACAAGTGGAACTCATCGAAGAGCTCGACGAGTTGCTTGCAGCGGTGGATTTTATTTCGTTTCACACGCCGCTAACAAACGAAACTCGTCATCTGCTCGATGCTCGTCGAATTTCCAAGACAAGGCCTGGCGTTCGCATCATCAATTGCGCTCGTGGCGGATTGATCGACGAATCGGCGCTCGCGGTAGCGCTGCGAGATAGACATGTGGCGGCGGCAGCTCTCGACGTGTTTGAAGTTGAACCGCTGCCGGAAGATTCGCCCCTCCGCAATGCTCCAAATCTGATTTTGACGCCGCATCTGGGAGCTTCCACCGCTGAAGCGCAGGAAGGCGTTGGAATCGAAATCGCGCAATCGATCCGGGCCGCGCTTCTCGAAGGGACAATCCGAAACGCGGTCAACATGCCGAGCCTCGACGCAAAGACCTTGTCGATCATCGGGCCGCATCTCCGCTTTGGTGAAAAGCTCGGGCGGTTCCTTTCCCAGGTCGCGCCCCGCCGGGTGGACGAATTGAAAATCAATTACAGCGGCAAAGTAAACGAGCTCGATACCGGACCGATCACCCGTGCAGTGTTGAAAGGATTTTTGCAAAACGCGGGCGGCGCAGACATCAACGAAGTGAACGCGCCGGCCTTTGCCGAGAGTCTCGGATTGAAAATAACTGAGACGCGCTTGAGCGCACTCGGCGATTACACCGACCTCCTCGAACTTTCTGCGGACGCCGAAGGAAAGACTGTTTCTGTCGGCGGTGCATTTTTTGGAGCGACCCCGCGGATCGTGAGCGTGAATAGCCGGCCGGTTGAAGCGCGACCGCACGGCGTCATCCTTGTGCTCGAAAATACCGATCGGCCCGGGATTGTTGGCCGGATCGGAACGCTACTCGGCGAGCACAATGTAAACATCGCGACGATGTCACTGAGTCGAAACCAGGCGGGCGGCACGGCCCTAACGGTTTTGAATCTCGACAACGCGCCGACGGAGCAGTTGCTGAAAATAATTCGCGACAGCGAAGATATTCAATCTGCGCAAGTCGTTCAATTGTGAGCTTCGACATCCGGTCATGTCGATCCTAGCAGCACACGAACGAAACAACTGGCTGGTCGCGATTCTTGTCACCGTCATCGCCGCGGTTCTTTATTCTCTAACTGCCGCTCGCGACATCGTAGTTGGCGATACTCCGGAATTGATTACGGCTGCAGTAACTCTCGGCGTGGCGCATCCGCCCGGTTATCCCCTCTTCACGCTGCTCGGACACCTTCTCAGTTTGATTCCGTTCGGGTCGATCCCGTTTCGCGTGAATCTGCTGTCAGTTGTCTGTGATTCGTTAACCGTCGGCGTCGTTTATTTGATCGCAGTTCGCCTGACTCGATCTCAGTTCTCGGCCGCGGTCGCCGCCGTGGCGCTCGCAGTCAATCCAGTTTTTTGGGAATGGTCGCTCGCAGCTGAAGTCTTTCCGCTCAACAATCTGCTCGTCGCAATTCTGGTTCTGCTGCTCGGGTTGTGGCAGGAACGACCCGATCGCACACAGTTCTTGGTCGCCGCGTTTTTCGTCGTCGGTCTCGCTCTTACTAATCATCAGACGATTGTTCTACTCGCTCCGGCGTTCTGTTTTCTGCTATGGCGGCAACGCGAACTGTTGCGCGCGCAACCGCGAATTATGTTGCTTGGCGTCATTGCTTTGGCGATCGGTCTCTTGCCCTACACCTATGTGCTTTGGGCGGCAGCGCGTCATCCAGTCTATAATTGGGGCAACATTTCTTCGTTGCACGATCTCATCGGACTCGTTACGCGGCGAAGTTATGGTTCGACTCGACTCGTAAATACGCCCGGCTACACGGGCGGACCGCCCTGGTCCAGGCTCGTCGCATTTTTCGCCTCGTTCGGATTACTCAACGGGCTTCTGATTTTCGCAGGATCGATCGAAGCTTACCGATCCCGGCGCTGGTATTTTTGGTTCAGCCTGCTCGCTTTTTTATTTGCGGGACCGTTTTTCATCTGGATCACGAATCTGAATCTTGAAACCGCACCGTCGGCGCTGTTCGTGTTGCGACGATTCTTCCTGCTTTCACACGTTTTGCTCGCCCCATTGATGGCGTTCGGCGTGATGCTAATCGCAGGAATTGTCGCACGCTTATTTCCTTTGATCTTGAAGGCCGCTTTGCCGCTCGTCGGTTGCGCCTGCCTGATCGCAATCGTTGTAACGGTCGCGATGAATTATCATCGTCTCGATCAAAGCCGAAATTCTCTCGCCCGGCAATTCGGGGAGGACGTCTTGGCGGAGGTGCAGCCGAATTCAATTCTGCTGGTGAGCGGCGATGGGTTTGCGTTTCCGCTGATTTACTTGCAACAGGTCGAGCACATGGGGAGCCAGACTACTCTAGTCGTTCTACCGACACTGTTAGGCGAGTGGTATGCGCGGCAGTTACGAGAACAACATTCCAATTTGGTGATTCCTTTTGATCGCTACGATCGAGGAACAAAAAATCTGAGGGTATTGGTCGAAGCTAACCCCGGCCGGACGATCGCTCTCGCCGGCACGCTGGCAGATGATCACAGTCTCGACCTCGACTATTGGCCGTATCAGCAGGGATTGCTGACCGTCATCATGCCGAAGTCGCAGGATCGCGATTTGCAGACGGTGCTTTCAGAAAACGAACAACTGCTTGGCCGCTGTCACCCTCCGGCGCCGGGAACCGCTCGAATGAATACGTTTGAGGCGGACATCATTTCTCTCTACACCTTTCCTTTCCTGCGGTTGGGTGACTTATGTGCGCGCGTAAACTTGCCGACGGAGGCGCGAAAGTGGTACGAGCGGGCGCTGACGATCAATCCGCAGTCGTCCCAGGCACGCGAGGCCCTGGCGAAACTGGAACATTGATTCGCATCGCGTAAGTGTCTTTGATGTCCGAGCCGCGCAAGATCCAGATCTTCCTCGCCTTCGCGGCGCTCTACGTCATTTGGGGCTCGACTTATCTCGGAATTCTTTTCGCGATCCAGTCAATCCCGCCATTCCTGATGGCGGGCGCGCGTTTCTTTCTGGCGGGCCTGATCATGTTTGTCATCGCGCGCACACAAGGTCCGCTAAGATCGACATGGGCTGAGTGGCTAACATCGATCATCGTCGGCGCGTGCTTGTTGCTAGGCGGAAATGGCGGCGTGACCATTTCAGAGAAATTCATCGAAACGGGTCTCGCCAGTTTGATTGTCGCGACCGTTCCCATTTATATCACGTTGCTCGGATGGCAGTTTGGAATGACACCACGGCCAACTTCAGTTGTGTGGCTCGGATTGGCCGGAGGATTTCTGGGCGTCGCGATCTTACTTGGCCCCGCATTGCGATTTTCCGGCGGCGGCAATAATCATCCGCTGATCGGAATGTCGATCTTATTGATCGGATCCTTCTTTTGGTCGGCCGGTTCCCTTTACTCGCGACGAGCAAAGCATTCGGCTTTGCCATTTCTTGCCGCCGCTCAGCAAATGTTCTGCGGCGGATTACTTTTGATGCTGGTTGGACTTTTCGCCGGCGAGCTGAAGGATCTTCATCCCGGGAAAATCACTACCTTGTCGTTGGGCGCGTTTGTCTATTTGGTTCTGATCGGCGCAATCGTTGGCTACACGTCTTATTTTTGGCTGTTGCGCAATTGCGATCCCTCAAAAGTTGCGACTTACGCGTATGTGAACCCGATTGTTGCGGTGTTGCTCGGCGCGCTTTTCGCGCACGAAGTCGTGACGCTGCGAACGCTGATCGCGGCAGTGTTGATCATCGGATCGGTCGGGCTCATTATCACCGTGCAGCAATTAAGATCCAAACCGGCACCGCCGATCACTGCGGCGATAGAAACGGAGTGCGCGAGATGAAAATAAGCTCGGAATCCGACGGCCAACAAGATCACCGGCAAAAAGTCGACGTGGTGAAGCGTAATTGGCGCGCCGAAGTCGAGACGGCGGAAGCTTATCGGGAGCTTGCGAGCCGGGAACCTGATGAGAAACGCAAAGCGATCCTTTTGCGCATGGCCGAAGCCGAAGAGCGGCATGCCCGGCGCTGGGAGAAGAAACTCACCGACCTCGGCGAACCTGTTCCTACGATTCCCGATTCGTTAGGCCGGCGATTGAAGCGATGGCTGAATCGCGCGCTCGGGACCGAGATCGCAATTCGGCGGATGGAGGCGGAGGAGGAAAAACATGAGGCTGAATTTCGTGACCAGCGCGACCGCGCGCTGGCCGGCGAAGTGGATGTGAAGGATTTTCTGCGCGAGAGCGCGGTGGAAGAAAAAGCGCACGCACGGGCGTTGCAATCAATGGTTCCGCAGCTTGGCCCTCGAACCGTGCTCGACACGATGTTGAAACGGGAACGCTGGCACGGACGCGGCGGGAGTTGGGTGGCGGACGCAATCTATGGCGTGAACGATGGACTCGGAGCGGTGTTTGGAATTGTTTCCGGCGTCGCCGGCGCGACGAACAATCAGCAGCACTACATTTTGATATCCGGTCTTGCTGGAATGATCGCTTCCAGTTTGTCGATGGGTGCGGGCGCATATCTCGCGGTCAAGAGCGAGGCGGAAGTTTACCAAGCGGAGATCGCCCGCGAGAAGGCGGAAGTCGAAGAGAATCCCGAAGAAGAAATCGAGGAGATGTCGCTCTTTTATCAACTCCAGGGCTTTAGTCAGGAAGAAGCGCAGCGAATGGCCGAACGATTGAGCGAAAATCCCGACCAGCTCGTGCAGGCCATGGCGCAAAGCGAGCTCGGGCTCTCGGAGCATCGCTTTCCTTCGCCGTGGAAATCTTCCGCTTCAGCTGCAATCTCGACCGCGATCGGCGCGTTTATTCCGATCATTCCGTTTTTCTTCATGAGCGGGATTGCCGCCGTAATTTGGGCGTTTGCGATCAGCATCGTCGCGCATTTCGCAGTTGGAGCAGTCAAATCGCTGATCACGTTGCGCTCGTGGTGGGCATCAGGATTGGAAATGACACTCGTCGGCGTCATCGAGGCTGCGGTTACCTACGGTCTCGGCCTCGCCTTCGGCGCGATCTCGTGAAAACGTCCCTGTTACTTGCGGGACTCGCATTCGCGTCTCGTCTCAGCGTGAGTGCAGACACGTTTCCCATCATCGACGTGCGCTACGGTTATCTAGTTGGGGCCATTGAATCTGGAAAGTGGTTGGAACCGACGGACGCGACCGATTCGGTCAAGTCAGGAGCAAAGTTGCAGGTGTACGGTGTGACTGGCGATGTCGGAACAGTCCAGGTATTGAAAGTCGACACACAGAACGAGCCGTGCCCGGACCGACCGGTGGTGAAACTGCGGCCAGCGAAAGTGGCGAAAGGCGCCGTCGCGTTCGCTGCGAGCTGGAATCCGCTGCCACGAAAACCCAAATCAGTCGATGCGAAGACGCAGCAACATGTTAAAGTTGTTCGCCAGTTCTTGCGTGAACATGGCTTTCGAGATCCGATCGTGCACATCAGCCAGATCGTGAGCGTTGATCTTGATGGAGATGGCCAGGACGAATTTGTGATTTCGCAACGCATTACAAGAATGACGACGAGATTCCGGATGAATCGAGCGCCAATACCTATTCGTTCGTGATGGTCGAGCGCATAATTGAAGGCAAAACAAAAACGAAATTAGTGGACGGCGAATTTTACCCCGAAGCCAAGGCCGAAAGCGCGCCGAATAGATTTGAAATCGCCGCGTTGCTCGATCTCAATGGCGACGGTAAAATCGATGTCGTCGTTCGTTCGGCCTACTACGAAGGCGACGAGATTACCGTTTACGAATATCAGTCGCCGGGCAGCGTGAAGAAAGTCCTGAGCGTCGGCTGCGGCCTTTAGTTGGCTGACCTTTGCGGTTCCGGAAAAAATTTACCGGTAAAAGCCGTGATACACGTAACCGCCGTCTTCGATTGTAATTGCGTCAACGTCCCAAATCGCGGTGAAGGCGTAGTTCTGTCCTGGCACAAAATCGACGGTCCGATGAGTAAACATGGTCTTTCCGTAAGGAGATGGTGTGTTGGTTACGGTCAAGCGATGTCGACCAGGCCTCACAATAGCTCGATAACCCTCGCCCAGAGAAAGTGTCGTTATCGGAATACCATCGATATAAATGCTCAAGCCATTCTGATATCCGAAGTCTGCAACCCGAAAGATCGCCAGACCGCTGTTGCCCATCAATTCGCCACGTGAGTATTCGTAACCCGGGCCGGCATAGGCAGTCGCGAACCCGAGACTGGCGACAGCGAAAAGAAAGGCGATTAACTTCGGGGTCCAGTTGCATTCTTTCATACGAAACCTCCTCCGATGCTGCGATTATTGAACCGCGGCGTTGCTAGATAGTATCGGAAAAACTCGTCTAGACCAATACTTTTCTCCGGACGACGCCAAAGCCAGCTTGAAATTGATTTCGCTCAAACGGAGGCAGCGATACCCCGTGTGGGACGGATTTCCTCCGAGAAACTACTGAAAGGAACTGCCAACTTCGCCTCGGCTTCAAACGTGGTAAAGCGATTACGATCAAAGGCTTCACCTGTAATCAGATCGTTCACAATCGATTCCGCCACGGTCTGCCAGTTAATTGTCACGAGATCGACCGGCAGGTCAGGTACTTTGACGAAAGGCATATCGATTGGACCATCGACGAATGCCACCCGCCTTCCTCTTAACAGATCGCTAAGCGTGTCGGGGCATTGAAATGCAAACATCGAAGCCAGGCCCGATGAGGGAAAAATAATTCCGTCTGTCGTTATGCGGCACAGATCGCGGAGGAAAACCGAACTGCCTTCGTCGTAGAAGGTCCGACTGGCGGGTTTGATTTCAAGATGCTGCAAAACAACCTGCAATAGCTCTTCAGTTACGGGCGAGCGGTAATCCTTAGAATCAACTACCGTGATCTTGTGGACTAAATTTCGGTCCGTCCATTCGCGCAGCAACGTTTCAATTGCATGCTGTCTCCAGATATAATAGCGAGACGGCATAGTAGGCGTTCCGACTTGGGAAATCCCAACGACTCGAATTCCCATGTCGGAAAGGCGCAGCAATGTTTCCTTTGCGCTTCGCCCCGGCTGAAGCCAAATGACGATGTCGACTTCATGACTCTTGAGCTGATTGCTCAGCCTTCCGTCGGCTGCTTCATCGTCCCGGAAGAAGAACATCGTCGTGGCGAACCCTCGCAACCAGAGCTCATGCCGGATACAGAAGAAGAAGGTTCGGTAATCTTGAATGGAGATGAAGTGCGAAATGAGGACCGGCAGACCAACAAAGGCGCGAACGCTCAGCCTTCGACTGTTGCGCAAACCATTCAGAACCGTTTTAGAACTTCGCACACGACTTAAAAGACCTTCCTCTTCCATTTCGTGGTAGGCCTTTGCAACGGTTGAAACCGGCACCTTGAATCCCCTCGCGACTTCACGAAGGGAGTAGAAGACGCGCGGTTGCTCCCGTTGGTTCTTTACTGCGAGAGAACGAAGAACTTGTAGAAGACTAGCCGTCTTATTATGAGCCGCCGTCAAAGGCGAACCGCGCGGTAACGGGCCGAGGTCGCGAGAGATTCTTGCCTTAGACATAAATTTGAGGCGTCCGCTTATCGAAAGTCTTTCTGTTACCTGACTGTTTACAAGTGATTGCCATCTGTTTTTAACTGTTCATCGTCTGTTTGTCTAGGCAAAGTAGGCGCCACCCTACATAACTTGCGAAGCATGCAGACAACTTCGTCACGCTCAGGGCCAAAGGACGCCGGAACCCGACAGCGCGACTTGTTGCACCGTGCGTCGATGGAATGTCTTAAGGCTTCTCCACCGGGCGGCTCAATTCCCCCCCAGTACAAATACGACGCTGCTTCGAGGAAGATGCAGCGAGATAACGTCGTTCAAGTCCGTCAGTGTAGCCGATTCTCTCCACACGCGGAATCGGAAGCCGGAAACGACGTAAATCTGAATGCGTCGGTATTCTTCATCCGAAATCCGCGGCTAGAACCGGAGAGACGGGAAGATGACGAAGCCGACGCATTCTCGTATTTGACGCTATCCCCTTTTAGCTCGGCTCAATAAGCGCGGTTAGGGTCTGACTCTTGGAGCATCGCTTCTAACCCATGCGCTCCGCGCCCCACCGGTCCAACAAGGTTCTCATCCCCAATTGGGAGTTGAATTTTGCTCTGCAAAATTTTTGGAGGTAAGGGGATTCGAACCCCTGGCCTTCTCATTGCGAACGAGACGCTCTACCAACTGAGCTATACCCCCGAAATCTTTCGACCGCCGAGACTTAACGTGTGAAATCGGGTCGGTCAAAAACCTGCCACCCCACCCGTTTTGCCCCCTCATGATTTTCCGTCAGTCCACTCTTGTCCAGAAAAGTCAGGGTTGAACGATGCGAGAGTCGGCTGTCGCCTCATCTCAAAACGCTCAACTGCGAGGGAAAAGTATCAAGGTGGAGCGGGAATTTTCAAGCGAGAAGGTCTGCCTGCAGCGGTCGCGGTTTCATCTTGAGATTCTGCCTCCTGGCTGGGAAAATCTTGGAAAATGCAGCCTTTCAAATCAATTCCCCTCGTAAGGGCAAGAAAATGGACGCCACATTGTGCGCCTTATTCTACGCACTTTGTCCATCTACTTCGCGTTAGGCGTCGCTGATCACGCTCCATGAGTTACCGCTTTTTCTCCAACCTGTGCTTCCTCCTGTTTGCCGCGATGCTTGTTTCATCGCTTCTCATTTCTATCGTCGCGGCGGCACGCAGCCTCCGGCGGCGCGCCAAGACCCGCGGCACAGAGCTGACTTCGGCTTCAGCGCCGCCAGTTGGAGGCCGCTTGGCGGATGTGCTGCTCCTTATCGCAGTCGCAGCGACTTGGTACAACGTTTCGTCGGGCTGGATCGCCCAGTTGACCATCTATCCGATCTACGCCGACATGAGCCAATTCGGTCCCCAAGCCTTTCACGGCTTCAGCAGAGCGTACCTGTCCCGGCTTCCAATCATCATCCTTCCCGCTGGCGTTATGTTTCTGTCCTGGTCGCTTCTGCTTTGGCTCCCTTGTCGCGGCGTACCGTCGCGTCACATCTGGTTGGTCATCGCCCTGTGCACTGCGTTTGTGGCCAGCACGCCGCTAGCCGCCGGGGCCCAGGATCAGATGTATAGCGGTGGCTTTTCGCAAGAGATGTATCTCAGACTCTTGTGGTCAAACGGGGCACGCGCAATTATTTTCACGCTAACAGGACTTGTTGCGCTGCGCATCGTCTACAAGAGGTGGCACCACGGTGGGCGCGCAGACGCCTAACACTTCAGTCGAGCCAACAGCCTACGCCGTTTTGATTCGGATCGTGATGGATTCTTTGTTCACGTTGATGTCATTCCATAGTCCGCTTCCTGGCTGTGGCTCACTTCTATCCGTTAGACCACGATTTTTCTTCTACATCGCATGACTGTGACAAAGCAAGCCCCTCCGTTTGCCTTTTTCTTTTTGCATACCGCCACCGTGTGGCCGCCAGCGCGTTAGGTTCTGCCGTTTTGAGCAAGAAACCGATCCAACTCCGCTTTTGATATGACGATGTGGCGAAGCGCTGGATGGCGTCTGATTAATTCGCGAGCGATCAATCGGCGTAGTGTTACCGGCGAGATACCGCCCAGGTATTCGCACGCTTCCTTCAATTTGAATGCACCGCGATGCTGAAGCTCGCCTCCAACCTTGTCGATCTTCTCCTTTATGTTGACATCACGCTCTCAGAATTTGTCGACCTGCTCGCCACGCGAGGCGCGATTTTGACCGCGACGCGATTCGGAACCCGCTTTGTCCTTCCCGAATAATGTCCGAAGCGAGAGAGCCAGTTTCTCGGCGTCGGATAGTCCTGCCCGCTCATGCAATAGCCGGATAGCAACGTCGGGGTGGTCAGTGATCAGGTTGTGCGCGCCTCTCTCGATCATCACCAGCATATCGCTGGCTTGGTTCAAGGTCCAGACATGCACCTCCTTTCCTGCGCTCCGCGCCCGTTGAATGAAGCGTCGGTTTGCTGCGCGCTTGTTCACGCTCAGGATCCGCCCCGGTAACCGGGTCACGTTCCCGACCGATGCCGCCACGATCTGACCGACCGTCAGTTCTGGCGCCAGCCGCTGAACTTCCGCCAACGCGGCCGCATCCAGAGAAGTGATGATGCAGTTGGTGAGAAAGGCTTCCCGGGACACCAAGTCAACGACCTTCCCCGCAAGGTTTGGGTCCGGCCAGTTGTACTTGAGTTCGATGTTCAGTCGAATTTTCCCTCTCGCTAGATCGATGACTTCGGCCAACGTGGGAATCCTCTCACCTGTAAACTTCTCCCTAAATTTCTTGCCAACGTCCACCTCCTTTACCTGCGCCAGAGTGAGGTCCTTAAGTCGCCGGCTGTCGCCTGCCATGCGCATCAAATCGCCGTCATGGAACAGCACTATCTCTCCGTCGGCGGTGGTCTGCACATCGATCTCAGCAAAGTCAGCACCGTCGGCGATCGCTTGCCGCACGGCACTCATTGTGTTCTCGGGTGCGCGCGCCGAACTACCCCGGTGGGCTGTAACCGCCACAGATTCCACGATATTTCTATGCGCCAACTCGAGCCAATCTGCCACCGCTGAAATGGCGAGGATCACTAGCAACGCGGCCCACGCCAGCACCATCGCGGGTCGCGTGGCTCGCGACTGGATGGCAGGACCTGATGCCCGCTCCGGTTTTTGGGGAAGATACGGTAGGCTTATGCGCGTCACGACGAATTGATGAATGCCTACCGATAGCACTCCCATCGCCGTGCCGGTCGTGAATGCTGCCACCAGGACCACCGCCACAATAAAGAGAACCCGTCCGGGAAGGTAACCCGCCCAATCAAATAGAGGTCTAGCGAGGAACCAGCCTAGCACACTGACGGCTGCCGAGAAAATCGCTACTCCAGCCCACCACACTCCGAGAACTCGGACCAAACCGAGCGCCCCACCTCTGGTCGCCCGCCACGTCATTCGCAGAGTCGCGAGGGGCCTCAAATTCCCGAGGACTAGTAACGGCACCGCGTACAACCAGCGCGCGATCAGCCAGAGTAGTCCAACGGCAAACACTGTACCAAGTCCCCCCGCGAGAAGGATTGCAATCCACCATTCACGCGGTTGTTCGCTCAAGTAGTAGTTAATGTCATGTCCACTCAAGAGCCCTCCGTAAATTTCAGCGAATAGTCCGGCGAAAGCTGCCACTATCGCCAGCATGACCGCAGCCTGCAGCAAGCTTAGTATGAGAAGGCGCGGCATGAGACGGATGTAGCGACCAATCAGATCCGAGAAGTGGGGGCGTAGCCCGGCGGTAACCTCACCGGCAAGCAGCGTCAAGCCTCCAGCCTGTGTTCGCCACAGGGCCAGGTTAATCGTGCCGACAGCCAACAGGAAGGTAATACCAGGAAGCGAAAGGACGAAGCCTGTCAGATCTGCATTCGTTATGGCGACGGCGCCCGCGCTGCGGACGATCATCTCAAGCCCCCATGCTATCAGCGGCGAGAGCAGAGCCCAGTCAAGTAACGCGAAGAAAAGCAGAAAGAAACTCGCTGCTTTCCAAGCGAACCGGAAGTCTTGCCAACCTTGGCGCAGTACAATGACTGTGGTTGGGATCGCCGTCATTCTACTTCATTCAGCCCTCGACGGGGTAATAATGTCGTCCCCTCTCATACTAGAAGGCCTTTGCAATGTCGATGGAGTGCGTGTCGCCGCGAATCAAACGACAGCGATCACATCTCCGCCGATCTTGAGACAACTCCACGCGCGCGCGTAGTATGTCGGCGAACAAGATTTTATCTGAAAGGCAATGGCGAGCAATCGCCGCTCGTCTTCTTGTCTGTCTCCCTTTCGCTAAGGCCGCGGCCTTTTTACGATCACGAGTGCGCCGCAGCCACGCGCTTGAGAGTTATGCTCTCGATCGGACCTTTCCCCGTGCCGCTACCGAAAGTGAATCTGAGATTCAAGTGATCGGTCTCGGGAAACTGAATCAGAAAGCCATCCACGTAGCCCCGGCTTTTGGGATTCACGTTCGTGACATCGACCAAAGAGAACTCGATCTCTGCCGCCGACTCGTCGATCCGTTTGGCTTTAAGTCGTGGCTGATTTTTGGCAGCGCAATAATGCGTCATCCGGATGTCGGCGCCGTCAAGATGATAGACCGTGGTCATTGCCGGGACGCCATCCATGATGAGATTTTCCACCAGGGCCGAGCCGTTCCCGGTCAAATAATAAGTCGCTTTCAATTCGCCGGAAGCGTTTCGACCTTGCGACCACTCAAAGGTTCCTTCCCATTCGCCGGCGAGCCCCTTCAATCGCTCGAACATGCGATCGCCCGCAGTTTCAGCTGCCGGCAAGTTGAGAGCGCAACAAACGTACAAGATTCCAATCAAGCAAATGGCGGGACGCATAGTTAAGCCTCTCTTTTCGCTGCCGGCAGATCGCTTAAGTTTCAACGCAAAACAATAAGTAATCGCGAAAATAAACTTCCGGAGTTAACATCCAACAAAGAGGCCGCACCACGCGGCGGCTTTTGTTGTCTGGGTTATTTCATGATTGGTCCTGGATCAGTTCAGAACGACCACGTGATCAATCATTCGTTGGTCCCCAACGTTGGTGTAAAAAACACGCACCCGTGTGCCCGGTCGGACTGAGGCTATCACCGGGTCCCCCTTCTTATCCACAACGTGACCG
>DATMOU010000024.1:0-26376 GCA_035568035.1 Chthoniobacterales bacterium | reverse complement strand
TGGCGGAGTAATTGTCCGTGCCGCAGCCACCACAGTTGATTGCCCGCGATTTGTTTCAATCCTTCCGGATGGGTTCGCGCCGGATCGAAGTGCTGCGCGGTATTTCGTTCGACGTCGCAAATGGAGAAATCATTTTCATTTGCGGCGCGTCCGGCGCGGGAAAAACGACTTTGCTTTATACCCTGGCTGGTTTGGAGCGGCCTGAATCCGGAACAGTCGAATTCGAGGGCCGCAATCTTTATAACGGCAGCTCCGGATCGCAGGCGCGTTTTCGGAACAACAAGATGGGTTTCGTGTTCCAGGGCTATTTTTTGCTGCCGGAGTTGACCGCACTGGAAAATGTTTCGCTGCCGGGAATGATCGGCGGGAAATCCACGGCCAAAGCGGCCGAAGAAAGCCTGGCATCGGTGGGTTTGGCTGACCGGATGCAGCATTTGCCGGCGGAGCTCTCGGGAGGCGAGCAACAACGCGTCGCGATTGCGCGCGCATTGGTCAACGACCCCGACATTATTTTCGCCGACGAGCCAACCGGGAACCTTGATTCGGCGACGGGCGAAGCAATTGTCGGTCTTTTGTTGAAGCTGGCGCGCGAGCGCAAAAAAAGTTTACTGATTGTGACCCACGATACCGGTCTCGCGATGCGCGGCGATCGCGAATTGCACATCAAAGATGGTCGACTGGGCTAAGAGCGCCGATTTTTTTTGTTGCTTGAATTGCGCGTCGAAACGCGGAGATTTTTCTCGTAATTATGAAAACCTCTAATGCTGGCGGTGCGGTGATCGATCGACCTAAATCACGCGAGGCGGTAAAACCTGCGGTGGATAAGGCACCGGCGTCGAAATCTGCGGCGAAGCAATCCAAGATTTACATCGACGGAAAATTTTACTCGGAAGCGGACGCGAAGGTTTCGGTCTTCGATCACGGTCTGCTTTACGGCGACGGAATTTTTGAAGGCATTCGTTTTTATAACGGGCGCGTCTTCCGTTTGGAGGAACATCTCGAGCGCCTTTGGGATTCGGCGCGTTCGATCTGTCTGCATGTCCCAATGTCGCAACGGGCGATGGGTGAAGCGTTGCTGGAAACAATCCGGCAAAACAACCTGCGTGACGGTTACATTCGTCTGATCGTGACTCGCGGGGTCGGCAATCTCGGGTTGAATCCGGAACAATGTAAGACTCCAAGCGTGATCATTATTACGGCGCAGATCGCCCTGTACTCTGAACCAGTTTACAAGAACGGATTGAGCCTCGTGACATGCGCAACGCGGCGGACAAATCCGAGCGCGCTCAATCCCGCGGTTAAGTCGCTCAACTATTTGAACAACGTGATGGCGCGGATCGAGGCGAATCAGGCGAACGCGGACGAAGGTTTAATGTTGAACGACGAAGGCAATGTCGCGGAATGCACCGCCGACAATGTTTTCATCATCAAGCGCGGCCAAATTTTCACACCGCCGATAACGGCCGGCGCGTTGCGCGGCATCACGCGGTCGGTTGTGTTCGAAATCGCGGCCGAAACTGGAATCAAGGTCATCGAAGCGGACATCACCCGGCATGATGTGTTTGTCGCGGACGAAGCGTTTCTAACGGGGACTGCGGCTGAGATTATTCCGCTGGTCAAGGCGGACGGCCGGCCGATTGGCACCGGCAAACCCGGACCGATTACCGCGCGCATGATTTCGCGCTTCCGGGAAATGACGCGAGAGACAGGGACGCCGATTTATAGTTAATGAATGATCGATCCGCCTCCGCTAAAGCCACGGCGTGACAGGCATCGGCGCGAAAGGTGCTCGACAAACTTGCAGCTTGAATGTTTTAAGCGTGTAGCAGGTCTAAGGAAGTAGAAATGTTGTGCGACGTTTGTAAATGCAATGACGCAACGGTCTTCCTGACCCAGATCATCGAGGGAAAGATGCAAAAGGTGAATCTCTGCGACGCATGTTCGAAGGAAAAAGGCGTGCAGGACCCGACCGGTTTCGCGCTGGCTGACTTGCTGCTTGGAATCGGAGCCGCCGAAGAAATCGAAAAGGGCGCTGCGACGCAACGGTGCCCGGTTTGCGGTTTTACGCAGGCTGATTTTAAAAAGACAGGCCGTCTTGGGTGCAGTGCTTGTTATGCGACTTTCACCGAAGCGTTGACCGCCTTGTTGAAGGCGATGCACAAAGGCACAGCGCATGTGGGGAAAGTGCCGCAGCGCGCGCACCGCGCTGTAGAGCTGAGTGACCGAATGCGCGATCTCAACGAAAGTCTCCAAAAAGCCGTGGCGGAAGAAAATTACGAGACCGCTGCTTCCCTGCGGGACCAGATCAAACAGCTCGAAGGCGAATCGACGGAGGTAGGGCCGTGAAATTTTCGAATCTGATGTCGAACTCCGGGGAGTGGCTCCGTGGCGAAGGACCACATCATCAAATCGTCGTCAGCAGCCGGGTCCGGCTTGCCCGCAATTTGCGCAATCGCGCGTTTCCTGGTCACGCGAAAAAAGCGGAACGCACCGCAGTATTGGACATGGTCAAGCCGTGTGTGGAACGGCTCCCGGAAATGCAGGATTCATTCTCGGAATTTTTACAAGACCTGTCCGCAGTGGAAAAACAGGTCCTGGTGGAACGCCATCTCATTAGTCGCGAGCATGCTGCCAAAGCCGCGGGTAGCGCTGTGATCATGAATCGCCGGCAAACGCTCAGCATCATGATCAACGAGGAAGATCACCTTCGCATGCAATCGATGCGTTCCGGATTGCAATTGAAGCAGGCGTTCAAGCTTCTCGATAAGATCGACAGCGCGCTCGAAGGCGAACTCGAGTTCGCATACGACAATCGACTTGGTTACTTGACCGCCTGCCCGACCAACGTCGGAACCGGCATGCGCGCGTCCGCAATGCTGCATCTGCCGGGACTCGTGTTGAGCGAGCTGATTAATCAAGTCGTGCAAGCTGTCAGCAAGATCGGTCTCGCCGTGCGCGGTTTTTACGGTGAAGGGACCGAAGCAATGGGCAACCTTTTCCAGATTTCGAATCAAACCACGCTCGGCGAGAAGGAAGATGAGATCATCAGCCGGCTGACCAAGGTGATCGAGACGATCATTCAGAAGGAACACGACGCGCGCCAGGTCTTGATTCAAAAAAGATCAAATACGCTCTGGGACCAGATCGGTCGAGCATACGGCGTGCTTACATATGCCCATGCCATGAGCTCAAAGGAGGCGCTCAACCTATTGTCGATCATTAAGCTCGGAATTGATCTCGGGGCATTTCCGGAGGACAAGCGGCTGGCCATAGATGAATTGTTCATAGACACGCAGCCGGCGCACCTCCAGCGAAGCTCACAGCAGAAGCTCAGCGCGGACGAGCGCGACCATCTTCGCGCCCAAATTATTCGCACCCGTTTGAAAGTGCTTCCCAAACCTGATATTAGTAAGCTGGCGAAGGAAGCGAGCAACGGCTCGAGTTCGGAGCCAACAGGACAATGAACAATTTTACTCCCCGCGCCCAGCAGGTTCTTCAACTCGCCCGCAAGGAAGCGGACCGTTTCAATCATAATTACGTCGGGACTGAGCATCTTTTGCTCGGACTGATCAAGCTCGGTCAGGGCGTTGCGGTGAACGTTCTCCAGAAAATGGGGCTCGATCTCGAAACCGTCCGCATGGAAGTCGAGAAACAGGTCGGCTCCGGACCGGAAACGAAAATCGTCGGCAATATTCCGTACACGCCGCGGGTGAAAAAAGTTTTGGCGCTCGCCGGCAAGGAAGCCAAGGCGCTCAATCATTCCTACGTCGGCACCGAGCACATTTTGCTCGGACTGTTGCGCGAAGGCGAAGGCGTGGCCGCGCGCGTGTTGAAGAGTCTCGAGATCGACATCGAGCGCACGCGTAATGAGATTTTGAAGGAGCTCGATCCGAATTTTACGCCGTCGGAATCGGAGGAAGGCGAACCGGCTTCCAAGAAGGATGTCAAAACACCGGCGCTGCGGGCGTTCGGTCGTGATCTGACCGAGCTCGCGAAGAAGAGTGAGCTCGATCCGGTAATCGGACGGCATAATGAGATCGAGCGCGTGATTCAAGTGCTCTGCCGTCGCACCAAAAACAATCCGGTGTTGATCGGGGAGGCGGGGGTCGGAAAAACTGCAATCGCCGAAGGTCTCGCCCAGGAAATCGCGAGCGGCAACGTTCCGGAGTTGTTGCGTGACAAGCGCGTCGTCACGCTCGATCTCGCATTAATGGTCGCCGGAACCAAGTATCGCGGACAGTTCGAAGAGCGCATCAAAGCGGTGATGGACGAAATTCGCCGTTCCAAGAATGTCATTCTGTTCATCGACGAACTGCACACGATCGTCGGTGCCGGTTCGGCCGAAGGCGCGATGGACGCATCGAACATCATCAAGCCGGCGTTGAGTCGCGGTGAATTGCAATGCGTTGGCGCGACTACGATGAACGAATATCGCAAGTACATCGAGAAAGATGCTGCGCTGGAGCGCCGGTTCCAAACTGTGAAAGTCGACGCTCCGACAATTGATGAGGCAATCGAGATTTTGAAGGGGCTTCGTCCCAAGTACGAAGCGCACCACAAAGCGAAGCTCACCGACGAAGCGCTCGAGACTGCAGTGAAATTCTCCGAGCGCTACATCACCGGACGTTTTCTGCCGGACAAGGCTATCGACGTAATGGACGAAGCCGGTGCTCGCGCCCGCATCAATTCGATGACGCGTCCGCCGGACGTGAAGGAAATCGAAAAGGAGATCGAGCAGATCCGGTTGCAAAAGGAAGCCGCGATCAAAGCACAGGATTTCGAAAAAGCTGCTTCGCTTCGCGACAAGGAAAAGCAAACGAAAGAGAAGCTGGATTCGATCATGCAAAAATGGCGTCAAGAGCGCGAGGAGAAGGAAGTCCTAGTCACCGCGGACGACATGATGCACATCATTTCGAAAGTTACCGGCGTTCCGCTGCAAAGAATGGAACAGGCCGAGACCGAGAAGCTTCTCAAGATGGAAGAGGAGCTGAAAGGCAAAGTGATTGGGCAGGACGAAGCGGTCAGCGCGATTTCGAAAGCATTGCGCCGCAGCCGTGCTGACCTGAAGGATCCGCGCCGTCCGATCGGTTCGTTCATTTTCCTCGGACCTACCGGTGTCGGTAAAACCTTCCTCGCCCAAAAGCTCGCCGAATTCATGTTTGGCGACCGCGATGCCCTGATTCAGATCGACATGTCGGAGTACATGGAAAAATTTACGGCGTCCCGCTTGATCGGTTCGCCCCCGGGCTATGTCGGTTACGAGGAGGGCGGACAACTTTCTGAAGCGGTGCGGCGTCGGCCTTACGCGGTTGTGCTTTTCGACGAAATCGAGAAGGCGCACCCGGATGTAATGCACTTGCTTCTGCAAATTCTCGAGGAAGGCAAAATCACCGATTCGTTAGGCCGAAAAATCGATTTTCGTAACACGATCATTATCATGACATCGAACGTCGGCGCCGAGTTGCTCAAGAAGCAGACAACTTTGGGTTTTGGCGCGCCGCGCGAAGGTCACGACTACGATTCGATGCGCGAGAAAATTCTCGACGAAACCAAGCGCGTATTTAAGCCGGAGTTTCTCAATCGCCTGGATGAGATCATCGTCTTCCACTCCCTGCAAAAGACCGACCTCTTGCTGATTGTCGATCTTGAGGTCGAGAAGGTGAAGGTGCGCTTGAAAGCCAAGGAAGTCGAGATTGTTCTCGACAACGTGGCCCACGAGTTCGTGATCGAGAAGGGTTACGATCCGAATTACGGCGCGCGGCCGATGCGGCGCGCGGTGGAACGTTATCTCGAAGACCCGCTCGCCGAAGAAATCTTGCGCGGCAATGTGAAGCCGGGCAGCAAAGTCCAGGTCACGGCGCAAGATGGGAAACTCGTTTTCACATCAGACACCACCAAGGCGAAACTCGCCGAGCCGATCACTTAAAACCGGCGCGCTTCAGGCGCGCGGGTGCGCTGCAGCGTAGGCCTTCTTCAGCCGCTCCACTGTGACGTGGGTATAAATCTGCGTCGTCGAAAGACTCGCGTGACCAAGCAGCGCTTGGACACTGCGGAGATCTGCACCGCGATCGAGCATGTGGGTGGCAAAACTGTGACGGAGTTTGTGCGGACTGATCGAAATCGGAATCGACGTGTGTCGCAAATACCGCTTCAAGATCAGCCAGATGGAGTGTGACGAAATTCGTTTTCGCGATTTGTTGATGAACAACGCACCGGAATGAACGTTGGCCGCTGAGCGATACTTTTGGATCGCATCCAGAGCCGGCGCGCCGATCGGGCAAATTCTCTCCTTCCGACCTTTGCCGAAGACGCGCACCGATTCCGTGTAAAGATCGACATCGTCCACGTCGAGCGCGGCCGATTCGCTTAAACGCAGGCCGCTGCTGTAAAAAAGCTCCATAATGGCGATGTCACGGAGAGGCATCCATCCCGGCGCGGCTCGTTCCTTCGGAACTTTCCCCGGCGCAGCGAGCAATTCTTCGATTTGTTGTCGAGTCAGGACGAGCGGAAGTTTTTTGTCCACTTTCGGAAGGTGCAATTGGCGTAATGGATCGACTCGCAGTTTCTTTCGATCGCTCAGGAATTTGTAGAACGCGCGCAAAGCCGAGAATTGCAAACGAACGTAGGACCGGGCTTGCCCCCGCTTCATGATCGCGAAGAGATAATCGCGAAAATCGTCGGTGCGACATTCTTTCCACGGTTTCGTGCTGTGGGCACGAAATGCGTTCAATGACTGACGATATGCTTTCAGCGTTCGCGGCGACGCGTTTTGCTCAACGGCGAGGTAACGGCAAAAATCTTCGACGAGTGAGTCTTTCTTTGCCGAGCCGTCTCTTCTTGCAGTCATCAAACTCGAAACTCGAAACTCGAAACTCGAAACAATCTCGAAATCAAGATTTCAAAATTCAAAGGGCAGCGGGTTTCTTTGGGAATTCTTGGTTCAGTGATTCGAACCTTGTTTCGGATTTCGATATTCGAATTTCGAATTTGGCCTTAAAAGTCCGGGTCCGGTTTCTCGATCACGTAACGATTCTGCGCTGCTTCAGTTCGGCCGCTAAACTGACTCTTGAAAATCGGCGGAGGATTTGTCGAAATGACGTCGAAACTTTTGACTACGAACTCCGGATATAACCGGTTGCTGGCCGGTTCGTAGACTTTGTCTCCGCTAAAGTAGCCGGTCAGTTTGTATTCGTAATTGTTGTCCGACCCAAACTTCAACGCTGCGCGATCGGGCGCGAGTTTCTGTTTTTCGTTCAACATCACCAGCTGCGACGCGCTCCACGGCTGGCCCGGTTTTCGAATGTATCCCCAAAACTTGAAGTCCGGTTTGAAATAACGGCGGCCAATGTAGTAATCCCCGGGCTGCTCCGCCGCGATGCGTTGCGCCATCTGGGCCCTGGCACTTTGGCTTGCGGTCGGCTCGGTTTGGCAACCGGCAAGAATAATGACGGCCGCCGGAAGGAGGAACTTGATTGTCAGGTCTGGTCTGAAGATCGACATCTTTCAGGATCGACTTCTACTCAACTATGTCCTCTGTGCAATGGTGGATCGGGCTCTCCGAGCGCGATCCACCCTTTCTTTTTGCATCGCCCTGCGGCGTCCGTAAAATCTTGCATGCTCGAAATCGAAGTGCACGGCCGAAAGCCAAGACCCAGTGGCTTGATATTTAACTTCTGAGGCAATGCTCGTTCGATTCTTTAGCGCCCTGGGCCGTCCACTGATCCGGTTCGTCAAGTATTTGGGCGAAATCGTGATGCTTGGCGGAGACACGTTCCATTCACTCTTCACCCATCGGTTGCGCTGGAAACTGTTTCTCAATCAAGTCGTGGAGATCGGATTGCTTTCGCAGTTGGTGGTGGTGATAACCGGCGGTTTCACCGGTGCGGTCTTTTCGGCGCAGACTTATTTCCAATTTCACAAACTCGGAATGGGCTCAGCGGTCGGAGCTGTCGTTTCGGTTGCGCTGATGCGTGAGCTGGGGCCGGTGTTGACCGCGTTGATGGTGACAGGTCGCGTCGGCGCGGCCATGTCGGCCGAGATCGGGACGATGAAAGTGACGGAGCAAATCGACGCCCTGCGCGCGCTTGCAGTTTATCCGACCGATTATCTTGTTGTTCCTCGCGCGCTCGCGATGATGGTTTCGATGCCGTTGCTCGTTGCAGAATGCATCGCAGTTGGAATCGGCGTTGGTTACCTGGTCGCCATCTTTTTGCTGGAGGTAAATGGCACATATTACATGGCCAACATGGTGAAGTGGACGCGGAACCGCGACATCATCATGGGTCTGTCGAAGGCGTTTTGTTTCGGCATCCTCATTGTCTTCATCAGTTGCCACAAAGGATTGACCGCACGCGAAGGTGCCGTTGGCGTCGGCCGAGCCACGACCGAAGCCGTCGTTAACGCTTCGCTCGCGGTGCTCATCAGTAATTTTTTCCTGACGATGATGCTCAATATCATCTACCCGGCCGGCTACCAGTGATGAACAACGGTTCTATGATTCGGGTGGAGGGGTTGGTGAAAAACATCGGCCCCCAGGAAATCTTGCGCGGGGTCGATTTGGATGTCCCGCACGGCGAGACGCTTGCCATCATCGGACGAAGCGGTGGCGGCAAAAGCGTTTTGCTCAAGCATCTGATCGGCCTGATGAAACCGGACGCGGGGCAGATCTGGATCGAAGGCCAAAATATTATTGGAATGAACGAGCGAAGCCTCGCATCCATTCGCCAAAAGGTTGGCATTCTTTTTCAGGGCGCTGCGCTTTTCGATTCAATGACGGTGGCGGAAAATATTGCCTTCCCCCTGCGCGAAGCCGGCGAGCGGAATCCAAAGGTTTTGCGGACGAAAGTGAGCGAAATGCTGGAAGTAATGGAGTTGAGCGGCGAAGAGGAAAAAATGCCGGTGAACTTGAGCGGTGGCATGAAAAAGCGCGTCGGGCTGGCGCGCTCGATTATTCGGCGGCCGTCCTGCATTCTTTATGACGAGCCGACTTCCGGCCTTGATCCGGTTGTTTCGGATTCGATCAATCGATTGATTCGCCGGCTTCAGCGCCGCTTTGGCGTGACGAGCATTGTCGTCACTCATGATATGAAGAACGCGTTCGACGTCGCTGACCAGGTCGCGTACTTGCACGAAGGCAGGATTTATTTTCATGGAACGCCGGAGGAGTTGCGCCAGTCGACGGACAAACTGATCCAGGATTTTCTGCTCGGTCGCTCGGAGGAACAGTTGACCCCGAAAGCGTTTGGGGTTGAGAGTTGAACGGCATGAACCGGCACGAACGAGGTTTGGAATTTAAGGTTGGTGTGTTTGTATTCCTTGGCTTCGCCGCACTTGGCGCACTAGTCGTGCAGTTCGGAAGGCTGGGGGAGGGTTTTAAGACCTACTATCCGCTGACGGTTCGTTTCACCGACGCCAGCGGTCTGCTGAAGGGTTCCGATGTCCTGTTAGGCGGCGCCCGAATCGGAAAAGTCGCCGGCGGTCCGCGTTTGGTTCGGGAAGGCAACGGCGTCCTGGTCCCCCTGAAGATTTACGATTACATAAAAATCCCGGATACGAGCAAGTTCACGGTCGGTAGTTCCGGCTTGCTCGGCGACCGGTTCGTGAACGTGACAATGCCGGCCGGGACGCCCACAAAATTCCTGCCGCCCAACGCGACGATCATCGGGGCGCGCGAGACTGGAATTGATGATCTCACGCGCGAAGGTGGCGCGCTGGTTGGTGATCTCCGCGGCGTTGTGCAAAAAATCGATACCACCGTGACACGATTGAACGAAGAAGTGCTTTCCAAAACGACAGCGGAGAATCTCAGGTCGAGTGTCGCGCATTTGAACGACGCGACCAGCGCTTTCGCGGAATCGGCGAAGAAACTTGGCCCGGTTGTCGACAAAGCCGATTCGGCGATGGATTCGACAAAAAAAGCGGCCGACGACTTGCAAAAAGTGCTTAGCTCTGCGACGCAAGGAAAAGGACTCCTGGCTACGTTGCTCACCAATCCGGAACTGGCTAACGATTTGCGCGCTCTGGTCAGCAATCTTCGCGCGCACGGTGTTCTCTTCTATCGCGACAGCGCTGCAAAGATTGAAGCTGGGACGCGCGAGCAGGCGAAACCTTCACGAAATCCGAGCGGAGGCCGATAATGACGCCGGCCCTGACGATCAATCTGCTGCGCGTGCTGTTCGTCACGTTTTGCGCGGCAATCGGCGCAAACATTTCCTGGGCGTTCATCGGCGATTCCTGGCCTGGTTTGGCGCTTGGCGTGGTGCTCGGCTTGGTCATCGTGCTGATCGATCGTTTGCTCAAAGGCGTATCGCTCCGGCTGTTTTCTTCCGCCACTTTCGGTCTCTTGCTCGGATGGATCTTCGCCAACCTGTTGATTGCGTCGGACATCTTACGTTATCAATCGGAAACAGCGCAATGGGCGGCGCGGCTACTGGTGTATGCGGTTTTTGGGTATCTGGGAATGATGCTGGCGATCCGAAGTAGCCGGGACGAATTCTCGCTCATCATTCCGTATGTCCGTTTTGCCCGCGAAACAACCCAGCATGAACCGCTGGTCCTCGACACCAACGTCATCATTGATGGACGTATCGCCGATCTGTGTGCGACCGGTTTCCTGAGTCGCTCCCTCCTTGTGCCGCGATTCATTTTGGACGAGTTGCAATTGCTGGCGGACTCACGCGATCCGACGAAACGCGAACGCGGGCGCCGTGGCCTGGAAATTCTGAATCAATTGCGGCGGTCGCGAGATATCGAACTGACGATTCACGAAACGAGCGAGGACAACGTCGATCTTGCGACAGATGCCCGGCTCGTCCGCGCGGCCAAAGTTTTGAAGGCCCGTTTGCTAACTAACGATCTCGCGCTTGGTCAGATCGCGCGTTTGCAGCAAGTGGCGGTATTGAATCTTGCCGACCTCGCCCGCGCGCTTCGACCGACGCTGGTTACGGGCGATGAGCTCGATTTGCTCCTGGTGAAAGAGGGCCGCGAAGCCCATCAGGCTGTCGGTTATTTGCCGGATGGAACGATGATTGTCGTGAATCACGCGCGCGCCTACCTCGGCAAGACGCGGACCGTGGTCGTTGCCAGTGCATTACAGACCGCAGCTGGCCGTCTCATTTTCGCCGAGCTCAAGGATGGCGCGGCAGAGCCTTCCGCTTGAAGCGCTTTCTGAAGTTCATTTTGCCGAACGGCGCCGTCGATTTCATCCGGAATCGCCGAAAACTTCGGAACGTGGGCCGAAGACTTTCGCCGGCGGAACTGCTTTCGACGAGCCGACTCGCTCTTGAGGCAGACACCTGCGGGCTCACCCTCTTTCCACCGGGGTTTGCGGCAACGTTGGGTTACGTCGTCGATGTTGGCGCAAATGTCGGCCAGTGGTCGGCCATGTTGCTGGACTGCATCACGCCGGAAAAATTGATCATGGTCGAACCGAACCCGGAGGCATTTGCAGTTTTGCAGAAAAAGTTTGGGAACAATCGACGCGTCGAATTGCATAGCGTGGCGCTTGGCGACCGCGAGGGCGTTGCAAAATTGAAAATCACTCGCGATACAACCGGTGCCTCGTTGCTTCAACCATGCGAAGAGATGCGCGCAATGATCGGCAGCAATTGGGCGGTCGCGTCCGAAATCGACGTCAAAATGACCACGCTCGACCTGCTGCTCGATGTCCCCGAAATCTCGCTGCTGAAAATCGATGTCCAGGGCTACGAAAAGCCGGTCCTGGCCGGCGCGAAACAAACTCTGGCGAAGACAAGATTCGTTCTCATTGAATTGAACTTCATGCCGCAATACGTCGGTGGTTCCTGGCTGGGCGAGGTCCACGAAATCCTCACCCGAGATTTCGATTTCTTTCTCGCCAACGCGACGGCCCCTCAGGTCCTAAATGGTCGCGCCTCCATGTGCGACGGTCTTTACGTGAATCCAAATTTGGTTCAGGAATGGGTGAAACCTGATTTCGTTTAAGATGCAACCGAGCGAGGCGTTAAGCGCGAGCGCGCAGATCTCAGTGACCTTGGCCGGATTTGCCGGCGTAGTAGTCGCTTTTCGTACCCGATCCGTGCACGAGTGGACGAACATCGACAAATTCCGTTTACAAATCCTGCTTAGTAACTCGGCCTTGCCGTTTCTGTTGTCGATCTTCGCCATGGTTCTCCTGGCGACGCCCCTCGATGAACGGACGCTGTGGCGATTGTGCAGCGTTATTGCGTTTGTCCTGACCGCCACAGCTGGTCAATTATTGTCGCACATCTATCGAGCCTTTTCTCGCGCTGAGCTCCAGGCCTCAGGCAGCAGGCCGTGGATTTTTTATTCAAGCGGGCTCTTGGGGATCGCCGTTACGGTTTTGCAGATTTACAACGTCATCCAGTTGCAAACCTTCTGGCCATTTTTCGCCATGATCGCAACCTGGCTCTGTTTGGCGATGGTCCAGTTTGTCTTGCTCGTCACCGCCAGCCATCATGCAGACTCCTGAAACTTCCGAAGCGGTCAAGCTCGCGAAATAGGTCTTTTTATCGCAGCCCGACTGCAGCGCGGACCCACGTCATCACCTGATCGGCGACTGCGTTTGCCCTCTTCGCGCCTTTGGCGAGAACGTTGTCGATGTATGATTTGTCGCGCTGAAGTTCTTCGCGGCGTGCGCGCATTGGTGCAAAATAGGTCCAAAGCTTTTCGAACAGTTCTTTTTTGAAATCGCCGTAGCCGGTTCCGCCTTTTTTGAATCGCTCGCGCAGGTTGTCGATTTCAGCTTTCGACGCGAACAACGAGTAAAGCTGAACAATCGTCGACTTATCCGGGTCTTTCGGCGCTTCGACCGGTGTTGAATCGGTCACAATGCTCATCACGCGTTTCCGCATTTCTTTCTCGTCGCCAAAGATGTCGATGTTGTTGCCGTAACTTTTGCTCATCTTCTGGCCGTCAATTCCCGGAACCATCTGCGTGTCGGGATTGATCCGCGGTTCCGGCAATTTAAATATAGGCCGGTCCGGCTGGGATCCGTACGTTTCGTTGATCTTACCTGCCAGATCGCGCGTCATCTCAATGTGCTGTTTCTGATCCTTTCCGACCGGCACCACGTCGCTGTCATAAATCAATATGTCGGCCGCCATCAGCACCGGGTAACTGAACAACCCGACGGTCGCGGGCAGACCGCGCGCGAGTTTGTCTTTGTAGGAATGCGCGCGTTCGAGCAGACCCATGGGAGCGATCGTTGATAAAATCCACGCGAGTTCGGTAACCTGAGGCACGTCCGATTGCCGAAAAAGCGCACCTTTGTCGGGATCAAGACCGCAGGCAAGAAAGTCGAGTGCCACGAGGCGTGAGTTTTCGCGAAGCGCTTTCGGATCGCGTAGACTAGTGAGGGCGTGGTAGTCGGCGATGAAATAAAATGTTTCGCCTTCCTTCTGCAGTTCGATCGCCGGCCGCATCATGCCGAAATAATTTCCGATGTGCAGCACGCCGCTGGGTTGAATGCCGGATAAAATGCGCATCTTAAATTTCCTGAGGTTTGACGAACAATAGTAACTATGTTCTTGACGAGGCAAACCGAAACGAAGATTACGTCACGGACTAAAGGGCAAATTTTCCGTGTATCGCCGTTTCTGCGTTGGTGTGTTGCTGGGTTTGATCGGCCTTGGGGTCGTTTTCGTTGCGCATCGGCCAACGGAAGAGCGTAGATCAACTTTTCCAAACGCAATTGTTCAGTTCGCCTCATCCGGTCACGTTGTCGGCTTTACAACCGACAGTTATTATGTGGCCGCAGCGTCGCATGTGTTGCATGTTGATTTTGTAGGTCAGCACCGTTCTCGGCCGCTGCGTGATGCGACTCCTGCCGGTTCCGAAAAGGGGGCGACCTTGTCGAAGATTCGATATTCGAACCTATGGGAAGGAGTTACGATCAGCTATGACGCGCCAAAAGGCGCAATTGCTCGGAGCACTTACCGAATCGCACCGGGCGCGAATGTGGATTCGATTCGTTTGCGCTACAATGCCCCGATTTCATTGCAACCCAACGGAGATCTGCGGATCGATTTCAAATCCGGCTGGATGACCGAAAGTGCTCCGTTAGCCTGGCAGGAGCGGAATGGCCAGCATGTGCCGGTCGATGTCGCTTTTGCGTTGTGCAGCCAACAAGAGGTCGGATTCACCGTGGGCGATTATGATCGCGCCGAGCCTCTGTTTATCGATCCGACGTTGACCTGGACTACTTTTCTTGGAGGCGCGGGAAGTGACGAACTTTTTGGCCTGACGTTGGATGCGCTCGGAAATGTTTATGTCGCTGGCTTTAGCACGCAGGCATGGGGTTCGCCGGTTCAAGCCTATTCCGGCGGAGTCGATGGGTTTGTCGCGAAATTGGATTCCGGCGGCAACATCGTTTGGACAACGTTTCTGGGTGGTACCGGAACTGACGAAGCGCTCGGAGTGGCGGTGGACATAGTCGGCAATGTTTATGTGACTGGATTCAGCGATGCGACCTGGGGGACGCCCGTGCAGCCGTTCGGCGCGGGCGAATTCGAGAATTTTACCGCTAAGCTGGACCCGAACGGAAATCTGATTTGGAATACTTTTCTCGGCAGCGCAGAAACATTTCAAAACGTGATCGGTCGCTCCGTAGCGGCAGACCTTGTAGGAAATGTGTATGTGACCGGTCGCAGTTCCAGCGATTGGGGCTCGCCGATTCGACCGTTCAGCGGCGGTTCTTTTGATGCCTACGCGGCTAAGCTGGATTCGAACGGAAACTTCATTTGGAATACTTTTCTCGGCGCTGCCGGAGTTGATGAAGGAATGGGCATTGCGGTCGACGCGGTTGGCAATTCCTATGTGGTTGGGGATAGCGACGCGAGCTGGGGAAATCCGATTAGGGTTTATAGCGGGGGAGAGGATGGGTTTTTGGCGAAGCTCGATTCGAACGGGATTCTTGTTTGGAACACCTTTTTAGGTAGCAACATTGGTGGAGAATCTGCCGAGGCAGTTGCGCTCGATGCGGTCGGGAATGTGTATGTGGCAGGTGGCGCTTCAGCCAGTTGGGGAACGCCTGTTCGCGCGTTTACCAGCGGGGGAGACGGTTTTGCTGCCAAGCTGACTTCGGGTGGCGCGTTGATTTGGAACACATTTCTTGGAGGTGGGGGGACCGATGGAGCGACGGGAATAGCAGTGGACGTTAGCGGCAACGTTTACACCGTTGGTTTTAGCGACGCGACCTGGGGTTCGCCGGATCGTCCTTTTAGCGCAGGCTTTGACGTCTTTGCCGCCAAACTGGATTTGAACGGCAATTTGATTTGGAACACGTTTCTTGGCGGCAACGCAAACGATTTTGGTTTTGGGATTGGGGTGGATGTAACCGGCAACGCTTACGTCGGGGGCTATAGCCAGGGTGCCTGGGACTCGCCACTTCGCGCTTACACTTCGGCTGAAGATGGGTTTGTGGCGAAGCTCGCTCCGTCAATGGGTCCCACTCCAACACCGACGCCTAGCCCAACACCAACGCCGACTCCTACGCCAACACCAACGCCGACTGCTACACCGACACCTACGCCAGGCTGTCAATTTTCCACGACGATCACCGCTAATTTCAATGGAACGGTGATTCGCAGTGGTTCTTATGTTTGGTTTAACGGTGTTCTCAAGCCGAGCGGCCTCGGCTTGAGTCCAGTGACGTTTCTGTTCACGCAACAAATGATTACAAGCGTGAACTTTGCCGTGATGGTGCCCGACGCGATGGTTACGTTCGATCCGGCGGCAACTTCTGCGACAACCACGTTCATCGGAGGAATGTGGGTTACGCGGGTGCCGTCTTCAGGCTTGGCCGGCAATACGTTTCTCGCTGGAGCTGTTTTCCAAGTGCCCGCGGACATTCCCGGAGGCTTGAAAAACGTACAATGGAGCGGGACAATTATTCCGGACACGCCAGGGACAAGTTTGCAATGGCAGTGGGCCGCTTCCGTTTACACTCTATTTAGCTCTGACTATAACTTGCTTGGGGTAAAGCCGGTCGACGACAATAAGGCAAGTCAGTACAAGAATTCCGACCACGCCGGCACTCCGGAGAATTTCAAACCTGGTGTAATCGGCGGTGCAACCGGTGGCGGAGGCGCAAACTATACCGGCGGCTACAGCAGCACCGCCCAAGTCGGTGCCTGTCCGCAATAGGGCCTCTCAAATTCAATCGGCTGGGCTAGTCTCGGTCCAGTGCGGATCAAAATCGCTCTGGCGAACTTATTGCTTCGGAATTAGATAACCCGTCGAATGGCTGCTAAAAAATCCAAGCCCGTTTCCGTGGTTACCGGCGGCGCCGGATTTTTGGGATCGCATTTAACCGATCGACTGCTGCGCGAAGGCCATCGCGTCATTGCGATCGATAATCTGATTACCGGCAACCCGGCGAACATTGGGCACCTCGCCGGCAATGCCGATTTCCATTTTATCAAGCACAACGTTTCCAATTTCATTTTCCTGCCGCACGACAAGATCGATTACGTCTTTCACTTCGCGTCGCCTGCAAGTCCGATCGATTACCTCGAGCTGCCGATTCCCACCTTAAAGGTTGGCGCGCTCGGAACGCACAATACGCTTGGGCTGGCCAAGGACAAAAAGGCCGCTTTCATTCTGGCATCGACTTCGGAGTGCTACGGCGATCCTCTCGTCCATCCGCAGAAGGAGGATTATTGGGGCAACGTGAACCCGATCGGGCCGCGCGGCGTTTACGATGAAGCCAAGCGTTTCGCCGAGGCGATGACCATGGCCTATCACCGCTATCACAAAGTCGACACGAGGATCGTTCGAATTTTCAATACTTACGGGCCCCGAATGCGATTGCGCGATGGACGGGTTGTCCCGGCGTTCATCGGCCAGGCGCTCGCTGGAAAACCGCTCACTGTTTTCGGGGATGGGTCGCAAACCCGCTCGTTTTGTTATGTGTCCGATTTGATCGACGGAATTTTCAGGCTTGCGATGAGCGACTTTCACGAACCGGTCAACATCGGCAATCCGCGCGAGATGACGATCAAACAGTTCGCCGAAGAAATTATTCGCATTACCGGCGCGAAATCGAAAATTGAATACAAGCCGCTGCCAGAGGACGATCCCAAGGTCCGTCAGCCGGACATCTCGCGCGCGAAAAAGGTTCTTGGTTGGGAACCGAAGGTGGAATTCGACGAGGGAATCAAGAAGACGATTGAATATTTCCGGAATGCGTCAAAGAGTGCTGGCTCGAATTAAACGAAGCCTGCTGTGAGCGCCCGACGCCTTCTACTTTGCGCTGCGATTCTGTTGCTGTTTGCAAATGGCGCCCTTGCCGCGAGATATCAACGCACCAAAGACGGTAAGACCATTGTGTGGAACAGTCTGCGCGGCGTCGCCCAGGATGTAACCTGGTCGGGGCTTCGAGACTTAAACGGATACGCGACCGGACAGGGCACGCTCACCTGGTATCGGCTCGGTAGTTTCATCAACAGTTACACCGGCAAAATGGTCCGCGGAAAATTTGAAGGGCCAGTGACAAGGCGACAAGGGGACACTCGATTACAGGCAAACTTCGTAAACGGCGAAAAAGCCGGCGGGTGGTCGGAACCCGGATCAAGTTCAGGCGAAAGGGCAACGCCTTCGCCTGCCGAAGAAACCGAGACTCGGGAGCAGCCGTCAGAGGAGTCGCCGACGCCTGCGCCAACTGCTACGTCGGCGCCTGAACAGAGACCGAGTCCGACGCCCACGCCGATACCGGAACCAAGTCCGAGTCCAACCCCGACACCAACGCCAACGCCCAAACCCAGCCCCAGTCCGACGCCGACACCAACACCGCGGCCGTCTCCGTCACCAACACCAGTGCCGTCACCAACGGCCACCGCAACTCAACGACCAACTGGCACGCCAAGGTTGCGATCGACGCCGATGGGAATGCCAACCCTGATGCCGACGTTAACGCCGCCGGCGCCGGCATCGACCCCAGGTCCGTCCGTTGAAATTCCGAGGCACAATCTGGAACTGTCCAGTTCCCCGGCTCCTCAACTGGAAGCCGGGAAGCTGGCCCGCCGCGAATCATCGCCTTTGCCCCAAACCTCGACAGCCCCCTCTGCACCGGGTGGCGCCCGCAAAATTGATCCTAATCTAAAGCGTCAAATCATAGCCGACTTCAAGAAGAAGATAGACTTCGTCTTCGGTCAGGTCCGGGACGCCACGGGAAATTTCCGCGAGGTCGACCGTCTGGAACAGGTGCGAAATTTGCCGCCGTCGGTCTCGGCCCATGTGACATTGCTGGCAAATCAGGCACGCGAATTTCGGGCGGTGCTGGGATACGAGGTGACCTACTACGAGTGTCTCGCGGAAATACAGACAGTCGACGCGCTAGGGATCGTCGATGAAGTGTCACGAGACATTGCGGCCAAAGACACACCGTCCGCGCGCAAAACTCTGGAGACTTTTCGCACGCGCTACTCGGAGCCGACTGCAGAGACGCAGAAACCGTTGTGGCGGTATCTCGTCTCACTCTTTTCATTGTGCGATCGGTTGAAAACCGAAGCCGAAGGACATTTGCAGCGCGCGCTTTCGTTGCAGTCGGCCGGGAAGAAAGCCGACGCGCTCCAAGAATATCGCGAGATTGAGCGGATTTATCCAAATCCAATTACGGCGGAGAAAATCCGTCAATTGGAGAGCCAATCACCTTAGCCTGTGAAGATGCTGCTCGTTTACGAACATCGAACTCATCCTTTGTTGAGCTGGCCTAAGTTTCTGCGGCGCGTCGGACGCCATCTTGTCGTAGCGCTGATTGTAATTGGAATCGCTCTGGGGATTGGCGTGGTTGGATACCATTGGCTCGGAGGCCTGAGCTGGATCGATTCGCTCTTGAATGCGTCCATGATTCTCGGAGGGATGGGCCCGGTCGATCCGCTGAAATCAGACGCAGCGAAAATTTTCGCGTCGCTTTATGCCTTGTTCTCCGGGCTCGCCTTCATCGGCATCGCCGGGTTGTTGTTGGCTCCGTTTGTCCATCGCCTGATCCACCGGGTTCACTTGGAGGAAAAGTGAAAATTCAACGCAACTCGTGGTCTCTCAATGGGTTGAATCGGGAGATGCAAAATTTCGCTGGTGCTGATATCATTTCGGTTGTCAATTCCAGGAGAATGAAACGTGCGGTCGCGATTATTGGTCTGATTGCCGCGGGAGTCTTCGCCGGCCAGACATCGCGCGCTGGAGATTTCGATCCAATCTTTGGATTCTATCGTCCCGAGCTTTTTGCCAACGTCGATACCTCGGGATTGCTTCGCAATTTGCCAATGACGGAATATTTGGACGGTCGTCTGCCGGGTTCGACTCCATTGGGTCGAATGGGGACCGCGCCGGTCGGGAATTTTCCGACTGCTCTGGTCAGTGCGGAGCCGCGCCAAAAAAGCAATACGGTTTCAGGTCCGGTGAGAGATCCGAAAGACGGCAAGGATTATTCCTCGGTTGAATCGATGGCGTTCGAAAAAGCGTCGCTGACCTGGACCGGCGGCGAAGTCGGTTTCATGTACGGGCACACCAGTGGAAAATTTGGCGGCGACACATTTAGTTCCTACATCATGGGCGGCGTTGGCGACGACCATTTACAAATCAACGTCGGCGCGGGATACGAAGAGACCCACTTCTCGCGTTCGCACCATTGAGTCCGGAGCGTCCCGTCGATTCGGAATCAGAAGAGCTCAACGACCTCTCATCTTCGGCCTCAGAGACGGCCACCTGCCCTGTTTGCGGATCCATCGCAGTACAGGAGAAATGCAAACTCGTTTGTCACAGTGACATTTGCCGTGGCCGGATCGTCATGAATTGCTCGGAATTCTAGCCGAGCCCGCGCCGTGGCTCAGTCAGCGGCGCTGCGACCAACATCAACGATGAACAACGATTTCACCGAGGTCGAAGCAGCGTAAGCCAGAACGAAATCAGTAAAACGTCTGCCTAACGAAACAGCCGGCGGAGTCAGCGCGGCCCAGATTATGTCTTGATCCGCGGATGCCTCAGAAGGTACAGAGGCCCTCGTGACCTTCGTGGTAGAAAATCTTTGTCATTCGATTCGGCTTGTCGTCATTGCGTCTTTTGCACTGGCATTTGCCGGTAAAGTTCAAGCCACTTCAGAATACGACTACAAACCCGGAGAATATCTCGTCATCAAAGATGGAAAATCACCCGACAAGAAATTCTCGATCGTTTCGGGCGAACGCAAGAGAGATGAATTCGGCGTTTATCTGATGGACGCACAAACCAAGAAAATAATCGGTCGACTCGAAGAAGTTGCCACCGACCTCGATACCGCGCCGGATGCTTACTACGCGCATTGGTCGCCTGACTCGAAACACGTCGGCATTTCTTCGCGGAGCGATCGTCACATGCTGGAGAACGTGATTTATCGAATTGAAAACCGGCGGGCTTATCTGGTGCAAACGCCCGAACTGCGTTGTCACGCTGTTCCCGATTTTTGCAACCTGCTTAAGGAGCTCGAGGGTGACAAATCCGGAGCGGACCAGGACGATTCCGATTCGAAAGTCCGTCAGAACTCCAACGGTTCGGAAATCGTGAAATGGACCTCAGCAACACGGTTTGTGGTCAGCGAGGAATCGCAGTTTCAGGTCACAACTCGCGATCCTTCAACGGCAGTCGGCAAGTACGGCGAAGTTGAAAAGGAAAATGAAGATAACGCTGATTCGCCCGGCGGCGTTTACCACGTTTGGTTCGACGCCGAAGGCGAATGCGAACTTCTCCCGGGGGACAAATCGCAAGTCGTCAGCACGCATACGGTCAAAAAGAAAGTGACCCGTGATGAGTGACGAGCGACCAGAATGCAGGCACAAACCCGCAGCGGTAGTTGCCAAGACCTGAAAGTCTTCCTACTGAGTAGTATTTAGTTCTGCTGCGCTCTTAAGATCTGCATCCGCACCGGCCGCGTCGCCGTTTGCTCGCTTCGCTTCGCTCCGGTTCTTATAAATCAGCGCGATCTTCGGATTGATCTCGATCGCTTTGCTGAAATCCTCGATCGCGCCGTCCAAATCACCTTTGGCTTTTTTGACGTTACCGCGATTGTTGAATGTGTTGGCATTTTTCGGATTCAACTCGATGGCCTTGTTGTAATCGGCAATCGCTCCGTCTTTGTCTTCCTTGGAATTCTTCGCCAGAGCGCGATTGAAATAGGCGAACTCCGCATTTTTCGGATCCAGCTCAATCGATTTCGAATAATCGGCGATCGCGCCGTCGTTATCGCCTTTGCCGCGCTTGGCAATGCCGCGGTCGTTGAAATAGTCGTGATCGTTGGGCTTCAGCTCAATCGCGTGATTGAAATCGGCGATCGCTCCGTCGAAATCGCGTTTGTCTCGTTTCGCGAGACCGCGGCTGTAATAAGCGCCAGTTGATTTGGGATCGAGATCGATCGCCCGTCCGAAATCTGCGATCGCGCCATTCACGTCGCCGTTGTGCCCGCGAATGTTGCCGCGAGTTATGTAACCCGCGGCGTCTTTCGGATTCGGTCCGATCTTCGGTTCGATGACTTGGAAGTCTTTTGGCGTTTCGAGATCCTCCCAGGCTCGTTCCGATAATTCGAATTCGCCTCCGTTAACGCTTACCAGATAACCAAAGCTCAACTTTACTTGGTTCGCCGCGGCCGCTGGAACAACTTTGTCGCCCTCAAGCTTCAACGACGCGTCGAAGCTGTGCAGCAACACGCTTTCGTTCTTGTCGTAAAGTGGCTTGGCGAACCGCCATCGGGTCGGAGTTCCCTTCTGATTTTGCGAACGCGCTTCAAAGAACCATTGCGCGCGGCCATCTTCTTCGGACCGGTTGAGCAATTTGATCGCGGCTGGTGGGGGATTAAACGCCGTGTTGATCAATTTGATCCAGCCCTCAAATTTGCGCGCCATCTCCTTGCTTGCCGGTTGTCCGCTCTCGCCCCAATCGTTCGACTTCAGCCACGGCTTTCCATGTTTGCGCGCGAAGGTCCCTTCGTCGCAACGAATGCGTTCCGGCCCGTTGTCCGGGTATCGATCGTAGGCAAACGAAACCGGCAACGACGCAATCGCGACGAGATGAACGCCGGCGTAAAACTCACGGCTGTACTCGATATTATCGGCGGCGATCTTTTTGTCATCCTGCGCGCGCGAGATTGGCGTGTTCAGAATTAAAACGGCAACGGCAACGAACAATTTTATTCTCATAGAAATTTTCACCGGAACCCCGGGACCAGCGCTGCCCGGATGCCGGTCTTACGTCCGTGTCTGATCGAAGAAAAGGAAAATATTGGTAGTCGGTTTTGGTTTGTTTCAGCGAGACCGACTGGTAAGCTCAAAACATGTTCCCCGTCGATTTGCTGCCAGAAAGCCGGATTAGGCCGGAAATCCCGTCTACTTCTCGTTAGGCCCATCGCATGAAGCGTCTTCTCGTGAGCATCCTTATTGTTGTTGCAGTTCTTGTGGCGGCCCTTGGATTCGCGATTGCACTTGGCGGACCAGGCGAGCCGCCGCCGCCAATGTCGAGCATTAATGACCCTTTCACGAACGTGGATTTCTCCGATCTGCCGGAACGCAGTCATTTCACGGCTCGCGATAGCGCAAAGATTGCCTTCCGGGCGTACCCGGCAACCGGCGACGCGATTAAGGGCAGTGTCGTGCTGGTGCACGGCTCCTCCGCCAGTGGCAGCAGCATGCATGTGATGGCCAAGAGCTTCGCCGCGGCTGGATATGCAGCCTATGCGCTGGACATTCGAGGACACGGCCAATCCGGTGCCAAAGGTCATATCGCCTATATCGGGCAGTTAGAGGAAGACATGGAGGATTTTGTCCGTGCGATCAAATTAGCTCAACCTTCCACCTTAGTTGGGTTCTCTTCCGGTGGCGGATTTGTGCTTCGCTTCGCGGGCAGTCCACGTCAGGAACTATTCTCCAACTATCTTCTTCTTTCTCCTTGGATCAGTCAGGACGCAGCAACGTTGCGTCCAGGCAGCGGCGGCTGGGCTACCGTGGGGGTTCCGCGCATCATCGCGATCGCCGTGCTAAACGGGTTTGGAATGCACGCGTTTGACGACCTGCCGGTGGTCAGATTCGCGGTCGACGAGAGGGACAAAGGTTTCCTCACGCCGCAATATTCATTCGCCCTAGAGCAGAATTTCAGGCCCGAGCGCGACTACCAGGCAAACATTCGTGCGGTCAGGCAGCCGCTTCGGGTTCTGGCCGGTCAGAATGATGAAATATCTTACGCCGATAAGTTTGCGAGCGTCTTCAAGACAGCGGGTAAGGATGTTCCCGTCACGCTGCTCCCGGGGATCGACCACATCTCGCTAACTCTTGATCAGGCTGCTCTGCAAGCGGCAATATCAGCAGTCGAAAGCATGGATCACGAAAAGCCTAACCAAGCGATGGAGCGAACCGCTACCCGGCGCATGTTTACATTTCAGATAACTAAATCATTTTCCCGTCGGGCCGCGCCCGCTCTCGTTAGCGGTCGCTCATCTTGTTCTCGTTAGGCGACCTGCGCGCCTGCAACTCAAATGACACAGAAACAACAAAACACGACATGGATACGAAAAAGCTCGCAGAACAGGTTGCGCTAGTTACTGGAGGCAGCAGCGGTCTCGGTCTGGCCACGGCCAAATGCTTTGTCGCGGAGGGAGCACATGTCTTTATCACGGGTCGTCGGCAGCCCGAACTTGATGCCGCCGTGAAAGAGATCGGAGATGGGGTCACTGGCATTCGGAGCGATATCTCGAGTCTCGCGGATCTCGACCAAATGTTTCACACGATCAAACAAACGAAAGGTCGGCTCGATATTCTTTTTGCGAATGCCGGCGGCGGCACATTCGCTTCGCTCGAACAAGTCACCGAAGCTCATTTCGACAAATATTTTGGCATTAACGTTAAGGGCACGCTCTTCACGGTCCAGAAAGCTTTGCCGCTGATGTCTGCGGGGGGCGCTATCGTCATCAACGGCTCGATGGTGTCGATCAAAGGTTTCCCCGCGTTCGGAGTTTACGCTGCGACAAAAGCGGCCCTCCGGTCGTTCGCGAGGACATGGGCGGTAGATCTCAAGGGCCGCAACATCCGGGTCAATGTGGTGAGTCCGGGAACGGTCGTTACAGCTGCCTTTAAGACGGAGCTTGGATTGAGCGATGAGCAAATCGAGCAGTTCAAGGCGCAAGCCGCCGCCACGACTCCGTTGGGGCGGACCGGCACGCCGGAAGAAATTGCCAAGGCGGTCCTTTTTCTCGCCTCGAATGACAGCAGCTTCATCACCGGCATCGAACTCTTTGTGGATGGCGGGGCAGCACAAATCTAGGTCGCCTAACCAGGCAATGCAGCGAACGGCGGACCGCTGCGCGGCAAGGATGAAGCATGAATTATGAATTATGAAGTGAAAGCAAAGCTCGCTGTCGCCCACGATCGCTTAGCTTATTTTCGTTAGGTTCGTTGCCCGTCGTGAAGTCACTCATTGCGGCCATTTTGTTACTGTCGATTTCTGGGCTTGAGGGAACAGAACCCAGCGTGTCTATATACCCGCTGTCAGGTTCGGTTTACGTAGCCGAGGACTCACACTACGCGAAAACAAACTACGCTGTTTATATCGGCGCCGCGTCGGTGACGGTCGTCGGCGCAGGATGGTCTCCCGACACGGCCGAACTGCTCGCTCAGGAAATCAGGAAAGTGACAAATAAGCCGATCAGCGACGTCATTGTTCCCGATCACGATCCGGAATACGCCGGAGGCGTCTCCTACTGGAAGCGCATCGGCGCGAATATCGTTTCGACAGAGTTGACCGAAGAGACGCTCAAAAGAGACTGGGTTAAAGCAGCGGAGTTCACCCGCAAATATTTCCCGACTTATCCGAGTTTGCCGTTGGTTCTTCCGACAAAAACCTACAAGGCTGATTTCACTCTCGAGAACGGAAATATTCGCGGATTCTATCTTGGGCCTTCACACAATGCAGACGATATCTTCGTTTACTTTGCCAGGGAAAAGATTCTTTATGCTGGCTCGATTTTAAAGGAGCACCTTGGCAACCTCGCTTTTGCCAATCTCGAAGAGTATCCCAAAACACTGCAAAAGCTGCATCAGCTTAATCTCGACATTGATAAGATCATCTCCGGGCACTGGTCACCGGTGCATGGCCCGGAATTGATTGACGACTATCTCGCACTGTTAAAGGAGCATTCCGAAACGGGCCATTAAACTTTACAAGAATCTAACCAAGCGCTAGAGCGAACTCGCCATCGGCTGCGCAGCAAGTTTGAAGGATGAATGGAGCGAATCGTGATGAGCGACATAGAAGGTAAAGCCCTGAGGGAAGGGTGACTGAGCTGGGTAGCGAAGGAATTTCAATTATGAAGGCTGAAATGAAAACAGATCGCATCACCGCCTTCTGTGGCTTATCTCTTTCTCGTTAGGCGTAGCACGACATGACTCTGTTCGAACTGACGTTTACTCTGTCGGCGTTGATTCTGGGCCTGGCGCTGACACACATGGCGTCATCCTTATACCGGCTGGTCCTGGCGGGACGGCGAGTGCGTTGGGCGCTGGAGCCTCTGATGCAAGCGACGCTCGTGCTCCTGATCGTGGTATTCGTCTGGCTGAATGAGTGGAACGGACGCGGCGTGACCACAATCATCTATGGACGCATCCTGCTGCGCTCGCTCAACCTGCTCGTCCTTTATATCGCCGCGGCAGTGTGCTTACCCGAGGTAAGGGAGGGAGCGGGCGAAGTCAACATGTACGCCTACTATGACCGCGCGCGCCGGGTCTCGTTCGGTGCGTTGGCCATCGGGCTCGTATTCTTCACTGTCTACAATTGGACGGGCGAACAGGCGTTTCACTGGCGCTGGCAGATGTTGAGACCTCTGGTCTTTCTCGGTCCCTATGTTGTGATGATGTTCGCCAGGTGGCGCTGGCTCAACGTGTCGTTACTCGCGGCGATGCTAATCTATTTTAGCATTATAACGATGGGTTATCGATTGAGCGGATGAAAGGGCTGACGCGAAACCCAAGGCCTAACAAGACGATGCAGCCAACTCAGCACTCTAGCGTTGATTTTGCGGGTCGCGTTGCCGTAGTCACCGGCGCGTGGCGCGGCCTCGGACGGGCCGCCGCAGAGCGCCTGCACCAGCGCGGCGCCTCGGTCGCGGTCAACGTCCGCAACCGCGAACGCTCCGAGGCGCTGGCTAAGGAAATCGGCGAGCGCGCCTTCGCCGTGCCGGGCGACGTCGCGGCGGACGGTGTCCCCGACGAGATCGCGCGGCGCACGGTCGAACGCTTCGGGCGGATTGACATCCTCGTCAACAATGCCGCTCTTCCGCTCTCGACACGCTTCCCCGATCTCACCGCCGAAGAATGGCGCAGAGCGATCGAGGTGAATCTCACCGCGCCGTTCTTGATGACGAAAGCT
>DATMOU010000023.1:0-42723 GCA_035568035.1 Chthoniobacterales bacterium | reverse complement strand
TCGAGCTTCGCCGAATTGAAATGGGTCCTGCCCATGTCGTTGAAGATCGGCATTTGTCCGGGATTGTTCGGAATTTGAAAGTCGTTGTGATTGTCCCCGGCCAGCAAGGTGTACCGGCTGGTGTCGTCGACGATATAAGACAAGTAAGCGAATTGTTTCCATTGATCGGTGTCGTCATGGATCGGGCTATTGCTGGACGTGGGATTTTCGATGCCGATCCCGTTGTGCAAATAACTCTGCGTGACGTAATAACTGAGCTTTCCAGTCACGCCCCCGCGCTCCAGGCTTTCCTGGAAGGTGTCGAAACTTCCGACATAGATGGAAGCTTCGCTGCCGGTGAAACCGGCGCCGGTCTTAGTGTGAATGTCGATGACGCCCGTTTCGCGAAAGCCGAACTGGGCCGGCAGCGCACCCGTCATGAGCGAAATGTTATCGGCAAAGCGCGTGGCCAGTTCCGGCCCGAAGCCGGGAATACTCTCCGGCAGAAGCACATCGTCGATTCGGTACTGCAAGTTCGCGTGCTCGCCGCGCACGTGAAGCTGGCCGAATGAATCCTGCGCCACGCCGGGAAAACGCAAAATCGTTTGGTTAAACGGCGCGTTCTCGCCTTGCGCCTGCGAATCGAGGCGGTCCGGACCGATGGTGTAACGCGTTGCGCCGAGACTCGGCACGATCGCTTCCCGCGAAATGTCGAGTTCCTGGCTAGTGACGGTAACTTGATTGGCAGTATCCGTTGCCGGCGATGGCGAAGTTGATGGCGACGCCGTCGGTGAAGCTGCGGTAGTTGTTGGCGAAGTCGAAGCTGGCGAGGCCGCAGGTTTCGAAACGGCCTCCTGTGCGGTGACGATCCTGGTAATGAAGAGGATCGCACCAAATGCGATAGGAAATTTTTTCATGAAAGTTGTTTGTCGATCTAGTTTTCAAAGTTTTGGTGATTGGTTGTGGCGTTCGGATTTACTCGAATGCCAGTCGAAAGGGGCGCATCTGCACAAATGCAAACCGCGAATCGGCGAACGCCCTAGCGAGTTACCCGCGACGAAACGCGGCTAATTTGTGCGCGGTCTAAGCCGGCGGCGCGTGCTCGAACACAGCGCCGAGCAGAAATAACGACTCAACCCGCTGCGGCTTCAGTTCTGGAATTTTGAGTTCTACGACTGGCGCAGGCGTGATGATCAATGCCGCGGGCGGGGAGTCATTTAGATTGCCCGAAGCGATCATTGTCACCGCGCAAGTGTGCCCGGCGCGATTGGCATCGGAATGAACGCGTTCGTGCAATTGCGGCGACGCGCTGAGCGCTAGCGCCCAAAGAAAAGCCGCGGAAGCGAGGATCGCGACAGAAGCCCGCGTCATCCTGCTCGTCCTCATTGGAGCCGAGCTTCTACCTCGCTAACGAATTGCGCAATAGTTTTTTGGAGAGTGGTCCACAAAAGACAAAACAGCCCCGAACATATCTGGGCTGCTCCGTGTTGTTGTTCGGTTTCCGAAGACCGATTGGATGCGAGAAATACACCAAGCTCGCGGCAATGTTTCTAACTCGGATGTTGAGTGAACCACTGAAGCGCAACCCTGGCCACCTGTCGTGAGTTCTTCAGTTTCAATTTTTCTTTGATATTGGTGCGATGAGTTTCGACTGTCTTTGGACTCACATTCAACGCTTTGGAGATTTCGCGAACGTCACGCCCCTTTCCGATCAGTTCGAAAATTTCCAGCTCGCGATCCGTGAGCAGATTGACCAGGTCATGACTTGAAACCAGTTGATCGTCCGCGCTGTTTTGTTGCAATTGCGCGGCAATGCCGGGGCTGAGGTAGCGTTGTCCGTCCAGGGTGTGCTGGAGTGCCGTCACAATGTTATCGATGGCATCCTGTTTGGCGATGTAACCAGTCGCTCCGGCTCGTAGTGCGCGGGTCGCGTACAATGCCTCTTCGTGCATCGAAAGAATCAGGACCGGAATACTTGGAAACTCGCTCCGTATTGTTTTTGTTAATTCGATCCCGCTCGCGCCGGGCAGTCCGATGTCGGCGACTACGAGGTGCGGCTCAAGTTCGCGGATCGCAGCCATTGCATCGACCGCGGTGCTGGCTTCACCGCAAACCACAAACCCCGGTTTCGAATCGATGAGACGGACCAGGCCTTTGCGCAGAACGGGGTGGTCATCGACCAGAAAGACACGCTTTTTAGTATCAGACATTAGAAGCGTACTTTTATCCCGTCTGGCCTTCGACCCACTGTGCGGCGAACCGGTTAACTTCACGCGCGTTTTTCAGGTTCAATTTCTCCTTGATATGTGCACGATGGGTCTCAACGGTTTTCCTGCTGATGTGCAATGCGTCCGAGATCTCATGCACATCGCGGCCCTTTCCGATCAATTCCAGAATTTCCAGCTCGCGATCGCTTAGCTTGTCCGTCGGATTAGTTTGAGTGCTCCCGCTGGCAAAGTTGGTAATCAATTTCGCGGACATCTGGCTGCTCAAATATGGCCGGCCGGCCAGCACTTCGCGGATCGCGCCGATGACATTTTCGAGTGCTTCCTGTTTCATGACGTAGCCTTGCGCGCCGGCCCGAAGCGCGCGCAACGCGTAGAGCGATTCGTCGTGCATCGACAAAATCAACACCGGCAGCTTCTCGAACTCCGCCCGAATGTTCTTGATCAACTCTATGCCGTTGGCGCCAGGAAGACTCAGATCGACAATGACCAGGTCGGGTTTCAGTTGCCGGATCCGAGCCATGCCCTCGGCTGCATCGCCGGCTTCGCCGCAAATGGCGAAGACGTCGTTCGAACTGTTGATCAACTGCTCGAGCCCTTTTCGAAACAGCGGATGATCGTCGACGATGACGATGCGCTTGGCCTTGGACGATGTCGGCTTCGGTTTTTCCTTTGTGGCGACTGCGGTTTTCATTTTGCCAATGGCAGATAAAGGGCGAGACGCGTCCCGCCACGTCGCGGAGATTCCAATTCCACGCGGGCCCCGATCGATTGCGCCCGATATTGCATGATGTGGATACCGAGACCGCCGCTGCCGTTCGCGGCCTTTCCATTGAAACCAATTCCGTTGTCAGTGACGCTAAAAACGAATTCGCGTTTTCTTCGGCATGCTTCCAGAATAATTTCTGTCGCGCGCGCGTGTTTGTTGGCGTTGATCACGCCTTCGCGCAGAATTCGAAAGATCTCCCCGGCAACCCGGTCATCCTCCAGCTCCAGCTCGCCGTCAGAGCGGAATCGACACGGCGTCTTCCAGATTTTTCGCTCGGCCAGATCACGGAGTGCGTCTTCGAATCCGGCCGCGTCAATTTGCTCCTTGTGCAAATCGTGCGCGATGTTGCGCGCGTCCATCACCGAATTGTTGATGAGCCGGGCAATCTTCTCCAATTCCGCAGGATCGGCCACCCGGTGATCGTTTAACCGAAGCGCTGTCGCCCGGGCCATGAATGCGACGGCGGTCAGCTGTTGGCAAAGACCGTCGTGCAATTCCTGACCGAGCCGTTCCTGCTCCCGGTCGCTGATTTCCAGAATCTGACCTTCGAGACCTTTGCGGCGGCTGATTTCCGTCTCGAGCTCGGCATTGGCCTCGCGTAACGCGCGGGTCCGCTGGTGGACAACTTTTTCCAGCATCTGTTTCGATCTTTGCAGTCCAAGCTCGGCTTGCTTGCGCGCAGTAATGTCCGTATTCGTTTCCAGAACAAAGGAACGCTTACCGCGTTCATCGCGATCGACCACCCAATGACTCATCACAAAAATTTTCGTGCCGTCCTTGCGCCTGTGAATGAGTTCTCCGCTCCAGCGATTATCGCGCTCAAGTTTTTTGAAGACTTGCCGGAGGGATTCGGAATGTTCGGTCCGTAGCAATTTGTGAGTGACCTGTCCAAAAGCTTCTGCCGCTGAATAGCCATAGATCTCTTGCGCGCCGCGATTCCAGTAGGTAACGCGGTCTTCGTGGTCGCGGATCAGAATCGCTTCATTCGTTAGATCCAGCAGGCGCGCCTGGTCGGTCAAACGCCGCTCAGTTTTCTTTTGTTTGGTAATGTCTCGCGCGATTTTTGAGACGCCAACAATTTTGCCGTCGCGGTCTTTGATTGGTGAAATGGTCAGAGCGACATCTAGCAACGTGCCATCCTTACGAGAACGAATTGTCTCATAGTGGTCGATCGACTGTCCGCTGCGAATCTTCCTGAGAATCTCGTTCTCCTCACTTTGGCGCTCCGGTGGAATCAGCATGAGTATCGATTTGCCGATAATCTCCTTCGCTTTGTAACCAAAAATGCGTTCCGCGCTCTGGTTCCAATCGGTGACAACGCCGTTGAGATCTTTCGCGGCAATCGCGTCATGCGAGGATTGAACGACTGCAGCCAGTCGCAGCGCCGCAGCTTCGGCGCGCTTCCGTTCGGTGATGTCGATCAACATGTTGACACCGCCGACAATTCGGCCCGTAGCGTCGCGCAGCGGCGTTGGATAAGGGACGAAGCAAATTCGTGAACCATCCGGGCGTTCCGCGATTGCCTCTGCGCCTCGAATGACTCGACCTGTTTTGATCGCGATCGCCATCGGGCATTCCTGGTGTGGCATGCGACGGCCGTCCGGGTAATAGAGTTTCCAAGTCACGCACCACTTGTCGCTTCCGAGTTTCGGAACGCGCCCAGACAACTCGATGCAGGCCTGATTAAAATGGGTCAGCCGCCCTTGGGCATCGGTGGTATAAACCGCCGCCGGCAGCGCATTGATCATTTCGCGAAATTTCTGCTCCGCTACGCGAGCCGCTTCCTCGCTGCGTTTGAGATCTCTGATCTCCCTGGGTCGCGGTAAACTATTTTTAAGGCGACGCCTGGCGCTTCGATTACTTGCATTTGCGCCGTTCGAACCGTTGCCCCCTGTGTTATGGATTCCGTTTCGTTGCCCTTTAGGCTTTTTGCCAGCCGTAATTTTCGTTTTGTTCATAACCTGGAACAAATCGCCCGAAGCTGATCTTACTCGTAAAAGACTCCCCTCGAAAGGTAAAAGACTGCCGATGCTGCTTTTGAAACGGAAGCCGATTCATCGAATAAAAGCGTTTGCCGCGACGTCTGAGTTTGCCCATTCGCGAGGCTGCTTCGGCAAGTCTTTAAACCTTAGACATGAACTGATTAGTTGAGTAAATGGAACTGGTGTACATGAGAGGTGGCGGTCCCCTATGCGCAAGCTTGCAAAGCTGATTGAAACTGAACTGGAGAAACAGGAGATCTGCGCCGTTTACAATTCGCACCTCGGGCGAGTGTGGCCTAAGAGTATGAGCGCAGCCAAGCGAATGCAACAGATCAAGCGCTTTGCCAGGCAGCATGAACTCGCGGTGACGTTTTACGATGTCGGCTTGTGCGCGATTTTCGAGAAAGCGAAAGTTCCGGCCCGGGGCGCGAAAAGGGTATTGATGCTCGACAGCGAGGGCCAGGTAAGCAGCGATGCCCACCTCGAGAGCGAGGGCGCAAAGCCGTCGCGAAAGCGGCGCAGCTAGTAACCGCGGTTAAGGGCTTTTCGCGGGCGAAGGATTTTCCTATCGCCGAATCCAAGATTGTGCCCACCCCTGTGTGTCTGTTGGCCGCGCGGTCTAGCTGACTACCAGAGCCGCTTGTGGCGGTTGAGGTCTTTCCACGCTGCTTCCGTAGGCTTTATTTGGATGGACTGATAAATCGGATCTGATTTGAGCTGCGAGTCGCTCACGCGAATGTGTTGAGTGCGCGCGGTATCGATAACGTCCCAATATTGGGAGCCGGACGCTCTCGCGATGATGAGCGGTTCGCGCCAACCGATCTCATCTATAATGAGACCGCCGCTCTCATTCGGAATGGTTAGAACAAATTGGTTGGGATTGTCGGCTCGTTTCAAATGGTAGCCGCCAGCAATCTCCTTGGACTCACGGTCGAAGAAGTTCGAATCGCAGGAGCAAAGCAAAAGAATCACCGTCAGGAATACGACGGGGCAGAATCGGCCGATGCCAATGTTAAGCGAAGTTCGCGCGCGTGCTGCCACGCTATATTTTCGCTTACCAAGCGCTGGGCAGCCGTTCCGTTTCCCGGACGAAGCCGAACATCCACCTCAATCCGCCTGCATTTTCAAAGGACGTCAGCGTCCTCAAAAGCGAAGTAAGAGTGCGTTAGCTTCGAGGGTCAAATATAAGTTCGGCAAGTCGGTCAGCTACGTTACTTCAGGCGGCCGCGTGCTCGACGCCGGGCGTTTTTCGTCAGGCAAGACCGCGGAGACCAGCATCCATTTTCCATCATCTTCGGTAATCCACCGCCATCTGGGTCGGGACGAACGCCGGTCTCGGATTGACCCCGCATTGTTCCTTGCCACGCTTTGCGCTTTCCCCGGGGTCCGAATGACTCGGTGTATCTTATTAGAAGAACGGCCGATCCGTGCGCCGGGAAAACTCGGGTTCGGTGTCGACGGTCGGCTTTTACAGCAACCAATACGGCGGTCGGACGTCGATCAAATTCTTATTTAGGCAGCGCGGACTCTTGAGAGATAGATGCCGCGCCGAAATCCGTCCGCCGGCGGACGCAAACCAGCAAGATATTGGGCGTCAAATGAGCGCAGGGCAGCCTCGACGGTTTGGCCGATTCCAACAATACCTTCCTCAACGTTCGGGCCGAGAACAGCGATCCAGAGCTGCCCGCGAAACACCAACTGTGGCCGGCGCGCAGCAGACGCGCTGCCCGGGTGGGCGGCGCAATAGCGCTCCATGCTTTCCATTGCGGCGAGTGTTGGATTACCCAGGAAATCGCCGTTCCGTTTGAGCCCGTTGATTGTCTTCACCCAACCTCAGATCGCGGAGATCGCCAAGGTTGGATGTGTCTTTTACGGGCAACTTCGTGTCAGGTTTTCACCTATATTGCGGTCTACCGTTCATCTGATTGCGCGCGAAAGCCGGATCGGGTCATCATCCCCGCCATGTCCCTGCTACTTTCTCCCATCGAACTGTCCGACTCCGAAAAACTCGAGATTCTGCAACGACTCGATCGCTTTCGAAAATGGCAGTCCCTCGAGGAGAAGCGTTACTGTCTCGCTTGCGGCCACATTCTTAATGGCCACGGCATTCAGGTAGTGGGCGGCACGCGCGGCACTGGGCCGTTGCGATTGATTTGCCCGACGGAGCGTTGTCACTCGATCCCGATGGACTGGGTACTGCCGACCGATCAAGTCCTCGCCAAGATATCGATCCTCGAACAGGAAGGATCATCGCCGCGAACGAAAACAATCGTCGTGTCTCGGGAAAAGTTCACCGCGCGGTTGCGAAAGTTGGCCAGTCATTTTCGGCGAGCCGCTGCGTGAAGCCACGCCGAAGCCTTGGCGAAGGCGGGCGCAAGTTCGCGATACAATTTCGGCGATCGGAGCGCGGATCAAAACCCCCATTCCGTCATTGCCGTAATTTCCAAGTCCTACTCGTCTAAGGGTTTGACCTATCACTCAACCGGTGTGTGTCCCGATTGCGGATTGCGCGCTAAGTCCCCATCGTTGTTGAGTTGTGAAAATGAACGTGATGAGACGAAACGAAAACGACTCGTAGGGAAAAATTTATGTTTAATCCAACCTTGCAGTACACGACAGGCTCCTCGATTTCGGACGAAGCACTGATGGAAGCGATTACCGCGCAGCGTCCGGAGGCGTTGACGGAGTTCTATTCACGTCATGGTGGCCGGTTGAAATCGGTGATCGGCAATGTCGTGCACGAAGAAGGCGATGCCGACGACGTGTTGCAGGATATTCTCTTGCAGATCTGGCACGAAGCCGATCACTACTCGCCAAAAGCGGGCAAATTACTTGGTTGGGTCGTAACGCTTGCGCGCCGCCGCGCGATTGATCGGCTCCGCCGTAAGCAGGCGTACTGCCGCGCCAAGGAACGTTACCAGCAACAGTTGAACGAACAGCCGGCATCGACGGAAAACCATGCGTCAAATGACGAAATCTCGCGGGCCGATTTGCGGCACTTTCTGCATCGGCGACTGAACGTGTTGCCGCATCAGCAACGCGAAGCGCTCGAGCTGGCATTTTTTGCCGGAATGAGCCATCGCGAGATCGCCGCGGTAACGCGCGCACCTCTCGGGACGGTCAAGACCCGGCTCGAACTTGGGCTACAAAAGTTGACTCAGTCGCTAAAGCCTTTGCGACACAAAATCTAATTTCAGGGCGCCGGGAGCTCCGTCAAAAACACGGCCTCAGGGAATGGAGCTCCCGGCAGGGCTCTTAAGCAATCGCTGATCGCTTGTCGATCTCTAATTCGGCAAAAACCGCCTCCGGCCAAGTCCGGCCCTGAAATTCGGCGCCAATGTGTTAGCTTTAGCTATAATGGAAACGCCCCAAATCACTGCTTACCTGAAAACCCAATGCGGCTGGAGCGCCGGAGTTCGCGCTGCCCTGGCCAAATACAATTTGCCGTACACCGAGAAGGACATCATTCAGAATCCCGCCTTTCGCTGGGAGATGGAAACGAAAAGCGGCCAGCCGCTTTCGCCCTGCGTTGAAATCAACGGTCACATGCTGCCCGATGTCAGCGGCGAGGAAGTCGAGAAATACCTGACCGACAATAACCTGGTGCAGGCGAGCGCGGCGCAAACCGACGTTCCGTTGAACGCCCCCTGCCCAAGTGAGCAACACGAAGGCACCGTTAAGCTGAATTTCTGACGCGCGATTTCGCGCGAAGGTGGATCGACCGCTCCGCGGGCGATGCTAAAAAGATGCGGCTTCGCCGCGAAGAATAACATCGAGCGCGGAGCGCTCGATCCACCTTATTCGTCCGATTCCGTCTCCGGATCGGGCTTGAGGCCTTCTTCCTCCATCTTTCGGAGGACGTCGGTCATATCGTCGACTTCGTCCCAAACTTCCTGGCTCACGTAAATTGGCGCCTTTTGCTGAGTAGCGAGCGCAATGCAGTCACTCGGCCGGGCGTCGAGCTCGACGATTTTCTTCTGCTGCAGCTCGTTTTCCGCGCGAATGATCGCCCGGGCATAATAGGTCGCGTTTTTCAGGTCGTTGATGATCACCCGCTCAACTTTCGCGCCGAGCGCGGTCATGAGATGCGCCATCAAGTCGTGCGTCAACGGCCGCTCCTTGGTGATGTCGCGCATAAACATGGTAATCGCGCTGCCAACGGTTTGATCGACGTAAATGATGAAGACCTTGTCGTTGTTCCCAATGAAAACCGCGCAACCGCCGCTCGTCGGCAACACCGCGCGCACTTGCACCTCGATCACCGTTTTATTCATCCCGGCGAACGTTATCCGCACGGAGAGGAAAAACAAGGGAGGCTGGATCGCGCGATAACGCCGGACAAAGATTTTTATCACGCAGGCTTGAATGTTGGCCGCGGTGATTGATTATGCGCATTACCTCTGATTCCGTCGCGCGAGAAAAATGAAGAACGAGTGGGACATTGACGCAGCGATCGCGACTTACAATGTGGATGCCTGGGGCGGGGGATATTTCACAGTCAATTCCGAAGGCAACGTTGTAGCCAAACCGCTTCAGGAAAACGGCGGCAGCATCAACATTCTTGAAGTCGTAAACGAAGCCTGCGCGAGGGGATTGAGTTTCCCGCTCGTGATCCGCTTCCAGGATCTGCTTCGTCACCGGGTGGAATCAGTGAACCGCGTGTTTCAAGACGCGATCACCGAGTTCGGTTATCGCGGAGCTTACCGCGGCGTTTTTCCGATCAAGGTGAATCAGCTGCGCGAGGTGATCGAGGAGATCGTCGACGCCGGCCAGCAGTTTCATTTCGGTTTGGAAGCCGGCAGCAAACCCGAATTGGTTGCGGCGCTGGCGATGCACAAGGACCCGGAGAGCCTGATCGTCTGCAACGGCTACAAAGATCCGGCGTTTATCCGGATCGCGCTCCTCGGCCGCAAACTCGGCAAGCTGGTGGTCATCGTCGTTGAGAAAATCGAGGAGCTCGAGGCAACGATTCGCGCTTCGAAGGAGGTTGGCGTCGAGCCGGTCATCGGCATTCGGGTTCGCCTGCACAGCAAAGGTTCGGGCAAATGGTCGCCCAGCGCCGGTGAGAACGCGAAGTTTGGTCTCGACACGACGGGTCTCATCGCTGCGAGTCAAATGTTGAAGGCCGCCGGACTCTCCCATGCTCTCAAGTTGATTCATTTTCATGTCGGCTCGCAGGTGCCCGACATTTCGACGATCAAACGCGCTGTGCGCGAAGCGGCGCGCTATTACGCGAAGATGGCCAAACTTGGCCACGAGCTGGGTTATCTCGACGTCGGCGGCGGTCTGGGCGTCGATTACGACGGCTCGCGCAGCGATTTCGACAGCTCCGCCAACTACTCGCTTGAGGAATACGCCAACGACGTCGTCTGGAACATCATGGATGTGTGCGATTCGGAAAATGTTCCGCATCCCTCGATCGTGAGCGAAGGTGGACGGGCGGTGGTCGCGCACCATTCGGTGCTCGTGATGGAAGCGTTCAGCTCAATCGAGAAGACAGCGCCGAAGTTGCGAATCGAAGCCGGCGAAAAGGATCACAAGCTCGTAGGCGACATCCTCGACGTAAAGCAGCGATTGAAACGCGGCAATCGGATGGAGAGCTTGCACGACATTCAGCAGATTAAGGAAGAATCGCAGGAAACTTTCAATCTTGGGCTGCTCGATCTCGAATCGAAGGCGAAGATCGACACCGTTTACTGGCAGTTGGCCCAACAGATCGTGAACATGCATCGCGGTCTGCGTTACGTGCCCGACGAAGTGAAGGAACTGGAGACATCGCTGGCCGATCAATACATCTGCAATTTCTCCGTGTTCCAATCGCTGCTCGATCATTGGGCGCTCGGCCAACTCTTTCCGATCATGCCGATCCATCGTCTTACCACTCCGCCGGATCGACACGGCACCATCGTCGACATCACCTGCGATTCGGACGGCAAAGTTTCCAAATTCACCGATCTTCAGGACGTACGCGACACACTTCCGCTGCATCGCGTTATTCCCGGCGAAATTTATTATCTCGGCGTCTTCATGGTGGGCGCCTACCAGGACATCATGGGCGACCTGCACAATCTCTTCGGTCGCGTCACCGAAGTTCACGTGTTTCTCGATCCCGACGAAGAAAGCGGTTGGTACATCGAGGAAGTGATCGAAGGCAGCACCATCGGCGAAGTCCTGGCGATGACGCAATGGGACAAGGTCCAACTCATGCAATTGCTTAAGGCGCAAGTCGATGCCGCTATCAAAACGGACTTTCTGAAGCCGAGTGACGCAATGAAACTTTTCTCCGATTACGAACGTTTGCTTCAGGAGTACACGTACCTTTCGCTCAATGGCACCAAACCGGCCCCGCAACCCGGCAACTGGTTGCCGCTAAGCTGATTTGGCGGTCATCTTAGTTTGGTAAAAAAGTGCGACTATTACGCCAGTCGTTGCGATCTCGAATTGACTTTTAGCTAAATCTCGCGGAGGGATTTTATGTTTGACGCTCTTTGATCGACGTTCCCAAGCGGGTTGCGGCCTGCCCAGCTTCACAATCCCGAAAAACAGATTTTTGGTCTGGGTGATCGTTGCGTCGGCGGCTCTTTCCGCGCCACTTCAGGCGGCGCCACCGACGAAGCCACTTCCGGCTGAACCGCTGGAAAAGTACGACAACGTGCCAGCGCTGTTACGGCCGAACCAGTTTTCGCCCCGGATGATTTCGCAATTCGGAAGCTTCACCAGCTACCAGGTGAATGTAAATTCCGGCGGACAAAACATCGTAGGGGACGCGGCAAACGAGCCTTCAATCTGTGTTGATCCTACCAACCCGATGAAGATGACGATCGGCTGGCGTCAGTTTGACGCTGTTAGCTCGAATTTCAGGCAAGCAGGCTGGGCTTATACGATTGACGGCGGAACGTCCTGGACATTTCCCGGGGTTTTGGAGAACAACGTTTTCCGCAGCGATCCTGTGCTCAACTCTGACGCAACGGGCCGATTCTTCTACCTCAGCTTGCTGAACTCGTTCTTCGACAACATGTGGCGTTCTCTAGATGGCGGACAGACTTGGACGGACATTTCGCCGGCTGACGGTGGCGATAAAGAATGGTTCACGATCGACAACACTGGCAGCAGCGGACATGGCTTTGAGTATCAGACCTGGAGCACCAGCGGTAATAATTATGGTGGGAGACAGTTTACCCGGTCGACAGATGGCGGCGTTAGCTGGCTAAATCCAATTAACATTCCTCACTCGCCCGCGTGGGGAACGCTCGATGTCGACTCGAACGGCAACCTTTTCTTGGGCGGAGTGAATCTCAATACCGGCCAGATCTGGTGCATTCGGTCAACCAGCGCCAAGAATGGCGCGGTTATTCCGACTTTCGATCAAAGCACAGCGGTCAATCTTGGCGGTAACATAAGTACTGGCGACCTGATCAATCCTGCGGGACTTACTGGCCAGGTCTTCCTGGCCATAGATCGTTCCGGCACCACCACGAACAACAATATCTATATGCTGGCCAGTGTCCGACCCTTCAGTGCAGGCAACGGTGCGGATGTCATGTTTGTCCGAAGCAGCGATGGCGGCCAAACCTTCTCCTCGCTCCGTCGGATTAATGATGATTCTGTGAATCAAGCCAAATGGCATTGGTTCGGCACTCTTTCCGTGGCTCCAAATGGACGCATCGACGTCGTCTGGCTGGACAGCCGAAATGCTTCGAATAATACGGATTCGCAGCTGTTTTATTCGTATAGCACAGACGGTGGTAACACCTGGTCACCCAATGTGGCAGTGAGCCAGCCATTCAATCCATTCCTCGGTTACCCTAATCAGGACAAAATGGGCGATTACATTACGATTGTGTCCGACAATACCGGAGGAAATGTCGCCTACTCCGCTACTTTTAACCAGGAGGAGGACATTTATTACGTTCGTGTTGCTCCGTCGACTGGTAATCCAACTCCGACGCCTACGCCAACTGCGACGCCGGTAGCTACTCCGACACCTACCCCCACGCCTCACCCCAGTCCTACACCAACTCCTACTCCAACACCCACCGCGACCCCGCAACCAACACCTACCCCCACTCCAACAGCCACGCCGGGATCGAGTCCCGCTGTCATGGTTAGTCCAGCGCCAGGATCAACCTTTAGCTCGTCGACCGTTACCTTCCAATGGACCGCCGGCAGCGCCACCGCTTACGCTTTAACATTGGGTAGTTCGCCAAGAACCATCGATATCTACAACTCCGGCACCCTCCACCAGCTTTCGGTGACCGTGACCAACATTCCCACCGATGGCCGCACTGTTTACGCGACGCTTTACTCCCAGGTAAACAACTCCTGGGTAAGTACGCTTTACACTTATCACGCCTCTAACGGGGCGGCCTCTCCGACACCGACACCCACATCAACTCCTACTCCTACTCCAACACCGATAAGCAGTCCTACTCCTACTCCAACTGCAACCGTTGCTCCGAGTCCAACCCCGACCCCTACTCCTACTGCGGCACCGAGTCCTACCCCCACACCCACACCCGTAGCCAGCCCTACGCCGACACCAACTCTAACGCCTACTCCTACTCCAGGTTCTGGCCCTGCCGTAATGATAAGTCCTTCGCCAGGATCAACGTTTACTTCGTCAACAGTGACCTTCGAATGGGCTGCCGGCAACGCGACGGCCTATGGATTAACTGTGGGCAGCTCGCCCGGGGCAGCGGATATCTATGCGTCATCCCTTTTGCACGCTCTTTCGCAGACGGTATCAAATATCCCAACTGATGGCCGAACGATTTACGTCAGGCTTTATTCGCAGGTTAACGGTTCCTGGACGTTCAACAGTTATACCTATACAGCGTTTAAGTGATTGGGTTCGCATTTTCGCTGACTTGCCCGGCAAAATCTCGGATCTGGCGCAGGATTCTTTGATCGACATCTTCCTGCGTTTCATCTCCGAGGTCCTTTTTTCGAACGAGCAGGGAATGATCGCCACCTTCTACCGCGTGGAGAAAATTGGGCGCTGTCATTTTGATGCGGACGGATTCGAGCAAATCGAGCGGGCAAAGTGTGTCGCGTGTTCCCTGAACGAAAAGGGCCGGCGCTCGCAACGCGAGCAGAACTTCGTCTCGCAATTTCGTGCGCTCGCCCATTGCGCAGAGCGGATAACCTAGACAAATGACGCCGCTGACTTTCGCTTCGAGCGACACGTGGCACCCGACTCGGCCGCCCATGCTCTTGCCGATTAGAAAAATCGGCCCGTGAAATTTTTTGCGCGCTTCCGCGAGCGCAGCGCGATGCGCTTGAATTAATTGAGGTAAACGATCAGGGCGCTTCCGGCCCTCGCGCATGTAATCGTAGTCGAATGTTTCAACCGGGCCGATTTCTTCGAGACGTTTTTTCCATCGCTGCATCCACGGATGTGAGGACGGTGCCCCTGCGCCGGGGGCAAGTAGGAAGAAAAGCTTCACAGCTGTTTTCGATTTTCGATCTTAAGAGACGTTTGTCGCACCGTAGGCTTGGCGAAAGGCAGGACGCAGAACGAAAAATGGTTTCACAACCTGTGATGAAAATAGCCTAGCCTTTCAAGGCTGGGATCCGAGGGTAACCAAAGGCCAAGTCCCGCCAGGGACGGAAGAAAGATTCTGTCGTCCTCGACGGACTTGATTGTTGAATGAATTGAGATCCCAGCGCTGAAGCGCTGGGCTATTTTCGGGCAACCGAAGTCGAAGGAGCAGGTAGCGGTGGCCAAGGCGTCCATTATCGCTAAAAACTTTCGACTAGCACGAGGTCGATCTTGCCAGACTCAAAAACAACATCTAGAAATTTCCTGCAATATGGCTGGCGTGAATTGGCTGCTTCCTTCGGCAGCGTAATTAGAAACTTTCGCCAATGCTTTTCAACTCGCTCACCTTTGTCGTTTTTTACGTGGTCGTCACGACGCTCTACTGGAGCTTTCGCGGTTGGGAGTTGCGGAAGAACCTGCTCGTCGTCGCCAGCTACATTTTTTACGGAGCTTGGAACCCGCCGTTCGCGGCGCTCCTTTTCTCCACCACCGCAATGGATTTCTGGCTCGGGCGGCAAATCGCCAACGCCCAAAATCAATCGGGCAAGAAGCGATGGTTGGTCGCGAGCGTTTGCATGAACCTGAGCATGCTCGGCTTTTTCAAGTACGGAAATTTTCTGCTGCAAAATTTCCAATGGCTGCTCACGCGGGTCGGGATCATTTATCAGCCGCCGCATCTGGACATTCTGCTGCCGGTCGGCATTTCGTTTTACACTTTTCATTCTCTTTCCTACACGCTCGACATTTATCGGGGCGTGTTGCAGCCGACGCGATCCCTGCGCGATTTTATTCTCGCAGTTTCATTTTTCCCGCAGCTCGTGGCAGGACCAATAGTCCGCGCGGGCGATTTTCTCCCCCAGCTCGCTCACCCACCGCGCCTCAAGACGAACCAGTTTCTTTGGGGCCTGGCGCTCATGACGCTGGGCTTGTTCGAAAAGATTGTGCTCGCCGACACATTGCTTTCAGGATCGGCCGATCGGATTTTCGGATATCCCGGGCCACTTGTCGCACTCGATTCCTGGGCCGGCGTGCTCGCGTTTGCCGGGCAGATCTTTTTCGATTTCGCCGGTTACTCGATCTGTGCAATCGGCGCGGCGCTGACGCTCGGTTTTCATCTCAAGGACAATTTTCGTTTTCCCTACGCTGCAATCGGGTTCTCCGATTTCTGGCGACGGTGGCACATTTCGCTTTCAACATTCCTCCGCGATTACCTTTACATTCCGCTCGGGGGCAATCAGGTCCGCCCTTTCCGCATGGCGCTCAATCTTGTTATTGTCATGTTTCTGGGCGGGCTCTGGCACGGCGCGGCCTGGACGTTTGTCGTCTGGGGTTTGTTGCACGGCTCCTATTTAGTGATCGAGCGCGTATTGCGCATCTTTTTCGAGGAGAAGCCGTGGGCGGGAACGTTACCAGTTCGCGTTCTCGCCGGGTTTGCAACTTATGGCGCGGTTTGCATCGCCTGGGTATTTTTCCGCGCATCTGACTTCACCATCGCTAGTCGAATGTTGACCGGCATGTTCGGCGGACATCCGAACGGTGACGCAATTCTTACCACCCGCGAGCTTTTACAAATTGGAATCGTCACCTTCGGCGTGATTGCGTTGCACTGGTCGATGCGCGAGGACTCGTTCGAGACGACGGTGATGCGTTTGCCGGCTTGGGCGATTACTGCCATAGGGTCGTTCATGGCGTTCGCGATTATATTCACTCAAGGAACCAGTAATGCGTTCATCTATTTCCAGTTTTAAACAGCGACTTCGGTTGCCGCGGTTGTTTTTCCGAAAACCTTCGCGCGAAGAACAAATCCACGGCGGTCCGCCTCTGGAATTCGAGCGTCCGATTCCGCCGGCGCAGTGGCGCGGAATCGCTGTGGTGGTCACGATTGTCGTCATCGCGGCGACAGCTGGGTGGGAATTGCATTCCCGGTCACTCGGGTACGCTCCAACTTTCAACGATAACGAAGACCTTTGGACAATGGCCCGCCGAAGAGTGCAGCCGGAATCGATCGTAATAATCGGCGACTCCCGCGCCTGGTTCGATGTCGATCTTGATGAATTCGAAAAAGGTTTGGGGAAGCGGCCCATCCAATTGGCGATGGCCGGGTCAACCGTTTTTCCGGCGCTGGCCGATCTTACCGAAGACAAAAATTTCCACGGTACGATCATTTGCAGCGTCGTCCCGCACTTGTTCTTCGCGCCGCCTGGAAGTCCGCCAATGGAGCGTGCCGAAAAAGGCATCAAACGATTTCATAACCAAACGCCCGCCCAACGCGTGAGCCAATACCTCGGCATGTGGTTGGAAGAGTACGTCGCGTTTTTGAAACCGGACGATCTCAGCCTCGAAGGACTTTTGAACCAGTTGCCAATTCCGAATCGTCCTGGTGCACGCGTTCCACCAACTTTTCCGCCGTATTTTCAAACCGAAGATCGTGAGCGGCGCGCTCGGATGTGGGAGAAATGTGCCGAGCCAGGAAGTGAATTGGCGAAACGGATCCAACAGATCTGGATACCGCTGTTCACCCCACCGCCACCGCCGAGTTACATCCCACCAGATGTTTTTATGGCGAAGATCAAAGAGGGAATTCAGCAACGTTTTGCGGATACGGTCGCCGCAATCGAGAAAATTCGCGCCCGCGGCGGCAAGATTGTTTTCGTGCGCTTTCCCCACAGCGGCGGGTTGAAAGAGCTGGAGGACAAAATTATGCCGCGCCAACAGAGCTGGGATCCACTGCTTCAAATGACGCATGCGCCCGGAATCTATTACTCGGACTTTCCGGAGCTGTCGGGATTCAATTGTCCCGAATGGTCGCATTTGACTGCCGGCGACTCGGTTGAATTCAGCAAACGACTGGTCCCTCATCTGCGCGAGGCATTGAAAATGTAAGTTTAGCCGCCGAATTTTCCTCGGCGATTCGTTGCGCGCTGCGCGCAAAGCGTTGAAAGTTGCCCGGTCAAATGATGCTCGAACCGACTTCTATCAAGGCTGCCCTCGAAAGCAGCAGCCCGATCGACTCGGTTCAAGTCCAGGGCTGGGTGCGAACGCGCCGTGATTCGAAAGATTTCTCCTTCATCGAGCTCAACGACGGGTCGTCCCTAAAAAATCTCCAGATTATCGCGCGCAGTTCGCTGTCGAATTACGCCGATATCCAGAAGCTGACAACCGGCGCGTCCGTCCGCGTCAGCGGCGGGTTAGTCGCATCTCAGGGTAAGGGACAAAAGTGGGAGCTCGTCTCCGACAAGATCGACATCGTCGGTCTGGCCGATGATTCCTATCCGCTTCAGAAAAAAGGACACACTCCGGAATTCTTGCGTGAAATCGCGCATCTGCGACCGCGTTCAAATTTGTTTGGATCTGTGTTTCGCGTTCGGAGCCGGCTCGCCTTCGCAATCCATAAATTTTTTCAGGAACGCGGATTCGTTTACGTTCACACACCAATCATTACCGGTAGCGATTGCGAAGGTGCGGGCGAATTGTTTCGCGTTTCGACGATCGATCTCAAGAATCCGCCGCGGAAAGGCAGCGAGATCGATTATGCGAAGGATTTTTTTGCCCGCCAAACTTATCTCACGGTGAGCGGTCAGCTCGAGGCTGAAGCGTTCGCCTGCGCGTTGTCGAAAGTTTACACGTTCGGGCCGACGTTTCGTGCGGAAAACTCGAACACGTCGCGGCACGCGAGCGAATTTTGGATGATTGAGCCGGAAATGGCGTTTTGCGATCTGAACGGCGATATGGATCTCGCGGAGGAGATTGTGAAATATCTCGTCCGCGACATTCGCGAAAATTGCCGGGACGAGATGGAGCTGTTCGCCAAATTCGTGGACAAGGAGTTGATTCCGCGGCTCGATTTTGTGCTCGAGCGTCCATTCCAGCGTACGACTTACACGGAAGCGATCGAGCTGTTGAAGAAGAGCGGCGAGAAGTTTGAATTCCCGGTCGAATACGGATTGAATCTGCAATCCGAGCACGAGCGCTGGCTTACTGAGAAGCATTTCAAATGTCCGGTGACGGTTTTCAATTTCCCGAAGGAGATTAAGCCGTTTTACATGCGATTGAATGACGACGGCAAAACGGTGACTGCGATGGACTTGCTTGTTCCGGGAATCGGCGAAATTGTGGGCGGCAGCCAGCGCGAAGAACGATTGGATGTGCTCGAGGAAAATATGCGCCGCCACAAAATGGATCCCGCCGATTACAAATGGTATCTCGATCTTCGCCGTTACGGCACCGTGCCGCACGCCGGTTTTGGTCTGGGCTTCGAGCGAATGCTCATGTTCGTGACCGGCGTGTCGAACATTCGCGATGTGATTCCGTTCGCGCGAACGCCGGGCAGCGCGGAATTTTAGTCAGTCACCCTGGCGAACTGCGTCGGCGAACGCGACATCGCCCGATTTCAAGTCCAACTCCGACTCCTGCGCCGTTCCGAAAACGCGCGCACGATTTTCGTCGAACTCCTTTTCCCAGCGCGCGACCACAACCGTCGCCAGGCAATTGCCAATTACGTTTACCGCGGTCCTGCCCATGTCCATCAACTCGTCCACTCCGAAAATCACGGCGACACCGATTGGGCCAAGTCCCGCCGGAACAAACGAATTCAAAACTCCGAGCAAAATCACCAGCGCGGCTCGTGGCACGCCGGCCACGCCTTTCGAAGTCAGCATTAACGTCAGCATCATGATGATTTGCTGATCGAAACTCATGTGCCAGCCCATCGTTGTTTCGGCGGCTTGCGCGACAAACACCGATGCCATTCCCAAGTACAAAATTGAGCCGGTAAGATTGAATGAGTAACCAGTCGGCATGACGAAACCGACGATCGACGGCGGCACGCCGAAGCGTTCCATCGCCTGCATTGCTTTCGGCAACGCCGATTCACTGCTCGTAGTAGCAAATCCCAATGCCGCCGGTTCGCGCACGGCCCGGAAAAATTGCCGGAGCGGCACTCGCGCGACCCGGATCACGATTCCGAAAACGACGATCACGAAGATGATCAGTGCGAGATAAAGCGAACCGATCAGTTTGCCGAGATTGATGAGGACGCCGGGTCCTTGCGTGCCAATCGTGTGAGCCATCGCCGCGCCGACGCCGATGGGCGCAAACATCATCACGTAGTTTGTGAACTTGAACATGATTTGCGCGAGACTGTCCATCGCACGCACGATCGGCTGGCCTCTTTCGCCGACCGCGGACACGGCAAGCGCGAACAAAACGCTGAAGGCAACGATCTGGAGCACGTCGCCGCGCACCATCGCGTCAATGATGCTCGAGGGAAAAACATGCACGACGATCTCGGTGAAGCTTTGGGCATGTGTTTGGCCGATCTTGTTGACGATGTCGGTATTGCTTGCCGCAAGCGTGACACCGATTCCGGGTTTGATGAGATTTACAACAGCCAGTCCGATGAAAAGCGCAGCCGTAGTAACAATCTCAAAGAACACGAGCGCTTTGATTCCGATCCGGCCGACTTTTTTCAACGCGCCCGCGCCGGCGATGCCGACCACGATCGTTGAAAAGACCAGCGGCGCGATGATCGACTTGATCAGGTTGATGAAGATGTCGCGAAGAAAATAAACTTTATTGCCCCAGTCCGGTCGCAGCCAACCGATCAACGCACCGACAACCAGGCCGATCACGATCTGGGTGGTCAGCGATGGCCGATACCACCGCCGGTGAGAGACGTTCGAACTCATTTCAGGTGGATTAACACAAAGCGCGAGGTGGATCGAGCTCTCCGAGCTCGATGTCAAAAGCATTGGCGACACCGAGAAGTGTTAAGACATCGCCCGCGGAGCGGTCGATCCACCTTTCAAAATCTCCTTATCTACGCTTCATTGTTCTGTGTTCCTAACGCATCTTGGGTGTACCGCCTGTGGAAAGCGGCACGATTGGAAGCGCCTCCAAAATCTGTGCGTCGCTTGCGGCAAACCGCTTTTCGCAATCTACGACCTTGAAAGCGTCCGGAAACTTGAATGCAAAATGCATTCAAGTTTAAACCAGCGCGATAAGTCGCTGTGGCGTTGGCGTGAATTGTTGCCGCTGCCAAAAAACGTCGAGCCGGTTTCGTTGGGCGAGGGGGGCACGCCACTTCTTAACGCGAAAAGATTTGGTGGCGAAACGGAAGTCGATCTTTGGGTCAAAGACGAGTCGGTCAATCCGACCCAAAGCTTCAAAGCGCGTGGGATGAGCGTCGCTGTTTCGATGGCGAAATATCTTGGCGCGAAAAAACTGGCGGTGCCGAGCGCTGGAAACGCCGGCGGGGCGATGGCTGCCTACGCGGCGCGCGCCGAGCTCGAAGCGCACATCTTTATGCCGCGCGACACGCCGCGCGCGAACGTTGTCGAATGCCGCGAAGTTGGTGCGCACGTCACGTTGATCGACGGCCTCATCACTGATTGCGGCGCAGAAATCGCGAAGCGCAAAGAGAAGGAAGGTTGGTTCGATATGTCCACATTAAAAGAACCATACCGAATCGAAGGCAAGAAGACCCTTGGTTATGAGATCGCCGAGCAACTCGATTGGAAATTGCCGGATGTGATTCTATATCCGACCGGCGGCGGCACTGGGCTAATCGGAATGTGGAAAGCGTTCGATGAAATGGAGAAGCTCGGTTGGATTGACCACAAACGACCGCGGATGTTTTCAGTGCAGGCGAGCGGTTGCGCGCCGATCGTCCGCGCGTTCGAAGCCGGCGAAAAGTTCGCCGCCGAATTTCCAAACCCGCACACCGCTGCGTCCGGTTTACGCGTGCCAAAAGCGATCGGCGATTTCTTGATGTTGAATATTCTTCGCGAATCAAATGGCGGTGCGATTGCGGTTGATGACGACGAAATGATCCGCGCGGTTAGTGAAGTTGGATCGAAAGAAGGTCTCTTCGTTGCACCGGAAGGTGCGGCTTGTTTTGTTGCGCTGAAAAAATTGCATGCATCCGCCAAAATCGACAACGGCGAGCGGGTTGTGATTTTCAATACCAGTTCGGGCATCAAATATCTCGACGTGTTCAAATCGTAGATTCATTTTGGCGCGGTGAACCTGAGCCGAGACGACCAGAGCCGGCATTTGTGGTTATTGATCTGGCTCGTCGTGATCTTCATCGCCTCGCCGTTCGTAGCTCCGTATTATTACGGACCAACAATACTGAACGTCATTGGTGCGGCGATGCTGCTCTCAGCGACGTATGCCGTCAGTCGGCGGCGAAGTTTCTTCATTGTTGGGCTCGCAATGTCGCTTTTTTCAATAGCGATGACGGTATGGCTCGCGGCGGCGCCGGGCCACTGGCTTATAATCATTTCGCACGGCAGCTTGATGTTGTTGATCGGTTTTTTCGCGGTTGCGATTCTTTCCTATGTGTTGGGGAGTGGGAAAGTTACCTGGGACAAAATTTACGGAGCGATCTGCGCTTATCTGCTGCTCGGCTACGCCTGGACCTTCGCGTATTCCCTGGTCTTTGAGATAGAGCCGGAGTCGTTTATGTCACTAACTTCGCCAATGCCTCACGACATTGTTGGCCGGGTGATGCAACTGCGTTACTTCAGTTTTGTAACAGCTCGCGACCGTTGGCTATGGCGACATCGTGCCGCATGCGCCGGCAGCGCGAACCCTGGCTCTCCTCGAAGCAATTCTGGGCCAGTTTTATCTTGTCGCGCTAGTGGGCCGCCTGGTCGGCTTGCACATCGTGCATGGCAGCGACCGGCGAGAATAGCGGCTGCGACTACTTAACCTTATAACGCACGGTCTGGATCAATTCGTCGTCGAGATAGACGTCGATCTTGTAATCGCCGGGCGGAAAAGGCTTGTTGTTGCTGGACAGCGAAAAGTCGGCGCTCCGGGTTTCATCGTCCGGGACTAATTCTTTCGTCCAAAGCTTCTGGTGGGTCGCGCCACCGGCGTTGAGATTCGTCCAAACGGTCTTGACGTGCGTACCCTCCGCTCCCTCCGCGAGTTTAACCACGATGTGCTGCGGATTATCGGCCGGCTTGAAATTCTCTACCGATTGCAACCGCTTGCCGTTTTCGCGCGCGAGAGTGATTGATTCGATCCGCTCGTCGGCTGTCTCCTCTTTCACGTTTTCCTCTTCGGGTTCGCTTGCTGCTGCGCCGCCTGCACTGAGATCGATCGCGTCGCCGCCGTCGACTTGGACCGTTAACTTCGAGAATTCCCATTTGCCGTCCGATTTTGTGCCGACGGCGTAAATCGTCGCTTTTCCTTTTGGACCGGAAATTGGAATGGCGATGTCGGCTTCTCCGGATGGGCCGTTCACGTGCGTATTCCCGGAGGGGGCCAATCCATCATGAATTGGAGTCCCCAGCGCGGCGATCACGCGCTGATTATTTTTCGCGCGCATCAGTGCCGTTTTGTAAACGTCCGACGATTTGAGAACGCTAAAGACGAAGAAGACGATGCAAACTACGAACAGCACGACGAGCGCGATCAGGGTCAGGCAGCCAGTTGGGACGAACCATTTCCAGTTTCGCGACCACCAACCTTTTCGCGGCGGCTGCGACGGTAACGGCGACGGCGTTGAAGGTACGGGCGGCGGAGTCGATTCCATCGAATCTTTGTGCCCGCCAGCGATGGTGAAGTCGAGGAATTTTGGTTTCTGGGTGGTGGCCTCGACTTTCTCGGTAAATTGCCGAGAAAGGCTAAATCAAATCCGAATACGCGCCACTGCAGCCACGTCTAAGTATGAATGAAGAAGTTAATACTCAGTATGGCATTGGCAGTCGCGGCTCCGTTCGCGTGGGCACAGGTTTCTGAAACCACCACTACGACCACGACTGAGGGCAGCGGCACAATCACCACATTTACGCCGGGCAGTACGATTGTGCTGAAGGAAAGCGCCGGCCCGAGAACTTATCGCTTCGGCAAAAAGGTCGTTTATGTGACCAGAAGCGGTAAGGAACTGGACGAGGCAACCGTGCGGACTCGTGTTCGCGTGGGCGTTCCGGTTCATGTTCACTACATGGGTGAAGGCGACAACATGCTCGTCGACCGCGTGGTCGTAGACGAGGATTAAGAGCTAAACGCAACCCGCCTTCGCTGAATGCCAGTCCGGCTCGGACCTACGGCGTGGCGGGGCAACACATTCGCGCCTTTTCTGCTTCGCCGAATTTATTTCGCGTGGAGCAGAAGGGCGCGTTTCGCGTACTGCCAATCGAAATCGATCGGCTCCGAAGATAGTTAAGGTGTGAGGGCCTTTATTGGGTTATACTAGACAACTGCCGCATCTATTTACCTACCTGGTTCTCCGAATTCCTTCGGAAGCACGAATCGGATGGCCTTTCGCTGCGATCACTGCAGCAACTCAGTAAACTAGAAAGTTAGTTTCTATGATTAAGTCAATCGTTAGCGTCGCGTTTGCCACAGCCCTGATGGGTTCGGTGGCTTTCGCCCAAACAGATACGTCTTCCACTAAGGTTACCACCCAACCCAATGGAATGACTGAGACCACCACCACAACCGAAAGTTTTGGTACCGTCACGGAGTTTACTCCGGGCGATTCCATGATCCTGAAAACCGAAGCGTCCGAACCGATGCACTACAAGTTCGGCAAGACCGTCACATGCGTGAACGCGCACGGAAAAGTTATCGAAGCCTCAAAAATTAGAAAAGATTCAAAGGTTCACGTTCACTACGTGCGACATGGCGACGACATGGTGATTGATAAAGTTATCCTCACGCCGGACAGGCATTAAGTTCCGGTACGAGTTGCTTGGCTAATTTTTAGCCCAAGCTAGCAATTCCAGCGCCTGGCGGATCGAGCTAATGCCTCGCCGCCAGGCGTTTTGCGTACCGCGTTAATCAATCGGCATCCCAATGCTCGGCGATCATGCCGTCCTGCACCCGGAACATGTCGAACCCGAGCGCCTGATGGTGCTGGCCGTCCTTTCCAGTCCATGTCTGGCGGACATAAACAACGACCATGTCGTTGTCGCCGATCACATTTAGCAATTCGCGTTTGTAATCCGGTGGCAGTTTCTGGGCGAAGCGTTCGCGAAACGCGTCCATGAAGCCTTTCAGTCCGGTCGGCACCTGCGGATTGTGCTGAATGTAGTCAGGTTTCAAAAACTTCGGTGCTGCATCGACATTGCGACCGACCAATACGGTCGTGTAAAAATTCCGAACGACATCCTTATTGCGTGCCGTTAACTCCTCATTGGCACAAGCTGGCTGTGTAAACGCGGCCAACGTAAATGTGAAGATCCATACACCGAACAACCGTCTTAGAATTCCAATAGACATGTGCACCTCCGGTCCTTGCTCATGTCTTATTGACCGCATAACGGCGTAACTGTTCAGAAGATTTTGGCTGAGCGGAGATTGCTTCGAATGCGGTCGCGATTACGTATAAGTTAGCGAGTGACTGAAATCGTGATCGCGGGTGGCGGCGCCGCTGGGTTTTTTTCTGCGATCGCCGCGGCGCGCGCCAATGAAAACTGCAGAGTTTCGGTTTTCGAGCGCAGCTCGCAATTTCTTTCCAAGGTGCGCATTTCAGGTGGCGGACGTTGCAACGTAACCCACGCTTTGTTCGATCCGCGAATGTTCACGACACGTTATCCGCGTGGCGAGCGGGAGCTAATTTCACCGTTTCACCGATTTTCAGCGGATGACACAATCGCCTGGTTTGAAGCGCGCGGTGTCCGCCTCAAACGTGAAGAAGACGGGCGAATCTTTCCGGTGACAGATTCATCGGAAACCGTCATCGATTGTTTGATTAAAGAAGCGACGGCAGCAGGGGTGCGACTATTCACTCGTAAAGGCATCGAAGGCGTACGCGTCCGAGTTCAAGGCGGGTTCGAATTGAAATTCAGGGACGGTAAATCGTTGGCGTGCGATCGACTGCTTCTTGCGACCGGAGGTTGCCGAAGCACTGGCGGCGCCCAGCTCGCGTGTTCGCTCGGTCACACGATCGAACCGCCGGTGCCGTCGCTCTTTTCGCTCCATGTTCCAGCGCTCTGGCTGCGCTCGTTACCTGGGATCTCGGTGAGCGACGCACTGTTGTCTGTTGAACAATTGCGCGAGCGCGGGGCGCTGCTTATCACACACCACGGAATCAGCGGGCCAGCCGTGCTTCGGCTTTCTGCGTGGGGCGCGCGCATCTTGCACGAGAAGAGCTATCGCTTCTCACTTCGGGTGAACTGGGTTCCTCACTTGAACGACCCCGATCTCCGAAACGAGTTTCAATCGCGGAGAGAAAAGGAGCCCTCTCGGCGCGTAAACAATTCGCCCATCGGCGCAATTCCGGCGCGGCTCTGGGAAAACCTGGTTTCAAACGCCGGCATTTCTCCGAAAACGATTTGGACCACACTCACGCGCGCCGGAATGAACGAACTGATTCGGCAGCTGCGGACGACGGAACTCGAGGTCGATGGGAAGTCGCTGAACAAAGAGGAATTTGTCACTTGCGGTGGCGTGCGATTACGCGAGATCAATTTCAAAACCATGGAAAGCCGGGTCACGCCAAATCTCTATTTTGCCGGGGAGCTGCTCGACATTGACGGCATCACAGGCGGTTTCAATTTCCAGGCCGCTTGGACTACCGGGTGGATTGCGGGACACGCTATGGCTGGAGTCGAACCGGGCAGACCATGAACTATCAAGATGTTCTTCCGGGAAAATTGCGGATCGGACTGGCGGAAGTGCGACAAGTTTATGTCGATCTTGCGCAAAAGCCGATCCAGCGGAACTGCGTGCGCAAAACCGAATGCTGTCATTTCAAACTGACCGGGCGCACTCCATATCTGACGAAAGGCGAGGCATTGGTCGCGGCAAAAGCGCTTCGTGCCACCGGCCGAAAATCTCTACCGGAAAATGCTGATGGGTCGTGCCCAATGCTTCAACAAGAAACGGGCAACTGCCTGATCTACGAAGATCGGCCATTCGGTTGCCGCACTCACTTTTGCGCCGCTGCCGGTGGACCAATCGCGCGTCGTGAAGTCCTCGACCTGATCCGACGTCTCGAAGACGTCGATCTGGCGCTAAACGGAGACGGTCCGCACCCTTTACAGAATGCGGTAGCCGACGCGCTCGACGAAATGCGATAAAGCGCCAAGAATCCCCAGAATTACTTCTTCTTCGAGTCTTTCTTTGGCTTGGACTCTTTCGACTCTTTGGCCGGCTTCGCTTCTTTCGAAGCGGTGGCAGCCTTCTTGGATTCGCCTGGCCGATATTCTTCCTGCTCGGCGGCGGCGAAAGCTTTCTCCAAACCGACCATGTCTTCGCCGGGTCGAAGGGTCTCGAAAGTCTCCGCTTCCTTGCGAAGTTGTTCTTCGGTGTAGTTCGCGGCTTTGATCGACAACCCGATACGACGCTCGACTTTGTCGACCTTGATGACGCGCGCTTCGACTTCCTGGCCGACTTTGAGCACGTCTTTCACTTTTGCGACGTGGTCCTCGCTCAATTGCGAGATGTGCACGAGACCATCGATGTCGTCCTGCAATTCCACGAACGCACCGAAGCTGGCGAGCTTGCTGACTTTGCCTTTCACCAAATCGCCGATCTTGTACTTCTGATCGATTATTTTCCACGGATCATCGCTCAGTTGTTTAATGCCGAGACTGATCCGCTGATTGGTTTTGTCGATGTCGATGACTTCGGCTTCGACTTCGTCGCCTTTCTTAAACATTTCGCTCGGATGATTGATCTTCCGGGTCCAGCTCAAGTCTGAGACGTGGATCATTCCATCGATTCCTTCTTCAAGCTCCACGAACGCGCCGTAGGCGGTCATGTTGCGAATCGTTCCCTTCACCCGGCTGCCGATCGTGAATTTCTTCTCGATCTCATCCCACGGATTGGGTTCGAGCTGACGCAGACCCAACGAAATCTTCTGCTCTTCTTTATTCACGCCGAGCACGACGGCTTCGACTTCCTGGCCAACCGTCAAGATATCGGACGGCCGCATGATTCGTTTCGTCCAGGAAAGTTCGGAAACGTGAATAAGACCCTCGACGCCTTCTTCGAGTTCCACGAACGCGCCATAAGGGACGAGGTTCGTGATCTTGCCTTTGACCTTTTGGCCAGCCGGAAAGCGCTCTTCAATCTGGTCCCACGGATTTTTCAGCAGCTGTTTCAGGCCTAACGAAACGCGCTCTTTCTCTTTGTTAATGTCGAGGACCTGGACTTCGAGCTGTTGACCAACCTTGACCAGCTCACTCGGATGTCCGAGCCGGCCCCAACTCATGTCGGTGATGTGGAGCAAACCGTCCATGCCGTCGAGGTCAATGAACGCACCGAAGTCGGTAAGATTCTTCACGGTGCCATTGACGTGGTCGCCGACTTTCACGCTGTCCATGAACTGTTGGCGCTTCTCGCTGCGCTCCTGCTCGATTAATTCGCGGCGACTTAGCACCACGTTGCGGCGGTCGTCATTGATTTTAACGATTTTGAAATCGTAGGTGTTGCCAACGAACTGCTGGAGATCTTTTGGCGGCACTATGTCGATCTGCGATGCGGGCAGAAACGCTTCCACGCCGATGTTCACCATAAGCCCGCCTTTGACGACGGATTTCACTTTGCCTTTGATCAGACCGTCTTCCTGAAACACGCTAGCGATCTTGTTCCAGTTTTGGCGATAGGCCGCTTTCTCCTTGGAAAGCACCACCATGCCTTCGTCGTTTTCGAGTCGCTCGAGCAATACGTCGACTTCGTCGCCAACTTCGAGATTTTCGACATCGTCAAACTCCGACAACGAAATGACGCCTTCCGATTTATAACCGATATCGACCAGCACCTCGCGCGGTCGCACTTCTAAAATTCGTCCTTTGACAATCGAGCCCTCCCGGAAATCCGGCATCGGCTTCGACATCACATCCTGCATTTGCACCATATATAAATAAGGCTCCTTGGGCCTTTAACTCTGTCACGGCGATCCAGGATCACCGAAATCCCGCGAAAAGCGGAGCGCCACAGTAGGCGTTTTCGGCGGAACGGTCAAATCCAAGCGCACGGCGATATCTGACGCAGAAAGACTTTGCCGCCGCTCGGGCGAAGCTCGATCTTTTGACTATAGCGACACGGTGTCGCTGAGACGATCACACTTAGAATGCCGGGCTCAATCGTAACCCAATAGAGACTTTGAAGGTCATTGCTTTGGAGAGATTCAAAGCATCGAGGCCGGCTGTGGAAACCAATGTCCAAACGAACACTTTTAGTAATCGCTGGGGTTGTGCTTCTTCTGATCGCATGGTGGAGCTGTCACCACGGCGGCGCCTCTGCTAATCAGCGATCGGGTGGAAATTTCGGAGGTGGTGGGCGTGGTTCGATGAGCGGCGGCGGAGCGGTCCCAGTTGTGGCTGGGAAGGTCGAGCAGAAAGACATGCCGATTTACCTTGATGGGTTGGGCACTGTTCAGGCGTTTAACACGGTGACCGTACACCCGCGAGTGGACGGCGCGCTGGTCCAAATCAATTTTTCGGAAGGGCAGGATGTGAAAACGGGCGACTTGCTAGTCGTTGTCGATCCAAAACCGTACCAAGCCGCGTTCGATCAGGCAAAAGCGCAAGCCGCGTTGGATCAGGTTACGCTGAAGAGGCAGGTCGACTTGCGCGCGAGAAACGTAATAGATGCGCAGGATTATGATACTGCTGTGGCGAACGCGCAAAAATCGCAAGCCGCCGCCGAAGCTGCTCAGGTCAACCTCGATTATTGCTCCATCAAGTCGCCGATCGACGGCCGCACCGGCGTACGACTTGTCGACATTGGCAACGTCGTCCACGCGGCGGACCAAAATGGAATTGTGATCATCACGCAGATGCATCCAATTTCGGTTGTGTTCACTCTGCCGGAACAGAATTTGCAATCGATTCTGAGCGCTGGCGGGGCAAAAGGAGGACTGAAGGTCACTGCCCTGGATCGCGGCAATACCGCGACACTCGATGAAGGATCGCTCGCCGTTGTCGACAACGAGATCGATCAAACCACGGGCACCATGAAATTAAAGGCGACGTTTCCGAACAACGATCTGAAATTGTGGCCGGGAAAATTCGTGAACGCGCGTCTTGTTTTGACTACGCGCAAAGGCGCAACGGTTATTCCCTCAGCCGTAGTGCAGCGCGGCCCCCAGGGTACGTATGCATACGTGATTAAGCCAGACAAGACCGCGGAGATGCGGCCGATCAAAGTTGGGCAAACCGAAGCGAACGTCGCGATCGTCGAAGATGGATTGAACCCGGGCGAGGACGTTGTCGTTGACGGTCAGTATAAATTGCAGCCCGGCGCGAAGGTTCAAATCACAACGCCGCAACAGCAGGCACCAGCAAGTCCCGGAGGTTCGGCGAAACCGTCCGGTAGTCCGGGCAAGTGGAAAAAGCCGGCCAAATCGTGAGCATTTCAGAACCATTCATTCGCCGGCCGGTTGCGACGTCGCTGATGATGGCAGGCGTGGTTTTACTCGGCGTGCTCGGTTACAAACTGCTCCCGATTTCCGCGCTACCGACTGTCGATTTTCCAACGATCGAAGTCACAACGTATTACCCCGGCGCGAGCGCGGACGTGATGGTCTCATCGATCACGACTCCGCTCGAACGGCAGTTCGGCCAAATCAGCGGACTCGCGTCGATGAATTCCACCAGCTCGTTCGGCGTATCGACAATCACTTTGCAATTCGTGCTCGATCGGCCTATCGACGTCGCCGCGCAGGATGTTCAGGCCGCGATCAACGTCGCGGGCGGATTTCTGCCAACGAATCTGCCGAACCCGCCGAAGTACAACAAGGTTAATCCGGCCGACACGCCGATCCTAACGCTCTCAATTACGTCGGACAGTTTGCCGTTAGATAAGGTGAACGATTTTGCCGACACGTTGCTCGCGCAAAAGTTGAGCGAAGTCACCGGCGTCGGTCTTGTGACGATCGAGGGAAATCAAAAGCCGGCGGTGCGCGTGCAAGTTAATCCGGCGGCAATTTCCAATCTCGGGCTCAGTCTCGAAGACGTTCGCACAATTCTCGGGCAGGCCAACGTCAACGCGCCGAAAGGAAGTTTTGAAGGTCCGCGTCAGGCCTTCACGATCGGATCGAACGATCAAATTTTTTCCGCCGATGCTTACAAACCAATCATCGTTGCCTACAAAAACGGCGCGCCGATTCGCCTCGGCGACGTCGCCAATGTGATCGACAGCGTCGAGAACGATCAACTCGGCGCGTGGGTCAGCAATAAAAGCGGCGAGCAACCCGCAGTGTTGCTCGACATCCAACGGCAGCCCGGCGCGAACATTATTCAAACGGTCGATCGCGTGAAACAATTGCTGCCGAAATTGACGGCCTCGATTCCGCCGTCGGTGCATGTCGATGTTCTGGCCGACCGAACGGAAACAATTCGCGCGTCCGTTCACGACGTGCAATTCACGTTGCTGCTTACCGTCGCGCTCGTCGTGTTGGTGATGTTTTTGTTCCTGCGAAAACTTTGGACAACTGTCATCACCAGCATCGCATTGCCACTGTCGTTGATTGGCACGTTCGGCATCATGTATCTCGCCGGATTCAGCCTCGACAATCTTTCGTTGATGGCGCTGACGATCTCGACCGGGTTCGTGGTCGATGATGCGATCGTGATGATCGAGAACATCGTGCGCTTCATCGAAGCGGGCGATCCGCCATTTGAAGCCGCGCTGAAAGGGGCGAAACAAATTGGATTCACCGTGATTTCGTTGAGTGTCTCGCTCGTCGCGGTGTTTATTCCGCTTTTGTTCATGACCGGAATCGTCGGTCGACTGTTTCGCGAATTCGCAATCACGCTCAGTGTCGCGGTCGGAGTGTCGGCGTTCGTTTCGTTAACGCTGACGCCGATGATGTGCGCGAAATTGTTGGAGCCTGAAAGCGAGGACGAAGAACAACATCGGGGCGAATTTTATCGGCGCACCGAAGAATATTGGACGCGCTTTCGAAATTGGTACGAACGCGGATTGCGTTGGGTGCTCGCACATCAGCGTTTCGTTCTCAATGTCGCAATTGTGACCTTGGTCGCGACGATTCTGCTCTACATCCTCGTTCCGAAAGGACTTCTTCCGCAGCAAGACGCAGGAGTGATCATCGGCGTGACTGACGCCGCCGAAAATATTTCGTTTAAAGCGATGATGGAACGCGTGCACGCCGTTTCCGACATCATTCGACGCGATCCGGACGTTGCGAGCGTGTCGGCTTCAGTCGGCGCTGGAACCGTGAACGCCACGATCAACACCGCGCGACTTTTTATTGTTCTCAAACCTCACAACGAGCGGGCCAACTCGGAAGAAATCATCGAACGGTTGCGCAACGCGACTCGCAACGTCGAAGGCGTTTCGCTTTTCATGCAATCGGCGCAGGATTTGCAAATAGATGCGCGAGTCAGTCGGACGCAGTTCCAATACATCTTGCAAGACGCCGATGCCGTCGAGCTTGGGCAATGGACGCCGAAACTTGTCCAGAAGCTCGGGCAATTGCCGCAGCTCACCGACGTGGCGAGTGATCAGCAGGTCAACGGCTTGCAGCTGAATGTCGATGTCGATCGCGAAAAAGCGTCCCGGCTCAATGTTTTGACCCAGGCGATCGACGACACGCTCTACGACGCGTTCGGACAACGCCAGGTATCGATCATTTTCACGCAACTCAACCAGTTTCGTGTGATCCTCGAAGTCGAGCCGCAGTTCCGCGAGTCGCCGGACTTGCTCGACAAAATTTACGTGAAATCGAGCAGCGGTCAGCCGGTGCCATTGAGCGCGTTCGCGATCATGCGCGTGAGCAACACGCCGTTGTCGATCCCGCACCAGGGGCAATTTCCCGCCGCGACGATTTCGTTCAATCTGCGCAGCGGCAGCTCGCTTAGTCACGCCATTCCGGCGATCGAAAAAGCCGAGCGCGAGATTGGTTTGCCAAATACGATCGCAACTTCGTTCACCGGCGCCGCGGCCGAGTTTCGAAATTCCCTGACAAGTGAGCCGCTGTTGATTCTGGCGGCAGTCATCGTGATCTACATCGTGCTCGGCGTTCTTTACGAAAGTTACATTCATCCGATCACGATTCTTTCGACGCTGCCGTCTGCCGGCGTGGGCGCGTTGCTGGCGCTGCAGATTTGCCGAACGGATTTTTCGTTGGTCGCGCTGATCGGAGTTATTTTGCTGATCGGCATCGTAAAAAAGAACGCGATCATGATGATCGATTTCGCGCTCGAAGCCGAACGCAAAGAGGGGATGTCTCCGGAAGAATCGATTTATCAGGCGTGCTTGCTCCGATTTCGTCCGATCATGATGACGACGGCCGCCGCGTTGCTCGGCGCGGTCCCGCTCGCCATCGAGCGCGGAGCCGGCAGTGAACTGCGCCGTCCGATGGGAATCGCGATCGTCGGTGGTTTATTGCTCTCACAATTTCTCACGCTCTACACGACGCCAGTAATTTATCTTTATCTCGATCGTTTCGGTCGCTGGCTCGAAGAACGGCGCAATCGCGGGCGCGCTGAGCAAGGCGAGCTCCCGTTAAGATCGACAACTGAAAGATCGACGGCTGAAGCGGAGCGGCCGCCGGAATTCGCATCGGTAAACGGCGAGAACGATCGACTCGGATTCTAACATGAATATCTCCGAGCCATTTATTCGCCGACCAGTCGGAACTTCGTTGCTGGCGGCGGGAGTTTTGTTGTTAGGCGCCGTTGCTTATCATTTCCTGCCGGTCGCGCCGTTGCCGAAAGTTGATTTTCCAACGATTTCGGTGAGCGCGCAGGAACCAGGAGTTGATCCGGCGACTGCGGCATCGTCACTCGCCGCGCCGCTGGAACGGCGCTTTGCGCAAATCGCTGGCGTGAACGAAATCACTTCGGTCAGTTCGTTAGGCGGATCGAACATCACCATTCAATTTGATCTCAGTCGCGACATCAACGGCGCCGCACGCGACGTCGAAGCCGCGATCAACGCCGCTTCCGGTGAATTACCGACTGGTCTTCCGCAGCCGCCCTCGTATCGCAAAGCCAATCCGTCCGACGCGCCGATCATGGTGCTCGCGATGACTTCGGACTCGGTCCCGCTGTCCGAAGTTTACAATTTGGCGGACCAAATCATCGGCCAGCGAATCAGTCAGGTCGAAGGCGTGAGTCAGGTGACAATCGGCGGCGGTGCGAAGTCGGCTGTGCGCGTGCAAATGAATCCGGTCGCGCTCGCATCGATGGGGCTCAGTCTTGAAGACATTCGAGCGAGGCTTTCGCAAGTGAACGTGCTTTCACCAAAAGGTGCGCTCGATGGAACGCAGCAACGATTCGTCGTTTCAAGCAACGACCAGTTGACCAAAGCCGATCAGTATCAACCGATCATTGTTGCGCAACACAATGGCGCGGCAGTGCCGTTGCGTGATGTGGGCAAAGCGATCGACGCGCAGGAAAATCGCGATCAGGCGGGTCTGTTCAACAACAAGCGCGCGGTGTTGCTCGTCATCTTCAAACAACCGGACGCGAACGTCGTTCACACGACCGACCAGATTCGCGCGATTATGCCGCAACTGCGCACCTGGTTGCCGCCGAGTGTTTCGCTCGACGTCATGAGCGACCGCACGACAACGATCCGTTCGTCAGTGCGCGATGTGCAAATCACGCTCGTCTTCACAATGGCGCTTGTCGTTATGGTGATGTTTTTGTTTTTGCGGCGGTTCTGGCCGACTTTTATTTCAGGAATCACGATGCCGCTAGCGCTTGCGGGCACATTCGGCGTGATGTGGCTTTGCGGTTATAGCCTCGACAATCTCTCGCTCATGGCGCTGACGGTTTCGACCGGTTTCGTTGTCGATGATGCGATTGTCGTCATCGAAAACATTGTTCGGTTCATCGAAGCAGGCGATTCGCCAATGCAAGCGGCGCTCAAAGGCGCTCGGCAAATCGGTTTCACTATAATTTCGATCAGCATTTCGTTGATCGCGGTTTTCATTCCGTTGTTGTTCATGGGCGGATTAATCGGCCGTTTGTTTCACGAGTTTTCTGTCACGCTGAGCGCGGCGATTCTCGTGTCGATGGTCGTTTCGTTGACGTTAACGCCGATGCTTTGTGGCCGATTTTTGAAACGTGAAGAAGAACACCGTCCGTCCGGTCGCCTAACAAATTGGAGCGAACGCGGATTCGACGCGATGCATCGATTTTATGAGCGCACTTTGAGATGGGTCCTGAAGCGCGAGTATCTGATGCTCGTCGTCACCGGCCTGGTCATAGTCGCGAACCTTTTTCTCTATGTCGTCGTGCCGAAGGGATTTTTTCCGCAACAAGACACTGGCCAGATGATGGGAACGACCGAAGCCGCGCAGGACATTTCGTTCGAGGCGATGAAAGAGAAACAGGAGGAAGTCGTGAAGATCGTCATGTCCGATCCCGCGGTGCAGGCGGTCGGATCCTTCTTCGGCGGTGGATTCGGTTCGGCGATGAACAACGCGCGCATGTTCATTTCACTGAAACCGAAAGGCTGGGGTAAAGATCATCGGAGAGACGATCCGCTGACGATCATGGGCCGCTTGCGCGGAAGGCTTTCGAAGATTCCTGGCGTTCAGCTTTTCATCACGCCCGGTCAAGACATTCGCGTCGGCGGACGAATGTCGAAAGCAACTTATCAATACGCGTTGACCGATCAAAACGTTGACGAACTGAACTCCTGGGCGCCGAAACTCGTTGAGAAGCTGAAGCAGTATCAGCAAATCAAAGATGCAACCAGCGACCAGCAATTTCGTGGATTACAAGAAACGGTTGTGGTCGATCGCGACGCGGCGGCGCGTCTCGGAATTCAGCCGCAAGCTGTCGACAGCACGCTCTACAGCGCGTTTGGGCAACGGCAGGTCTCGATTATTTACACGCAGCAAAATCAATTTCATGTGGTCCTTGAAGTTGATCCCGAATTTCAGCTCGATCCAACTTCGCTCGACAAAATTTACGTGAAATCGAGTTCGGGAGGCCAAGTCCCGTTGAGCACGATTGCGCACTTCCAGCTCGATAACACGCCGTTGTCGATCAATCATCAGGGCCAATTCCCCTGCGTGACGATTTCATTCAACCTCGCGCCGGGAGTTTCGTTAGGCCAAGCAACGACTCTCATCGAAAAGGCCGCGAGCGAGATCGCCATGCCGTCAACGGTCCGTGGAAATTTCGCCGGTTACGCGCAGGTCTTTCAGGCGTCACTCTCGACCGAGCCGCTCCTGATTCTCACAGCGCTCCTCGCCGTCTACATCGTGCTCGGCATGCTTTACGAAAGCCTCATTCATCCGATCACAATTCTCTCGACGCTGCCATCGGCTGGCCTTGGCGCGTTGCTCGCGATGGAGGTCATGACATTTCTCAATCAACATTTCGGAATCGCCAGTGCGGATGATGGCCAGCTTTCGCTTGTCTCTGTCATCGGAATTATTTTGCTTATTGGCATCGTGAAAAAGAACGCAATCATGATGGTCGATTTCGCGCTCGAGGCGGAACGGCACGAAGGCCTCAGCCCAGAAGAATCGATTTACAAAGCGTGCCTCGTCCGTTTCCGGCCGATTATGATGACCACGTTCGCTGCGTTGTTCGGTGCGTTGCCACTCGCGATTGGCATGGGGGTTGGAAGTGAGCTGCGCAAACCGCTGGGCATTGCAATTGTCGGGGGTCTGATCGTCTCCCAGGCTCTCACTCTATATAGTACGCCGGTGATTTATCTTTGGCTCGACCGGCTTCGGCAACCTCGCAAAGAGCGCAAAAAGGCCAGCTATCCGATCAGCCCGCCCGCGGCAGCTCCGGCGTAATCGAGATTGGGCCGAGCGTTGGACGTTGAGCGGGAAGCTTTTCTTTCCATATTTGAATCACGATGTCGATCTTGCGGATACTGATAGCCTTCGCTGTCCTGAACATTTTGCTCTCTGCCCAAGCTCAGGACGACCTCGACAGGGCGCTTGTGCCAAAGCCGCAGGCGGAGCGAACCGTGCTCGACGCCATCCAAGCGCCGAACATGACTGTCGTTCATTTGTGGGCCCCGTGGTGTTCGAATTGCCAGGCGGAGCTCAAAAGCGGCGGCTGGCTGAAAATGGTGAAAGCCAATCCGCAGGTGAAGTTTTATTTCGTGTCCGTTTGGAACGATGGCGGCGACGGCAAATCGCTGTTGCAAAGATTTCAGATTGCCGATCAACCGAACGTTACAATTCTTGCTGATCACGGCCCACGTCGAGGCGACAACAAGATTAAACGATTTGCCGGCATGCCCGTTTCCTGGATTCCGACGACCTGGGTCTACAAAGAAGGTGACCTTCGCTACGCGCTGAACTACGGCGAGGTTCGTTTCGACGTGCTTCAACAATTTCTTGAGGACAGCAAATCGGAGTGGTCGCACAAGGGTGAACCTGAATTGCCCGAATGACCGCCGCGACGCTTTCGCTCAACAGTTCGAAGATTGGCTTTCGTCTCGCTGGCGGCGCGCAGCCGCTGATTCTTCTCCCGGTCCAGGTAAACGATCGTGGGCCGTTTGATTTCATTCTTGATACCGGCGCGGGGACTTCACTGCTCTCGACCGAGGTGGCGAAAAAGCTCGACATAAAAGTTATCGGCTCAAAGGAAGGACAGAGCGCCGGCGGAAACGTTTCGGTGTCGCTGGCGAAAGTTGATTCGCTCACAGTCGCTGAAACGAAGGTGGAGGATGTGGATGTTGGCATTGTCGATCTCAGTCATATTGCCAAGACGATCGGCGCAAAAATCGACGGCGATCTCGGCTACAATTTCCTGAAGCACTTTCGAGTTACGATCGATTATCGGGATTCACTGCTCCGACTCGACGATCCAAAACGTGTCGACAGTTTCGCGCACGGCGCGATGACGGAAATTCCAATTCGCCTCGCGAATCCGGCGAAGCCACTCATTCTCGTTGAAATTCACGCGAACGGTCGCGGGCCGTTTCAGTTTGCGATCGATACCGGGACGTCGACCACAGCGATTGCGCCGGAACTTGCCCAAGTGCTGGGCGTTCAAACATCCCCAGTCGGCGCGGGCACTACGGGCGGGGCGCCCGTCGATTTCTTCGCCGGATCGTTGCAGTCATTTCAGCTCGGCCGTGCTAGAATCGACAACATGGCCGTGGTGGTGGCAGATTTCTTCACCATGCTGAACTCAGCGATTGGCGCGAAGCTGGACGGTATCGTTGGTTACAATTTTCTTCGGAATTACAAAGTCGTGATCGACTATCCGGGCGAAACCCTCACATTGCTTTAAACATGCTCGAAGTTCCAACGGCGCCCACCTCAACCAAGAAACCGCCAGCGATTCTATCGATGATCGGGGAGACGCCCCTGATTGAGATCACCCAGTTCGATACCGGGCCATGTCATCTTTTCTTGAAGCTGGAAAATCAGAATCCGACCGGCTCGATCAAAGATCGAATCGCGCTGTCGATGATCGAAGCTGCGGAAGAAGATGGCAAACTCGAGCCCGGCGGAACGGTGATTGAGGCGACTGCCGGAAATACCGGACTCGGATTGGCGCTTGTTGCCGCGGCCAAAGGGTATCGCGTCGTCCTCGTGATTCCGGACAAGATGTCGCAGGAAAAAATTTCGCATGTCAGGGCGCTTGGCGCCGAAGTTGTCCTGACGCGCTCCGACGTCACGCGCGGACATCCCGAATATTATCAAGATGTGGCCGCGCGCTTGGCCGAAGAAATGCCGGGCGCATTTTACGTGAACCAGTTCGGCAATCCGGCAAATCCGCTGGCGCACGAACGCACCACCGGTCCTGAAATTTGGGAACAAATGCGGCACGACGTCGATGCCATCGTCTGCGGCGTTGGTTCCGGCGGAACGCTGACGGGACTCGGACGGTTTTTCAATCGAGTGAAACCGCGTCGCGGAATTGAAATGGTCCTGGCCGATCCGAAAGGCTCTGTTCTTTGTGAGTACGTAAAGACGGGCAAGGTCAAAGAGGCCGGCAGCTGGGCCGTAGAAGGTATCGGTGAAGATTTTATTCCCGAAATCCTCGACATGTCGCTCGTGACCGACGCTTACGAAATCGACGATGAAGAAAGTTTTGATGTTGCGCGCGAACTTTTACGGAAAGAAGGAATTTTCGGCGGCTCGTCTACGGGGACGCTCGTCGCCGGCGCGCTGCGGTATTGCCGCGAACAGGAAAAACCGAAACGCGTCGTGAGTTTTGTTCCTGACACTGGAAACAAATATCTCTCGAAAATGTACAATGACTTCTGGATGGCCGAGCAGGGCTTCCTCCATCGGGCGCCGCATGGCGACCTAAGCGATTTGATTTCACATCGCTACGAAGCCGGCGAAGTGATCACGGTCGGCCCAACCGACACTTTGCTGACGGCTTTCAAACGAATGCGCGGCGCGGACATTTCGCAGTTGCCGGTTGTTGATCAAGCCCGGCGCGCGGTCGGTATCGTTGATGAATCCGACATTCTGGTGAAGGTTCATCGCGACTCAAGTCACTTCAACGATCTGGTCCAGAACGCGATGACCGACAAGCTCGAAACCCTGCCACTGACCGCGAAAATCAGCGACCTGCTCGAAGTCTTCGATCGCGGCCGTGTCGCGATCGTGATGGACGGCGACAAATTTCTCGGCCTGATCACCCGCACCGATTTACTCTCATACCTGCGGTTGAAGATGCCGAAGTAAACGACCGCTTCACGAACGCGATTTCAGTCAAGGTGGATCGAGCTCTCCGAGCTCGATTCTGAGTAAGATCTGCGCTCTTTGATAACGCGCTCGGAGATCGCGTTCCACCGTATTTGCATCTACATTAGAGGTGCATGAAACGACAGCACGAATTTGCCACCCGCGCGATTCACGCCGGCCAGGAACCAGACCCGACGACTGGGGCGGTGATGACGCCAATTTACGCTACCTCGACCTACGTCCAGGAGAGCCCGGGTAAGCACAAAGGCTTCGATTACGCGCGCTCGATTAATCCTACCCGGCTTGCTTACGAAAAATGCATAGCCGACTTGGAAGGTGGCACGCGCGGCTTTGCTTTTGCATCCGGACTCGCTGCGATGTCGACGGTTCTCGAACTACTCGACAGCGGTTCGCATATTGTCGTCAGCGATGATCTGTACGGAGGCACGTTTCGTTTGTTCGACAAAGTTCGAAAACAATCGGCCGGGCTCGAATTTACCTACGTCGATCTCACAGACGCGTCGCGTCTCGAAAAAGCGATCAAAGACAACACGCGGATGGTTTGGATCGAAACGCCGAGCAATCCGCTTTTGAAAATCATCGATCTCGAGGCGATCGCGAAGATTGCGCGCGAGCACAAGATTCTTTCGGTCTCGGACAACACATTTGCGACGCCGTGGATCCAGCGCCCGATCGAGTTTGGCTTCGACATCGTCGTTCATTCGGCGACGAAATATCTGAATGGACATTCTGACCTTGTAAGCGGTGTCGCGGTTGTCAGCGACAAGGAGCTCGGTGACCGAATGTGGTTCCTGCAAAACTCAGTCGGCGCCATCGCCGGTGCGTTCGACAGCTTTCTCGTCCTGCGAAGTTTGAAGACGCTCGCCTTACGAATGGAACGTCATTGCGCTAATGCACTCGAGCTCGCGCGCTGGCTGGAGGAACAACCGCAGGTCGAAAAAGTGATGTATCCCGGGCTGAAGTCACATCCACAACACGACCTTGCCCGGACTCAGATGCGCGGCTTTGGCGGAATGATCTCGATCGTTTTGAAAACGGATCTCGCCGGCACGAAACGCTTCCTTGAAAATACAACTCTGTTCGCGCTCGCGGAAAGTTTGGGCGGCGTTGAAAGCCTGATCAATCATCCCGCGCTCATGACTCATGCGTCGGTGCCGAAAGAGAAACGCGACAAGCTTGGCGTCGGCGATTCGCTCGTTCGGCTGTCAGTCGGCGTCGAGGATCTCCGCGATCTCATCGACGATCTCCAATTCGCTTTCGAAGCAATCTGAGTTTGCGCTGATTCATGGCCAACACTTTTGGACAGCTTTTTCGCGTGACGACGTTCGGGGAATCGCACGGCGGCGGCATCGGCGTTGTTATCGACGGTTGTCCGCCGAAGATTGAAATTTCCGAAGCAGAGATTCAGTGCGAACTGGATCGACGTCGTCCCGGCCAAAGCAAAATCACAACGCAACGAAAAGAGGAAGATCGCTGCGAGATTCTCTCGGGCGTTTTTGAGGGCAGAACACTCGGCACCCCGATCGGAATCCTCGTTCGTAACAAAGACGCTAGGCCGGAGGACTACGCCGCGATCGCGAAGACATTTCGGCCGTCGCACGCTGATTTCACTTATGAAGCGAAGTACGGGATCCGAAACTGGCAGGGCGGTGGACGTGCGTCTGCGCGGGAAACGATCGGCCGCGTGGCTGCCGCCGCGGTGGCGCGCAGAGTTCTGCGAACTCTTTGTCCCAAGATCGAGATTGTCGCCTACGTAGCGCAGATCCACGAGCTCCCGGCGAAGATCGACCGGTCGAAGGTGAATCTGGGCGATGTCGATGCAAACATCGTTCGCTGCCCTGACAAAGCGGCGGCGAAGAAAATGATTTCGTTGATCGAAAAAACACGCGCTGACGGTGATTCGTTGGGTGGGGTGATCGAATGCGTCGTTCGAAACGCGCCCGTCGGGTTAGGCGAGCCGGTTTTTGACAAACTGGAAGCCGATCTGGCCAAGGGAATGTTGAGTTTGCCGGCAACGAAAGGGTTTGAAATCGGTTCAGGTTTTTCGGCGACTCGGATGCGCGGCTCGGAGCACAACGATCCGTTCGAAATGCGCGGCGGAAAAGTTCGAACGGCCACAAATTATTCCGGCGGTATTCAGGGCGGAATTTCGAACGGCGAAGACATTTATTTTCGAGTCGGGTTCAAACCAACCGCGACGATCGCGCGCGAACAAAATACCGTGACCGCCTCGCGCGAACAGACAAAGCTTGCCGCTCGCGGCCGGCACGACCCTTGCGTATTGCCCCGCGCAGTGCCACTGGTAGAGGCGATGGCTGCGCTGGTCCTGTGCGATCATGCATTACGGCAGCGGGCGATTAATTTTAGGGAAAAATGATGTCGCAATTTCAAGCCGCGGCGGGTTCGCCGCTTTGGCAGATCGTTTTTGTTTCGTTCGCCGCTGTTTTGGTTTTGTTTGAAATCCTTCGCGGCTGGCGACGGGGTTTGCCGCGGCAGGTCGCGCGACTCGGCGCGCTGATAGCCGCTTACTTCGCCGGTTGGTTCGCGAGCAAATTTTTCGGACCACTTCTTGGGATGTTCGTAAGATTGCCGGATGCGCTCCTGTCGATCCTCGCCGGCGCGATTTTTGCAGTCGTTATTTACGCGATCGTCAGCGGTATTGGTTCAGCGCTGTTCCGGCGAACGGACCAACATGAATCGCTGGTCGTTCGATTACTCTATGGATCCAGCGGCGCTGTTCTCGGCGCGTTCTTCGGTTTGTTCCTGGTATGGATGATCGTGGTCGGGATTCGGTCCGTTGGGTCGGTGGCGAATGCGGAAGTTAGGGAGCAAGCAAACGATTCGACTGTGGTCCATGCCGTCGACATGCGGCGGCGAATTTTCGCCGAGCCGGGTGAGGACGAAACGCCGCTGACGACATCGCTCGCTCGGCTCAAGAACTCACTCGAGATGGGCGTCATCGGCAACATGGTTAAGAAGGCAGACATCGTTCCACCAACAACCTACGACCTGATCGAGAAAATCGGGACGGTCGCGGCCAATCCGCAATACGCTGAGCGTTTTTTGGAATATCCCGGCGCGAAAGAGTTGAGCGAGCATCCGAAAATCGTTGCCTTGCGGAACGACCAGGAAATCTCCCAGATGCTCGCGCAGGGTCAGCTGCTGGAGTTGATCCAGGACCATCGCATCATCGACGCGGCAAACGACCCGGAATTGCGGGCGCGCCTGAAGAAATTCGACGTGGTCGCAGCGTTGAATTACGCGACCCAAAAGTAATTTCGAGAAATCGACAGGATTAACAGGATTTGTAGGATTACTTCCCTTTGAATCGAGTTAATCGAGTAAATCCTGTCTAGAAATCCATGAACTACCTAGCAACAATCGGGCTCGAAGTTCATGTCCAGTTAAAGACGCGTTCGAAGATGTTCTGCGCGTGCCGGGTGGAATTCGGTGCGCCGCCTAACACGCATACGTGTCCGATTTGTCTCGGATTGCCGGGCGCTTTGCCGGCGATGAATCACGAAGCATTGCGGATGACAGTGCTCACCGGATTGATGCTCGACTGCGACATCGCCCCAGTCTGCAAGTTCGATCGCAAAAACTATTTCTATCCGGACATGCCGAAGAATTATCAGATTTCGCAG
>DATMOU010000022.1:0-21431 GCA_035568035.1 Chthoniobacterales bacterium | reverse complement strand
GGACGGCTCAAGGAGGCGGCCGAAGTTCTGGCCAAAGCTCCCGCAAATTCGCAGGACGAGGGCATCGCCATCCAAAGAGCAATTCAGCTCTATGATGAGAGACGGTTCGGCGAAGCGATTGTTGATATTCAGCATGATATGCCCGCCTTCGTTGCAAACGATCCTCGGACCATAGCGTTTCTCGGTCTCTGCCAGAAGTTCGCCGGCAAGAATAACGAAGCTCGGGCTACTTTTACGCGCGCAGTCGCCGCGATGAAGCCAACGCCCGACTCGGCTGTTCCGGTCGATGCGAGACAACTGCCGTGCTATCTCGCGTGGGCATATGCCGGCCTTGGCGAAAAAGAAAAGGCGCTGGAGCAGGCGCGACGTGCAGTTGCCGATTACGCCACCGACGCTTTGTCCAAACCTTTCGCCGAAAGCACTCTGGCCATTGTTCAGGCACAGTTTGGGGATATCGATTCGGCGATCGCCGCTCTGCCGCATCTTCTCGAAGTGCCGAATGGCGAAACTCCCGGCAGTCTTCGCGTCAATCCGCTTTGGGACCCGTTGCGCAACGATCCTCGTTTTCAAAAACTCGTCGGAAGTGACAAGTAGGTAGGGGCGATTGCCCTCACTCGCCTGTCAAAGAGATCAGAACCACGGATTACCCGGACAACGCTGATATTTTCACAAGCATTTGATCTCTGCAATCCGCGGTCGACGCGCGTTTAATTCTTGTCACAGGTCACTTGTCACTGGTCACTTGAGTGATGAGCACTAGCGATTCACTCATCGCAGCTGCGAAGCGCCTCAACACTTCCGTCCGCAAACTGAAGTTTGCCGCGCCGGTCACGCATGTTTACAACCCGCTCGAGTACGCCTGGCGCGCGCACGAACTCTATCTGCGGCGCTACGGCGACAACACGAAGCGGGTGATCTTTCTCGGAATGAATCCGGGACCGTTCGGCATGGCCCAAACCGGCGTCCCGTTCGGACAAATCGCCGCCGTTCGCGATTGGCTCGGCATTCGGGCGAAAATCGATCGCCCGCGCAAAGAAAATCCAAAGCGGCCGGTGCTCGGTTTCGATTGCCACCGGAGCGAGATCAGCGGCGAACGGCTGTGGGGAATGTTCGCGAAACGGTTCGGAACCGCCGACGCATTTTTTCGCGAACACATCGTGATGAATTACTGTCCGCTCGCGTTTATTGAGGCAAGCGGACGGAACCGCACGCCGGACAAACTTCCACCGGCCGAGCGCGAGAAATTATTTGCCGCATGCGATGAGCACCTCCGCGAAGTCGTTCGAATTCTTGAACCCGAATGGCTCATCGGCGTCGGCGACTTCGCGACGAAACGCGCGCGAGAGTTGTTTGTTGGTCCGCCGCCCCGGATTGGCCAGATCCTGCACCCGAGTCCTGCTTCTCCGGCATCGAACGACAACTGGGCCGGCAAAGTCACCACACAATTACGCGCGCTCGGCATTTGGGAGTAGGAAAACCGGGAAGGACTAATCAGGAATGGAGGAATCGAGGAAAGGGATTTCCGAGATAGAAGGTAAAGCTGCGAGGGTAGTAGCGAAGGAGCGAGGGCAGCGACTGAGTTTCAAAGCAGGAAGTTGAACTGAAACCACTGATTGCACGTATAAAACGGGTCAGAACAGGGCGATTGCGGTCAATCGCCCTACCTATTCTTTTACTCCTGTCCTAATTTCCTGTTTTCCGGGATTCCTGATTAAGAATCCTGATCCGCCGTAGCCTCGGCTGCCTAGATAGAAGGCACACCTGCGGTTCAAAGCGTTTCGCCTCGACGCGCAGGACGGGCTAACGGTAGACTGGCTGGCCAACTGGGAGCCCGCCAGCATGGCGACCAAGCTAACGTCTACGCTCCATCTCCAAACAGCGCACGTTCTGTTTATCGATGTTGTCGGCTATTCCAGGTTACTCGTTAACGAACAGCGCGAGGTGGTGGTGGAACTCAATCAGATCGTCCGAAAAACTCCGCAGTTTCGCAATAGCGAGGCGGCCGGACAACTAATTCGCATACCAACGGGCGATGGGATGGCCCTCGTTTTCTTTCAATCCCCGGAGGAGCCGGTCCATTGCGCCATGGAGATTGCCGAGGCTTTGAAGATGCGACCGAACATTGGTCTGCGGATGGGAATCCACAGCGGTCCGGTGGACCGGGTCAAAGACGTGAACGATCGGATTAACATTGCTGGTGTTGGGATGAACATCGCCCAGCGGGTAATGGATTTGGGAGATGGCGGACACATCTTGTTAACCCACCGCATTGCAGCTGATCTGTCGGAAGATGCGTATTGGCACGAGCATCTCCACGATCTCGGTGAAGTTGAACTCAAGCACGGCGTAAAAGTCGGGATCGCAAATCTCTATACCGAAGAGGTAGGCAATCCTCAGCGACCTGAAAAAATCAAAGCGTTGGGAAAAAAGAACCGGCCGTGGACGGCGCTCGACGCGATTAATGTTTTTGCCCGCTCCAGAAGAGGCCAGCTTGCGATTGCTCTTTTGGTGCTGGCGATCGGCCTTGGCCTTTGGAAACTTTCTTCCTGGGTTTCTCGCTCGTCAGACAAATCGCTCGCGATTTCGGCCAAAAGCATCGCGGTGTTGCCGTTTGAAAATCTCAGCACGGATCCGCAAAACGCGTTCTTCGCCGATGGTGTGCAGGACGAAATTTTGACTGATCTGGCAAAGATCGCTGCCCTAAAAGTCATAAGCCGAACGTCAGTCATGCAGTACAAGACTGGTTCCGTTCGCAACCTGCGTGAAATCGCCGCTGCTTTGGGCGTCAGGAACGTGTTGGAAGGCAGTGCCGAGCGCACCGGCAACCGGGTTCGCGTCCGCGCGCAGTTAATCGACGCCAAGACCGACACTCATCTTTGGGCCGATCGATACGACGGCGATGTGGCTGATGTCTTTACCATTCAGAGTGAGATTGCTCAAAAAATAGCCGACCAACTTCGAGCCAAGATTTCACCCGGCGAGAAAACCGAAATCTTAAAAGCGCCGACCAACGATCTAGCAGCCTTCAATTTATATGTTCAGGCCCAGGCGCTCTGGGCGGACTCATCGGACCCAGTTCATGGCAAGGACAAGCTTCCGGAAGCGGCGCGGGTGTTAAACGAAGCTGTTACACGCGATCCAGACTTTCTGCTCGCCTGGTGCCTGTTGGGAAAGACACACGGCGCGATTTTTAGGCAAGGCTATGATCGCAGCACGACGCGTCTCGATCTGGCCCGTGCTGCTGTGGAAAGGGCAATTCATCTTCAGCCGCAATCCGGAGAAGCTCATCTCGCCTTGGCTACATATTATTACTTCGGCCTTCGTGACTTCGAGAATGCCCGGCGAGAGCTTCTCATCGCCCGGGACGCGTTACCCAACAATCCCGAAGTGTTTCAATATGCCGGCTTCATGAATCGCCGTGAAGGCCACTGGGAACAGGCGACACGCGATCTTGAACAGGCTTTGGATTTGGATCCCCGCAATCTGTTTCTGCTACAGCAGTTGGCATTAACCTATCAGCCACAACGGTACTACCGCGAAGAAGCGCAGATCTGGGACCGCGTTCTGGCAATCGTTCCTGGAGATCCATTGACTCGCATTTCACGCGCTCTTGTCGCATTTAATTCCAAAGCAGATCTCAACCCGTACCTGACAACGTTGGAGGCTTTGTCTGCGGAACACGCGGTAATTACCTCGGAGATCGACTGGCCTTCCGTTACCGTCTGTCAACGCAATCCTGCTTCAGCAGAGCGCTCGCTGAAAAGCCTTCCCATCGGTGGCGAAGTGAGTAACGGCGTGCTCATCCCACACAGCTATTGGGAAGGCGTGATCGCTCGTCTGAACGGTGACGAAGCGAAAGCTCAATCCGCGTTTGCCGCAGCTCGCACCGAAATCGCGAATACTGTCGCGAAGCAGCCCGACTTTGCCGGCGGTCTCAGTTTGTTAGGCCTAATCGATGCCGCGCTTGGTCGAAAGGATGATGCTCTAAGGGAAGGACGTCGCGCGTGCGAACTTCTCCCGATTTCTCGGGACGCGATCGATGGCGCCGCCTTCGCGGTTAATCTCGCGCAAATTTATGCCTGGACGGGCGAAAAGGATCTGGCGATTCAACAGATAGCGACGATCGAACGTGTGCCAAACGGTTTGAGTTATGGTCTCCTCAAGCTTCAGCCCTTCTGGGATTCTTTGCGGGGCGACCCGCGATTTGAGAAAATCGTTGCTGGCCTCGCGCCAAAATCATAGCGGCGTCAGTTGTCGTTTCGCCGGCGCATCCCAACTCCCGCCACGTAAAGCACCGATTCGCTGATTCCGTCGATCTTAAGATCTTTTTCGATCAACGAATCGCTCAACGCGGCTGTGCAAAACGGGGCCAGGCCTAACCACGTTGCCACCAGACAAAACGTTTGGCACAAATGCCCTGTTTCCAGCAGGACCACCCGATAAGCGCGGGACCCCGGATACTTCCACATTGTTCGAGCGAAGATTGCCGTCATTAAGAACAACGCTGCTGCGTCTTTTACATAACTCTGATATGCGCAATACAGTTTTGCTTTTTGCGGAGTCGCGTTCGCGCTGATCATCTCGAGTTCATTTCGCCCGGGGTGATAGTGGTAGAGGCCTGGCCTGAGACCGCTCACCCGCAACGCCATCAGATAGACTTCTCCGGGATGTCTCGCTCCACCCGATGGGCTCGTTTTATGGATTAATCGACCAAAGACCTGTGAGTGGAGGTAGCCAGTAACACCCCAAACCAGGGAAAGAATCTGGGAAACGTCCGACAATGGCAGGTCTCGTTTCGAGAACTCTCGATGTGTCTTCCGACTCATGAGGACTTTAAGGAACTCCGAATTCGGCGACGCGATTTTCGGCAACGGGATTTTCTTCGCGCCGGTGAGAGATTTGAAATTACTCGGCGCGGGCCGTTTTGGCAGCAGGGCTTTCCATTCGGCAATGCTCCGTTCCCGCTTCACGTAGCGCGCGTCTTTCGTTAGAAAATGAAAGCTCCCATCTGGCAGCCAACCGGACCATTGCCTGGCAAGCCGTTCATCAGACTCGGCATCGGCCGAATTCTTTCGCACCAACAGGCCGTGTTTTAACAGCTGTGACAGGGTGAAGTTTACACTTTGCCGGGAGTAGCCCGAAAAATGATTACTGGCTTGCTTGGCGGTTTTCCAGTCGTCGAAGAAATCGAGCAATTCGCACGTGATCGGTCGTCCCGTCACGGTGTGGCCGGCGGCAAAATTGGAAATCCGCAGGGCGCCATCGTGCCAATAGACCAATAAGCTGCGAGCCCGTCGCAACTCCAACCGGCGGCGCCTAACCACGACGTTATCGCCTAGCGCTTACCGCTGAAAGGTACGTTAAACGGTACGTTAAACGAACTGTATCCGCCTAAGGCTTTTTCATAGCGCTTAACTTCTTTCAGCTCCGCTTCCAAAGTGCGCGCGGCTTGCCGGAGTGCCTTTTTCGCTTCGGCCAGCAGTTGCTTTTCAGTTAGTTTTCTCTTCGCAGATCGTTTTTTTCTTTTAGGCATGGGGTTACCTTTCTGTTAACTGACCAGAATGTTTCGTTTGGCGCAGTGTGGTCAGAACCGCGACGCAATGTCAATCCGTTCGCGGACAAATTAGTTAGGCCCCTTCGGACAAGGCTAACGATACGATTGACGTTGAGAAGTTGAGACGTTGAGGAGTTGACCTGCGTTGTATCTCGGCAGCTCCCGCTGCGCTCGACCGCTACCTCGCGGCTGTACCCGCCATGTCGTTCGTCTCACCTCAACATCTAAACGTTTAAACAACTCAACTTCTTCAGATCCGTTCAGATCCGTGTAATTCGTGGTAGAATCCGAGTTTAATGTTCACGCTAGACAAAAATCTCCGCGCGATCGACTCGCGAGTTCGGATCGGTCACGTGCATCTCAAAGTCTCCGATCTGGAACGCTCGCTCGCATTTTATTGCGGCGTGCTCGGGTTTGAGTTGATGCAACGTTGGGGTAAAAAGGCGGCGTTTATTTCTGCCGGCGACTATCATCATCACATCGGACTGAACACCTGGGAAAGCCTCGGCGGTTCGCCACCGCCGCCGGGCAGCACCGGTTTGTTTCACGTCGCCATTCTTTATCCCGATCGCGCGGCGCTTGGCGACGCGCTCCGGCGACTGCTTACGGCCAAGACTCCGCTCGAAGGCGCGAGCGATCACGGAGTCAGCGAAGCACTTTACCTCCGAGACCCGGACGAGAACGGACTCGAGCTGTATCGCGATCGCGCGCAAGAAGAATGGCCGCACAATCCCGACGGTTCGATCGCGATGGATACAAAACCACTCGATCTCGACGCTCTTCTGCGTGAAGCGCGCTAGGAGCAATCATCTTCTGTGGTGGCAGCGTCTCGCCTGCATTTGAAGATCAGAAATCCCTTTCCTCGATTGAATTCGCGATACTCCCGTATTCACTCTCCGCTACCCGCGCGGCTTTTCCGTCCATCTCGTCATTCCCATTTCCTCGATTCCTGATTTCCTGATTCATAATTCTGATCCGTTTTCATCCGTGTAACTTGTCGCGCCGTAGCCTCGCGCGAAGGCGGATCCGCGGTAGGTTTCCTCATGAACACAAGAGGACGCATCGCGCTCGTCACCGGCGCGAACAAGGGAATCGGGTTTGATGTTGCGCGACAACTCCGTCGCGAGGGGTTACGTGTCTTCCTGGGCGCGCGTGATGAAAAAGCCGGGCGGGCTGCAGCAGACAAGCTCAACAAAGAAGGTGAGAAAGACAATTCCGATCTGGTCACTGGTCACAGGTCACTTGTCACTTTTTTAAGGATCGATATCTCCGACCCGGAGAGCATTCGCGCCGCAGCGGAAGAATTTGGAAAACAGAGCGATCGCCTCGACGCCTTGGTCAACAACGCCGGCATTCTGCTCGACGACGACAAAGACATTCTCACCACCACGCCGGAGATCTTCGAGACCACTTTGCGTACCAACACCCTCGGCGCGTTGTCAGTGTCGCAGGCGTTCGTCCCGTTTCTGAAAAAGAGCGACGCCCCACGGATCGTAAACGTTTCTAGTGGCGGCGGACAATTGGCCGACGGTGCCGACGGCTGGGCGCCCGCTTATTGCATTTCGAAGACCGCGTTGAACGGCGTCACCGTCCAGCTAGCCGCCGCGCTGCCGAATTTCGCCGTCAACTCCGTCTGTCCGGGCTGGGTCAAGACCGAGATGGGCGGCTCGAACGCCACCCGCTCGGTTGCGGAGGGAGCAAGCGGCGTGGTTTGGTTAGCCTGTGAAGCACCTCAAAAAGAAACAGGTAAGTTTTTCCGAGACCGCAAAGTGATCCCCTGGTAGTTGTAGCATCGCTCTGTCGACGCGTTTTGTGTCTGACCTCGGACGTCCGATTTCTGACTTCTGATTCTCACTTCCCTTGTGGTGGCAGGCGTCTCGCCTGCAATTCTTAACCACGAATCATCACGAATCTACACGAAGACGAGAATATTAGTGTCTCTTCGTGTCCATTGGTGGTTAAAGGTCTGGCTCGTCACTGGCTTGCCAAGCCGTAGCCCTGGCGAAGCTGGTCACAGGTCACTTTTTTATAAGATCCGCTCCGTCCGGGTAATTCGTGGTTGGCCGAAGTCAGGTGACTAACGGCTTGCCTTCATTAGCGAGTCAGTGATCAATGATTGTATTGTGCTAAGCGGAAATGAAGACATCGCCGTGCGCCTCGGGGCAGCGCTGATTCTCGGCAGCGCCCTTGGCCTAAATCGCGAGTTACACGGAAAACCTGCCGGCCTTCGAACACACGCGCTCGTTTGCCTTGGAGCGGCCGCTGCCACGATGGTTGCGCTCAATTATCAGGATCGCTCTCAAGCCGCTGACCCGAACGCAATCGGACGAGTCGTCCAAGGCATTCTTACTGGCATTGGATTTCTCGGCGCGGGAGTGATTCTGCGCGATCCCGCAGGTCACGTCACCGGGCTAACCACAGCCGCGACGATTTGGATTTGTGCCGTGCTCGGAATTGTTTGCGGGCTCGGCTACTGGTTGATCATGGCGATAGCGCTTGGTCTGACTGCGCTCGCGCTATTATTCGGTCGACCGGTGGAACGCTTGGCTGAGCGTTGTTTCAAAAGGACGCGATCCGAACCGACAGACAAGAGTGTTTAGATTTGCCTCGCCGCTGAATGGAGCGACTGGGGTGAGCGACATGGCCGGTTACGCCGCGCGGGTAGCGGTCGAGCGCTGCGGGAAGCAGCCGAGATACAACACGCCGCAGAATCAAACCGGAAAGTTTTAGAGGGACGGGAAAGTCATTTTCTGGTGAAATCATTAACCGCGGATGACGCGGATATCGCAGATAAGATCAACGCATCTTCTTCTGTAGCGGCAGGCGTGTCGCCTGCATTTTCTGTTGTCCGACCTCCGACTTCCGACCGCTGACTTCTGATTCTCACTTCCCTTGTGGTGGCGTCATGCCTGCGTTTTCCTCGTCTCAACCCCTCAACAACTCAACTCCTCAACCTGTTAAATCCGTGGCTAAATGCCGGATCTGGGGTATAGTCGTTAATGTCTAAAGCTATCACCGCTTCTTTCAGGCGTCGGATGCCCGATAATCTAACCGAGGAACTAGTGGCCATTCTTTCGTCCAAGGCGGCGTTCGAGTTCAAACCCTTGTTCGACATGGTCTTGCTTAAACTCCGGGAACGAAACGCAGCCAGCGGCGGAGAAGAGATGCTCCGGTTGCGCGTTTACGAAAAACTTCAGGGCCTGGTCAGCCAGGGCGCGGTCGATCGGACCGTCAACGGGATCACGAAAAAATACAAAGGCGTCCCCCCGCGCATGATCACGCTCAAGGCGGAGATGAAAGTCTTGCGCAATGAGTGGGCCAAAAAACTTCAGGCCAAGGCTCTTGCTCGGAGCTGATCTTCGACCCTCGGTTTTCACCAAAACCGAGCCGCCGGCTTACGCTCCCGCTAGTTCGTCTATTTTGGTCCCTGCTTTTTGGTTTGCCGCAGAGCGGCGTGATTTCCCCAGGCCGATTCGCAAAGAGCTCACGGCCTCCCGCCGTAAAGTTGTATCTCGGTCGCCGCCCGCGACTCTCGACCGTTACCCTCACGGCTGAGCCGGCCATGTCGCAATTCCCAATCGCTCCATTCGCGCCTTGCGAACCGCTGACCTTCCGACTTCCGACTTCCGACTTCTGTTCCCGTTAATCGACAAAGTCGGCGAGCGACTGGTATTTTTGAGTGAGCTCGCGGATCCGGTGCTCGTAGTGGCGAAAATGTTTGATCGAACGGTAGATCAGCCAGGAACCGAGTACGACCAGACCAAAGTTCAGAATCAACAGCGGCGCGAGCAACGGCATTACTTTTGTGAAGCTGTAATACTTTGAGGTCGCAATGAGAACGCTCAGCACGGACAGCGGCAGTGCGAAAATCGCGATACCGGTGCGCAGCGAAGCCAGCGACGTTCGTTTCTCCGAGAGCAACACCTGGATTTCGCCCAGGATGAAATTGCTTGGCTCGTCTCCCGGCTCTTCAACCATCCTTAACTCGTCACTCGTCACAGGTCACTTGTCACTACTGAGGTTGCTTCGTCCGTTTCCTCGCTCATCTTTGGAATCTAGCCGCTGTGCTCGTTTGTTCCAGATAACTGACCTCCGACTTCCTTGGCTCGATGTAGCCTCGTGCGTAGGCGGCTGCTCCCGCCTGCAACGCTACGCGTAGCCTTGCGGAGGCGGGTTGCGCATTCGACGTTCGGGGTTCCATGGCAGACACTTCAGCCGGCACAGTCATTGCGAGCGCGAACAACCTTTCCGTGAAATACGGCCATCAGGTCGTCCTCAACGGCGCGACGATTGCCTTCACTGAAGGCGAACACATTGGGCTCGTCGGCCGCAACGGTTCGGGCAAATCGACATTTCTTCAGATCGCGGCCGGCGTGGCCCAACCCGATTCCGGTGAATTCTCATGCCGGCGCGATCTCGTTACTGGCTACATGCCGCAAGTTTCCGGTTTGGACGATGCGGCCACGGTCCATGCGAATATTCTCAGCGGCGCGCAGCGGATTCTCGACCTCATCGCCGAATACGAACGCGTTCCGGGCGATAGCCCGCTCAGTGCCACGCTCCTCGACCAAATTATCCACGCCGACGGTTGGAATTTGGAACACCGCATCAAGTCGCTCATTACGAATCTGCACGCCCCGGAATCCGATCGTGTCGTCGGCACGCTTTCCGGCGGGGAAAGACGCCGCGTCGCGCTTTGCCGGGCGCTTCTGGCGCGTCCCGATTTTCTGATTCTCGACGAACCGACCAACCATCTCGATACCGGCTCGATCGAATGGCTGGAGGATTTTCTCGCTCGTTATTCCGGGACCTGTCTGTTCGTCACGCACGATCGTTATTTTCTCGATCGGGTGGCAACGCGAATCGTCGAACTATCGCGGGGAGAATTCGTCAGTTACGACGGCAACTACACCGATTACTTGCTCGCGCGCGTGCAACGGAAAGCGGTGGAGGAAATGCAGGAACATAAACGGCAGAAGTTTTTGAAACGCGAATTGCAATGGGTGAGAAAAGCGCCGCGTGCGCGTCGGACGAAATCGATCGACCGCGTGGAACGTTATTTCGAGATGGCTGCGCAGGAAGCGCCGGAAGCGGAGCTCGACGTCGAGTTAATTATCCCCACGCCGCCGGAGCTCGCCAATCGCATCATCGAGTTGCGCGACGTGAGCGTGGAGCTGGGCGGCCGTACCCTTTTTCAGCACGCGAATCTCAATCTCACGGCCGGCGAACGCCTCGGTGTGGTCGGCCGCAACGGGCTCGGCAAATCTTCGCTCCTCAAAGTCATTCTGCAGGAACTGCCCGCCGCCGGCGGTGTGGTGGAGGTCGGCGCGCGAACCGAGATTAATTACGTCGATCAAAATCGACTAAATCTCGACGATGCGAAAACGGTTTGGGAAGAAGTCGGGACCGGCGGTGAACATGTCACGCTCGGCGAGCAAAGCATTACCTTGCGCGCGTATCTAAGAAGATTTCTCTTCAGCGAAGACCGCATCAACACAAAGATCTCGCAACTCAGCGGCGGCGAACGCAGCCGGGTGCTCCTGGCGAAAATCCTGAAGCGCGGCGGCAACGTTTTGATGCTCGACGAACCGACGAACGATCTCGATCTCGGAACGTTGCGCCTGCTCGAGGAAGCGCTCGTCGCCTTTGGCGGCTGCGTCATCGTGGTCAGTCATGATCGCTATTTCCTGAATCGCGTTTGCACCTCGATTCTCGCCTTCGAAGGCGAAGGCCGTGTCGCCTATTCCGTCGGGAACTACGATTACTACCTGGAAAAACGAGTCCTGCCCGGGCCCGCGCGCGATTCAAACCCCGCGCCTGCCGGAGTCGCCGCCCTGCCTAGGCGGGGCAAAGAAAAACCGAGGAAACTCAAATGGAAAGAAGAGCGCGAATGGGAATCGATGGAAGCAAACATTCTCTCCGCCGAAAACGAGGTATCGGATTTGGAGGCCACATTCGCCGCGCCGGAGTTTTATGCGAAACCGCGCGCGGAAATCTTCGATTTGGAAACTCAATTGAAAACAGCGCGCGACAAAGTCGCCCACCTCTACGCGCGCTGGCACGAACTCGAGCGCCTGCAAGGCGTCCCGTCTCCCTAGATAAACATCTGCCGATCGGCAGTTCGCATTCAGCAACCCGCTGCTGCGCGCGGCGAAGAAAGCAAACAGGCAGCGACTTCATCCTTCCTAATTCTTGATTTCTACTTGCCACTTTGTTCGGGAGTAAACGCGCAAGAGGTAAGACGGCCATGATTACGCCGACACCACGAAGCGGTTGCCTTCGCTGTCTTTGAACATCGCGTAGGTGCCCCAGGGCTGTTTCTGCGGCGGACCTTCAAATTCCACCCCGCGGGCGCTCAGCTCCTTGTAAGTCTTATCAATGTCGTCGCACTCGTACGACATGTTCATGAAGGAGCCGATGCGTTTTTCGTCTCCCTCAGGCGTGAACAAAACCACCCGCGTTTCTGCTTTCGGCACACGCAGCTCGATCCACCGTTGTTTCTCGTCGAACGGCTGATCAGTGATGATCGTGAACCCGAGTTTCTCCGTATAAAAATCCAGCGCCCTGTTTTGATCTTTGACCGGAATACTGACGAATTTGATTTGCTTGATCATGATGCGCCGAACCTAAATCGCCCGCGGCGTTTTCGTCCAGACACGAGCCACTGGCGATGCGAGAAAGTGCTGTCCGTTTATCGGTATAGCTGCTAAGGCACAATCTGCCGCTTCCGCCTCTCCCTGAGGGAGAGGATTGAGGTGAGGGCCATTTGTCACGCTCACACGTCACTAGTCACTTTCTAATGCGTTTTCGAAAAGAAGTTCCGATCGACGACTACGTGCTCGATGTCCTCTTACGCGACATCGTCGGGCACGATCGCCAGCCGGCATCGTATCTAGTCTATTTGTATCTTTACGGTCACGCCGCGCGGAACAAATGGAAACCGGTCCCGGCAAGTTTACGCGTGCTCGCAAACGCCACTGGTTTCTCCAAGAGCGCCGTGCAAACTGCGCTCGCGAATCTACGCCGCCGCGAGTTGATCCTTACCTTCGCGGTTCACGCTACCGCGATTCCTCGACACCGCGTCCTGCGCCACTGGCGCGCGCGCTCGAAATAGCGCGCAACCCTCTGTCCTCCGTCCTCTGAACCCGGCGACAGCATGCACAAATAGCCAGGCACGTGGCCGACCCCGGAAGCAGAATATCAAATATTAGATCTGACCCCGTTTTGCAGTCCTTCGCGTTCGGAGTTGGAGCGTTTTCTACCGTGTGGATGCTGTCTCATCCGGCCTAAAGTCGTAACGCCCATTTGTTTTCCGCGAAGCACAATCTGGAGAATGAGCTGATGGGATCAGCGACATAGAAGGTAAAGTCGAGAGGGTAGCGATGAGGGAGTTGGGAAACGACCGAGTTTCAAATCCGACAAGATTCTGTCGATCGCACCTGGATTTTCGCTGGTGCTGCAGCGGCGTCAGAAAACTGTCGACTCTTCAGGTAAGCGGATACTCCTTTTTTTGGAGCATAACGCAGCAGTGAATTACGGCGGTTGGAATGTCGTGCGATTAAGCGTATTTCATATCCATGCGCAGTATGATTTCAGCTCGCTCTCCCCGATTGACTTTGAAATTTTAGTTCGCGATCTGCTTCAAAAAGAGCTGAAAATCACTCTTGAGTCTTCGTCCGATCTCGACGCAGGGCTCGTGCACGTGCGGAAGCGGATTAGAAGTCAGACGGCAGACGGCAGACGACAGACGGTGGCTTGACATTGGCGGGGGTAGCGAGTGACAAAGAACGCTGGATGAAGTTTCTCAAACGGCGTTTCGCCGCGGCTCCGGAGGGAACGGCAGTGCTGTTCTTCATCCAAATCTTTGCGACGCTCGGCTTCGCCGTCCTTTACTCGACGCTGGTCCTTTACGCGACGAAGCATCTGCAGCTCCCGGTTAAACTGGCGACCGCGTTGATGGGCGTGTTCGGCGCGTTCAATTATGGTCTGCACCTTTTCGGCGGTTACCTCGGCGGCCGATTCCTCTCGAACCGGAATCTTTTCGTCGGGGGCATGGCGCTGCAAGTCATCGGTTGCGGATGCATCGCGGTCGGCACTGCCGCGCTGTTCTACGTCGGCCTCGCTTTCTTCCTCACCGGCAGCGGCCTGAACGTCACTTGCATCAACATGATGCTCACGCAGCGTTTCACACCGGAGGACCCGCGCCGCGAAGGAGCGTTCCTATGGAACTACGCCGGCATGAACGTCGGATTCTTCGTCGGGTTCACCGTCGCCGGTTATTTCCAGGGGACCGAGAGTTATGCGAGCCTTTTCATCTTCGCGACGCTCGGCAACTTCGTTTCCATTGTCCTCGCGTTCCTCTCGTGGAAGACGCTGGCCGATCGCAACACGCCGCTCCTCGACAAAACGCCAAAGCAGTTCCGGTTGCGCCAACTGGCCGGCATCGCCATTCTCATCGGCCTCGTTCCCGTCGTGTGGTTCATGCTTCAGCGGCCCGGCGGGACCGAAACGCTGATCAAGGGAATCTGCTGCGCAGTCGCGCTGACACTGATCTATCTCACGCTGCGCCACCAGGATCGCCGGGAAAAGCGGAACATGACGGCGTACCTGATTCTGACTGTCGGCTCGCTCATGTTTTGGTCGCTGTATCAAATGGCCCCGAGTGGCCTGATGCTGTTCGCGATAAACAACGTCAACCTGATGATCGGCAGCGTGCAAATTCAGCCGCAATGGATTCAGAACATCAACACCGTCTGCATCGTGATCGGCGGACCGCTGCTCGCGTCGTTCTTCACCCGCATGCGCGCGCGTGGATGGAGGATCGACATACCGCGGCAGTTTGCGACGTCGCTGATCTTGATGGCGCTGGGCTTTCTCATTCTTCCGTTAGGCATCAAGCTGGCCGGCATCGACGGCAAAAGTGCGTTCATCTGGCTGTTCATGAGTTATGTGCTCCAGAGCGTCGGCGAGTTGCTGATCTCTCCGATCGGATACGCGATGATCGGCAAGCTCGCGCCGAGACAGTATCAGGGGATAATGATGGGCAGCTGGATGCTCTGGACGGGTCTCGCGTCGCTTTTCGCCGGCGACTTCTCGGGCATGATCCCCGAGCCGAAGGGTGCCACGGCGCTCGTGACCAACCCTGAGTATGTGAAACTCTTCGGCGCGCTCGGCGCCGGGAGTCTGGTGGTCGGCGTCGCGCTCGTCGTGCTCATTCCGTTTTTGCGGAAGCTCATCACCGATAAGGCCGAGGTACCGCCCGCGGAAATAGCGGCGACTACTGTGGTTCCGGTCGGCACCGCAAGTTGATGGTTGATTGTTGATAGACAGAAGAAAACGCTCGTCGCAACGAATACGCGAACGTCGGCTGATTTATTCGACAAGGTCGACGCAGGCGCAGCCGACACGGCTGCCGCTACAACAATCACTGACAGCGATTCGCTGTCGCTTCGTGCGTTCGGGTTTTGGACTCATCGCTACCTCGCCGATCGTGACGTTAATTACTTCCCGCAACGAATCTGCTCCCGGGAATTGTCAATCTGAGAATCCCTGACATTTCCTGAATCCAAAGCGCGTGCGCGCTGCATCTCACAATGTAGAGGTCGCGCTCTTATGGAAACACTTCTGCAGGATATCCGTTTCGGCTTTCGGCAACTCATGAAACGACCCGGCTTCGCCGCGCTCGCCATCATTTCCATGGCGCTCGGGATCGGGGCTAACACTTCGATCTTTAGTTTAGTCGATACGGCTTTGCTGCGGCCACTCGCGGTGAAGGAGCCTTCGCAGTTAGTCGAGCTTTACGGCACATTGCACAACGGCGCGGATTGGTCGCTGCAGTCGTATCCGAATTACAAAGATTACCGCGATCGTAACACCGTCTTTTCCGGTCTGTTTGTTTATCGCGTTACCGTCAGCAGTCTCACAGTCAACAACTCCAGCCAGCGCGTCTGGGGATATCTCGTTTCTGGAAACTATTTCGACGTTCTCGGCGTGAAGCCGATGCTCGGGCGCGCGTTTTTGCCGGAAGAAGATCAGACGCCTGATTCACATCCCGTGGCCGTGATTAGTTACAACTGCTGGCAACACCGCTTCGGCGGCGATCCGGCGATCGTGGGAAAGACGGTTGAGTTCAACAGCCGGCCGTTCACTCTTATCGGCGTCGCGCCGAAAGGATTTATTGGCACCGAGGTCGCCTACGATCCGGAGATGTTCATTCCGGTGATGATGGCGAAGACGATCGAACCCGGGAGCAGGTGGATCGACAAGCGCGACTCGAACAATCTCTTCACCGTCGGCCGGTTAAAGCCTGGCGTGTCCTTCGCTCAAGCGAAGGCTGCGCTCGAGACGCTGACGGCGAAACTCGCACAGGACTATCCTGAAAACGTCGGCCGCGGCATCCGGCTCGGCAAACCCGGCTTGTTCATTCCCGATATTGCCAATTCTGTCTTCGCCTTTACTGGGGTGCTCGCGGCAGTGGGTGCGCTGGTGATTTTGCTCGCGTGCGTGAATCTTGCCAGTCTGCTTCTTGCGCGCGCGACCGAACGGCGGCGGGAAATTGCCGTGCGGCTCGCGATCGGCGCAAGCCGGCAACGACTCGTTAGACAACTGCTCACTGAGAGCCTTCTCATTTCACTCAGCGGCGGCGCGGCCGGCCTGTTCCTCGCCGCAGTAATTAACAACGCTGTGCGAGGCATTCGCCTCCCGAGCGACGTTACTTTGCTGTTCGATCTGCGCACGGACTGGCGCGTTCTCACCTTCGCGCTGCTGCTTTCGATCGCGACCGGAATTCTTTTCAGCCTCATTCCGGCGCTGCAATCGTCGGAGCCGCAGCTCGTGCCCGCGTTGAAAGACGAATCATCGATGGCGGGTTTCCGTCGCTCACGGTTGCGTAACTTCCTTGTCGTCACCCAAATCAGCCTGTCGTTAGTTCTGCTTATCAGCGCCGGCCTCATTGTCCGCAGTCTTCAAGCCGCTCAGAAGATGCGGCCCGGCTTCAATCCGGAAAACGCAGTTGCGATTTCGTTCGATGTCAGCTTGCAGGGCTATAACGAGGAACGCGGCCGCGCGTTTCAGAAGCAAGTTCTCGAGCGAGCGCAGGCACTGCCTCAAATCGAAAACGCCGTGCTGACTGATTACCTTCCACTCGGTCTCAACTACAACGACAACACGGTTTATATTGAAGGCACGGAGTTCAAAGGCTCGAGCACATTGCCGATCGCTATCCCGATCGAGAGCAGCCCCGGCTACTTCGATGTCATGGGTATTCCACTGCGCGGCCGTGATTTTCGCGACGATGAAAACAAGAAGGAAAGCCGCGTCGCGATCGTGAACGAGACGTTCGCGAAAAAGTTCTTCAATGGCCAGGACCCGATCGGCCGGCGCTTCAACTGGCACGGACCTAAGGATCCGTTCTTCGAGATTGTCGGCGTCGTGCCCGACGGAAAATACAACTCGTTAGGCGAAGATCCCAAGCCGGCGGTGTACACGCCGCTATATCAAGATTACAGCGGCGCGGTTACGCTCGTCGCGCGCACCCGCGGCGATCCGCGGCAGGTGTTAAGCGCCCTGCGCGCTGAAGTGCAAAAGCTCGATCCGTCGATTTCCGTTTATGCAGCAAAAACGCTGAAGGAGCACCTGGGCACTTCACTTTTCCCCGCGCGCATGGCCGCAATCGCTCTCGGCAGTTTCGGTGTCCTCGCGCTGATTCTCGCGGCGGTCGGGATTTACGGTGTCATGTCGCACGTGGTCGCGGGACGCACGCGCGAGATCGGATTGCGCTTGGCGCTGGGCGCACAGTTCTCCGATGTGCAAAAGCTGATTCTAAAACAGGGAATGATTCTCGCCACGATCGGTTCGTTATGTGGGTTACTCATTGCCTTCGGCGGCGCGCGGATGATGAAGAGCTTGCTCTACGGCGTGAGCACTTCCGATCCGATCACCTTCACGTGTGTCGCCTTGCTCTTGTCCGGCATCGCGCTTGTCGCCTGCTGGATCCCAGCGCGTAGAGCTAGTCGCGTCGAGCCGATGATTGTGCTGCGCGCGGAGTGAGTCAGTTGAAGAAGTGACCAGTGACCCGCCACGGCGGGCAGGCTATGTGACCAGTGACTAGAGACGCTGACGCGTTAGCAGAATTACAGCCGACACGGCTGCCGCTACAACAAGAGATGACAACGATTCGCTGTCACTTCATGCGGTCGGGTGAAATTCGACGAAGCGGCGTTTGATTTCGCCGTTCACGGCCTGGCAAACAAACCAGCCTTTCTCAGGTGTTCCATCGTGATTAAAGCGGACGCGCGAGCAGCATCGATCGGTGGTGATGATCGCGTTCCGGAACGGACGTTCGGTGAACCCATGAAAGTGGCCACAGAAAAGCGCCTGGAGATTCAGCCCAAAGCACCGCGTAAGGAGCTCGTCGGCATTGAGCGGGCGGGCAACAACGAAATCGCCCAGCGGAAAATGAGTGAACAGGATGGTCGGACGCTTGGCATCGAGTTTGGGAACGTTTTGATCGAGCCAGTTGAGAGTCACGGGCGATATGCGCGTCTGTTTCGCCTTCGTTCCTTCGCTCGAATCCAATCCGATGATTTGCCAGCCACGGTGAGTAAAGGTGTAGTTGATTTGTCCGGGAAAGATCCGCTCGTAGGCTGAACGATCAGTGTCTGATCGGTAGTCGTGATTGCCGACAACGGCGTGGCACGGAATCCCGAGCGCAGAGAACGAATCCTTAATCAAGGTCAGTTGCGCGGCCGTGCCGCCGTCGGCCTGGTCGCCACCGAGCAGGCAAAACTCGGCGGTGGGCGCACTCGCTTTCATCTGACGCACTACTTCATCGAACCAGGGACCACATGCTGGTTCGAGGGCGTGCAGATCGTTTACCGCGATGAATGTGAAATCCTCGGTGACGGGCGCGTCTTCGCCGCGTAGACGGCCGTGCCAAAGTCCGATGGAAAGTAGTGTGCCAGCGGAAAGACGAAGCCACTCGCGGCGAGTGAGCGTAGTTGGCATTAGTAGTTCGGCTCCGCCGCCCCGCGATTACTTCATTCGATCGAATGTCATTGAAGAAGTGACGAGTGACATGTGACCAGCAAAAGCATCACTTCATTCTGTCGAACGTTTTCTGAAGAATTTCGACATCCGTGGCGTTGCCAAGCTTTTCGCGCGTGTTCTCAATCCACTTTTTCTCGAGCGCGTTTTTCGTTGGGCGATCGGATTGATAGAATACGCCGAAGACGCCGGGGAAGGGCAGCTGCGCGAGTTTGTAGGCGGCGAGCTCGTCCGTCACGTCGTGACGCAACTCATCTTCGGGAGTGTTGTCCCATTTCTTTTCCTGGATCAGCTCGAAGCTACCGCCTTTTTTCGGATCGGCCGGATCGAACACGTCAGGATAAAATTCAACACATTCGGATAAACATTCGATGACGCTGAAGCCCTGGTGGTCCATCGCGCGCTCGATCATTTCCATCATGTGTTTCACCTGAGTGGCGTGGGTGCGGGCAATGAAAGAAGCGCCGGCGGAAATCAATTGTTTCATCGGGTTGACCGGCATGTCGATCGCGCCGGTCGGGTCGGTCTTGCTCTTGAAGCCGATGGGCGACGTCGGCGAGGTCTGCTTCTTGGTCAGGCCATAGACGAAGTTGTCCATGATGAAGTAGACCATGTTGATGTTCTTGCGCGCGCCGTGATTAAGATGGTTGCCGCCGATGGAGAAACCGTCACCGTCGCCGCCGAACAAAAATACGTTCAGGTCCGGCCGGGCCAAACTGATGCCGCTGGCGAGCGGAACGGCGCGGCCGTGAATGAAATGGGCGCCGTGGCCGTTGACAAAATAAGGAAAGCGCGACGAACAACCGATCCCGGCGAGGGTGACGATCTTTTCGTGATCGAGATTTCGTTTCTCGAGGACTTTGTAAAACGAAGCGAGCACGGCGAAATCGCCGCAGCCGGGACACCAAGTCGGGTGATCAGCCGTTATCGCCTTCTTGTTCAGTTTTTCGCGTGGTGCTTCGGCTGTTGCCGTTGCGCCGCCGTTTGGAGAACCGTTTGTGTTCGCTTCGCTCATAAATTTTTTAGCATCGCGCTCGGAGATCGCGATCCACCTGGTGATCGGCGGTGATGGCCTTTTTCGTTAACTTGTCTCTCTCAATCGCAGGCGATACGCCTGCCGCTACATCAGATCCATTTGTTTCTTCACTCATTTGAAATCGTTAAATCGTTAAATCGTAAATCGCTGAATCGTTAAATCGGATAGTCTTGTCACTGGTCACAGGTCACTCGTCACTTCCCTTATCCCGCTCCTTGGCTGATGGACTCGGCCCGCGCGAGATTGACATCTTGTTCGCCGTTGCCGGCAATCGGACGATTGGGCGAATAACCCCTGAGTGAGACAAACTTGCCGGGGAAAACCCCCTGAAGAATTTCTTTTACGCGGAAAGTGAGGCCGTCGGTCTTGGTGAAGCTTTCGATCTTCGGTTCGCAATAACGTGCCCGCAGAATGGTGGCGAGCTGCCCGAATCCGTAAACGCCCTGGTCGTTCATCTCCACCGTGACGATGCGTTTGAAGTTCTTGAAGATTTTTTCCAGACCATTCGGCAACGGATGCAGATGCCGCAGATGGAGCGCGCCCATCTTTTCGCCGTTCTCTTGCCCGAGTTTCACGGCGTCATGGATCGGACCGTAGGTCGATCCCCAGCCAATCAGGAGCGTGTCGCCGTTTGGATCGCCGTAAACTTCCGGCACCGGAATTTCTTCGGCGAGTTTCCGCAGTTTGTTGCGACGTTTCGCGGTCATGGCCATGTGCAGCTTCGGGCTGCCGGTGGGATGACCCATCTCGTCGTGCTCGAGTCCGGACATGAGCGGATATTTTCCGTCGAGAATGCGCGTGCCGGGCGGGATGTGCTGAGTGATTTGATCGAGCGGATACGGCTTATGCGTTGCCCGCGGTGTCATGTCCGGTTTCGGATCCACCATCAACTTGGGCAGATCCGGCTCGTCGAACGCTTCGATGCGCGTGGCCAGTGAGGTGTCGCTCAAAATGAAAACAGGCGTGCTGTATTTGCGCGCGATCCGCCCGGCCTCGATCGCGATGTAGAAACAATCTTCCACGGTCGAGGCGGCAAGCACGACGCGCGGACTGTCGCCGTGTCCGCCATAAATCGCCTGATGCAGATCGCTCTGCTCGACGTTGGTCGGCAAACCGGTGCTCGGCCCGCCGCGTTGAATATTACAAATGATGAGCGGCATCTCGGCCATGGACGCCCAGCCGATCGCCTCTGTCTTGAGCGAAATGCCGGGACCAGCGCTGCCGGTGACGGCGAGATAACCGGAAAAGGAAAAACCAAGGGCCAGGGATACCGCGCCGAGCTCGTCCTCAGCCTGAACGAAAATGCCGCCGTATTTCGGGAGTTGGGTCCGCAAAACTTCCATGACCGACGACCATGGTGTGATCGGATAGCCGGCGCCGTAGCGCACACCGGCGGCGATCAATCCGAAAGCGAGCGCGGTGTTGCCGTCCATTGTGATCTGCGGCCGTTCGCCGGTCTTCTCGATCTTTTCAAATTGATAACGGTGGGTCAGCACCTTGCCGACCGGATATGCGTAGCCGGCCTGAAACGCCATCAACGCGGTGTTGACGATGCTCTCGTCTTTCCCGGCAAATTTTTCGGTGATGATCCTTTTCAGCTTCTCGACATCGAGACTGAAAATTTTCGTGATCAAACCGAGAACGAAAATGTTTTTCCCCTTGTCCTTGGCCGTGCCGCCGAGCGCTTCAACGGTCAGACCAGTGATGGGCACGCCGACGTAAACGAAACGTTTGTCGTCGAGATTCGGCTCAACGTTGTCCGAATCGTAAAGAAGCACGCCGCCTTCTTTTAGAAAA
>DATMOU010000021.1:0-22179 GCA_035568035.1 Chthoniobacterales bacterium | reverse complement strand
AAGTGTGTAACGATGCGCGCTAAGACAAGTCAGGTGAACCACAAAACACTTTGGGTCTGCGTAATTTGCCTGCTGTTAGCGGCAATGACCTGGCTGGTTTTTGGCCAGGCGCGCAACTTTCCTTTCGTTGACTACGACGATCCGGAATACGTCTACGAAGTTCCGGAAATAAACCAGGGATTGAACGCGCACGGCGTTATCTGGGCGTTTACCAACGTTCCTTCTCCCAGCTGGTCTCCGCTTACGAACATTTCGCACATGATCGAAGCGCAGGTCTACGGAATGAAAGCGGGAGGATATCATCTCACCAATGTCGCGTTGCACACCATCGGCGCAGTTTTGGTGTTTCTCGTGTTGCTGCAAGCAACCGGCGCCTTCTGGCGAAGCGCATTTGTGGCCGCGATTTTTGCCATTCACCCGTTGCGCGCGGAATCGGTCGTATGGATCACCGAGCGCAAAGACGTGTTAAGCGGTGTTTTCTTCATGCTCACGCTGTGGGCCTACATCATCTACGCGCGAAAACCGGGAGTGATGCGCTACGGCCTGGTTTTCATCGCGCTTGCCTGCGGCTTAATGTCCAAACCGATGCTGGTAACAACTCCAGTGGTGTTTTTGCTGCTGGATTATTGGCCATTGCATCGCGCTACCGAATTGCGGGAGTGGCGGAAATTGCTGGTCGAAAAGATTCCGCTTCTTGCGTTGTCGGCTCTCTCTTGTGTGGCGACAATCGTCATTCAAACGGTGGCGGAAAGTTCCTTTGCTCCGCCATCGTTGCTTTCACGCACCAAAAACGCCCTTGTGAGCGTAATCATCTACATCAAACAGACGTTGTGGCCGACTGATCTCAGCGTCTTTTATCCGCATCCGCGCGACCATTTAAGCAACTGGTTGGTCTTGATTGCGGCTTTGTTGATCCTCGGCATTACGGGGATCGCGCTCATTGTTTGGCGCAAACGTCCTTACGTTGTGGTCGGCTGGTTTTGGTATCTGCTGATGCTGACTCCTGTGCTCGGGATCGTTCAGGCGGGAAGACAAGCTCATGCCGACCGGTTTACTTACCTGCCGCAAATAGGTCTCTGTGTGCTCGTTACCTGGATGATTGCCGACTGGACAGCTGGATGGTGGAAACGGCGCGAGATATTGGCCGTCGCCGGAACCGTCACAGTACTCGTATTGGCGTCGGTGGCGCGCACGCAGGCAGGTTATTGGCAAGACAGCGAATTACTGTGGTCTCATGCCATCGCAGTGACAAAAAATAATGGATTCGCTCATGCCAGCCTGGCCGATTTACTCCTGAGAGGTGGCCGTCTGGATGAAGCGATACTTCATTGCCAGGAAGCGCTCAAAATCGAACCAGGCAATGCGGATGCTCATAACAATCTTGGGCTCGCGCTGTTGCAGAAAGGCGACGAGAAGGAAGCCGCGGCTGAATTCAGGAAAAGCCTGGAGATTGATCCTAACCAAATGAATGCGGCACCGAACCTTGCCTGGATCCTGGCCACGTCGCCTGATCCGGCGACGCGCGATGGCGCCAAGGCCGTGGAATTGACAGAAAGAGTTTTGCAGCACGCCGGTCATCCCAACGCGATTGTTTTGCGAACTCTGGCCGCAGCTTACGCTGAAAGCGGGCGGTTCGAGGACGCGGTTAACGCTGCTGAACAGGGATCGCAGTTGGCCATGGCTCAAGGCAACACCGGTCTGGCTGAAGATTTACAGCGGTGCATTGCCTACTATCGGAGGGGACTTCCGCTTCGAAGTTACGTCGGCGGACGCTAGCGATTTCGATGAAAACGATCCTGGTCTTTGCGGGAACTCGTCCCGAAATCATCAAAATGGCGCCGATTGTGCGGGAATTGCGCGCGCGCCAAGGCTCGCAAACGAACAGGCAAAACGCGTGGCACGCCCACTTCTGTTTTACGGGGCAGCACGATCAGCTTGCCAGGCCGTTTTTGAAATATTTCGACATCGAGCCCGATTCGCGGCTTAAGATCATGGAGTCAGGTCAGAGCCTCGGTCAGCTCGCGTCTGCCGCGATTGCGCAGATTGACGCTTTGATCGAAAACCATCCCGACAGTTGCGCTGCTTTGGTGCAGGGGGATACCACGACGGCATTCATCGCGGCTCTGTCTGCGTTCTACCACAAGATCGCGGTTGGCCATGTCGAAGCGGGCTTGCGCACCTCAAAGCTCGATGAGCCGTTCCCGGAGGAATTGAACCGCCGTTTAATAACGCGTATCGCCAAATGGCACTACGCGGCGACGGAAGCGGCACGAACGGCGTTACTCCGGGAAGGCGTTGCATCTGAATCGATCCACGTCACTCAAAACACCGGCATTGATTCGTTTCTGTGGACGATAGCTCAGCCGCACAAGCCGATTTCTGCTGATCTGGCCGCGCTCGATGGGAAGCGACTGGTGCTCGTCACCGTTCACCGCAGGGAGAATATCGGCGCTCCGCTTGATCGAATTGCGTCGGCGTTAACTGAGCTGAGCCGTGAGTTTAAAGATATCGTGTTCTTTTTGCCAGTGCACAGGAATCCGGAAGTGTCCGAAACAATTCGCACGAGGCTCAGCGGGATCCGCAACATCCGATTGGCCGAACCTCTCGCCTACCCTGACCTCGTCTGGACGATGAAAAATGCCGAGCTCATCCTGACCGATTCGGGAGGGATCCAGGAAGAAGCGCCCAGTTTAAACAAGCCGGTTTTAGTACTGCGCGACGAAACGGAACGACCCGAAGCGATCGATTACGGCACTTCGTTTGTGGTCGGCTCGGACACTGCTCGAATCGTCGGCGTGGCAAGAGAGTTTCTGACCGGAAAACGAAAGCTCACGTTGCGAGGAACGACCAACCCATACGGCGATGGCCGCGCGGCTAGGAAGATTGTCGATCATCTGCTTTCACGGGTTTCGCTCTAGAAACCGTCAGTCGCCTCCTGATCAGCAACTTCAACGTGTCGAGGATCGTTGGCAGCACTCGCATCTTCGTGCGGCCGGGCTTCAGGTCATAGCGCAGCACCAATGGAACTTCAGCGAACACGACATCCCGTTCGCGCAAACGTAAAAGAATGTCGATCATGCACGAAAATCCGCGCTCGGAAATGAATTCTCGACCATACTGCTCGATCAAGCTTTTCGTGAGATCGGCGCGATAAGCGCGATACCCGCAGGTGTAATCGCGCACGCCTCGAATCGGAAAGAAAATCCGAAACAACCATGATGCCGCCCGGCTCAGCACACGGCGCTCCAAGGAAACACCGCGGACCTGGCTTCCGTCTCGATAGCGGCTCGCGATGACAACATCGTTCCCTTCTCGAATAGAACGGATCATTCTCAAGGTCAGACCGGCGGGGTGCGTGTTGTCGGCGTCCATTGTGACGATGATATCTTTCGGACCCGCCCTGCTCACCGCTTCCATCAACCCGCGCCGCATAGTTTCAGCCAGACCCTTGTTGCTGTCGTTGTGGAGGACCTGGATCGGATGGCGCTTAGCGTATGAGTCTGCAACTTCGCCGGTGCGATCGCGACTTCCGTCGTTGACGACGATGATTGAATAGTCCTTCCGGTCCTCCGAAAGATTCTCGATGAGCGAATCGAGCAGGTGAGGCAGCGCTTGCTCCTCATTATATGCGGGCAGAACGACCACGATTTTCATCCGGACCAGAATAATGGAACAACAGGCAGTTTCGTAGTGGATTTCGAAGTCAACGCGGGATGCTTGCTCGCGCCCCTGTGGATTGCTACAGCTGAGCGATGGGTTCGCAAAAAGCGCGCGGCGCAACTTACTACGCCGACAACTATCGCGACTACCAACGCCAGAACTCCGACCGAAAACTCCGCTTTTACATGCGCTTGCTGGACCAATGGCTTGAACCCGGCAGCACAATTTTCGAACTCGGGTCAGGGCTCGGTCTCTTTTTGGAAAAAGCGGCCGCTCGTTACCAATGCGTTGCTTGCGAGCCCAATCCTTACGGCGCTGAGACGACCCGCGTGCGCGTGCCGAATGTGGTAGTGTATGAGGGCTCGTTCGATTGCATCCCGGTCCAGCCCGCGCCTCGAGCTGTGGTCGCCTGGGACGTACTGGAGCATATTCCTGATCTCGACCACGCGCTTGAGGTGATTCACTCACGGCTCGAACCGGGCGGTTTCCTGATCGCGGTCGTGCCCATCTATGACACTGTTCTCGGACCGGTCACCCGATTACTCGATCACGATCCGACCCACGTCTGGAAACTTTCGCGCTACCATTGGCTGGACCGCCTGCGCGCACGCGGGTTCGAAATCGTTGATTGGGGCGGCATCGTTCGCAAGCTTGTGGGCGCGCGTTGGTACCTTCACCTGACCTGGCCGCAATTGTTCCTCCGTCGCTGCTGCAGTGCGCTCTATTTGGTCGCTAAAAAACCTCTTTGAATCAAAAAGCAATTAGCGGCGAAGGTTTAATGAGTAATCTCGAGCGAAGCATAGCTGCGTACCAGTCAAATCAACATAGCCGCACCGGGCCATGACATACGGTTGGGCTCTATGATGGAATTAGGCCGAAAAATTCGGTATAATCCGGGTCAGACCTCATGCGGAGACGGATACTGCTGATAACCTTTTTGGTCGGCGTCGCCGCAGCGGCAGCCGCTGAAATTACATCGGCAGACCTTGTGGGTGAGTGGTTCGGTGGCACCTCTTCGATAGTGACGCGATACACTTTCCGAGCCGATCATTCCTTCGATTACACAGGCGGCGATGCCCATGGGGCGGGCAAGTGGAGGTTACATGATGGAAAGAAACTGGAGCTGATCTATCATTACGATTACGAGCGTAAGCTGATTTCCAGTTTATCGAAAAGGGATTGGATAGTCGTCGAGTCAGTCAGTAAAGGTCGTCTTCGGTTTAGGTGGTACCACAAAGATCTTTCACCCGGTTTCCAACTCTCGAGTCCCGAGGTACTGACGAAACAGCGGTAAGGTCTAACCAACTGATCAAGCCAACGACCGCATTGCGGACGGCTACGCGATCCAGATTGTCTTGGCGTTCATGAATTCGCGGATGCCGGCGGCGCCGAGCTCGCGCCCGAAACCCGAACGTTTTATCCCGCCAAAAGGCAGACGCGGATCTGATGCGACCATGGAATTGATGAACACCATGCCGCTTTGAAGTTCTGACGCGAAGAGTTCCTGTTCGATCTGATCGTTGGTCCAAGCGCTCGCTCCCAAACCAAACGTGCTGTCGTTAGCCAGCTCGATCGCTTCCTCGGCGTTGCGGACGCGTATAACAGCTGCGACCGGACCAAAAACTTCTTCGCGAAGCGCGGGCGCATCTTTCGGAACATCGGCCAGCACGGTTGGCTCGTAAAAAAATCCCGGCCCGGCGATTCGATTTCCGCCGGTCAGACATTTCGCGCCCATCGCGATCGATTTCTGGACCTGCTCGTGGACGCCGCTTCGAATGTGTTCAGTCGCAAGCGGGCCAATCTCGGTCGTTTCATCGAACGGATCGCCAACTCTGAGCGATCGCATCTGCTCGACAAACTGATCCAAAAACTTGTCGTAAATCTTGTCGGCGATGAAGAATCGTTTGGCTGCGATGCATGATTGCCCGGTGTTGATCGTTCGCGCTTTGACCGCCTTGCTCACCGCGAGCCCGAAATCAGCGCTCGGCATCACGATGAACGGATCGCTGCCGCCCAGTTCGAGCACGCTCTTCTTGATTTCGCGTGCGGCAACGCTGCTCACGATGCTGCCGGCTTTTTCGCTGCCGGTCAGCGTCACCGCTTTGATTCGTGGATCAACAATTACCTTCTCAGCTTGCTCGGCCTCGATTAGCAACGTCTGAAATACGCCTTCATCGAAACCTGCGCGACAAAAGAGCTGCTCAATCGCGAGCGCGCATTGCGGAACATTCGCGGCGTGTTTAAGAATCCCAACATTGCCGCCCATTAACGCCGGCGCAGCGAATCGGAACACCTGCCAGAACGGAAAATTCCACGGCATGATCGCCAGGACCGGCCCCATCGGTTCGTAATGAAGATAGGAGCGACGCGCGTTTGTTTGCGCCGGTTCGTCTTCGAGGAAACGCTCGGCGTTCTCGCCATAAAAACGGCAACCGACCGCACACTTCTCGATCTCGGCGACGCTATCGCGAAATAATTTTCCCATTTCGAGGGTAATCGTTCGCGCGAGTTGCTGCTTTGCCTGTTGAAGCAGCGTGGCAACGGTCATCATCAGGTCGGCGCGTCTTGGAAATGGCTCGCGCCGATGCTTGTCAAATACCACGGCGGCTTTCCGTAAGGTTTTCTCGATTTGAGCGTCGTCGTGCGCCTTGAATTCCTTCAGCTTCTCACCGGTGGCCGGATTAATCGACGCGATCGCCATACATTACGTAATCGCAATTCGACAGCTTCGCGAAGTTAAAAAACCCCGTTACAACCCAAGCCTTATCAGGATCAAGCGCGACGAACCCGCCCTCCGCTATCGCGCATGTTGGTTTGCTACAGGAACATCAGTTGGGGCGTTGCGATCTTTGCGCAGTTCCCAATTTATGTCGTACCATATTCTTCGTTCGTCACTCGTGCGCTTTCCAGGTGGAGGCAGCAATGTGTTAGCTTCCTCCGCGGCTTGCCGTGCTTCGGCAGGATGTTTCGTGAAACGCAACGCCTGCGCTAAAACGACCAGGCTGCGCGGGTCTCGTCGATCAGTTTCTCGAACAGCGTCTTGGGCAAGTTCGAGCGCGCGATTCCAGTCTTTTACACTCGGGTCAGATACGTTGAGCAGCAGATCGGCGTAACCAGCCAACGCATCCGCGTGCTCCGGCTTGGTGTGAGGGTCCGAAGGGTCCTCCTCTAATAAGGTCTCGGCGATCTTAAGTCGTTCTTTCGACAGCTCGACGGCGCGCTGGATCATGGCGGAATTCTTATCCTTCCAGGTCATTTGCCATTGCACGCGGGCAACATTAGCCAAACTCTGGCCCAGCCCACGGAGCGATTCGTGACGTTTGTCTTGCTCGAATAGGCTGCGTCGAATGCCAAGCGCTCGGTCGTAGTAATCGAGTGCCTCCTTCCATTTCTCCTGGTCTTCAAAAAACTTTCCCAGCTTATTATAACTGGTCGCGAGATCGCTCTGCCTCTCCGGCTGTTCTCCCAGTGCCTCGGTCGCGCCGGACTGGCGTAATTTCAGGCTGCGGTCGAATTCGACTCGGGCGTCCGCTCGGCGGCCACGGTCGAGATAGAATGATCCCAGCGAATCGTGAATTGAGGCTTCGATTCGATTCAGATCCGCAGCTTTCCTGTGTCTTTGGCGAGCGTCCGCGACCATCCTTAGCGCATAATTGTAGTCATCTTCGGCTTCCTTAATTCTCGTGGTGCCAAAATGCCCGGCCGTATCGCCAAGCCGGGTCAGGTCGGCAAAATAGATCGTCATCCACTGTGAATCCTCCGGGTGTTGTTCAAATTCCTTGTGCGCGAGATCGATCGCTTCATGATAAGTCGACATTGCGCGCGAATAGTCTGCCTCGCTCTTGTTTTCCACCGTCCCGGAAGAGAGTCCGCCCAGAATGCAGTCGCCGACCAATAGGATGCACTCGTGCATCTGCTTGGTAAACGCGGGATCATTGTTGCCAAGTTTCATTTGCTCTGCCAGGAGCTGTCGCGCCTGTTCAGCCTGTTTGAGTGCGGCTTCATCATTGCCCAGGCGCAGGTAAAGCCGGCCGCAAACGCGGCGGAGACCGACTAATCCAAGGACGACTCGAGGATCATCCGCACTGCTGCTCGTCGTGGCGCTCTGTACGACATCTTCGGCGCGTTCGAGGACTGATTTTCCAGATTTTTCGGTCACTAATGGCGTAAGCGCTTCGAGCAGACCTCCAATTTTAGTCTGAGTTTCTACGAGTCGATCCAATGCGACCTTAGTGCGGCCGGCTTCACGGAGCAGACTTGCATCTGCTTTGCGTTTGCTTTCGGTCGCGGCTTTTTCCGCCTGCGCGCTGCGCCAGGCGTAAAGAGCTAGCACGCCCATTACGATCAGAACGATGGCGGCAACACCGGCGACCCAGCGGACTCCGCGGTAAAACGCCGCACGTTGACGTCGAATTTCCGCGTTCGGCAGATTTTTTTGCACCCACTTCAGGTCGAAAACCTTGGAATAAATGCGATTGCGCGGTTGAAGGTGGCCGTCTACGACACGGACAACTCCGGATAGACGAAGGTCATTGAGCACGGGATTGAGGTGATCGTCGGCGAGTCGTTCTCCTCGGCACACTTTGGCATAGGTATCGAGCAGCGCGGCCCGGTCTTGCTCGCTCCGCAATAACCGATCACGAACAAAATGAAGATTGTCGTCGCGTTCACGAGCTTCCGGCGAAAGGAAAATGCGTTCGCAGGCAGAGTCCACATCTCGCGGCAAATGGGCTTTAGCCTGTGCAATCTCGGCACAAAGCTTCTGCGTTAGATAAGGCTGGCCGCTGGTCCACCATGACACTCGGTCTAAAAGCACCCGGGCAGTTTCATGATGGGGGCTGAGCCCGCCGGCGAGAACGATTGCATCCGCCGGAGTGAAGTCGCCGAGCTCAACTGGGTGCCCGATGTTGAAGGGTGTGATTCGTTCGTCGCGAATCAGATCACTTGGCGTCGCGACGCCAAGCAGGCAGAAAGTGAGTCGTTCGAGTTTCGGATCTTCCGGCCGGCGATTATAGCATTCACGGATACCGGCGAAGAATTCGTCGGCGCTGAATTTTTGGAAGCTGCGGACCGCGTCGATCTCGTCCACGAAGATGACCAGCGGTTTTCGCTTACGTTCGAGATAGACTTCTTTGATAGCGCCTATGAAGCGATGGAGCGGCGCCCGCCGCTGGTTCGTGTCCCAGAACGCTTCCATTTCCGTCTCGAGATTTAGTTTCTCGCCAACGTGACAGAGCATGCTGAAGTACCACTGGTCGACGTCGAGATTTTGTCCGATCGCGGTCAGATCAATGATCACAACAGCGCATCCCTGCTCACGCAGCTGGACCGCAGTCCTTACCATGAGTGAGGATTTTCCCATCTGGCGGGAGGTCAGCACGTAGCAGAACTCGCCTCGTTGAAGAGCTTCAAGAAGCTCTTTGTCTGCGACCCGCGCGACATAACAGCCGGCGTCGGCCTGAAGCGCTCCGCCAGTGACGAAGAAACCTTGATTGATCACGCGAGATGTCCCCGGAGATAGCGTGCGTAAAGGTCGCAGCGAAACGCGGCATTCGATGGCGTTTCGCCGCGGAGCAAGCCCGCGGCTCGAAGTCGGTAAAAAAGTTTGCCATCGGTTGGCATCCTGCCCGCCAATAAGTCACGGAGTAAATCCAACGCAGCCTGATTGCGGGACAAGAGAACGAGGAAGCGTTTCAGATGGTCGGCAAACGGGCCCTCTTCGGTAGGCCCAATGCGCTCCAACTCCGCGAGTTCCATCCCTCGGGCGACCATTTCGTGCAGCGCCCGACGAGCAAGATACGGTTGCCCGCCGAGAAGTCGCATGAACCCGTCGAAATCCGACGTTCGAAGTGGTTGTCCGTAACGATCGTTGAGTTGGCGAATTTCCCCGGTTCCAAAATCCTGCAATCGGACGCGCGTGCCGACGTTAAAGGGCGATTGGTTGAGGTCAGTGATGAAAAGGTGCGCTTCCGTCGCATAACAAATGACCTGAGTTAGTCCGCGCCAGGGACTCTCCGGATCGAGCGCGCGCGCGTTGTGCCAAGAGCGAAAAAGGCCAAAGACCTCGCTGCCAAATGGGCAGGTGAATAATCGATCCACTTCGTCCAGCGCCCAGACCAGAGGAGCCTGAACACTCCGCAACACCTCTCGGCGCATATAATTTTCGAAGTTTTGGTTCGGCCCGCTCTTTGGCCGCCAGACATCCTCGGGAAACTTTTCCAGGTCCAGTTGATTCGCCAAAACGGTCCCGAGCGTTATGAAGAACGACTCAAGGGATACTAGGTCGCTCGCGTTCAGTTTCTGAAAGTCGGTACAGGCGACTTTGACTCTCTTTCCTCGCGCGCGCTGCAAGCCCCGGGAAAGAAGAGACGTCTTACCCATTTGCCGGGCCCCTTCGATCAACACGATGCTGTCGCGGCGTTCGATCGCGGAATGCAACTCAGCATCTGTCGGACGCTCAATGTAGTACTGCGAATCCAGGGGCACCGCGCCGCCGGGTGGCTCCAACGCGCGTGAAGTTGGTCGCGGCGCCAAATGTGGCTGGGCCAACGCAGCGGTCAGCTCTGAAACGACGTTTGCCGTGTCTTCCGAACCTCGCCACAAAGTATACTGGATTGAATCAAGAATCGTGGTCAGGCTACTTGGCAGGGGCCCTTCCCAGTTCACACGCACTGGAAGAAGCCGCGGCCGGCCTCCCCGTTGCTGCGCAGCGTTGTCGGCGACTTCCAATTCGAAAGCAAGCATTTCACTCGCGACTGCCGCAGGCGATAACAGAGGAATCACTGCATCGGCATCGCGGAGTGCGCGCTCAATTTCTCGCGCCCAGTCCAGCCCAACTTGGAGATGGCGGTCGACGAAAATCTCGCATCCGCATTTGGTCAATCCCGATTCGAGCTCGCGCAAAAGCGTAATATCAGGCTCAACGTTGCGTTTGTATATCAACGCCACTTTCGTCCCAGCGCAGGAAGCTGTGGCCTTCGTTGAAGCTTTTTCAGGTATCGCTCCTTTTGCGTCACTAATCTTTGCCGGCGGAGTCGGTTGGCCTGCTTTTCCATCGAAATAATTTACCAGGCGCAGGCGAATTCCGTGCTTAACCTGCGCCTCCCCAAGGTCATGTAAATGTGGCCTTATGGCATCGAATTCACACAGGAAGCTGGCGTGGACCTGTGACATAAGAATGTGACCCGCGTCGCCGCAATCCATCACGCGTTGCGCGAAATTGACGCCTGCTCCAGAAACATTTTCGGCCCCGTTAATATCCGGGACGCGATAAACAAGGCCGGTATGAAGTCCCATTCGCACGGCCAGACCATTTCCACGTTGCAGTGCGAGCGATATTTCTACCGCCGCCCGTACCGGTGCGCACACATCGGAATCGAAAAAAACCAGCGCCATTCCGTCGCCTGTCGGCAGGCAAATCAATGAATGATTATCGTGAGCGCGATTGTATTCGGATGAACTTCGGACTGCTTGGCGGAGTTGTTGAATCAAGCCAGGCTGCTCGTCCGACGGTAGTCGAGAATAGCCAACCACATCGGTGAATAGAACGTGCGCCATCTCGGGCTTCGATAGCGGCTCAGACGTGAACAGTGCCGATTCTTCGGCCATACAGGCCGCATAAGGATGTCCGGATTGGTATTTACGCGTCAATAGTTTTTTGCTCGCGCGCCAGTCGGACAGGCGAGACCGGTCAGATACGCAGTCCTTTTGGAATCAGAACGCGGTCGAGCAGATCGAAGAACCATTGTACGAGAAGCGCGAGGACTGCGGCCGGAATTGCGCCCTGCAAGATCGTAGCGTGATCGTTCAGGTTGAGCCCGCTCAGAATCGGTTCGCCCAAACCGCCGGCGCCGATCAGCGCCGCGAGCGTCGCGGTTCCCACATTGATCACTGCGCTTGTTTTGACCCCGGCGAGGATCGACCGAGACGCCATTGGTAAATAAATTTGCCAGAGTTGCGCCCGTCGAGTGAGTCCAAGCGCGATCGCGGACTCGCGTAGGGTGCGCGGAATGTCCTGGAGGCCGGTCGCGGTGTTGCGAACGATCGGCAGCAGACCATAAAGAAAAAGCGCAACGATTGCGGTTCGTACGCTGATACCGAAAAACGGAAGCGGCACCAGCAGCGCGAGCAATGCCAGTGACGGAATCGTTTGCACAACTCCAGCGAATCCAAGAATGAGATGGCCGATCGCACCGCCGCGACTCGCCCAAATTCCTAGCGGCATGCCAACAATTATCGACAACAATAGAGAAAAGCCGGCGAGCTCGAGATGGCGAAGCGTCCATCGCGCGAGTTTATGTAAAAAACTTTCGCGAACGTTAGGTGTCGATCTTGCGGTCGAGTCGAAAAATAAACTCGCGGCCTGGGTGTAATCTTTTGTGCGTTCCGCTTCGGCATTGAGACGGGTCATCACTGCTTCGTCGATTTTTCCCTCGAGTCCCCGTAATGCGGCGACTGCTTTCTCATCAAGAGCCAACCGATACAAGAACACGGCGTCGTAGCGCGGAAAGAATTTCTGATCGTCGTGCAGAACAACTAAATCGAATTGCGCGATCTTGGCGTCGGTCGAGTAAGCGTCCTTCACGTCGATCTGACCCCTCCTAAGCGCGTCGTAACCGAGCGCGTGGTCGATCCCGACCACACTTTGTGGACTCAATCGATATGCGACCGCCAATGGCGGCCAGCCATCCTGGCGATCCAAAAACTCGTGGGTCAGTCCAAACTTCAGCTCAGGATGTTTTTCTAGATCGCTAATCGTTTGGATACCGAGGTCGCTTGCGCGTTTCCGCAGCATCACCAGCGAGTAGGTGTTGTTGAAGCCGAGCGGCTTGGTCATCCCGATTCCCATCTTGCGAAGCTCGTCCGCGACGAAATCGACGCGCATCGGATCACTCCGTTTCAAGATCTCCTGGGCGATTGTCCCGGTGTATTCCGGATAGATGTCGATCTGTCCGCCGCGGAGCGCTTGCCAGAGAATGATCGTACCTCCCATCCCCTGGCGATGTTCGACGGGAATTCCAGCATCACTCAGCTGTTGCTTTGCAATCTCGCCGAGCACGTAAGATTCGGTAAATTTCTTCGAACCGATTTTTACGCTTGTTTGCGCTGAAATCGACGTTGTTGTCATCACGAAGAACACGAAGGCCACGAAGAACAATAAAGAAAATCCTTCGTGTGCTTCGTCCCCTTCGTGGTAAGAAAAATTCATGCGAAAGTGAGCGCGCGTTGAGCGTTGATAAATTCGGTGACGAAATTGTTTGCCGGCCGTTCTCGAAAATCCGCAATCGATCCTTGCTGCACGATTCGCCCTTCGTTCATGAGAACGATTTCATCACCAAGATATGCGGCCTCGGCGAGGTCGTGAGTGACGAGCAACGCGGTTTGCTTCAGTCGCGCGAAGATTTCCTTCAAGTCCTTTTGCAGCGCCGCGCGCACGAGCGGATCGAGCGCGCCCAATGGCTCGTCGAGCAGCAACAGCTCTGGCGAAAGCATCAAAGCGCGCATCAAGCTCACGCGTTGCCGTTGGCCGCCGGAGAGTTCGAGCGGATATCGATCGAGCAAAGTCTCAGGAAAACGCGTCAACGCGGAAAGCTCGGACAATCGAGAAAATATTTCGTTTTCAGTGCGGCCAAGATGACGCGCCATCAGTAAAATGTTTGCGCGCGCGGTCAGGTGCGGAAAAAGTCCGCCTTCCTGAATTACGTATCCTACACGATGGCGAAGGTTCTCGATGTTTTCGGCGTCAAGTTGCTCGCCATCGAATTGAATTTCGCCGCTGTCAGGTTCCAACAAGCCGATGATAAGACGGAGCAATGTCGATTTTCCGCAGCCACTGGGCCCGATCAACACCGTTGTTTTGCCACTCTCGATCGAGAGATCGATTTCATGGACGGCGGGTGCGTCGCCGAAGGTTTTCGAAACGCCGACCAGTTGGACCAATGCGCTCACCGCTGGCTAGTTTGCCACGGTGAAATAGAAAACACCAAACCACCGCTGGTCATCCGTCCAGACCTGCTGAAATTCGAAACCGGCCTGGCGCGCAAGCATGGTGAATCCGCCGATGGTGTGCTTGTAGGAATACTCAGTGAGAATTTTGTCGCCGGACCGAAACTCAAATGATTGGTCGCCGATGCGCACAGTCTGATCGGTTTCGCTGATCAGATAAATCTCAATGCGTCCTTCGGCTGGATTGTAGATCGCGTAATGCTGCCAATGCGCCAGATCGAAATCGGATCCGAGCTCGCGATTGATTCGGGCAAGCAGGTTCTTATTGAACTTCGCCGTAACGCCGGCGCTGTCGTTGTAAGCGGCTTCAATAACATGTCGATCCTTCTGGAGGTCGACGCCGATAAGCAAACCACCGCCTTCGCCGACCAGCTCGACCAGGCGAGACAGGAATTCGCTCGCGTCGTCGGGCTCGAAATTCCCGATCGTGGACCCCGGAAAATAAACAACACTCCGTGACGAGAGATGGCGCGGCAACGGCAGTTCGAACGGCTCGAGATAATCAGCGGCGACTGGAAGGACTTGCAGATTCGGAAACATTCTGCGGAAACGCTCTGAAGAGTTTTCCAACTGCTCCTTCGAAATGTCGATCGGGACGTACACTGCGGGACGGTCCAGCTCTTCGAGCAGGATTTTGGTTTTAGTTCCGGCGCCAGTGCCAAGGCCGATCAACTCGATTTGCGGTCCAACAGCTGCGGCCATCTCCGCGCCATGCAACCGCAGAATTTCGATTTCGGTTCGGGTGACGTAATATTCCGGTAGTTCGCAGATTTGCCGAAACAAGTGCGCACCATGCTCGTCGTAGAAGAATTTGCATGGCAATTGCCGCGGAGACTTCGCCAAACCGGCCAGAACCTCGTCGCGAAGGAGCTTCTTCGCGACTTCGATCGCGCTACTGTTCTGTTTCACGAGAGATCGCGTGCCAAACGGATTCCCGTGAATTGCCACCGTTTTTCTGGTTGAAAGAAATTCCTGTAGGTTCTGCGAATATGTGTGCGCGACGTGGCGCAAGAACCGCCGCGGAGCACGTATTGGTTGCACATGAACTTGCCGTTGTATTCGCCGAGCGCGCCCGGCCCCGCGCGGTAACCGGGGTAAGGCGAGTACGAACTCCGAGTCCACTCCCAGACATCGCCAAACATTTGCGCAAGTTCCTGGTTTCGCGGCGCCTGCTCCAGCGCCTTCGGATGAAATCGTTCGCACTCAACAAAGTTTCCGTCGATCTCGACGTTCGCAGCGGCGCGTTCCCATTCAAACTCGGTCGGCAGTCGCGCGCCGGCCCAATTCGCGTAGGCATCGGCTTCGAAATAACTCAGATGGGTGACCGGTTCGTCCGGATCCACTTTGCGCAAACCGGACAAGGTGAAATTCCACCATTCGCCGTCGCGTTCGATCCAATAAAGAGGGGCGCGCCAGTTTTGTTCGTTCACGGTCATCCAGCCTAACGAGAGCCAAAACTCGGAGCGCGAATAACCATGGTCGGCCATGAACCCGAGATATTCACGATTGGTGACGAGACGATTCGCCAGCGAGAACGGCAGGACCAGTGCGTGATGCTGCGGCCCTTCGTTATCGTAGGAGAATCCGGTCCCGTCGTGGCCGATCTCAATCGTCGTTTCGTCAAACTCCACGAATTGGGTGGATCGCGACGTCCCGGTGGGATCAAACGCGCTCGGAGAATGCGTTCCACCGGCGCGGAAAACCGGGTAGAGCGGGTTCTGCGCGAAGACGTGTTTGATGTCGGTGATGAGCAGCTCCTGATGCTGCTGTTCGTGATGAATTCCAAGTGTGAGGATCGGCTCGATTTCGCGGAACAATTTTTCATCGGCATTTGCTATCAGGTCGTCGATGTCCGAGTCGATCGATCCTCTATACCTCTTTGTTTCTTCAACGGTAGGTCTGGAAATCAGGCCGCGGAGATCTCGCCGATGCATCGTGCCAGCGGCGTTGTAATAGGAATTGAAAAGATAAGCGTACTCCGGAACGGCATCGCGATAGCCGCGAACCCATTTTTTTAAGATGAAGGTCTCGAAAAACCAGGTTGTATGCGCGAGATGCCATTTGGTCGGGCTGACATCCGGAATCGATTGCACGACGCAGTCTTCCGGGGCGAGATTTTCAGAAAGTTTGGCAGTGAACTTCCGGACTTCGTGAAACCGTTCAAGAAGGCTCTCCGCAGACGAAGAGCTTTCGCGCGAGCGCGGTGGCGCGGTCGCTGTCCGATTTTCTTTAGCGACCGCGGCCTGGATCAAGTAATTCCACCCTCCTGTTCGAGCTCTTCCCGGCGCGCTTCGAGCATTTGATCGTGGGCCGCTTCTTCGCGGCCGTCGGTTACGAGCTGTTCGCCGATCGTCTCGTCTTCTTCTTCGACTCCTGGACGCGGCACGCGATGTCCGCGGTTGTCCGGAGTCATTTCCCACTCGTATTCAAGCTTGATGTTTTTGTCGTCTTCTTCCGGTGGCTTCGTTTCCTGGTCGCCCAACAATTCTTCGCGGGCCTGCCGCCAATCAGTGTCGCTGAATTCGTCCGGATTGCGCTCGTCAATCATTGCAATTTCGCGCGCCCGGCGCTCAATGTCTTCAGGGGAGGGAACGCCCATGCCGTTGCCATGGAGCTCGATTTTTCCGCTAACCGGTTTGTTTTCATTCATACACTTGAGTTTCGAAACCCGAATCCCTACTACGTGCAAAAAGTTACAGCGCCCAAACGTCAGTAGCAAAGAGGATTTTCCTCGCCCCCGAATTCGGCAAATAATTGAAAGTCAATGGACGACTGCAAATTCTTGTCGCTGAAAAACGGGGGCCGGCTTGCCTTTGCCGAATATGGCTGCGCAGATGGCGAACCGGTTTTCTTTTTTCACGGCTGGCCAAGCTCACGAACAATGGGAGAACTGGCCGATGCGGCCGCCCGCGAATTGAACGTGAGAATCATTTCGGCCGATCGACCCGGAATTTGTGATTCAACCTTTCAACCAGACAGACAATTGCTCGATTGGCCGGACCTTCTGCAGCAATTTGCCGATCATCTCGAGATTCAGCGATTTCGCTTACTGGCTTTTTCTGGTGGGGCTCCCTACGCCTATGTGGCCGGTTTGAAATTGGCCGCGCGGGTGCGGGCGATCGCCATTGTCAGCGGGGCGGTGCCACTTTCCGATCTTAGGGATCACGGCGGTCTGCTCCCATTATATCGCTGGATGATGTGGTTTTATCGAAATCAACCGCGTTTCTTGCGCGCATCCTTTCGCCTGGTGCGTCCGGTTATGTCATGGCGAACATCGGCCCGAAGTTATTTTCGCATGTTGCCAAGACCCGATATCGAAGCGCTTCGAGATAACGCCGCGTTCGAAGTTGTTTTTCAAAGTCAGCGCAGAGCGTGGCGGGGATCGGGAGCCGATGGCGTCATGGCCGATGCTGAAATTTATGGAAGGCCTTGGGGCTTCCGATTGGAAGATGTGACTGTGCCGGTTCGGTTGTGGCATGGAAAGAAGGACCGGGCATTTTCCTTCCGGGTTGCTAAAGAAACGGCGAAGCGCTTGCCTGACTGTGTTGCGCGCTACGTCGACGGCGAAGGGCATTTTTCGCTGCCGATTCGGCACATGCGCGAGATTTTGGCCGATTTGATTGCAGTGGGTAGGGGCGATTGACCTCAATCGCCCGCCGGCGGTCATAGACCGCCGCTACAGGATTTGCGGCTGACACGGCCGCCTCTACAGTTCGGCGTGGAAGATTTTACCGGGACCATTCAAGACCAGCCGACGCGCCGGCTGTGGACGTTGGAAGCACCGTTTGATGAGCGCGTCCGAGAGCTCGTTCGTGATTGGGGTGCAACCAAAACGCCGGAATTAATCGAGGAGATGATCGTTACCGCGTTGAAAATGGCGCGCGACGAAATGAGCGTGGCGGACTTGAAGCTGATGAATCGCTCACTCAAGGAAATGCGATATGCGGCGAAAATCTTCGCGCCCTATGAGCACTTTCGAAAGGTTGTCGTGTTTGGCTCCGCTCGGATTCCTCCCGAAGCACCGGAATCGAAGGTGGCGGAAGAGTTTGCCCACAAAATGACCGCCCAGAACTATATGGTCATCACCGGTGGCGGTGAGGGGATAATGGGCGCGGCCCAAAAAGGGGCCGGGCGCGAACACAGTTTTGGTCTGAACATTCGGTTGCCTTTCGAACAGCACGCGAACGAAGTGATCGAAGGCGATCCGAAGCTGATCAATTTCAATTACTTTTTCGATCGCAAACTCAATTTCGTGAAAGAGTCTCACGCCTTTGCGCTTTTTCCGGGCGGGTTCGGAACGATGGACGAGACGTTTGAAGTGCTGACTCTGATGCAAACCGGCAAGTCACGGATCATTCCGGTCGTGATGTTGGATCGGCCCGGCGGCAATTACTGGCAGACGTGGATGACGTTTCTGACCGAATATCTTTGCAAGCTCGGCCTGGTGTCCTCGGAGGATTTTTCGTTTTTCAAAATCGCACCTGATATCGATGCTGCCGTGCAAGAGATTCTCCAGTTTTACAAAGTCTATCATTCGACTCGCTGGGTCGGCGAACAACTGGTGATTCGGATTTGCCGGCGATTGTCGAATGAAGCCGTCGCGGAGCTGAATGGGAACTTTGCCGACGTGGTTCGTGAAGGTGAAATCGTTCAGGGCAGCGCGCTCCGGCCCGAAAAGAATGAGCCCACGATTTGGGACCTTCCGAGATTGATCCTGACACCTCACCGCGACAATTTCGGGCGGCTCCGACAACTGATCGACGCGATCAATCGCGCGTCAGTCGGGTAAAATCGGTTCGGGATTGGCGATTGGCGCCAGCGTTGCGGTTTCGACACGCTTTTTCCCGCGAATTTCCGGCTTTCTGTTCGCTTTGACCAGAGCCAGGTCGACATCCAGTTTGGCCCGCATCATTCGATCGAAACAGAAATGTTCGCGGGCAAAGCGCAACCCGTTGGCCGCGCAACGCTCGGCCAGATTTGGATCGGAAAGAAAGAGCAGAATGGCGGTGGCGAGCGCATTTGAATCGTTTGGCTGGACGATCAATCCGCTTTCGCCGTGAACGATGATTTCCGGAACGTCGCCCACGCGCGTAGCCACGACCGGACGACCGCTGGCGAACGCTTCGCGCAAAACAATCGGCGACGCTTCGGTATGGCGCGACGCAATCACAACCATGTTCGCCGCCGCGAGAATGTCAGGAATGTCCCAACGATATCCCATCATCAGGACGTTGCCGTTCAGACCGGCGCGATCGATCGCCTTGCGCACCCATTTTTCACGGCTCCGGCCCCCGGTTGCTTCACCGACGAACACGAAACGTGCATCCGGTCGTTGATGAAGAACGATCCGCGCGGCCTCGACTAAATTGAACTGTCCCTTGTCCGGACGAATCATGCCGATGTTCGCGATGATCGGAGTGTCAGCGGGCAGTCCAACTTCGCGGCGGAATTTCATCCGATCGCGGGTCGGCGAAAATTTATCCAGATCTACGGCCGATCCGATGACTTCGATTTTGTCCGGTGCGATGCCGTATTGCTCGATGAACTCGTTTTTGATGACTCGCGCGTCAGCAACAATTTTCGCGCACCCATGCTTGTAAATGAAAGCGCGCTGTTTTTTGCCAAGTGGATCAGTGATGCAACGGGCGCGGGTGACAGGCCAACCGCAAAGAAAGAGCGGCAAACAGAGCCAGTGATCCTTCGAGCTGTAGCTCTTGATCAGGTCGACGCGATTGCGGCGGCAGAAAAGCCAGATCCGAAAGGAGACAAGGGGATTGATGCGATGTTTCAGCGACATCGGGATCACTGGAGTACCGAGCTCGCGGGCTTTGGTCATTACTTCGCTGGTCGGATCGCAAATCAGCCAGGCGCGGTGACCATTCGCGTTGAGCCAGTTGATTTCGAGACAAGTGCGATACTCCTGTCCGCCCCAGCTGCCACTGCTCTCGAGATGAAGTAAATTCACGCCGGTTTATCGACCTTTCCACCAGTTTGAACACTTTCCTGCCGTTTTTCGAGAATATAATCGTGGATCGTATTTACCGTCCGAAGGGCCTTTCCGGCCACCTCCGAGTTTGGGACGCCGACGCCAAAGGTTTTCTCCATGCTGACCACCAGCTCCAGGGCATCAATGGAGTCCAGCCCCAGGCCGCCTGGCCCAAAAAGAGGAAGGTCATCGCCGATTTGGCCAGGGGTAACCTGAAGCATCAGATTCTTGACCAGCATCTCCTTGATGCGCGATCGCAGGTCGGGGTCGGACATAGGTTAAGGCGGCGCGAAATTGTCGCAAAGGGGCCTGCGGGTCAATCTCGTTTTGCCGCGCTGCGAGGAAAAAGAACCGATCTGGCCCCCGGGCTCAGACCTTGTCCGCTTGCTTGCCGGGATTAACGGTCTGATTTGGATCCGGCTGTGCGCCTGGTGGTAGATTCTGTGGGACGGTCGACTGCGGCGGGTTTGTTTTCGCCGTCGTGTCGTTTTGCCCGGCCTTGTGCAATTCGTCGCTAAACTCGTCCTTCGCCTTTTGGAACTCTTTGATCGCCTGGCCCAGACCACGTGCCAGTTCGGGCAATTTTTTTGCCCCAAACAGGACCAGAACAATGAGCAGAATGATCAGCAAGTCCGGTCCGCCCAAGTTCATGAAACTGGCGAGGATACTCATGTCTTGGGGAACCTTCCGTCCCGATTGCCCAAGTTGCAAGGCAATTTGGGCGTGTGTTGTGATTTCGCGCAGCGAGCGTAACTTTGCCGGTGCGTCGTTCCCGGGCCTTTACTTTGGTGGAGATCATTATCGCTGTGGCGATCATGTCCACCCTGTTGCTAATGGCGGTACCTAGTTTGCAAGGAGTGCTGGCGGACAGGAAATTGAGGGCATCGCTTGATGCATTCAACAAACTGGTGCGCGAAGCGCAGGAACGCAGCGTTTCGGAGCACCGCTCGTACTTGATCGTGTGGACGGACAAGAACGTTTTTGTGCAACCGGAGGCATTCAATAAGGACGAAGATCAGCAACCCGTGGCGACGTTTGAATTGGAGCGGGGAACTGTCCTTACCCTCAGTTTGCCGGCAGCGCTCTCAAAGAAGCACCCGGGCGAATGGATTTTTTGGCCGACCGGCACCTGCGAACCGGCGATCGTGCGTTTTGCGGGAAGAGCGGGGACTTGGACGGCAGACTACTCGCCGCTGACTGCTCTCGGCCAACTAACAAATTATGCGGCAAGGTAAAACCAGAAGTCGGAGGTCAGAGATCAGAGGTCAGCTGGCGATGAGGGTCAATCGCCCCTACCTAAAATCGGCAACTGCGTTCGCGCTCTACGAAGTATTGATGGGTGTGGCGATTTTCGCATTCGGCGTGCTCGCCCTTGGTCGGGCGGTCCAGAATTGTTTGAACGCGAGCACACTGAACGCGGAGGAAGAACGCGTTCACCTGATTCTGTCGAACCGAATGGCGGAAGTCCAAACCATGCCGGGTCTTCCCGACGCGGCTAAGGAATTCAACGTCGACACGGGCTACGGGAAGGTGAAACTGATCCAGACCAGCACAGACGCTGGTTTGGTGGACGACAACGGAGCGCAGATCTCGAGTATCCATCGCGTAACGTTAACCGCGAAATGGACGCGCGCCGGATCCGATCAATCGCAGCGAATTGAATTTTATGTTTATCGGTCGGGCTAATCGCCATCGCGGTTTTACACTGCTGGAGATCATCATTGCAGTCGCGATTCTGGCGACGATGGCGATGGCGATCTACCGGTTCGTCCAGTCGAACCTGAGTGCGATTCGTGCCTCCTCCGATGCAGTCGCAGCCGATTCGCGCTACGAGGGTTTGCGGGAAGTGTTGATGGCGCAATGGCAAAGTCTGCCGCCGGGAAAGGGAGCGCTCCTTGGCGACACATTTAAGCTGGATGATCGGTCGCGCGATGAAATCCGTTGGATTTGCGGCTCGGGACCAGGATTAATGACGCGTTATGCCGGCGGCGATTACGTCGTCAGTTTGCGGCTGCAATCGGAAAAGAACAGCGATCGGTACGATCTCGGGTTGCTGCGCAAACCAAGAAATGATTCCGCGGTTTCGGACGTGAACGAGAGCTGGGTGCCGTTGATCGAAAACGTGAGCAGTTTGCAGATCCGCTATTTCGACGTGCGTTTGAATACGTGGGTGGAACGCTGGACCGACGCCGGCACGCTGCCGCGACTCGTGAAATTGACCGTCGGCCGAGGCGATACATCCACGCCGTGGGAAGCGATTATACCGCTCGGACGAACGCCGCTATGAGTAGAAATTCGAAATTCGAGATTCGAAATTCGAGACTTTCGTCTGGGGCAGCGATCATGCTCGCGCTTTGGGCGTTGTTCCTGTTGAGCGCGCTGGTGATTTCGTGGGCGCTCGACATCAATTCCCGACTCGCGCTTTCCAGCGAGGGAACGCGAATGTTAAAGGCCGAAGCAGTTGCCTGTTCCGGAGCGGAAGTGGCATTGAATCCGACAACGAAGCCGAGCTCGCCATACCTGAAAGG
>DATMOU010000020.1:0-68251 GCA_035568035.1 Chthoniobacterales bacterium | reverse complement strand
CGAGCGTCCGCGAACGCATTCGTCGCCGCTTCGTCGTCCCCGAACACGCGAGCCGCCAAGCCTTCGCAAAAGCTCCGCGGGGTACGGACATTGGCACCCCATGTTATTCCTTCCTGTAGCATCGAACCCAAAGCGCGTTTTGCATCCTTCGCATCACGAGCGCAGAGGGCAATGTCAAACCATCGATCGACGATCTTTACACCGTCGGCCGGGTTGTTAGCCAGCACTTGCTGAACCGCCAACTGTCCCGCTTGAACAGTCGCGTTCGAATCCAGTTCAGCCAATCCCCTGGCGACCCGAGCAACACTATCGTTAGGCGTGACCGCCAGCGCCCGGTCGAATGTTGCCACGAGATTATTGTAACGGCGCAGAACCTGATAGGTACCGGCTACCTGGTGAAGGATAAAAACATTTCGCGGATCAAGCTCGAGAGCTCGGTTCATATTGCGCAAGTGGTCCTGCCACTGGCCCTGCCGCCGGTCGATCCAGCCGAGGGTCGCATAGACCAACGGTTCGTTAGAGAGCAGACTGCGAGCAATCGCCAGTTCGGAGCGGGCCCGGTCGTAATCGCGATAACAGTAATAGTACAACAACCCTGCAGCCAGATGCGGTTCGCCCCGGTCTGGGCCAAGCCGAAGTGCGGTCTGAACCGCTTCAGTTGCCCGGGCTAAGCGCAGCGGAGTGTGGTCATAGCCATTGAAATATAGTCCTTGATGCGCAAACCCAAGGCGACAGTAGGCCAGCAGAAATTTTGAATCTTCAGCTACGGCAAGCTCAAGGAGATGCACAGCTTGGTATCGAAGGTCGGCAGAACGCGCATCTAACGCGACACCGTCGAGAAGAATTCCCGCGCGAATGTAGCGCTCATACGCCAGGGGCTTATCGGTGGGTTTTTCCTCAATTGTCTCTTTTTCCGCTGTCGAGAGCCTCGCCCCAAGCTCGTCTGCGACGGCTTTGGCGATTTTGCTTTCAATCGCAAACACGTCGTCGAGCGCACCGTCATAACTTTTTCGCCAAATGCGAGTGCCTGTCCTCGCATTGATCAGTTGCGCACGCACCTGAACGCGGTCGGCCGCGCGTTGAACGCTGCCCTCGACAACATAAGCAACTCCGAGAGCATCCGCGATCTCGCGAAGATCGCGTTTCACCTCTGGCCTGCATTGCATCACCGAGTTGCGGCTGATCACTTTCAGATCCGCGATCTTGGCCAAGTCGTTTTGGATTTGATCTTGAACGCCCACGACGCGGAACGCCTCCTCTGGATCGGCGCTCAGATTCTCGAAGGGCAAAACGGCAACGCTCCTTTCTACAACTCCTCCAACGGGCGCGTGATTGCCAAACCAAACCCCGAGCCCAACTGCAATTATCGCAAACAGGACGCCCCCGGCTATAAAGGAGACATTAATCCGGCGTTTCGGTTGAATTTCCCGCGCAGCTGCTTCCTCACTTACTTTGATCTGTCCCGGCATAAGGGAAGTGACAAGTGACCAGTTTGCCTCACTGCTTCGTGTAGAGCTCCGCGCCGGCTTCAACGAACTCTTTCCTCTTTTCCTGCATTCCTGATTCGATAGCTTCAGATTCGGCGATCCCGTGCTCAGCCGCGTACTTCCGGACATCTTCGGTAATTTTCATGGAGCAGAAATGGGGACCGCACATGGAGCAGAAGTGTGCAGTCTTCGCGCCTTCTTGAGGGAGTGTTTCATCGTGAAACTCGCGGGCGGTTTCGGGATCGAGCGCGAGATTGAATTGATCTTCCCAGCGAAATTCGAAGCGCGCTTTGGAAATCGCATTGTCGCGGTACTGCGCGCCGGGATGGCCTTTCGCTAAATCGGCGGCGTGGGCGGCGATCTTGTAGGCGATGACGCCGTCTTTGACGTCTTTCTTGTTCGGCAAACCGAGATGTTCTTTCGGCGTAACGTAGCAAAGCATGGCGCAGCCGTACCAGCCGATCATCGCCGCGCCGATCGCGCTGGTGATGTGATCGTAGCCTGGGGCGATGTCGGTCGTTAAGGGGCCGAGCGTGTAGAACGGCGCTTCGTCGCACCACTCGAGTTGTTTCTCCATGTTCTCTTTAATCATATGCATGGGAATGTGGCCCGGGCCTTCGTTCATCACTTGCACGTGTTGTTTCCAGGCGCGCTGGGTCAGCTCGCCTTGCGTGTAAAGTTCGGCGAACTGCGCTTCGTCGTTCGCGTCCGCGATTGAACCCGGCCGCAGGCCATCGCCAATGGAAAAACTGACGTCGTAGGCAGCCATGATCTCGCAGATCTCGTCCCAATGGGTGTAGAGAAAGCTTTCCTGATGATGCGCGAGACACCATTTGGCCATGATCGACCCGCCGCGTGAGACGATGCCCGTGGCGCGCCGGGCCGTCATCGGGATGTATCTTAATAGTACCCCGGCGTGGACGGTGAAGTAGTCGACCCCCTGCTCCGCCTGTTCGATGAGGGTGTCTCTATATATAGACCAGGTCAGCTCCTCGGCCCGGCCGCCGACTTTTTCCAGTGCCTGATAAATCGGCACGGTGCCGATGGGCACGGGCGAGTTGCGAATGATCCATTCCCGGGTGGCGTGAATATTTTTGCCGGTGGACAGGTCCATCACCGTGTCGGCGCCCCATTTCGTGGCCCAACGCATTTTCTCGACTTCTTCCTCGATCGACGACGCGACGGCGCTGTTGCCGATGTTGGCATTGATCTTCACCAGGAAATTGCGGCCGATGATCATCGGCTCGGACTCGGGATGATTGATATTCGCGGGAATGATGGCGCGGCCGCGCGCGACTTCGGCCCGGACGAACTCTGGTGTTATTTCGCGCGGAATCGATGCGCCGAACGCTTCACCGCGATGCGCGAAGCCGAGCGCGTTCCGCGCGATCTCAGACCCGTTCGGCGAGGCGCCGACCGGAGCACGCGAGGCGCGTGCGCTCCCCGGAATCTCTGACTTCTGAGCACGTCCGAGATTCTCTCGGACGGCGATGAATTCCATCTCGGGAGTGATGATGCCGCGACGCGCGTACGCAAGTTGCGTTACCGCGCCATTCTTGGCGCGCAATGGTTTGTTCTTCTCTGACCTCTGATATCTGACCTCTGACCTCTGGCCGTTGCGATCCGCAGCATGCTTCTCGGACAACCAGCCATCATCGCTCGCCTGAACGGCGCGTCCGTCGATTTCTTCCGCGTCGCCGCGCGCCAGAATCCAATCCCGCCGCAAGGGCGGCAAACCTTGCGCGACATCGCAACGGCAATCCGGATCGCCCCAGGGACCGCTGGTGTCGTAAACGCGCACCGGTTCGTTGATTTCAATCTCGCCGGACATTGTTTTGGTCGGCGCGAGAGCGATTTCGCGGAACGGAACGCGAATCTCGGCATGAATTTGGCCGGAGACGTAAATCTTTTTGCTGTTCGGCAAAGCGGAGGAACCAACCACGGATTTCACGGATGTAGACGGATTTTCTTTATTATTGGACGAGACGGAGCTCGTCCCTCCATTTGTTTCGGTGCCGTTCGGCTTATCAGTGTTCATCCGTGTAATCCGTGGTTAAACGAAAGATTCGTGCTTATTCGTGTCTATTCGTGGTTAAAAGATAAAGCCGTGCGCGGAGTTGCACGGCTGACCTCCCTGCGTCGGCATTACCCGCATCAGGTTCAAGGGGTCGTCCATTATCAAACGTCGGACCTCTCAGCCATCCGGCTCCCCCGCACTTTCTGAGGCAGACTACGAGCGCGAAGGTCGAAGTCAATTGCCCGTGCCCCCTGCCTCTTTGCCGTTGCGTGCAGGCGACACGCCTGCCACTACAGCAGGCACACTACAGATTATCAGCTAGACTTGAGGTTCGAGAATGAAGTCGTGGATCATTTTGTTCGCAACCCTCTTCGCACTGGCCGGTGATCTCAGCCCGGCTGCGACTACTACGCAACCAAGACATTTTCTTTGGCGGGTGGTAAACGCGCCCGCGCCGTTCTACGTGGTCGGTTCGATGCATGAGCTGCGCAGATCCGATTCGCACGTTGCAACCGAGTTCAACAAAGAAATCGATCAATCGCAGAAATTCATTTTCGAGCGCGACCCGGCTGACAACGATCCGACAGATATTTGGCGCAAGCTCAACCAGCACACTACCTACCCGCGCGGCGTTACGATCCAGCAAAAAGTCAGACCCTCGACTTTCGCATTGTTAAACCGCATCGCGCGCATCCCGCTTGGCGCCTATGAAACCCAGAAGCCGTGGGCAATTGCCGCTTTCAATCTCAAGGCCCAGGGAATGGACACCGTGAAATCGCGCTGGAGCGTGGACCATTACATTTACGAAAAAATACGACACCGCGCCGAAACTGCCGGCCTCGAGACCATCGACGAATTCGTCCACTCGTTTTCGGAAATGAGCGACCGCGAAAGTGAATCGTTTCTTCTCCAATCGATCGAGTACGGTCAGCGGTCACCGGAGCTGCTCGATGAAACAATCGCGGCTTGGATGGCGGGCAGCCCGTCGCGGATCTACCAGCTTTATGCTCCGCGCCGAAACGGAGCCGACGGATATTGGCGCTGGATTGAAAGACGCACCGCGCTTTGGATACCGCGAATCGAAGATGCGATTAAATCGCGAAAACCAACAATGGTGATCGTGGGCGCGCTGCACGTGTCCGGGCCGCGCGGGGTGATCGCGGAGCTGGAAAAGCGCGGCTACAAGCTCGAGCAAATGTGAAAAGGTGGATCGAGCGGTCCCTTGCTCGATGTTAATTAAATGTCGGCGACGCCGAGTAGGTTTGCATCATCCGCGGAGCGGCCGATCCACCTGGCTCTGTGTTCTCTACAACCCGCGGTTAAAAATTACTTCGCCGCTTCCGCTTTCACGTTGGAGTGGAAAATCGCCAGCCACTTGCCGTTTTCCTCTTTCCAGACCGAGCCGGCGTTGTAGGTGCCGGACATATCTTTTCCATCCAACGTTCCCTCGATCTTCACGGTGTAAGTCGTGACGATCACGTCCTTCTCGTCGGAGAACATGTCGAAATCGCCGATCTCAAACGATTTGATGTCCCACTTACTCATGTCGGATAATTCTTTCGCCATATTGGACGCGCCATCCGCGTAAACGCAGCGGATGTCTTTATCGACAACTTTCTTGAACGCGTCGGCATTCTTGTCTTTGTAGGCCTGCCAGGCTGCTTTTTCTTTTGCCTCCACCGCAGACTTGTCCGGCGCGGCGAAGGAAACGGCGACTGTGGCTAATAGGAGAGCAACTGCGTAATTCAGAGATTTTTTCATAAAGGTTGGGTTGTTAGGCAGAGCGTACGCCCGCCTACCGACAAGGCAACGCAAATATCGCCAAAGCTGGGATCCGGTTATTCCTTGTTCGTTGTAGCCACGGGCCTGTGGCCCGTTCGTATACTGACGGCGCACAGCGCCGTGGCTACAGCAGGAATCGATTGCAGGCGAGACGGTCCGAGCCGGACTGGCATTGCCGCCACAATTGGATGCAACGTCGCGTTGCTTGCGACCGACACTGTCGCCTCTACAGTTGTCAGATGATGAAATCGTCTCTCGTTCCGATTCTGACTTTCGCGATCGCGCTGACTTTGTCCGCGCAGACAAAACCGGAGAAAAATCCGCCCCAAAAGAACGCCAAGAGCCGAGGGCAAAGCGCAAAGGCAACGGACGAAAACGCGAAGCCGATCGATCAGTCGAACTTCGATACCTCAGTGAAGCCGTCGGACGATTTCTTTCTTTACGCCAACGGCGGCTGGATCAAACGGACTGAGATTCCGCCGGACCAGACGCGCTGGGGCAGCTTCAATATTCTGATCGAACATAACAACGACGCGCTCCACGCAATCGCTGAGAAAGCAACCAAGACGAACAGCACCGATCTCGACACGAAAAAGGTCGGCGATTTCTACGCCAGCGGCATGGACGAGAAAACGATCGAAGCGATGAGGACCAAGCCGTTGCACGACGAGCTGGCGAAGATCGACAGTATGAAAGATCGCAACGATGTGCTGAATGAGATCGCGCACCTACACATGATCGGCGTGAACGCGTTTTTCAATTTCGGCTCCAGCCAGGACGACAAGGACAGCACGCGCGAAATCGCGAATGCGCTGCAGGGCGGACTTGGAATGCCGGACCGCGATTATTACACGAAGACCGACGACGCTTCGAAGAAATTGCGGGGCGCCTATGTCGCGCACGTTACGAAAATGTTGACGTTGCTCGGCGAACCGACGGCGAAGGCGGGAGAGGACGCGAAGAAAGTCCTGGCGTTGGAAACTTCACTCGCCCAAGCATCGCGGACACGCGTGGAGTTGCGCGATCCGCAAAAGAACTACAACAAGATGACGCCGGACGAGTTTCAGAAGCTCACGCCGGATTGGAATTGGCGCGATTATTTCAACGGAATCGGCCTGACGAATCCCGGCGAGATCGATGTTCGCCAGCCGGATTTCTTCAAGGCAATGAACACGGCGTTTACGTCGACACCGATCGATGACTGGAAAACTTACCTGCGCTGGCACCTGATCAACGCCACGGCTTCGGCGCTCTCCAATGATTTCGTGAACGAAGATTTCAATTTCAATGAAAAGATTTTGCGCGGGACCGAGAAAATGAAGCCGCGCTGGAAACGAGTGATCACTTCCGAGGACGGCGAGATTGGCGAAGCGCTCGGAAAACTTTACGTAAACGATTATTTCCCGCCGGCGGCCAAAGCGCGTGCGCTCGAGCTGATTAACAATTTGAAAGAAGCACTGAGCGACCGGATCAAGACGATTGAGTGGATGGACGAGCCGACCAGGCAGAGGGCGCTCGAGAAGCTGGCGGCGTTCCAGGTAAAGATCGGTTATCCGGAGAAGTGGCGGGATTATTCGACGCTGATGATCGATCGCGGCTCGTTTGTGTTGAACGAGCTGCGATCTGAAAATTTTGAAACCAAACGCGATCTGAACAAAATCGGCAAACCGGTCGACCGCACGGAATGGGGCATGACCCCGCCGACGGTCAACGCGTATTACAATCCGAAGATGAACGAGATTGTTTTTCCGGCCGGCATTTTGCAACCGCCATTCTTCTACGCGGACGCGGATGACGCGGTGAACTACGGCGGAATCGGCTGCGTAATTGGCCATGAAATGACGCACGGCTTCGACGATCAGGGTCGCCAATACGACAAGGTCGGAAATTTGACCGACTGGTGGACGCCGCAATCAGCAGAGGAATTCAAGAACCGCGCTCAGGCTGTGATCAATCAATACAATGAGTACGAGCCGTTGCCGGGATTGCACGTCAATGGCCAATTGACGCAGGGCGAAAACATTGCCGACATCGGTGGAGTAAAACTCGCGTACGCCGCATTGCAGAAAGCGCTCGATAAACATCCGGAAAATCGCGACAAGAAAATCGACGGTTTCACGCCCGAACAACGCTTCTTTCTTTCCTTCGCGGGAATCTGGCGATCGAAAACCCGCGACGAAGATCAAAAACTCCGGTTGAACACCGATCCGCATTCACCGGGACATTTCCGGGTCAATGGGCCGCTTTCGGATCTGCCGGAATTTCAAAAAGCGTTCAACATCCCGGACGGATCGCCGATGGTGCGAGCGGCCGATAAACGCGTGAACATTTGGTAAACCAAATGTAAAACCCAAATTCCAAATCCCAACGGCCCAAAAATCGTGAACGCGGAGTTTGAATTGAGATTTGGAAACTTCCTTGGGCTTTGGAGCCTGAGATTTGGGATTTATCGCGCTACTGTGCGATCTTGCCGCCCCAGGAAATGACTTTCGCCTTGGCGCCGGCGGCCTCGGCTTCTTTGATGTTGCCGGCGCGATTGTAGAAAAGCGACAGACTCGTCCAGCCGATCTGATCGTTCGGCTTTAGCTCCACTGCCTTCTTTCCGGCTTCGATGGCTTCGTTGAACCGGCCGACTTTCATCAATGCCATTCCCAGCGCGTGCCAGCCGTCGAAAAAGCTCGGGTCGAGATCGACACAACGGCGGTACTTTTCGACCGCGTTCTCCAACTCGCCGATGGCGAGATCGCCGTTCGCATCGTCGAAAATTTCGTCACGAGTTGGCATGGTCAGAAAACCACTAAGGAACACGAATTTACACGAAACAGGAAAACGATCTCAAGGCCACCTTCATTGGCGCCCATTTGTGTCGATTCGTGGTTAAACCCAACTTCCGTCGTTACACCTAGCCCTTGGCCGAAGCCGGGAATCGAATGTCGGCGGCCTGCTGACGATCCCGCAACCACTCTTCGAACACGTATTCCCGCGCGGTTTTCAGGTAACGCTCCTCAAATTTCATTTTTGCTTCCTGATATTTAGCCGGATCGGGCGGTTCGCGCTTATCCACGAGCACAATCACGCCGCCATCGATCCCCGGAGCGAACTCGCTCACTTCCCCGGGTTGAAGCTGCCCGGCAACATTCTTGACGATCATTGTCTCGACCGATTCGTTCTTCGGTTGCTGCGGATTCTTTGCGCCGACGTCATCGGACAACGTGAACGGCTCCATTTTTTCTGCTTTCAATCCGCCGGCCTGTTCCAGAGTGAATTGCAGCGGCTGACCCGCTTTCAATCCATTACGCAAAGTCTCGGCGGCTTTGCGTCCCTTGGCCATCGCCATGTCGCGCGCCTGTTCGTTCTTGATCGCATCGACGATCTTCTGCTTGGCCTCGTCGAGAGTGAGTGGGCGCGCTTCGGTAACGCTGACCAAATGCAAAATCGCAAAACCGTCGGCCGCCTGGACTGGATCGCTGATCGGCTCCTGCTGGGTCAGTTTGAACGCGGCCGAATTGAGCTGGGAGTCTGTTTTGAGTTTCGGATCGGGCGCAGAGGCGGTGAACTCTCCCGTGGTTTCGACCGGCAACTGAAACTTCGCCGCGATCTGGTGAAAATCCGCGCCTTTTTCGAGAAGCGCCTGCGAAACATCATTCGCGCGATCGGACAGCTTTTGAAGCGCGTCGATCCGCTCCCTGTCCTTCAATTTTTTTTGCTCATCGGTTAGTGCGAGGCGAACAAACTCGACTTTCCGCTTCGGTTCGGTCTGCAGCTCGGATTTGTGGGCCTCGTAATATTTTTTGATGTCGTCGTCAGACACCTTGATGTCTTTGAGCATGTCGGCCGTCCTCACGTGCACGACAGTGACAGAGTTCCTGGCGTAATATTGTTCGTAATTGGATTTGGCCTCGCTTTCCGGCAGCGACACTGACGAGCCGACGAGCCCCTTGATTTTTTTCAGGCAAAGCACGTAACTGGCAAGCTCACGCAGTTGCTCGTCGGTGAATCCAAATGACGGCAGAATTTCGCGCTCCACCTTGTCATACTTCGCGCTGTCGAAACCGGATTCGCCGTGAAAACCCGGGAAATTTCGGACCGTATCGACGATCTCGGATTCGGCCGGTTCAATCCCCAAACGGTCAGCCTCGTGACGCAGCACAGTGAGATTAACTATGAACGCGACCGCCCGTTGGTCATCGCTTCCCGACGCTGGCGCGAGCGCGTCGGTCAGATCGGAAATCCCCAACATTTGAGCAACGCCGAAAAGACGCGCGTCGCGCCGCGCTTCGATGGCTGAAATCTTTCGTCCATACATTTTGGCGAACTCATCGGAGCGGATCTGGCTGGTGTCGCTCTTGACGAAATAGAGACAGAACGGAAGGGCCAGGATCGCAATAACGATCATGAGCCAGTTGCGATGTTTACGGAGAATTTTGATCATGGGTGGGCGAGCAATTTACGGATTCGAGCGCGCCCGCCAAGTGATTTTCCTTGGAGGGACGCGCTCCGGCGCGTCCTCTTTACCAGTCCAATAGGTTGAGCTCGCCCTGATACGGCCAATCTTCTGAGCTGATAATCAGGCCGGCGCGCACGGGGTTCTCGATTACGTAGTCCCATTTTTCGTCGTAACTTTCGGTTCTTCGAAGCTGTGTGTCCCAGAAATGACGCTGCCAGATGGGCAACTGCGATGGATCATTCCATTGCTTCGTGACATCGGATTTCCAAAAACGCACCCACGATTCTAGCGGCATTGGGATCAAATCCGCTGGCGCGCAAAACAAATGGATATGGTCGGGCATGATCGTATATCGACCGACTAACCATGTCGGCTGCTTTGTCCAGGCTGCACGTAACAGGCGATGACTCGCTTCACTCGCGAGAACTTGCTTTCGGTCTTTCGTACAGACGGTCAGGAATATAATGATTGGTGTATTGTGACGTTCGACCGGAGGAAAATGCGGCGGATGCCGCCGCGCGGGCTTTTTCATGTTTGGGGGGACGACTCAGACTAAACGGACAGGACGGAGCCTGTCCCTCCAAATCTTAAGGCCGTGACGGAGCGCGTCCCTCCATGTCTTGCACCGTTTTCTGAATCAATTCCCACGCCCGTCGGACGTGATGTTCGGTCGTCAGAACGTTCCCGAGGCCGATCCGCATCACGGTGCGGCCACGCAATTTTGTTTGGGTCAGATAAGCCCGGCCGGATGCGTTGATTCGCTCGACGATTTCCGAATTAAAATCGTCAATGTTACCGGAGGACGTCCGCGGACGGTCAGAGGCGGATTGGCGGTTCGGCGAACCGCCGCTACCATTAAATCGGAAACAAATCACAGGCATCACCACGGGTGCCGCCAATTGGAACCGTTTGTCGGCCTTGATCCAATCGACGAGAAGATTGATGAGGCGCATTTGCTCTCTCAATCTCGCCGCCATTCCGGCGCGTCCGAGCGACCGCCAAATCACCCATGCTTTCAATGCGCGAAAACGACGGCCGAGTTGAATGCCGTAATCCATGTAATTTTTCTCGGCTTCGATCGTGTCGCCGCGCAAATACTCCGGCACCAGCGTGAACACGCGGCGCAAGCGCTCGAGATCGCGCACAAACAGAATACTGAAATCCAGCGGCACAAAAAGCGTCTTGTGCGGATTGATCACGATTGAGTCAGCTTCCCCCCAGCCTTTCGTAATCCATTCATATTCTGAAAGAATCGCGAACCCACCACCGTAAGCGCCATCGACGTGCAGCCACATTTTGTGCTCGCGACAAATGTTTGCGATGTCAGGGACCGGATCGACACTAGCGGCCGAGGTTGTTCCGACTGTAGCGACGGCGGCGAGCGGCCTAAACTTTTCCTTGAGATCGCGTTCGATCATCACGCGCAATGCAGCTACGTCCATTCGAAACTCCGCATCGCTCGGCACCCTTTGAACATTTTCTTCACCAAGCCCGAGCGCGATCGCCGCTTTCTCAACCGAACTATGGGCCTGGTCGGAAGTATAAATCCGAAAGCGTGGAAGATTTCGTCCGGTCAGGCCGAGTTTTCGCGTTGAAGGCGCGGCTTCTTCGCGCGCGACGGCAAGGGCGTGCATGATTCCAACCGACGCAGTGTCGTAGACCACGCCGCCGAATTGCTCGGACAATCCCATCCATTGCCGCAACCAATCGACCACGAGGGTTTCCAATTCCGTGGCCGCGGGCGACGTGCGCCACGTCATCGCGTTCACGTTCAACGGAACGCTTGCGATTTCGCCGAGAATTCCCGGCCCAGTTTGGGGCCAGCCGAAATAACCAAGAAACATTGGATGACTCCAATGCACCATTCCGGGAACGATTCGCCGGTCGATGTCGGCAAGAATCTCTTCAAACGGCTCACCGTTTTCAGGCGGCTGAGACGGCAACGCCGCCCGAATCGCACCCGGTTTGTCATTCGGCGCAACCCGTAACCCTCCGAGTTTTTCGCGAAAATCGGCGATCCAGTCAGCCAGCTGATGAACTTGTTTCCGGAAAACTTCCGGCGGCGTATCGCCGAGTGATGGTCGATCTTGCATTCTTCAGAAGAGAACCGCTAAAGAAGCTAAATCACACAAAAATTCCAGAACCGAAACGTGTAATCTACTGTACCCTCGTTCGCGTCATTTGGCGTATTTGGCGTATTGATTCAAAAGGCAAAGCCGAAACTGAAATGAAATGCGCCGAAGTCTTCGTCCGGACGAGGATCGGGGTTGAATCCATAATCGAGCCGAATCGGTCCGATCGGCAGTTTGTAGCGCAAACCAACTCCGAGCGCGTAACGCATATCGTCGAGACTTGGATGCTCTGAAGTCGGCAGAAGATTTCCGGCGTCGAAAAACGTCGCGCCCTGAAGTTCGCCGTAAATTGGAAACGTGTATTCGACATTGAAGATCGTATAAAACTCGCCGCCGACCGGATTGCCTTTCGGATCGAGCGGACCAAGATCGCGCTCGCCGAAACTGCGAACGGTGCTCGCACCGCCGTTAAAGAATCGTTCGTCGATCGGCAGCGTAGTCGGTTCGTCCGCACCGGAGTGATCGAGTGAGTGAAGAAACCCAACCCGAGCGCCGAAGGCGAGCGCCGACTGTTGAAACCAGCGCTTCAATGCGGGACCCGTTTGATCTTCCACAACGCCCGGGGTGAGAGATTTCGGTCCGAATGGCAAAAAGTAAGCAGCGCGGCCGGTACCTCGAATCTCTTGAACTTCGCTGCCGAATGCGGTTGAAGCGACATCGAGGGTGTTGTTGAAGAGAAACCCACGGGGCGCGACGAGCGGACTTTCACGCAAGTCCAGCGTCTGGGTGAAGCCGAGCGAATTCACGAAATAAGAAGTATCGCCTAGAAATCGTGGCGCAATCGACGTGCCGGTGATTTCGACGTGACGCGCGGCGAAAACCAAACCGGCTTCATATTGTTTGGTGATCTTGCGGGTCAACTCAACGCGATCGCCGAGTTCAAATTTGGAATAGCCGTCGTAGTCGAAAGTGAACGCGGATGCCCTGTTTCTGAAACTGAAGTCGGTATCGAACAAAAACGGATCTTCGTAAACAAACTCGCCTTTGTAACTTCGTTGCGAAACTTCTACCGACATCGTGATGGGTCGACCGTAACCAAACAGGTCCCGCTCACGAAATTGCGCGCCAACAATGCCGCCCTCAAACGTGCCGTAACCAAGCGAAAAGCCGACTTCCTTGCTCTTGGCTTCTTCGGCGGAAACGTTCAACAACAGCACATCTTCATCGGCAATCGGCGTCGGCTCGATTTTGAGCACGCTGAACAACCCGGTCTTCATCAACGTGCGAAATCTGTCATCGAGCGCCTCCGGACTGTAGATTTTACCCTTCAACCGGGTAAAACGTTTTTGGACAAAGCTCGGATGCAATCGCGTCAAACCGTTTACGAAAACTTCGCCGCTGAAGCGATAAAGCGGACCCGGTGAGATCGCGACCTGCACCGGAATATGGGCGGCCGGCGCGCGATCAGGCTCGGCCGTTGCCTCGACCTTCACTTCATAGTAACCGCGCGACTTGAAATAAGACTGGAGCCGCCGTGGAATGTCCGCCACACGGGCGTCGGTGAAGGGTTGTTTCAACAGGTCCGCTACTTGCCCGCGCAAGGCATCTGCGCCGTAAATCGTCTCGCCGCGAAACGTTACATCGCCGAAGAAATATTGCCGGCCTTCCCGGATCGGGATTGTAACGTCGACGGTATTTACGTCGTCATGATAGGTGTAGCGCGGTTGATCGACAGCCGCGTCGAGGAAACCTTCCGCTATGTAAAGACGGTGCACCAGCTCGGCGCCCTCCTGAACGTCCGAGCCGACAAAAGGAAGCGTGCGTTGCAATTTTGAATAACGCTGACGGGTCGGCCCGAGGACAAAGTCGAACAATTTCTTGGTGGGTTCGTGTTCGTTTCCTTGAAATGTAATCGTGCCGAGTGCCATTAACGGTCCCTCACTAATTTCCAGCCGCAAACTGTCGCGACCTTCGATTTTGTAACGCACCGTCGCCTTGGTGTAACCATGCTTGCGGTAAAAAACTTCGATGAAGAACGCGAGATCGTCCGCGCGCGCCGAGGTCAGACCGTACTGGTCGAGGGTGGCGAGCTGTTCTTTGACGGCGGAGCGCAAATCTTTTTCTTTGAATTCCTGCTGGCCGCTGAACTCGACCGCGGTGGTCGCTTGCGCGCGTTTTTCCTCCGCTTTGGCCACCGCGTTCTGCTGCTTCTGTTTCTCTTCCGCCCGCGGAACATCGACCGCGGTCTGGGCCGCGAGGTGAAACGCCGTGAGCGAATTACAGAAAACAACCAAACAAAAGCGACGCATCATCGGAAACGAATCAGATATTTTACCATGCCGCGATAATCGCCGCCGACACCGAGATCACCCAGCAGCACAAATTGATCGTTGATCTTGAAACGCGCAGTCGCCTGTTGCTGACCAGTGCGCGGATCGACCGTGCCGACGTCCAAATCCAAACGATCGAAAACTGAACTGCTTTGTGTCCCCTGCCCTTTCTTGAAAACTTTTCGGTAGAGTTGCTGGACGAGCAACATGGCGGCGCGTCCCGCAAGCACGTTGTTATTTCCGGTTAATTCCTCCCTGGTCGCGCCGGTTGCAAGCAGAGAAATGATTTCCTCCTGTGCCAGCGGCGGTTCGCTGGTGAAGATCGCCGCCGGCGCGAGCGATGTTCCGTAGATGTAAACATTCACGGTATAATCGCGAATCACCGATCTTCCGTGCATGTCGATCTTTGGGTTCAACGGATCGGAGGGATCGAAATAAAGAAACCCGGACGAAATTTCGAGCCGGCTGAACGGTAATGTCGCGTCCACATTGTCGAGCCGCACGTAACCGTCCAGGCCAGGATGCAAACCGGTGCCGGTCAGATGCAGATCGATGATGGCGCGGCCGTTGGCGAGATTCCCGCGGATCAGAAAAGGATCCTTCGTCTTAATCGCCACGTCGAATTTCCAATCGCGAAGCGGCGGTTGAGGAATTGAAAACTGCGGACGCGCCGACGGCGGCTGCGGCGCCGGGCGGCCGGGCAAACCGATCGGCATGAGATCGAGGTTCTTGAGGAACTGACTGTTGGTGAACGCGATTGTCCCAGTGACATTCGCGCTCGTAAACGGGCCGGCGACCTTTATGTCGGCATCGGCGCGCGCTGTCAGGGTGTCGTTGCGCGCGACCAACGCGCTGTCCGCCTTCAACTGCAAGTTTAAGTCGGCGTTGCGCAACGTCGGAAACGTCACCCCACCCGTCACCGTGAAATGTCCGCCGGAAAGTTCGCCGCGGCATTGTTCGATAGTCAGCGCATCGTTCTTAAAATTCAGACGACCTTTGAAATTTTGGACCGCCGGCAAGGTCGGGTCGGTCATGCGCGCGACGTTGATCGTCATATCGCCGCTTCCAGTCAGGACCGGTTTCCCGACGGTTCCGCGAACATCGACATCAAGCGCAGCGTCCCCGTCGAGTTCTTCCACCGCGGGAATAAACTGCCGCAAAAAGTTCACCGAACTGCGCGGCAAACGCAGTTTCGCATTCATGAGTGTGTCGTCCGGCAATTTCCCCTGGTTCGCAATTTTCGGAACGTCGAACGGGAAATTTGCCGTCAACTCGAGCGGCTGAATTTTCGCCTGCTGCAATTTTCCGCTGATAGTTAATTCCTTCCCCTTAGTCTGTGCCGTCAGATCGATCGACGCCGGTTCGAATTTTTCCAGATTCAGGCTCCGCAAATCGCGCATTTGGACGTCGAGCCGCGCGTTTAGATCGGCCAGCGTTCCGCCGGCATCGAATTTCACAGTCAACAAACCGGACGCCGCCGGCTTGAGTCCAACATCCTGAAAAAGTTGCTTGATGTCGAGGTTCTCGGATCGAAAAGTTGCCGTCACTTTTCCGTTGGACGGAAGAAGGGCGGCGTCAGTGCCAAGATTTTTCCAGACAAACGGAATCGAGATGTAACCGCCGGCGTACTTCGCCTGGCTTTGATCGAGTTCGATCTTGCTGATTTCGAGCGTGTCGCCTTTCGCGCTGGCAATCGCCTGGAAATACATCTTGTCGCTGCGCAGAAGAATCGTTGGAACGTCCAATCCGTCTGCGGAGTAGGTCGCGTCGGCATGCACTTCCAAGGATCGCGCGTTGCCGTACCGCCCGTTGTCCAAAGCTAGTTTCAGCTTTCCAGACTTCTTGAATGCCACTGCGTCGCCGCCGCCTTCCCACTCCACCACCAGCGAGCCGCCGAGGTCATTCTGATCTCCGAAGGTCCGCAGTAACGGGCGCAACTTCGACAAATCAGAAATGTTCGCCTGCAATTTTCCACTGTAACGGCGAGGGCCGCGAAGATTGACCATCGCGTTGACGATAACAAAATCCTGATCGTTCAATTTCGCGCTGACATCGTTCAAATAGACGACGCTATTCCAAACCTCGACTTGCGAGTTCAGCTGCGTGAAAACCAGATCGCGCATGTGAAGATTCGCCCCGAAAATCGACAGCCGGCCGTCGGCGACTCCGTTTTTCCATTCGATCTGCCCGTTGCCTTGCAGCGGTCCGCTTATTTTGTCCGGCGAATCCGCAATCCAATAGTCGGCCAGCTCTGGAACGTTTAGTGAGATGTCGATCTTCGCCGGTTGCTCCGGGATCCGGGCCAAATCTTTCGGCAGGGAATAGTCGCCGCTCACCGTGAATTCGTTTTGCTTCCGCTTCACCGCCAAATGATCGAACTTGATTAGATCGTTTTTGCCGTGAAGCGATCCTTCCACCGAATCGGCGACGTAATTGCGAAACCGAACGTTCGAAACCGAGAAAGTGGCCTCCGAGACGAGATCGTCAAACCACGGTTTGTTTGAATCCGCCCCCGGGATTTTCTTCGAAATCTTGATTGCCGCCTGCAGGTTTTCACAATGACCGTCCTTAAATTGGATTGAAGGCGCCGCCAGGGTAAAATCGCCGTCCAGTTTTGCGTTGCTGATATTCATTTTGCCGCTCATCTGCCCTGAGCCGCTGATCTTGGTTGGCATTGCCGCCGTTACCTGCTGCAAATCCGGAAGCGTGGCCGTGACCTCTAGCGTCGCTGGCGAGCGGCCAAAATCTCGAATGTCGCGTGGCAACTGCGTCGAACCCTTGACCTGAAACTCATTCTCTTGCTGCCTGATCTCGGCCGATTGCAACGTGGCCACACCGTTCTTCGCTATAATTTGAAAGTCGCCACGATCGAAGGCTGTTTGTTCCTGCCGAAAATCTTTGACGATCGCGGTCAGATTTCCATTCCAGGTCGCCGGAGAGTTGAGTAAGCCGCTAAGATCGACATCAACCTTCTCAAGTGAGCCGCGCAACCAATCCTGTGGCAACGCGGCGAACTTGTTGATGGCCGACAGCGGCACTTTCTCGGATCGGATGCGGACGTTGGTATCAAGTGAGTCGTGCGATTCGCGCAACGAGATCGCGCCGTTGATCGTTCCGTCCGCAACAGCGTAATCGAAATTGATTCCAAGTCTTCGCGCGGCGATCTGCGACCCGTCGAAATTGATCGAGCGAAATCGCTCGTCGTCACCGAGAACGAGGTCGCGCAAAGTCAGGCTGCGATTCGAGTAAGTTGCCTGCGCGGCCAGCCTTAGCCAGGTCTGTCCGCCGACGAGCTGGAGTTTCTCGACCCTGACTTCACCAGGCCGTTTCGGATCCAAATTAACATCGACATGCTCGGCGATGAAATCGTGCGGACGATTGCGAACAATAATCGTCGCGTCACTGACATGAATTCGCTCGGGGAAAATGTCCGGCAGCTCGATTTTGTTTTTCGGATTCGGCGGACGCGGGCGCAATGGCTTCTTGGCCGGATTCATCACCAGGCGCGCGGATCGAACCTCGACATTTTGAAGCGCACTCGAAATTCCATGGCGCAACAGCGTGAACAACCCGTAATCGACCCGGGCGAGATCGACATCGATCGATTCCACGTCGCTCGGTCCGGTCGCGACGGCGTGCAGATTCCTGACCGTCAGGTTGGTGAAAACACTGCCTTCGAGGCGAAACTCGGCCTTCAAGTGTTCCCTGGCCGCGTAGTGAAGGGCGATCTTGCGGCCTGTATATAATAAGACCGGCCGATGAAAGATCAGCAGGAGGGCGCAAAAAATCGCGAGCGCGATTAACGCACGGCGACGCCAACCCCCAGCGTGGATATTACCCTGACCATATTCGCCCACGACGGATTTACTCTACCGCTCGATGGGAAAGCGCAAATCGGGCCAGATCGCACTTATATATATGAGTTCCCGATTGCGCCCCGAGGCGTGTCGCGCCACGCTTGTCCGGTAAGAGATGAATCCGGACAAGCTTTTCAATTACCTGGACGGTAAATTGTCGCCTAACGAGCGGGCTGAGCTCGAGGAACGGTTCATGTCCGACCCGGAAGCGCGACGCGAGCTGTCGGTCGCTCGTCAGATTCATGACAGCCTGGGGGATTCGCGCGAGGTCGTTGGATTCGCCGAGGCAGAGCCAATCTCGGAGCGCGGCCCGGTCCTGGCACGAAGAATCATGGTCGCCTTTATGGTTCTGGTCACGGTGAACGTTGGATTCGGGATTTACGCGATCTTCTTTATGAAAAACAAAGAACGCGCCCGTGAGCGAACCGAACAAAATCGGACTGAGTTCACTCAAAGACTTTCCCAAACGGCAGCGGCGGCTTTGCCAACGCCAGCCTTGGCCATCGACGAAATCACATTCAACGTACCGGCGACGGAACGCGATGGGTTGACCAACAAAGTCATCGCGGCGGCAAATCAATCAGGCGGGTCCGCAGCAAAAGGATTGAGCAACGAGAATGGCACTTTGATTTTCGCTGAAATTCCGACCACACGACTCAACGAATTCCGTGAAGCGCTCAAAAAACTTGGCGCGACCGTTCCCTCGTCCGCTACCGAACCAAATGCAGGAGAGAAAACGATTCTCCAAGTGCGCATCGCCGGCGCGCAATGATCGCGATCACGCTCGCGCTGCCGGCCGAAAGCTCCGATCTTCGTCACCAACTGCGCGAAGCTCGGGAAGACGGCAGTTTGGTTGTTGGCGAGCTTAACAATCGCGCTGTCGCGATTCTACACACTGGAGTCGGGGCAAGAGACTGCAACGAGCGCATTGAAACGTTGCTCCACAAGGAGCGGCCACGATTGGTGATCAGCTCCGGGTTCGCCGGCGCGGTGATCGACAATTTGCAGGTTGGCGATCTGATCCTGGCGGAGAATTTCTCCGATCCACAATTGCTCGCGAGCGCCGAGAGGATTTTGATTGAGCGTAAACCGCGCCTTGTAAAACTTTTTACGTCGACCTCAATCGTGGACTCTGTTGACAAGCGAAACGAAATCGCACGCGCGTCCGGAGCCGCAGCAGTCGACATGGAAACCGGATCGATAGTCGGCGTTTGCGCCGCTCATGGTGTTCCGGTGCTATCGCTACGAGTCATCAGCGACACGCCCGCCCAACCGTTTCCGGCGCCACCGAACGTTCTGTTCGACATCGAGCGTCAGCGAACGAACTATGGCCGCTTGTTTACTTATTTATTAAGACATCCTTCTTCGATCTCCCGACTCCTGGGATTCGGTCGCGATATTAATCGAGTCCGCGCGAAGTTGACCGACGGAATCGTCGCGCTCGTCCAAGCGTTGTAGCACGGCGCTGCGCGCCGTCGGCGGCCCACAGGGCCGCGGCTACAGTTCCGCTGGCTCGACGTGCACCAGCACGTCGGCAATGCGGCGATCGCTCTCTTGAATCGCACCCTTCACTTCGTGCGCGATGCGATGGCCTTCTCGGACTGAAATGTCGCCGTTCACTTTCACATGAAGATCGACATAAAAGCTGAGTCCCATTTTGCGAATGAATAGCTTCTCAACTTCACTTACCCCCGCCACAGATCGCGCGGCGTCGCGCACAACATCGAAAATTTTGCCGCGCGGAGCGGTGTCGAGAATTTCATAAAGCGCAGGGCGAAGCAGTCGATAACCGTTGGCGGCGATCAGGGCACAGGCGAACAGCGCCGCCCAGTCGTCCGCGCTTTGCCACGCTTCACCACCGATCAGCGCGACCGAAATGCCGATAAAGGCGGCGACGGATGTCAGGGCGTCGGTGCGATGGTGCCATGCGTCAGTTTGAATCGCCGTACTTTCCGCGTTTCGCCCGATTCGCACGACGTAGCGATACAAAAATTCTTTGATGCCGATTGCGAGGACCAGAACAATCAACGTAAACGGCGCCGGCGCGTGTCGTGGAAGGAAGAGTTCGCGCACACTCGAAATGGCCAGACCGAGCGCGGCTGCCAGCACGAGGATCGAGACAACGATGGTTGCGAATGGTTCGGCTTTCCCGTGGCCGTAGGGATGCGTCGCGTCCGGCGGTCGTGAAGCAAACTTCAACGCACCCCAAATAATGAGTGATCCGCCGACGTCTAACGCCGATTCGATGCCGTCCGCGATCAGGACATAAGCGTTGCCCAACAAACCGGCGACGATTTTGATCGTGGCCAGGGCGATGTTGATAAGAAGTCCGAGAAGCGCAACCCGCGCTCCGGTTTGCAGATTGTTCGCGACAGGCTGAGGCGTTGGCACGGTTTCGGCGAAAGCTGGTTATCGAATACACGGCGTAGCTATCAGTAGCAAGCCGCCGCGGCGGCTTGGCCCCGTGCTTCCTCACATCGCGGCTCCATGTTATGCGGACAGCTTTCGGACAAACACGTGGCAACTCTACGGCGGGAGTGCCGGAGCGAAGCGACTGGCACTAGGGAAGCCGGGCGACCTACACTAATAAAAAAATTAGTGTAAGATGCGGCGCCGAATTCATGAAATGAACAAAACCATAAAGGTTGTCGTCTACGAAAGGCACGGAAATCCGGGGGATGTCCTCCAGTTTAAAACCGAAACTTGGCCGCAGCCAACCGCAGACGAAGTAGTTGTCGCAATGCGCGCGGCGCCGGTCAACCCGGCCGACATCAACGCAATCGAAGGAAAATATCCGGCAAAGCGCGAAGTGCCGGCGGTGCCGGGATTTGAAGGCGCTGGCGTCGTTGTTGAAGTCGGCGCCAATGTTTCAACCATCACGCAAGGCGCGCTGGTGATGTTGCCGCACAACATCGGCACGTGGCGCGAGGCGGTGGCAGTAAAGGCCAATGATCTGGTAGCAGTCCCGCCGGAGATCGATCCGGCCCAGGCCGCGATGCTGAAAATCAATCCACTGACGGCGTGGCGATTGTTGCACGATTATGTCGATCTCGCGCGCGGGAATTGGCTGATCCAAAACGCGGCCAACTCGGCGGCTGGACGCGCCGTGATCGCAATTGCGCGCGAACTCGGCTTCAAAACGATCAACATCGTGCGACGGACGGAGTTGATCGACGAACTGCGCGCCGAAGGCGGTGATGTCGTGCTAGTCGACGGCGAAAAGTTACGCGACGAAGTGAAAATGGCGACCGGCAGCGCCGCGATTCGACTCGGTTTAAACTCAGTCGGCGGGGACAGCGCATTGCGCTTATCCAACTGTCTCGCGTTCGGCGGAACGCTGGTGAGTTTCGGTGCGATGAGTATGCAGCCACTGAAGATCCCGACTGGACTTCTGATTTTCAAAGATCTGCGGTTTCGCGGAATCTGGATCAATCATTGGTACGACAACGCCACGATGGCCGAGCGAATGGCTGCTTTTAACCCTCTGTTCGACATGGCGAAGCGCGGATTATTGAAAACGAAGATCGAGAAAACGTATTCGATCGATCAAGCTAAAGAGGCTGTGACGCACGCGATGCGCGACAAACGCAGTGGCAAAATTATTTTCGAATTTAAAACGTGACCGTAATCGTTGTTGGTGCAGGGATTAACGGGGTTACTTCCGCGATCGAGTTAAAAAATCGCGGGCACCAAGTTGTCCTGATCGATCCCGGACCCCTGCCCTCTCCGCCCGCTGCATCGACCGACATCAGCAAAGCAGTCCGCGCTGCCTATGGTCCCGACGATGATTATACCGAGCTGGCCGAACGCAGCATTCCGATCTGGCGGGAGTGGAACAAGAAATTCGGGACCACGCTCTATCACGAAACGGGTGTCCTGTTCGTCTGCCAGCAACCGATGCGCCCCGGCGATTTTGAATACGAGAGCGCACGCGTTCTGAAAAAGCACGGACATCTATTCGAGCCGTTTGATCGCGAAACGTTTCATCGACGCTTTCCCGCGTTTGCGACTGATCGATTTCACGACGGGTTCTTCGATCCGGAGGCCGGCTACGCGGAGAGCGGTCGCGTGGTCGCGACGCTGGTTGAATACGCGAAATCGCTCGGCATTGAAGTGCGCGAACGCGTAAAGGTCGCTTCGCTGGATGAAGGCGACAATTCCGTCAAAGGAGTTGTGTTGGACGATGGAAATAGAATCACCGGCGATGCGGTGGTGATCGCGGCGGGCGCGTGGACGCCGTATATCCTGCCCTCGACGAAAACGTTTCTCCGCGCGACCGGCCATCCGGTTTTTCATTTGAAACCGTCTACTCCGGAACTTTTTCTTCCGGAACGCTTTCCATTTTTCGGCGCCGACATTTCAACTACGGGTTTCTACGGTTTCCCGCTGAACAACGGCGTCGTGAAAATCGCCAACCACGGCACAGGTCGGGAGATGTCGCCAGATTCGCCCGAGCGCGTCGTGACCGCGGACGAAGAGGGCGACTTGCGCGAATTTCTGAGGGCGACAATTCCATCGCTGGCCGACGCGCCGATTGTTTACACGCGCATTTGCATGTACTCGGACACCAATGACGGCGATTTCTGGATCGCATCCGATCCGGCACGGCCAAACCTGACCATCGCGACCGGAGATTGCGGCCACGGATTCAAGTTCGCGCCGGTCTTGGGCGAGATCGTCGCCGACGCGGTCGAAGGCAAACCGAATCCGATCCTGAAAAAGTTTCGCTGGCGTCCGGAAGTGAAAGCCGGCGTGACCAAGGAAGCCGCGCGGTATCAGCCAGAGTAGTAGCGTAGCAGCGCGAGCCAAATCACTTGGACTGCTCGATCGTACGAAGATTGAAAATAGCCCGACGTTTTAACGCCGGGTTTATGATCGACGAATAGAACAAGTCCGGCAGGACGAAAGAGACATTCTGCCGTCCCTGACGGGACTCGGAATGTTCGTACAAGGTTACCCAGCGCTGAAGCGCTGGGCTATTATCGCTGAGAGATATTTCACGCGCCGAGATTTGAGGGCCAAAATTCGGCACTCGTAGAGCGCCGCTACAAACTTACGCAGCGCTGAAGTGTTGGGCTATTCTCTTTCGAAGACCGCTCGGTACTCCGGAGTGTAGTCATCGCACTGTGCGGGACGCGACGCTTCGTGCAGCGAAGCGGCTGCAGTTATTACTTCTGCGCTGTTTCTTTCTGCGCAGGTTCTTGGTGCGCCGGCTCTTTTTTCGGCTGCCGCTTCAACAGCGTGATCTGTTTGATCCGCGCGGAATCAGACGGGCTCCAGGTGGCGATATCGGGATCGTCTTTGAACGCGTTGTGCACAATGCGGCGCTCGTACGAATTCATCGGCTCGAGCTGAAGCGATTTTCCGGTAGCGCGAACCCGCTCCGCCAAACCGCGCACTCGTTGCACAATCCGGTCTTCCCGCATCGAGCGGTACATTTCGCAATCAACCACGACTTTGGGCGCGTCCTTGTCTCTGGCCTGAAGCAATCGGTTCAGTAAAAACTGGATCGCTTCGAGGGTCTCGCCGTCACGCCCAATCAATCGGCGACTTTCCTCGGTATAAACTTGCAGGACCAGGTTCCCGGCTTCGTTTTGCGATTCGTCGATCTCAACGACGAAACCGAGATAGCCGAGAATGGTGTCGAGTAATTCTTTCGGCGTCATCATTTTCGTTTTGCGGCCGGAGCGACTTTCTCGAGCGTCGGCATCGGTTGTCGTTTGTTGTAATAGAATTGCACGATGCTGAAAAGGTTCTGTGTGGTGTAATACAATGCCAGAGCCGCGGCAAAATTGTAGCAGATAAACAAAAAGATCAGCGGGGTGAACATCATCACCCGGCGCTGCGTGGGGTCGCCGGTCTTCGGCGTCATGGCCATCAACCAGATCTGCGTCGCAGCCATGCACAATGGAATGACATTGATCGGCACGCCGAACAAGTGCGCGACGGTATCCGGTTGCGACAAATCCTTCACCCATAAGAACGACGAGTTCCGAAGCTCAACGGCCTGGCCGAGCATTTTGAACAGGCCGAAGAAAATCGGAATTTGAATCATCATCGGCAGGCAACCGCCGACCGGATTGATTCCGTAATCCTTGTAGAGCTTCATCACTTCCTGATTCATCCGCGTCGGATCGTCCTTGTATTTGTCGCGCAGCTCCTGGACTTTCGGATTCAGAAGCGCCATCCGTCGCATCGACTTGTTCGCTTTGCCCTGCAACGGCCAGAGCACGATCTTCACAACCGCAGTGAGGGCGAGAATCGACCAGCCGTAGGAACCGAGAAAACCGTGCAGCCAGTTGAGGAAGTTGAGCAGGAACTGGCTCACAATCTTGAACACTCCGAAATCCATGATCTCGGCTTGGTTGTGATCGAGGCGAGCCAGGCGATGGTAAATTTTCGGTCCCGCCCAGATTTCAAATCGCGCGCTGTAAGTCTGGCCTGGCGGCAGCTGGAAGGCCGGCATTCGCAACGCGCCCACGAGTCCAAACATTTTTTGCTCCGGTGAAATATCGTAACGCCGTCCCCATACGCCATTTCCTTTCGCGGTCAGCGGCGCAATCAGGGTCGTGAAAAACTGATCGCTTACCGCAGCCCAATCGGCGTTGGCGAGATCCTGCTGATGGAACGGCTGGGGCGCGCGCGAACCGATTCCAAGAAGTCCGCCGCCGCCGCCGAACCAGTTAACGTCCACGCCTTTTGCCTTGCCGTCCACGCACCAGACGAGGCGGGTATAATAAGAGTAATCTTTCGGGTGGATCGGGGCGGCGGACCCGAGTGTCACAAAATAACCCGGGTTCGAGTAGGGTTGCGTGCCACCGTTCACCATGTCGACGTCCATCTCGCTGAGGAAGTTGTCTTTCTTTTCCTTGCCTGGGGGAAAGAAGAACTTTTTGCGAACAGTCACGTTTTCTGCCGTGTGCTCGCATTTGATTCCGCCGTCCGGTTCGCGACTCAAATGGAATTCGTCGAGTCGCGGTGCGTTTGGCTGCTCGATGATCGCGCCGATCGGCATCTGCTCTTTTGAATCCAAGACAACGCGTCGTTGATCGTCCTGGCTGGCGATTTGATTCAACAGCACCGCTTCAGCAATGCCGCCGCCGCGATTCGTCAGATGAAGTTCGACGTCGTCATTGCGCAGCGTTTCCGTTTTCTCGGCAAACTCCGGAGCCGTCTGCGGCGCCGGTGTCGCGCTGGCGGTTATGGCAGGCGACGGGAACGGAGCCGGCGTTGCGCTAACGGAAACGGGCGGGGTCGGCGAACCGGCGACCGCGAGGTGTTGCTGTCGCAACTGCTGCGACTGCTTGCCGACATAAACATACCAGCCGATCAAGCCCAGCGTGCAAAGAGCAACAACAATCCATGCGGTTCGGTCCATAAAATTCCTGGCGACTACGAATCACGCGCAGCGGTTGGCTCGCGGAACCGGATCTTCACCGGAGCCGCCCCAGGGATGACATCGGGCGACTCGTTTCAGTCCCAAAAAAATTCCGCGCACAGTTCCGTGCGACTCGATTGCCTGCAAAAAGTATTCCGAACAGGTCGGGTGAAACCGGCATCCTGAGCCCGGCCCGCCGATGGCGACCAAAAGCGGCGAAAGCGTGACCTGGTAAGCTCGAATAAAAATGCGAATCAGCATGCGCATCAGGCGGCTAGAATAGAAGCGCGTCCAGCCAGACGCAACCACTCAGCTTCCAGCTCCGCGTAAGGGGCTTTCGCCGCGGACATGCGCGCGATCGTCACGATCCAGACTCCATCGAGAATCTCATTCTGATGTTTGCGCACAATTTCGCGCAATCGGCGCCGAACTCGATTGCGCACTACAGCGCGCCCAATGGCGCGTGAAGTGATAAACCCGGCGCGGAAGCCTTTGCCTTCACCGGCGACAGCGCTCAGCACCAGTAAGTGCCCCCGTTGGACGCGGCCTTTTTTCCTGACCTGCTCGAACTCCGGTGAACGCGTCAATCGCCGGCTCTTGGGAAATGCGAAGGGTTTCGCGGGCACGCCGCCGATCTTACACGCGCGTACAGCAAAAGTCTTTCGCCCGCCTGAAGCGAACGAAAAACTTCGCCAACGTACAGCTTCCCGCGTCCTTAAGGAGAAGGCGACGTATTAACGTTAATGTCTGTTTTGGTTTCCGTCTTGGTCGAGGGCGCCGGCGATTCCTTGATGATCGTCGTGTTGCTTTCCTTTTTCTCGGCCGGCGGATTTGTGACGGTGGTTTCCTTTTGCTCACAAGCCGCGAGCAACGCGGTCCCCATTAAAAGGCAGATATATTTGTTCATGTAAGGCTTTGACGGACGCTCGCCGTAATTATTTAAGGAGTCGGCGTCGGCGACGCCCACGAACCGGTGAGATTGGTGTTTTCAGGCTCTGTTGTCGGCGATTCGGCAGCCGGCGGTGGCGGGGTGCTCGCCGGCTCGGCCGCGTTAGTCGCTGCTTCCGGCGAAGTGGTTGGACTTGTCGCCGGTGTGACAGTTTCAGTTTTTTGTTCGCATGCCGCGAGCAGCGCGGCGCCGGCCAGAATGCAGATGTATTTCTTCATAGACAGGAAGTTCGGCTAATCATGATTCGGAGCAAGCGTGCCCAACGGTTGTGACAATCAGACCTAAAACGGCGGTTCGTATTTCAAACCATGCGCTTCAGCGACGGCCTGGCAGGTGAGCTTGCCATCGAGCGTGTTGATTCCGCCGGAGAGCGCAGGTTGTTTGAGACACGCTTCCTTCAAGCCGCAGTCGGCCAGCAATTGTACGTAGCCGTAAGTCACGTTGGTGAGCGCCTGCGTCGAGGTGCGCGCATACGCTGCCGGCATGTTGGCCACGCAATAGTGGGTCACGCCTTCTTCGACGTAGACGGGATCGACGTGCGTAGTCGGTCGCGAAGTCTCGGCACAGCCGCCCTGGTCGATCGAAATGTCGACAAACACGCTGCCCCGTTTCATTTTCCGCAACATCGCGCGCGTGATCAGTTTCGGCGCCTTCGCTCCGGGCAATAACACGGCGCCGATCAGCAGATCGCAATCCGGCATGAGATAATCGAGGTTCGCTTCGCTGGAATACAGGGTATGCAAATCCTCCATGGCGAGATCGAGAAACCGCAATCGTTCGACATCGATGTCCAGGATCGTGACATCGGCGCCCAGACCTTTTGCCATCCGCATGGCGTTCACTCCCGACGTTCCTCCGCCAATAACGACCACGCGGCCCGGCAAAACGCCCGGCACGCCGCCCAGCAACACGCCGCTGCCGCCGTTGTGTTTCGCCAAAAAATTCGCGCCCATCACGACCGACATTCTTCCGGCGACCTCGCTCATGGGTTCGAGCAACGGCAATCGGCCGTTCACCTGGATCGTTTCGTAGGCAATGCCAGTCACGCCGGATTTCAACAGCGCTTCGGTGAGCGCCTTGCTCGCCGCCAAATGCAAATAGGTGAAAAGGATCTGGCCCTTACGTAAAAGCGGGAATTCTGCCGAGAGCGGCTCTTTCACTTTCACAATCATCTCGGCGCGCTTAAAGATTTCCTCGGCCGAATCGATGATCTCAGCGCCCGCTTTTTTGTATTCCTCATCCGAGTAACCGGAACCAACCCCGGCATTTTTCTGCACGATGATGGAGTGGCCGCGCCGTTTCAGTTGGTCCGCAGCCGACGGCAGGAACGCGACGCGCTGCTCTTGCTCTTTAATTTCCCTGGGAACGCCAATAATCATGCAGACAGTGACCAGTGATGAGTGACAAGTGACAAGCCAAAAATGCAAGACGAGGAGCCTTTTTCTCGTCACTCGTCACCTGTCACTAATTGAGTGACGGATCGTCCGGCGCGGCCGCGAGCATGCGATACCACGGTCCAAGTTTGTTCATGATATCGAACCAGAGCCGCGAGAGTCGCTCGAATTTCAACGCCGCGCGGCTCGGCTTTTGTGCGATCCAGGCTTTTTGTTTCATCTCAGCCTCGAGCTGGCCCGCGCTCCATCCGGCATAACCAAGGAACGCGCGAACCGCCGGTGGATCACCAGCCACGTCGAAAACCTCGGTGAGCGCTTGCTGATTCAACTTCAGGCCTTCGCCTTTGTGCCACTCGAAGGCCGCGAGCATGAGTTGATCGTTGCCAACGGGCCCACCAAAGAAGACCGGGACGTCCGCCAGATTCTGGGGCGGCGTTTCGGTCACCAGATCCGACACACTTTTGTCGAGCGGTTTATTAATAATGACGCCGATTGCGCCATCATCCGGATCGTGCGCAGAAATGAACAGCACCGTCCGCCGAAAATTAGGGTCGAGCATGCTTGGGTGCGCCACCAAAAGCGATCCCGCGAGACTCCGAGGCTTTTCCGGACCCAAATCGCGCATACAAAATTAAACCGTGCATCGCAGGCTTCCGCAAGTGTCGGAGACGCCTTCGGACAGGTAGTCGATGCCTGGTCAGCTTGCCATATTAACTCCGACAAAATCTGGCACTTGCGCGCAAACCGAAACGTGGTGATAATTTATGGAAATTTTTGTTGCGGCGCTGACTAAGCTCGGCTACTAGCACCACAGCTTTAAAAATTGTTCTGGGGGGAACAGCCGCCCTTCACGCCCATCGGGTGTGGGGGGCGGTACTTTTTTGGAGGCATACGCCTGCCGTTCGTTTACCTCTACTCTTGCTCTTGCTCTTGCTCTCACTCCCAGGAGATTGAACAAAACGTCGAACACCGAACGTCCAACAATGCCAGTGCGGCTCGCACCAATGTCGAATTCTGAAACGGAGTCCGGAAGATTCTCGTGGCCGATCGCCATTACCCTGGTGGTCTTGATTATTGCGGCGGCGGCCGTGTTTGTCTTCCTGCGCTTGGAAACCTGGCCGGCCCGCACCATCGGTCAGGGAACGGACGACCTCGAGCGCCTCGGAAAAGATTTACGATCCGCGTTCATCGACATTGCCCAATTGCAGCCACGGATCACGATCAACAATCAGACGGCCGTCAACCAAAACGCTTCGCCAGTGGCCGAGCTGGCCACCCTCACCAGGGAGTTAAAAGTGAAACGCGAATTCGCGCACACCTGGGCTGGCAGCTCGAAGCGGATCAAGTTGAGCGGCACTTTTCTGATTAAAGCGGGCTTTGACTTGCGACAGGACGTGATGGTCGACGTTCGTCCCGACGAGATCGTGATCACGCTTCCGCACGCGGAAATCGTCGGCGTCGAGGAACAGCGGGTCGACGTGCTGGCGTTGGAGAACGGTCTTTGGAACCGCATCTCGGGCGCGGATTTGCAAAACGAGCTGGCTCAGCTTCCGGAAATGGCGCGGAAACAGGCGATCGAGATTGGATTGCCCGGTGACGCGGAGCACGAATTGCAACATCAGCTCAACAAACGGATCCGCGCCCGGCAACCGATTCGCCTGGTCTTTACGAATCCTGCGCCGGTCGAATCATCCACGCCCGGCGCACCGAAATAAACCGACTTTCCGCGCTGGAGATTTGCGATTAAAGCAATGACCACGCGATGCCACGAAAACGTCTGTTCTTGATCGCCATCATTGTGCTGGCTGCGCTTGCCGGCATCGCCTTGTCGCCTGCGCTCGTTACCCGCGCGATTCGCGGATGGCTTTACTGGCAGGCCCGCCGCCAGCATTTAAAAATTGAGATCGGAAAAATCAACGCACCATTCCTGCGTCCCGTTTCGATCGATCACATTCGGGTCACCAACGAGGCTACCGTTGCGACCCAAATCGAGTTGAACGTCGAGCACCCGACGCTTCGGCTGAATCTGGCGAGACTCATTTCCGGCAAAACAGATGGCGTTCGCGGATTGTCGGTCCAAAACGCGCGCGTGGAAGTTCGCCGCGACTTTTCCGGGAGCAAGCGCCCGCTAGACTTCAACTGGGGCGCATTACAAGCATTGCTCCCTGTCAATTTCGAAATCTCCCGACTCGATCTGCGGGTTGAGAACGGCCCCACGGTTGTGTTGTTGCGCAACGCTTCGATTTCCGGAAATCAAATCGAGTCCGGCCGCTTTTCCGCCGACGAAGTCGCGATCACTTCGCCGATGTTTCGCCAAACGTTCTCCCAACTCCGCGGTGCGACCAAATGGCAGGAGAGCCGGCTGACGATCGGCGGACTGAATCTCGCCCGCGGACTCGATCTTGAATCCCTTCTGATCGACCTTTCAAGATTGGATGGCGAGCGCGCCGATCTTCAATTCGATCTCGATGTCTTGGGCGGAAAAATTCGGGCCAGCATTTCCAATGAATGGGCCGGACAACATTCGATCTGGAACCTTGCCGGCACGGCAACGGGAATTTCCCTCGCCCAAACATCCGAGGTGTTTGGATTCACCGATAGGCTTGGCGGATCGCTTCGTGCCTGCAACTTCACCTTTCGGGGCGATCCACGCGACCCCCTCAGCGGGACGGCGTCGATCTGGACGGAGCTCAATGGATTGAGCTGGCATAATCGCGCCGCCGATTTGATTATGCTTGGCGCGGTTTATTACAACCGCCAGATCCAGCTGCAGCAGCTCTACATCAAACAACGCCAAAATCAGTTAACCATGAATGGCGATGGCGCGTTGCCTTCAAAATCCGCCGACTGGTTGAATCCCGACTTTCGCGGCCAAATCTCGGGATCGATCAGCGATCTCGGACAATTTGCCGAACTGTTCGGGGCTACGCGCGGGGATTTTGCAGGCGTGATCGCAATTGAAGGAACGCTCAATGCGCGCGAGAGAAAACTCGGTGGTCATCTCACCGCATCCGGAAATTCGTTGTCGCTCTTCAAGCGACAGATCGATCGATTGAGCGCGAAGATAACCCTGAAAGCAAGCGAGCTTGAGCTCGAGCAATTTGAAGTCGCTCGCAAGAAAGATTTTGTTCGCGCCCAGGGTACAATCGACATCTCCCACGAGCAGGATTACTCCGGCAACATCGACGCGAAAGTAGGCGACGCTTCCGAATATTTTTTACTCGGGCGGACAGCTTCCGGTGCCGCGACTCCAGTTCAGCTCGAGGCTAAGATTTCCTCCGGACAATGGAACGCGCATGCCGCATTTACGTTGCCCGGATCGAGTCAGGTTGATGTAACGGCGAAGTTTCCATTTAAAATCGGCGAGGATTGGAAAGAGTTTCTCGCCTCGCCTCTGGACGCGCAGATCAGTTTTCCGACTGTCGTGCTGGCGAGCGCACCGCAACTGTTTCACCCGCCGGTATTCAATGAGGGAATCTTGAGCGGAGCGATTTCCTGGAGTCAGACCCTTCAACATCCAAATATCTCCGGCGAACTGCAGCTGCTTAATTCCAGGCTGCAAAACGCGCCGATGGATTTCACTCAGGCAACTGCGCGAATCACTTTTGATGGCGAACACGGAAAGATCGAATTCTTGAACGCCACGACCGCTGACGTCGATGTCTCGCTTCGTGGCGACATCGAGGTTCGCGATCTGGCCGCAGCGAAGATCGACATCTTTCCGAGCATGCCGGTTTTTGAACTGACTACGCCGCCGAATTCCTGCGTGAACCGAATCAACCTGCAACCGATCGGAATCACGCTCGCTCCGATGATCAATCAAATCGAATTGCGCGGAAGCGTTTTCGAAGGGGGTTGGACAATGACCTCACGTCAGGCTGTCATCTCCGCTCAAGGCCAACCGATTCCGACCGACGCAACCAAGATCCCGTTGTGTTTCGGAGAAAAGCCGGCGCAGCAGACGTTCACGTTCGGTCTGCATCCGAAGCCGACGCCGGTGCCTGAACGACCGCGCAAAAAGTCGAAGCGCCGTTAGTTGAGTGCCGACGGATTAAATTTGCGAGACTCCCTGCAAAAAGAGCAACATGGCATCTTGAATGCAATAAGCATTCAAGTTTCAGAGAGGCATAAGGACAACTGGATGCGATCCGCAAAGGCGGACCAGATCAGGTTTCCGTCACTGTGGCTGAAAATGCTTCGACCGCGCGAGGCACCGACAATGCATTTTAACTGCGCGGTCTCGCTCGTTGTAACACCGGGGCTTCGGCCCGGTGATTCGATTTTGATCGCGACCGCGCTGAAGAGCGGTGTTACTAACAAAGGCGCTACAGAGTGACGTCGCCGCGCCGTTCCGATTTCGTTGTCACCAGCCAGCGCGTCAACTTCTTTTCGAGCTCGCGCGTGAGATTCACTCGGAGATCCGCACTGGCATCCACCCGCAACGGTTCGTCATTTGGTCGATCGAATAGGAGTTGCACGCGACGTTGACCCGGCGAGCTCGCCAGCAACTCGCGTACTTCGCGCAATTCTTCGCTTGTTGTTGCGCGTGAAAATTGCAAAAGCACCGCCGGTTCGTCGACGGGGCTGCCGTTGCCATTTCCGCTCCTGCTTCCGTTTGATTTGTTCGCTGCCGGAACCCTTACTTTTTGCGCAGTCGCGCGGAGAGAATCGCCGCGATTGTCGATGGTACCGCGGACCTCGACCACGCGACCCGGTTCGAGAAGCTCCGATACCGTGACGAACACATCATTCCAAACCACAATCTCGATGGCGCCAGTTCGATCTTCCAGCCAGACGACCGCGAATGGTTTGCCCTCTTTGCGAGTGAATTTCTTTTCCGCCTGGACGATAACGCCCGCGATTCTGAACTGCGCGCGATCTTCCAAATCGCCTAACGAGGCGATCGGCTGATAAGTCTTGCCCGCGAAAAGATCGGCATAGGCGTCGAGCGGGTGGCCGCTGACATAAAATCCGAGCAACTCTTTTTCGTAAGAAAGTTTTTCGTGATCGCTCCACGGTGCCACCACGCGTTTTCGCGTGGTCGCGGCGTGCGTTTCTTCGTCGAACAACGAAACCTGACCAACCGTGCGGTCCCGGTGCGCCGCCGCCGCGGAGGCGAGCGATTCGTCGATGCAGGCAAAAAGTTCGGCGCGATCGCGAGCGAGAAAATCAAAAGCTCCGGCCTTGATCAGGCTTTCCAGCATCTTTCGATTTGCGATGCGGGTTCCGATTCGTCCGCAAAAATCTTCCAGCGAAGTGTAATCCCCCGCCCGCTCGCGTTCTTCGATCGACATCTGCATGGCCGATTCGCCCACGTTTTTGATCGCCGCGAGTCCATAACGGAGTGCCACCAATGTGGGAGCGGCCTCAGTGCCGCGATTTTGTTTGTCTCGATCAGAGTCGGGACGCTGAGGTCCCTCCCACATTTCCGGTGTAAATTTCAGGCCGCTTTTATTAATGTCCGGGGGCAAAATCGAGATCCCCATTCGCTTACATTCGCCGACAAACACCGAGATCTTGTCAGTGTTGTTAATTTCGTTGCTCAGCAATCCGGCCATGAACTCGACCGAATAATGGGACTTTAGATAGGCGGTCTGATAACTGATAACGCCGTAGGCCGCACTGTGGCTCTTGTTGAATCCGTAGCCGGCGAATTTTTCCAGCAAATCGAAAATCGCGTTGGCCTTCTTCTCCGGGATTTTGTTGGTGCGGGCGCAGCCTTCGATGAAGTTCTGGCGCTCCTTCGCCATTTTCTCGCGATCTTTCTTGCCCATCGCGCGCCGGAGCAAATCGGCTTGCGAAAGCGAGTAGCCGCCAAGTCTGCTCGCCGCCGCCATCACTTGCTCCTGATAAATCATGATGCCGTAAGTGTCGGAGCAGATTTCTTCCAAGAGCGGATGAAGATATTTGATCGGTGTGATTCCCTTCTTGGCCTTTACGTAATCGGGAATCAGTTCCATCGGACCGGGCCGATAGAGCGCGATCAACGCGATGATGTCGTCGAGCTTCTTGACCTCGAACTGCTTCGACAGGTTGGTCATTCCGCCCGATTCCATTTGAAACAAACCGATCGTTTCGCCGCGGTTGTAGAGTTCGAACGCCGCTTTATCGTCGAGAGGAATATTTTTTGGCGAAAACTCCGGCTCACGTTTGCGAATCAAATTCACCGTGTCTTCGATCACGGTGAGCGTTTTCAATCCGAGGAAATCCATCTTCAGCAGCCCGAGATCGTTCAACGGTCCCATTGGATACTGGCTGATCACGTCGTTCCCTTTCACGTCGCGACAGAGCGGGATGTAATCCGATAAATCGCGATCTGCGATGACGACTCCGGCCGCGTGGACGCCGGCGTTGCGCGAAAGTCCTTCCAGCGTCTTCGCATATTCGAACAGCTGTTTCGTTTGCGCTTCGGTCGCAATCGCGCGTTTCAACTCCGAATTCTTTTCAGCCGCGGAATCGAGCGTGATTCCGAGCTCGTTCGGAATCATTCGCGCGATCCGATCGGCGTCGCGATACGGCAATCCCATTACCCGGCCGACATCGCGGACGACGCTTTTCGCTTTCAGTTTTCCAAACGTGATGATCTGGGCAACGCGGCGTTCGCCATATTTCTGGCGGACGTACTCGAGAACTTCGCCGCGGCGCGCCTCACAAAAATCGACATCGATATCGGGCGGCGACACGCGGTCCGGATTCAAAAACCGCTCGAAGATTAATCCGAATTGCAGCGGGTCGATGTCGGTGATTCCCAAAACGTAGGCAACCAGGGAACCAGCGGCCGAGCCACGCCCAGGTCCCACCGGAATGCCGCGGCCTTTGGCGAAGTGGATGAAATCCCAAACGATCAGGATGTAGCTGACAAATCCGGTCCGCTCCAGCACACCAAGCTCATAGGAAAGGCGTTCGCGAAGTTGGCCGTCGACTTTTGCGCGTTCTCCGTAACGTTCCTGGAGCCCTTTGTCGCAAAGTTCCCGTAAATATTTCTCGCGCGTTTGTCCCGCCGGCACCGGATATTCAGGATACTTCGAGCGCCCAAACTCGATCGTGACGTCGCAACGTTCGCCGATTGCCAGCGTGTTCGAGACAGCATCGGGATGATCTTTGAACAGCGCCCGCATTTCCGCGGGCGACTTGAAATACAACTCCGGCGCGTAGCGCATCCGCGTTTCGTCCTGCACCATCTTCCCGGTGCCGATGCAAAGCATTACATCGTGCGCGTCGTGATCGTCACGGCGCAGAAAATGGACGTCGTTGGCCGCGACCAGGCTGAGCCCAAGGTCCTTCGCGATCTTCGGCAACACGGCGTTGCACCACTTTTGTTCTTCCAGTCCGTGATCGTGCAGTTCGACGAAGAAATTTTCTTTGCCAAGAATGTCCCGATACTCCGCCGCGGCGGCTGTCGCTTTTTGAATGTTGTTGGCCTGGATCGCGGAATTCACTTCGCCGGCAAGGCAGCCGCTGAGTCCAATCAACCCGGCTGAATATTGCGCGAGCAGCTCCTTGTCGATCCTCGGCCGGTAATGAAACCCGTCCAGATGCGCAGTGGTAATCAGTTTTACGAGGTTGCGGTAGCCGATCTCGTCCTCGGCCAGGAGCGTGAAATGATACGCCGCTTCGCGCAGCGAACTCGCCTTCTCCTTGTGTGACTTGGGCGCAATGTATGCCTCGCAGCCAATAATCGGCTTGATCCCGGCGCGCTGTGCTTCCTGGTAAAATTCGATCGCGCCGAAGAGATTACCGTGATCGGTCACGGCCACGGCCGGCATGTCGTACTCGGCCGCCTTGCGCATCAACTCCCGCATTCGGATCGCCCCATCCAGCAGCGAATATTCGGTATGAAGATGGAGGTGAACGAACGAATCAGGCATGACTGGCGTGCGCCTCCGGAGTTTGTTCGGCCGCGAATTTCTGAGCAACGGGGAACGAATCGAGCGGCATCGTAGATATAAATGCAGTCAATCGTGTCTCGTCAAATTTGCCAAGCATTCGTGGTCGGAAATTTTTTTAGCGGTTATCCCGAAATGAAACTAGCCCAGCGCTTCAGCGCAGTGATGAACGTTCCAGTGACGCTTCGAGTCCCGTCCTGGGGCGGGAGAATGCTTCTTTCGTCCTGCCGGACTCGATCGCTTTGTCTATTATACACCCAGCGTTAAAACGCTGGGCTATTATCACTCTCAAAAGCGCTGCGCCTGACAAAACACGCAAAGAAATTTCTTGTTTGCAATCGCGCGAACGCGTTGCTAATGAAGCGCGTGCCGCGTGTCAGCGCCTGATGTGAATAACTGCGCGGCCACTTCGACATGAAAAAACTGGAAGCGATCATCAAGCCGTTCAAGCTGGAGGAGGTCAAGGAAGCCCTCGCCGAGCTCGGCATTGAAGGCATGACCGTGACCGAAGTGAAAGGCTTCGGTCGCCAGAAGGGCCACACCGAGATCTACCGCGGCAGCGAATATACCGTCGATTTCCTGCCGAAAGTGAAAGTGGAAGTCGTAATGGCCGACGATATGGTCGAGAAAGCGGTCGCGGCCGTGGTCGGCGCGGCCAAAACGGGCAAAATCGGCGACGGAAAAGTTTTTGTGCTTCCGGTGGAACACGCGATCCGCATCCGCACGGAAGAGATCGGCGAAAAAGCAGTGTGAAATACACTGCGCGCTCTCAAGGCAACCGCCGCAAACGAGTCGTCCTCGGACGAGTCGCAACTGGACGGCGGCATTTAACGAGTTAGTGATTTAGTGAATTAACGATTTTCTTTTTTCATCCTTCATCCCTCAACCCTCATCCTTAGAAAAAAATGGCCTCCAAAGACAAAACTCCATCCGACGTCAGCAAAATGATCAAAGACCACGGCGTGAAGTTGATCGACTTCAAGTTCACGGACTTGCTCGGCACGTGGCAGCATTTCACTACCACGCTCACCGAATACGACGAAGAAATTTTCAAGGACGGCCTCGGGTTCGACGGCTCGAGCATCCGTGGCTGGCGAGTCATCAACGCCTCCGACATGCTCGTTATTCCCGATCCGGCGACAGCCTGGATCGACATCTTTAACGCCGAACCGACGCTTTCGCTCATTTGCACCATTGTCGATCCGATCACGCGCGAGCCGTACGACCGCGATCCGCGCGGCGTCGCTGAAAAAGCGGAAGCATATCTAAAGAGTACGGGCATTGCCGACACCGCCTACTTCGGACCGGAAGCGGAGTTTTTCATTTTCGACGACGTTCGATTTAGCAACGCTGGCAACGCGTCGATGCATTTCGTCGATAGCATCGAGGGGCATTGGAACAGCGCGAAAGAGGAATTTCCCAACCTTGGTTACAAAATTCGGCCGAAGGAAGGTTACTTTCCGGTCTCACCGATGGATTCGTTGCAGGACATTCGCAACGAAATGTGTCTCGAGATGGAGAAAGCCGGCGTTGCCATCGAGCGCCAGCATCACGAAGTCGCCACCGGCGGGCAGGCAGAGATCGACGTCCGTTACGCGTCGCTCAAACGCATGGGCGACAGCATGCAGTATTACAAATACATCATTCGCAACGTGGCAAAGCGGCACAACAAAACCGTCACGTTCATGCCGAAGCCGCTCTTCGGCGACAACGGTTCGGGCATGCACACTCACATCTCACTTTGGAACGGCGACAAACCGCTGTTTGCCGGCAACGGTTATGCCGGCCTGAGCGATCTCGCGCTGTTTTTCATCGGCGGCATCTTGAAACATGCGCCCGCGCTCACTTGCCTCACCAATCCGACCACCAACAGTTTCAAGCGTCTCGTGCCGGGATTCGAAGCGCCGGTCAATCTCGCCTACTCCGCGCGCAATCGTTCCGCGGCAATCCGGATCCCAACGTATTCGCCAAGTCCGAAAGCGAAACGAATTGAATTCCGTACGCCGGACGCGGCCGCGAATCCATATCTTGCGTTCAGCGCGATGCTTCTGGCCGGCCTCGATGGAGTCCAGAACCGCATCGATCCCGGCGATCCGCTCGACAAAAACCTTTACGATCTGCCGCCGGAAGAGCTGGCCCAGATCGCGAGCGTCCCGGATTCACTCCGCGGCGCAATTGAAGCGCTCCAGGCCGATCACCAATTCCTGCTCCGCGGCGACGTGTTCAACCCTGACTTCATCGCCAACTGGATCGACATGAAGCAAAAAGAATACGACGCGCTACGGTTGAGACCTCACCCGTACGAGTTTTCGATGTACTACGACGTGTAGCCGGAATTAACCGCAGAGATTGCGGAGGTCCCAGAGAAGAATTTGGACAGAATACACCGAATCTTCAGAATTCTGGACTAACCATTCGGTCCATTTTGTTAATTCTGTCGAAACCTGGTTCTCTGCTGTAAAAATCCGTTCTTAATGAACCGACGAACGTTTCTCAAAACAAATTTGTTCGGCGCGATTGGAATCCGTCAGCGGGGATCGCAAAGACGATTTCAGAATGGACGCGGAAATAGACCAGCGTTTTAACGCTGGGACTCCGATGCAACACATTGGTTCAGTCCCGCAACCGCGGGACAAAAGAAACCTTCTGCCGTCCCTGACGGGACTAGCGGGTTCCGCAATCATTTACCCAGCGCTGAAGGGCTGGGCTATTTCCAAAATCCCGAGTCGAATTTCTCCTGGTTCAATTCGCGTCGCGAAAAGCAGACGATTCACCACAGAGGACACAGAGATCGCAGAGTTTCGACAGAATTAACAAAATGAACTGAATGGCCATTCCCGTTCGGGCTTCAGAGGAATTCCGTCCATTCTGTACATTCTGTCAGAACTTCTTCTCAGTGACCTCCGTGATCTCTGTGGTTAGTTCTTAAGGCGCAATTTCCCGCTAAAAAAACGCAAGTGACCGGCAGCAGGCTGGGTATCTATGTGTTAGCGTTTTAGCGTGAGTGTAACTGTTTCGCCCGAATTGAATCGCCCGCGGCGAATGCTCTTTGGCATCGGCATTTTTGTCGCCGCCATCGCTGTAATCGCGGTTCTGGCGTGGCAGGGAATTTTCCAGCAAGGCGCGCCTGATCCGACGCAACCTAACACCAGCAAGACGGTTGCGGCGCTCGACATTGGCGTCCTCGTTTTTCGCGAAGGGCTCGAATGCATTCTCGTTTTGGCGGCGATCACTGCCACCATGACCGGGTCGAAACGCACGCATCGCAAACCGGTCGCCGCTGGCGCAGGCGTTGCTTTTATCGCAACCTTGATTACGTGGGTGATCGCGGTGCGGATCGTCGATTCGCTAAGCGACAACATGCGCGCGCTCGATCTCCAAGCCGCAACCGGACTACTCGCAGTCGTGGTGTTGCTGGTGATCATGAACTGGTTCTTCCACAAGATTTACTGGGGCGGCTGGATCCGCGCGCATAGTCGCCGCCGCAAACATTTGCTGGAAAACGGCCACGGCAGCGAGATCGCGAAGCGCTCACTGTTCTGGGGACTAATTCTGCTCGGGTTCACTTCACTTTATCGTGAAGGATTCGAAGTCGTTCTGTTTTTGCAGACGTATTATCTCCGATTTGGCGGTGGCCTTGTTCTGCAAGGCGCGCTGCTGGGAATCGCATTCTCCGCCATCGTCGCGGTGCTGACATTCGTGCTTCAGCAAAAACTTCCATATCGGAAGATGCTGATCACGACTGGAATTCTGCTCGGCATAGTGTTGCTGGTGATGGTCGGCGAGCAAGCGCAGGAGATGCAGCTGGCGCATTGGATCTCGACCACGACGATTGCGTCACTCGTTCCAGTGATTCCGAAATGGATGGGCTTGTGGTTCTCGGTCTATCCGACTTACGAAACGCTGATTGCGCAAGGGATCGCAGCAGTCCTGGTGGTTGGTTCATATTACGCCGCGCGAAAATTTGGCGGAGCAACGCAGATCAGCCAGGAGCCAGTGCGCGAAGCGAAAGCCGAAGCAGACATCGCGCTTCCGCGGCGACAATTACAGCCCTTGCGTTAAAGAATCCGAGAGGTAGGGACGCCGCGCTGCGGCGTCCGCGGACAGCGCAGCGCGCTGTCCCTACCCGTGTTTGACGCGCAATTCCGCGCTAAGAAAAAGCAAGTTACCGGCAGCAACCGCGGGTCAAAAATTGTCAACGCAACGGCAGCGGAGGTTCGGCGAGACAGTTACGCTTTGACCCATGATTCGGACGAGCTTTATCGGACACCTCGCGGTGCTGATCCTCCTATTGGCGGCGTGGCCGGCAACTGCGGTTCTCGCCAGCGTTCGGCATTTCACTTTCCTCTACGAAGCTCCGACGTCGCCGCCAGGAAGTGTTGAGCTGGAAAACACCGTGACCTGGCAGCACGGCCCAAATTGGAACGACGTTTTCATCCGGGAGGAACTCGAGATTGGGATCACCGATCGATTCCAGCTCGGAATTTATCCGCTTGATTGGAGCCATCACAGCGAAAACGGCCTCGAATACAACGGCGGCGCGGTCGAATTGATTTACAACCTGTCGAATCCGGTCGTTGATCCGGTCGGAATTTCGCTCTACGAAGAAATCAGCGTCGCGCGGCAGCATTTCGAATCCGAATCGAAATTAATCGCGCAGAAAAATTTCGGACGGTGGATTTTCGACTACAACGCCACGCTCGAAGCGGAGTGGGAAGATCGACATCTTGAGGAGCACGCCGGTGAATTCCAACAGGCCCTCGGCGCGAGTTACGAAATCTCGCCGCGACTCTCAGTTGGTCTTGAGTTTCTGCACGAGTTCGTCTTCCCGGATTGGCGCGATGACGAAAAAATCCGAAACGTTTTCGTTGGACCGAATGTCTCGTATCGGCGCCATCAATGGTTCGTAACCGTGACCGCATTGGCGCAGGCGACCGACACGGCGGACGAGCCGAATTTTCAGCTCCGAACAATTTTCGGAGTCGGCTTTTGAGATGAAGAAAGTTCCCGCACTGCTGAAGGTGGAACGCGTTGTCCCTAACGCGTTGGTAAAAATATATGCGGCTACGCCGCCAAGATTAAAATCGCGTTCGGAGAACGCGATCCACCTCACGCTGTCGCTGTTAGTCGCGCTCAGCGTTCTGGTCAGCTGTGAAACAAGTAATTACGTCCCGCCGGTTACGTTAGCGATGACGGCAACCGGATCGCGCGTGAAAGGAAGCGTGAATTCCGCGACTCTGGAACGCGGAAGAACGTTATTCGCGCATCGCTGCATCGAATGCCACACCCTGCCGGCGATGTGGAAATATTCACGGGAAGATTGGCCGAAGATTGTGAACGACATGTCGCACCGCGCGAGCTTGAAACCGGCAGAGCGCGACGCGATTGTCGCCTACATTCTGGCGGTACGAGCGAACGAACACTGACGTGACGGCCGGTCTCGGCTGCACTCGGAACTCGCAGGCGAGACGCCTGCCGCCACAGAAGAAAAGACATTCCAGTTGAACAGGGCGTCAAGCTTTTCACCTTTAGCGGATGCTTACGTCCACTCTGCGTTTTCTCTCTTCCGTCGTCCTCATTTTTGTCTGTTTCAACAGCTTCGCAATTAGCCCCACTCCGCGTGAAGGGGGGCCAACGCCTTCGCCGAAAATGTCGCCGACCGCGACAGCGAAGCCCGTGCCGCCAGGCGCGATTGATGAAAAGCTTTTCAACGGGATGCATTGGCGCCAGGTCGGACCATTTCGCGGCGGCCGCGCGCTGGCGATCGAAGGGGTGCCGGGCGAACCCGACACCTGGTATTTTGGCGGAGTTGCCGGAGGCGTTTGGAAAACAACTGACGCCGGCCAGAACTGGACACCGCTGTTCGACAAAGAGGACATTTCGTCCATTGGCGCAATCGCGGTCGCACCATCGGATCACAACGTGATTTATGTCGGCACCGGCGAAGCCGCGATCCGCGGCAACACGACCTACGGCACAGGCGTTTACAAATCGATCGATGCCGGCAAGACCTGGAAAAATGTCGGCCTGAAAGACACTCACCAGATCGGCGCGGTGATTGTCGATCCAAGAAACGAAAATGTTGCGATGGTGGCTGCCCTGGGTCACGCATTCGGTCCGAACAAAGAGCGTGGGATCTTTCGCACGGCGGACGGCGGCAAAACGTGGACGAATGTCTTGTTCAAAGATGAAAACACCGGTGGCATCGACATCGTTTTCGATCCCCACAATCCGAACATCGTGTTCGCCGCGCTGTGGCAAGTGAAACGTCAGCCATGGTTTTTCTCCAGCGGCGGCGCTGGCAGCGGACTTTATCGGTCGGAAGACAACGGCGTAACCTGGAAACAGTTGGAGGGCAACGGCTTTCCGGAAGGAATTCTTGGGCGCATCGGCGTCTCCGTTTCAGGCGCGGACCCAAACCGCATTTACGCGATCATCGAAGCGAAAGAAGGCGGGATTTATCGCTCGGACGATGCCGGACAAAAATGGACGCGGATCAACGATGACGGACGTTTTCGCCAGCGGGCGTGGTATTTCAGCAAGATCTACGCGGACCCGAAATCTTCGGACACGGTTTACGTCGTAAACACAGGCGCGTTCAAATCCGTCGACGGCGGAAAGACGTTCAATCTGCTTCCCGCGCGCCACGGCGATCATCACGGTTTGTGGATCGATCCGAAGAATCCGGAGCGCATCGGCAATGCTAACGACGGGGGCGTGGCAATTTCGATCGACGGCGGCAAAACGTGGACGACACAAAACAATCAGCCGACGGCGCAGTTTTACCATGTCGCGGTCGACAACGCGTTTCCGTATCACATTTACGGCGCGCAACAGGACAACTCGAACATATGCATCGCGAGCCGCACGGATTCGGGCGTGATCGGCCCGCAGGATTGGTATCAAGCCGGCGATGGTGAATGCGGGTTCGTGATTCCCGATCCACGTGACTGGCACATCATTTATTCAAACAGCGAGGGCTACGCCGTTCGGTATGACAAGAGCAAGGAAGAGGTCCAGGACATCAGCCCCGTACCGCTCGACAATTCCGGACACGGCGCGGTCGATCTACTTCACCGATTTCAATGGGTCTCGCCGCTCATGCTTTCCCCACACAATCCGGATGTGATCTACACCGCGGCCGAATGCGTTTTCAAATCGACCGATCACGGTCAAAGCTGGACGCAAATCAGCGGCGATCTCACCCGCAACGACAAAACGAAACAGCAGCCGAGCGGCGGCCCGCTGACCAACGACATTACGTCCGTTGAATATTACGACACGGTGTTTGCTTTGGCGGAATCGCCGATCGACAAGGGCACGTTGTGGGCCGGCACAGACGACGGCCTGATTCACGTCACCACCGATGACGGCGCGCATTGGAGCAACGTCAGTCCGAAAATGCCAGAATGGAGCACGGTCGACTTGATTGACGCTTCGCCGAGCGACGGCAAAACCGCCTACGCAGCAGTCGATCGACATAAACTCGACGACTTCAAGCCCTACATTTTCAAGACGACCGACTTGGGGAAAACGTGGACGTCGATTACGAATGGAATTCCGGATGGCGCCTTTGTGCACGCAGTGCGCGAAGATCCGAAGAGGAAAGAGATCCTTTATGCCGGAACTGAGCTCGGCATTTATGTTTCGTTCGACAGCGGCGGGCATTGGCAACCGCTCCAACTGAACCTGCCGCAATCGCCCATTCACGATTTGGTAGTGAAAGATGACGATCTCGTCGTTGCCACCCATGGCCGCTCGTTTTGGGTGCTTGATAACATCACACCGATTCGACAGGTGAACGGACAATCCGCGAACACCGATTTCATTTTGTATCAACCCGAGACTGCGCTGCGTTTGCACTATCCGGAGGAATTCGACAAGAGGCAGCCAGTCGGCGACAACCCGCCGGCGGGCGCGATGATCGACTATTATCTGAAGGCCGCGCCCAAAGACGAAGTCACAATGGACATTCTCGACGCGCAGGGAAAAGTCGTCAGGCACTTATCGAACAAGGAAAAAAAGGAAGGCGAGCAGCCGCCGGAATGGCCGGATCGGGTGGAGCGCGTGAAAACAATTCCGGCCAAGGAAGGGATGAATCGGTTCGCCTGGGACCTGCGTTATAACGACCCGGTCCAGATTCCGGGTGCGTTTTATGGGGGGACTGGTCCGAAAGGTCCCCTCGCGTTACCGGGTGACTATCAGGCCAAGATGACGGTTGCAGGCAAATCGCAAACCGTTCCGTTGAAAATCGTGATCGATCCGCGAAATAAGGGCTCTGCACAGGCGTTGCAAAAACAGTTCGCGCTGTCCACGCAGGTGAATGATCGCATTTCGCAACTGCATCAGGCAGTCAACGAGATCCGAGACATCAAGGCCCAGATCAAAACGCTCCATTATCGTTTTGACGAAGATCAAAAACTGAAACCCGCGCTCACCGCAGCGGATGATCTCGATAAGAAAATGTCGGATGTCGAAAAAGAGTTGATCCAGGTGAACATGAAAGGTTCGGAAGCGAATCTCGCGTTTCCAAGCATGCTCAACGAACGCTTTGACTCGTTTAGCCATTTTATCGATTCCGGCGACAGCAATCCGCCGACCAAGTCGCAGAAGGAAGTTTTCGAGAAGCTGAGCGGCCAACTCGACGAGCAGTTGAAGAAGTGGGAGCAGATCAAAGCCGACGATGTGCCGAAAGTCAGCGGCGTCATTAAACAACTCGATCTGCCGGCGTTAATGGTTCCACCGGACAAAACGGTCCCGCCGAAAGACGCGAAGTCGTCCTAGTTTTTGTCGACGCTATATTTGCCCGGCCCGATAAAGAGCAAACTCAAGAGCAGAATCGACATTTCAAACGCGGGCAGCCGCACGAAGAAATCGCCGCGGCTGTGAATGACGGACAACAGGTGAACAATGGTGACCGCGAGAGCGAAAAGGACGCCAACTCGAAAAAACAAACCCAGGATCATTAGAATCCCGCCGGCGCAGCCCAGGATCGCGCCGAAAAACCCCCAGAACTCGTAGTGGGAATGAAAATCGAGATTGCGCACCGCGGACCCGAAATGCTCCCAACTCTCATGCCCGCTCCACAAAATCGGCGCGATAAGAATAATGAAAACCAATCCAATACTGGCCCGGAACAATAGCAAACCGGTCTCGCGATATTTGCTCAGGAATTGCAGGACCGGCATTCGGGCGAACTGTGGTTGAGTCGGGCGTGAATTTCAATTGAAACAAAATCTTACGCCCCACCCTTTTCGTCCATGCTCGAGCAACGCGTTTTCCTTTCCTCTCCCATTGGGAGAGGATTAAGGTGAGGGCACGAAGATGAGTGTTCCCCGAGCGCGCGGTTTCCAAAAAACACCCTCACCTCAGTCCTCTCCCTGAAGGGACAGAACGCCTTATGCCGAAGATCGACAAAGCGGTGTTGTTGGCGGCCGGGCGCGGGACGCGCATGCGCGAAATGACCGCTGATCTCCCCAAGCCGATGCTCGAGGTGCGCGGCAAACCGGTCCTGCAGCATATCGTCGAGGGACTGCGCGATGCCGGTATCGCTGACTTCCTGATCGTTGCCGGTTATCGCGCTGATGCGGTACAGAATTTCTTCGGGGACGGTTCGCGCTACAAGATTGGTATTCAATACGCAACCCAAACTGTGCAGGACGGAACGGGTCGCGTGGTTGAGCTGGCGAAAAATTTCGTCATGAACGAACCATTTATTCTCGGGTATGGCGATATCCTCGTCGCGCCGGAGAATTACAAACGGATCATCGATCTTCCCGCTGGCGTCGAAGCGCTGATCAGCGTGACCCGCGGCGAAGACGTTAGCAAAGGCGGTGCGGTTTTTGTGAACGAAAAAATGGAGTTGGTCGATCTTCGGGAAAAACCAAAACCCGGCGAGCCGACAAGTCCGTGGTACAACGCTGGTCTCTACGCATTTCGGCCGAGCATTTTTGATTTCACCGCGAAATTGAAACCGTCGCCGCGCGGCGAATACGAATTAACCGACGCCATTCGCGACCTCGCACAATCCGGACGGAAAGTTCGAACCCTCGAACTCACCGGAAACTGGGCCGATGTGCGCGATCCGGAAACTCTCGCGCGATTGAATCAGTAGTTCAGGAAGCCTGCTCGGTCGGTTCGTCCGAACTCTCCTCACCGATCTCTTCTTCGATCTCGCGCCGCCATTCGTGCGACAGCCACGGACGAAGAAAGCCGTATAGCAAATAAGCCAGAAACAGGACCGCCGGCATCCACTGATAAAACATCGCCGTAAAAATCAGCACGAAAAATATGACCAGAAAACGAGGGATGGACTTTTTGGTCTTCCAATTGATGGCCTTGAAACTTGGATACTGGAACCGGCTGAACATCATGAACGAAAGAAAGATCAGCAGCGGCGGCAAAACGAATTTCCATTTACCGAGCTGATGTTCGCCTTCAGCCAACCAAAGCAGGAACAGTGTGATCGATGCAATCAAGCCCGCCGCGGCGGGAATCGGGAAGCCCGTAAAATTTTTGTCGGCGTGGTTAGCTGAATGTTTCTCGGCGCTGGCGGCGGTGTTAAATCGCGCGAGCCGAAGTGCACCACAAAGAAGATAGACAAGGGCGATGATCCAGCAGGCGGTACGAAATTCCTGGAGCACAATGCGGTAAACCAGCAGCGCCGGCGCGACGCCGAACGAAACGATGTCAGACAGCGAATCGAATTCGCGACCGAATGCGCTGTCGTGCCCGCCAAGCCGCGCCAAACGGCCGTCCAGAAAATCGAATACGAACGCGCCGAGAATGAACCAGATCGCCTCGTGAAAAAGCTCGGCCGCTGCGTCGGCGTTGCTGCTTTGCAAAAGCGCGCCCTCCAGAATTTTGAGCGTTGCAGTGAACCCACAGAACAAATTCCCCGCCGTCATCAGATTCGGCAGCAGATAGATTTTCGACGGCTGTTCGTTCATGATTGAGGGAGACGCGCGATAATTGTCGATCCACCGGCAACGTGCTCGCCAACCTTCACCGACACGGTGGCGGACAGGGGCAAGTATACTTCCGTTCGCGATCCGAAGCGAATCATTCCGAAACGCTCGCCCTTCCTGACTTCGTCGCCCACGTCCGACCAGGCAACGATCCGTCGCGCGATTGCCCCGGTGAGCTGACGAACAACAAGGGTCGCGCGCGGATTTTCAAACGCCCAGATCATCGCCTCGTTCTTCTCCGAGCATTCCGGTTTTCGTGCATCGACGCATAACCCTTCGCGGTGCAGGCGGAAGATGATGCGGCCCTCGATCGGAGCGCGATTGGTGTGAACGTCGAAGATGGATAAAAAGATCCCGACGCGACGGGTTTTTATTTTCAAGACGTCAGGTTCATCGACCTCGAGGATGTCGGTAATCGTCCCGTCCGCGGCGGCCACGACTGCGTTTGGATCCACCGGGACATCACGCTCCGGATCACGAAAAAAGTAAAATGTGTAGGCAATGAGGATGAGAAAAAGCAGAAACACCCAAATGCTAAAAAACAGACTAACGAGCGCGAGGAAGGCCAAAACCGCCAGGATCCAGCTGGCTTCAGCGAGGGTTTGGAAGCGCATGTAAAGCGGACATTTTCGGAGCACAAAACAAGCTGGTCAAGGTAGCAAAAAAACATGTGAATAAGTCGGAGCGATCAACCACAAGATAGTGGGTTTGACCCGCCCAGCCATCCAACAGGTAGCGGAAATAAGCCCCTCAAAACCACGAGATTATTTGTTGTTTTCCGATCGCTCTTGGCTACGTTCTTATGATGCCAGCCCGAGCCGCTGTCGCCCGCGTTCCAGACGACGAAAATTCCGACGAGAAAAGTCGTCAACGCCTGCTCTCAGGCGTCAACAAATCGCAGAAATACGACGCGGCCCAGATCGACAAGCTCGAGGGCTTGGAAGCGGTCCGGAAGCGCCCCGGAATGTATATCGGCGACCCGGACGAGCGCGGTTTGCACCATCTGGTTTACGAAGTTGTCGATAATTCTATCGACGAACATCTTGCCGGATATTGCGACAAAATCGACGTCGACATTCACGTCGATGGAAGCGTTTCAGTTCGCGACAACGGGCGCGGCATTCCGGTCGATATCCATCCGAAATGGAAAATGCCGGCGGTCGAGTTGGTCCTGACAAATCTGCACGCGGGCGGAAAGTTTGGGCAGGGTGCTTACAAATATTCCGGTGGTTTGCACGGTGTCGGCGCGAAGTGCACCAACGCGCTCTCGGAGTGGTTCAAAGTGGAAGTTTCGCGCGACGGCAAGGTCTACCACATGGCTTTTGCCAAGGGAAAGACGACGCAAAAACTCGAAGTCATCGGTGAAGTCAAAGGTAAAAAGGCGACCGGCACGCTGATCACATTCCTGCCCGATCCGACGATCTTCACAATCACGACGGAGTTTAAATTCGAGCGTCTGGCCACGCGACTTCGTGAACTGGCATTTCTTAATCCCGGAATCGAGATCAATCTTACGGACGAACGAAGCGATTCGCCGAAGAAAGAAACTTTTTTATACAAGAACGGCATTGAGGAATTCGTAAAGCAGCTGGGCGAAAATAAACAGGTCCTGCATCCCAAGCCGATCGTGATTGAGCGGCAGCGCGACGAAGTTTTTGTCGACGTCGTATTGCAATACAACGACAGCTACAACGACCAGATCCTGCCGTTTGCGAACTCTATTGCGAATCCCGACGGCGGCACTCACCTGACCGGATTTCGCACGGCGCTCACTCGCGCGATCAATCAATACGCGCGCGCAAATAATCTCACCAAGGAAAAGGACCCATCGATCTCGGGCGACGACGTGCGCGAAGGATTGATCGCAGTGCTGAGCATCAAACTGCCGAATCCGCGGTTCGAATCGCAAACCAAGGTCAAGCTCGTGAATACCGAGATCGACGGCATTGTGAACTCGGCGGTTTATGAGGGCTTGATGACCTTCTTCGACAAAACCCCGCCAATCGCACGTCGAATTTTCGACAAAGTGCTCACGGCCGCGCGGGCTCGGGAAGCTGCGAGAAAAGCCCGCGAGACGATTCGCAAAGGCGCGCTGACCGGTGGCGGTTTGCCTGGAAAGTTGGCCGATTGTTCGGAGCGCGATCCCGAATTGACCGAACTTTATATCGTCGAGGGCGACTCGGCCGGCGGCTCGGCCAAACAGGGACGCGATCGTCGTTATCAAGCGATCCTGCCGATTCGCGGAAAACTCATCAACGTCGAGAAAGCACGCGAAGATCAGTTTCTGAAGAACACCGAGATCCAATCGATGATCACGGCGATTGGCACCGGCATCGGTAAAGCGCGTGAAGATGGCGGCGACGGCAACGGCAAACAGGAAGAAGGCCGCTTCGACATATCGAAGTTGCGCTACGGGCGGATCATTATCATGACCGACGCGGATGTCGACGGTTCGCACATTCGCACCTTGCTGCTAACATTTTTCTTCCGGCAAATGACGGATCTCGTTCGCGCCGGCAAAATTTACATCGCCCAACCGCCGCTCTATCAAATTAAACGCAAGAAGCGCGAAGAGTATGTCGATGATGACGTGCAGTTGAACAAAATCCTGATCTCGCTCGGCGCCGAGGACGTGAAGCTGAGAAATCTGTCCGACAAAAAGGAAATCACCGTCGCCCAATTGAAAGATATTCTCGAATCGCTCGAGAAGCTGGCGAAGCTAAGTGAAGTCGTTCGCCGGCATGGCGGGGACTTCGAAGCTTATTTGGAGGAGCGCAACGCCAAGACCGGCAAGTTGCCCACGTATCTGGTCAAAGTTCGCGATGGCAACGACGAGACAGTCTATTATTTCCACGACGAGAAAGCGGTTCGAAAGTTTCACGAGTCGAACCTCGATCTCAATCTGTTCGACACCCAAATGGAACAGGAGCTTCTGCCACTCGGCGATGGCCAGGCAGCAGCACCGAGACCCGGCGCCGTTCGGCGGCGTGCCAAACTGGTCGAGCTCCACGAATCGGCCGCGGTTCAAAAAATCATCGCCGAGCTCGCACGCAAAGGTTTGAAGGTCGATCACTACGCGGCGAGCGATAAACCAATCTTCGAGTTGATCGAAGGCGAGGGAGAAAAAGCAACGACCCATCCCTTGTTCTCCATCCCGGAGATCCTGCAAAAGATCCTGGAGATCGGACGGCGGGGTGTGCAGATCAAGCGCTTCAAGGGTCTCGGCGAAATGAACGCCAAAGAATTGTTCGAGACCACGATGAATCCTGAAAAGCGAAAGCTCCTCAAGGTTGATTTGAATGACGACAACGCAGTCGATGCCGACAAGATGTTTACTATCCTGATGGGCGACGTCGTCGAGCCACGCCGGCAATTCATCGAGGACAACGCATTAAACGTCCGCAATCTCGACGTTTGATCATTTAGTGAATTAGCGAATTAGCGAATAACGCAGCGAAGCGATGTATAGCGCGAACGAAAAAGTTGATCCAATAAATGTGGCCGACGAGGTGTCGAGGTCGTTCCTCGATTACTCGATGTCGGTCATCATTTCGCGCGCACTGCCCGATGCCCGCGACGGACTGAAACCATCGCAGCGCAGGATTCTTTACGCCATGCACGATTTGTCACTGTTCCCGGGCCGGCAGCACCGTAAGTGCGCGAAGATTTGCGGCGATACCAGCGGTAACTATCACCCGCACGGCGAAGCGGTGATCTACCCCACCCTCGTCCACATGGCGCAGGCGTGGGCAATGCGAGAACGGTTAGTGGACGGTCAGGGCAATTTCGGATCGGTCGAAGGCGATCCGCCTGCGGCGATGCGATATACCGAGGCCCGCATGACGCATCTCGGCGCAGCGCTGATGGTGGACATGGACAAGGACACGGTCGACTTCGTTCCGAACTACGACGAGACGCGGACCGAGCCAACCGTCTTCCCGGCGGCGTTTCCAAATCTGCTCGTCAACGGCGGCACCGGTATCGCAGTTGGAATGGCGACGAATATTCCCCCGCACAATTTAGTGGAAGTCATCGACGGCATTTGCTCCCAGATCGACGATCCCGACATCACGCTCGACGGCTTGATGAAGTATGTGAAGGGGCCCGATTTCCCGACCGGCTGCGCGATTTTGGGAACGACCGGTGTTCGCCAATACCTCGAGACCGGCCGCGGCAGCATGAAAGTGCGCGGCAAAGCCGGCGTTGAAGAAATCAAAGGCGGCAAAGAGCAGATCGTCATCACCGAGATTCCGTACAATGTGAATCGCGCTACGCTGGTCGAGCGCATCGCCGAGCTGGTGAACGAGAAAGTGCTGGGCGACATCACGGCAATTCGCGACGAATCGGACGAAAACACACGCGTAGTCATCGAGCTCAAGCGCGACGCCAATCCGAAGATCGTCATTAACAATCTCTACAAGCACACCGCGATGGAGAGCTCGTTCGCGGTCATCATGCTGGCGATCGATCACGGCCGTCCGAAGCTCCTCTCCCTTAAGGATGCGAATGCGGCTTACATCGAGCATCGCCGCGAAGTGGTTCTGCGCCGGACGCGCTTTGAACTGCGCAAGGCCGAGGAACGCGCCGAGACGCTTGAAGGTTATCTCATCGCGCTGGCAAATCTGGATGAATTCATCCGCATCATTCGCGGATCAGGCAATCGCGAAGAGGCGCGAATCAAGCTGCTCGCGTTCGAGTTTACCAAAAAGCAGGTCGAACAAATTGGCATCCTCATTCGCAATCCCGCGCGCCTGACCGAAGGGCGTTACGCTTTCAGCGAGCACCAGGCCAACCAGATTCTCGATCTGCGTTTGTATCAATTGACTGGTCTCGAGCGGGACAAGATCCAGAACGAATATAAGGAGTTGATCAAGGCGATCCAGGATTTGCGCGATATTCTTGCGAAAGAGCAGCGCGTTTTCACCATCGTCAAGAAAGAGCTGCGCGAATTGCGCGATAAACATGGCTCGCCGCGCCTGACTCAGTTCGCGGTCGATGAGGGTGACATCAACATGGAGGATCTCATCGCCAATGAAGGCTGCATCATCAGCATCACCCACGGCGGTTTTATCAAACGCACCGCAGTAAGCGCATTCCGCGCGCAACGGCGTGGCGGCAAAGGCGTGATCGGCATGACCACGCGTGAAGGCGCGACCGAGGAAGAGGAAGGCGATTTCATCGAGCATCTCTTCACTGCGACCACGCACGACTACTTGATGTTCTTCACGGAGTCGGGCCGATCCTATGTCGAAAAAGTTTACGAGATTCCAGAGATGGGCCGCGCCGCGAAGGGACGCTCCATCGCGAACATTCTCGAGCTGCGACCAGACGAAAAAATCGCCGCTACCATTCGAATTCAATCAAAGAAGTCGGGTGTCGGGCCGAATGCGGTCGATGAGACCTGGGATGAAAATCTTCACATCGTTTTCGCGACCCAGTCGGGCATCGTCAAGAAATCGAACCTTTCCGATTACCGCAACGTCCGGAAGGGCGGGATTATCGCGATCCAGATCGAAAAAGGTGACCGCCTGATCGACGCCAAGCTAACGAACGGAAACAACGAGCTTGTTCTAATCACGAAAGAAGGAATGAGCCTGCGCTTTCATGAAGAACAGCTGCGCGACCAGGGCCGCAACACGGTTGGCGTATGGGGCATCCGGCCGGACAAAAAAGATCACGTCGTCGCCCTCGCGATTCTCGACCCCAACGCGATGCTGCTGGTAGCGGGCGAGAATGGAATCGGCAAACGCACGCCGTTTGATGATTACCGCAAACAAAATCGCGGCGGCAAAGGAATCATCACCATGAAGACCGGCACCAAGACCGGTGAGGTTGTTGGCGCGCTTACCGTTCGCGACTCGGACGAGCTGATGTTGATCACGACCAAGGGCCAAATGGTGCGCACACGGGTGAAAGAAATCCGCGAGACTGGCCGCAACACGATGGGCGTAAAATTAATGGATCTGCGCAGCGGCGAAAAACTTCAGGCGATCGCTCCTGTGGTCAGCCAGGCCGAAGAAGAGGCCAGCGCTGAGATAGCCGACGAGAAGCCGGGAAAAGCGTAAGAGGACACGCTGCGCGTGCCCTCTTTCCTCGCTGGAGGGGGAATTAGTAGTGCGTAGTCGTGGTGGACTGCGTCGCCGTAGTTGGCTGCGTCACCGTGGTCTCCCGGGTTGTGGTCGACGTTGTGGTGGATGCCGGCTCGCTCGCGCAGGAACTGATGAAAACTGCTACCAATAGTGAAAACAGCGGAACTAGAAGTTTTTTCATAAGTAATGATGCTTACATAATCAGTTCGCGCCTAGCAGGTTCGGCAGATGTAACGAAATTGTGATTTTCGATGGTGGATGGAGTTTGGCCCACGGAATTCTTGGTTGCGTTTATTCGCACAAGCGGGCGAAGATTCCCGCCCATGTGGCCGCGCGTTTTACTTTTCCCGATCGCTTTTTCGGTTTTGATCCTGAAGGCGGCGCCGTTGAAAGCCGGCGAGTGGCCGAAGGATTATATCGTTAGGGAGGACTCCGAGTCTCCTGATGGGCGATATGCCCTGCTGGTCCAAACCGCAGACGCTGCGGACCAGCAAAACAGTAATGAGAGCGATGTTTATCTCGCCGATGTAAAGGCTCACACCACGCTCGGGTCGATCGACAAGGTCGATTACTTCGAACATCAAAATCACCGAGACCTCGAAGTCTTTTGGGCGCCGGATTCAAGTTATTGCGTGGTTGAGAACGATGGCCGCTACGGAATGGATACCCTTTCGGTGTTGGAGATCAAAGATTCCAAGTTCGTTCAAACTGAAATCGGCGAGCGCATCCAGAAGTCGCTCGACGGTGCGATGAAAAAGCAATCTCACGAGCGCGACATAGGCGGAGACGTTTCTCCCCACTTTCGATTGAGAAACGACAGAAAAATTCGAGTCCGGGCTTCGTCGCAAAATAATCCAAAACAGTTCGACAACGTGAAAACGTATTACGCGTTGTTCCAGGGAACCTACGATCTCGCAGCCAAGAAATGGACAGTGACGGACGCCCGCCTGACCAATTCCGAGCAGGATGATGCGCTGCAGCCTGCCTATGACGACAGTTTCGCGAAACACATGATCGTCGCAGCGGACGACAAGCAGGTTCCGGAAAATTTTACTGGCAGCGTCTTTCGCTCCGAGAAAGAAAAATTCGACGCGTTAGACGAGCGATTGAATCAAGTCTATCAGGCGGTGCGCTCGCTTCTGCCGCCGAATCGTTTTGCAAAGGTGAAACAGGAGCAACTAGCCTGGGTAAAGACCCGCGACGTCGCGAAGTCGGTCGAAGAAAAGTCAAAACTGACCGAGGATAGAATTAAAGCGCTCCAGGATTTGCTTTGGTAGAAATCTAGTCCTCGATACGGCCGCGAAGTTTCTTTAACGCACTGCGCTTGCGTTTCGATTCGAGAATCTTCTTTTTCAACGCAGGCGGTCGCGGCGATTTACGGCGGCGGTTCTTTTCGCGCTCGGCGATTCGCGCCTGCCGCGCGGCGCGCTGCCGATCTTCGATGGCGTCGAGCAAACGTTCGCGGGCGAGTTTGCGATTCATCGCCTGCGAACGCGAATCTTGCGCAGTGATGCTGATTCCGGTCGGCGAGTGGCGCAGGGTCACGGCGGTCGCGACCTTGTTTACATTTTGCCCGCCGGGACCACCCGAGCGCGCAAACGTCTCCTCAAGGTCGATATCCTGAATGCCGAGCCTGACCATGCGCGCCGCGACAGAGTCTCTCATCTGCTCGCCAGAATAGACGAGCTTGGACGCGGACGCTATGGCGCGGCTGCGAAGCGTGCCGGCATTTTGCCGGCGAATATCGCATCGAGATCAGCCAGGACCTGCTGCGGTCCGCGATATTGAGAGCCCGCATAACTGCTCGAGATCAACTTCCCGCTCGAATCGAACAGAACCAGCGACGGAATTCCCGGACCTGCATTCTTGGTCAGCGATTGCTTGCCCTTTAGCTTCGCAAAATCGATGGCCGGCCACGGCATATTTGTCTCGTGCATGTAAGTTTCGAAATCGGCTGGCGACCGGTCGTGACTGTAGAAAACGATCTCGAACTCCGGATGCTGTGGAGCCACGCGATTGTAGTATTCGACAAGCTGCGGAGTGAATTTGCGGCACGGTCCGCACCAGTGCGCCGAAAAATAGACCGCGATCAGTTTCTTGTTCGCGAGCGACGAATCGTCGAAGTGCGTCAGACTGCCGTTGCGATACTGAACCAGGTCGCCTTTCAACAGCTCTGGCACGGCGCCTTCCGCTGCGCTTGGTGCGGGAGACTTTGACGTGCGTTCCCGCGTGACCTGCGCTTGATAGCGGGCATCGGATTTGCGCGATATTTCGGCTTCAACCGCACGACGCTCGTCCAACGCGGCCATTTGCTGCAGCATGGCAGCAGTTTTTTCGGCAGACAGCGAATAGGTCCCGCTTTTCAAGGCTGCAATTAATTCAGCGGAGGCACCGGAATTGATCAGCGTTTTCTCTTTGGCTTCATCGACAACATCGACGAAATGCCTGGTCGATAATTCCTTTATCAGCGTGTTGCTCGAATAACCGGCGCGGAGCATCAGGCTGATTTCACTGACGGTAAGCGGAAGCTGGCCAGCCTGAAGCGCTTGGCCGACCATGGTTGCGAGCAGGCCGAACGAAAGCAGAAAGCGCTTCATCGGTGTTTTACGAGCAGAAGATAGGCCAAGCGGAAGCGCCAAATCCCAAGAACCAGGGACCAATGAAGCTTCAGGTCATCCCCGCGTTCTTTGAGGTTCGCCGGGGCTTGGAGTTGGATCTTGGGATTTCGCGCGGCCGACGCTACGGTCAACCCGAACTGTTCCACTCGGCATGACAACAGGATCTGCGCCTATCGAGTTAATCGTGTCGAAAGAAGGCGGCCGCCTGCGCCTGGATCAATTCCTCGCCCGCGAGCTTTCCAAATTTTCCCGCTCGCGGATTCAGGCGCTAATCCGAAGTCTGAATGTGACTTTGAATGGATCGCCTGCCCGGCCGCGCGACCTCGTCCGCGCCGGCGATCGCATCGAAGTTAACGAGCCACCGCCGGAGAAAATCGACATTCGTCCAGAAGCTATCCCGCTCGACGTTCTCTACGAAGACGACGAATTAATCGTAATCAACAAACCAGCGGGACTGGTTGTTCATCCCGGAGCCGGCCAGCGGGAACACACTCTGGTGAACGCGCTCCTCCATCGTTTTCCCAAACTTTCCGGAATTGGCGGCAAACAGCGACCCGGAATTGTGCATCGACTCGATAAAGAGACAAGCGGTTGTCTGGTCGTAGCAAAAACCGATGAAGCGCATCGGCGGCTATCGGCGCAATTCGCCGAGCGCACAGTTGAAAAAGTGTATCTGGCGCTGGTCGCGGGCAAACTGCGCAAAAGTGCAGGGACCATTGAAGAGAAGATCGGCCGGCACCCGGTCCATCGACAACGAATGTCAGTCGCGTCGCGGCGGGGCCGTGCTGCGAAAACGGCGTATCGCGTTCTCAATTCGTCGACGGAAATGAGTTTGGTCGAATGCAGGCTGCATAGTGGCCGGACCCACCAGATTCGAGTCCATCTTCATCACCTCGGGCATCCGGTGCTGGGCGACAAAGTTTATGGCGGCAAACTCGCAAGAGCCTTTCCGCGGCAACTGCTGCACGCCTGGAAATTGGCGTTTGAGCATCCGCGGACCGGTGAATGGAAGAAATTCGAAGCGCCGGCGCCGCCGGATTTTCAACGCGCAGCTAACTCGCTTGCGGCCCGGATCGATTCTTAGCAGCCAGCATGACCAGCGACGCCAGGACAGGAGCAATAATCAACGCCCGCATCCATGGCTCAGCGTGCCAGGGCAAAGCAAACAGCCGTTCGTCCCAGAACAAGTAGTAGGCGAAAAGCGTAATCGACAAAACGTACCACGCCCATGCGCGGCGCCACGCGGCCAGCGGCAAAACCCACGTGCACTGCCACGGATAAAGAATCGGACTCAGTACCAGCGCAGTCCCGACAATCCACAGTGTCCCACGTTTCCAATTGCGGATGAAGAAAAACGAAACTGCAGCCAGGCAAACAATGATGATTGGCAAATAATGAAAGCTGCGCTGGTGCGGATTCGGCAAGACCGTGTCTTCGATCAACCACCAGAAAAGATCATTCAGGCGCGAAAGATGAGTAATCGGCCCTAACGGATGCCACACCCCGACCTGAGGAAATCCAAATGGAAGGGCAAACGCGATGGGGATGATGACGCTGAGCGCTAAAACAATCCCGCGCAAACGTAGCGCGAATACAAAAAGGAGAAGTAGCGATGCGGCTGCCACATTGAACGAGATCGCGATCCCTAGAAGACACGCCGCAAAAACTGCCCAAAGCCATTGGCGCAAAGAATCGGTCTCAGTTGTCGATCTGACGACAGCCAAAATTGCGGCCATTAGCCCTGCAACCATCACGCTGTCGAAGTGCGCAGCACCCGCGAAACTGTAAACAACGAGCGGGTTCCAGGCGTACCAGGCTGCGCTGAGGTAACGATCTTCATCGCCGATCAGTTTCAAAAGAATGGCTGCAACACCAAGGTCGAGGATCGCAAAGATGATCTTGTAGAAGATTGGTCGATCGCTTACGCGGCTCAGAAACTTGAAAAACAACTCTGCGCCGGGCGCGTCGAACGCGCGCAATTCGGGGTGATTAATTTTGGAGGCTTCCGGAAAGTCGTGTCGCAAATCATCCAATTGCGGATCTGAAGGCGCGATCAGATATGGATTGAATCCAGCAAGCTGAGCTTTGCCATCCCATTGATAGCGGATGAGATCGTCGGAAGGCGCGAGCGGCAATGCGATCAATCGCAAAATGATCGCGACGCCCCAAAAAATCATCGCCTGATGGCGGAGGTCGATCTTTGGCGGAAAATGTGAAACCGCCGCGAGAAAAGCGATTCCGCTGGCGAATGCTGCGCCGACGAAGCGGACCGGCATTTGTTGGAGCGTCCAGTCGTCGAAAAAATTTAGAGTCACCAAAAAGAAAACCTCTGCGACAACGAGGACGGCGAACCGAATGAAAAGCCCCGGGTTCATGTTCGCGCTGCAGGGTCCGCCTGCATCGCTTCCAGCGCCTGAACGGGCATCGCGGGTGGAACAGCCAAGCCCTTACGAGTCACCCGCTGAAGCCCGGCCCGATGCGCGGCAAGATCGACAAGTTCCGCAACTCGCGATTTCAGGGCGCGAGCACGCGAAGCGAGAAAAACCAGAAAGAGCGAGAACGGAAGGAGCGACCAAAGATCAAGATGTGAAGTGTGCAGCTGCCGGTAAATCACAATACTGAGAGCAACGAGGCTGATGATTATCGTGCTGGTGACAAATCGGCTTCGAAGACGAACGCGGGTCAGTCGTTTTCCGCCACCGTGGTCCTCGGTCACTGTTTGAAGCACCGTGCTCCACCAAAAATTTCCGTAGATTTGTATGTCCCATTCTTTCCAGCCAGTATCGATTGAGTAGCGCCAGCCTTCTTCTTCCAGCAATTGGAAAATTGCGCCGAGCAAATGATGACGATCCCGGCCTTCTTCGCTCCAAAAAACGCGGCGGCGCAAGCCGCGACCCATTGCGCCGGGCGGCAACTGTTCGTGCGCCCGAATGACGCCTCGCGGCGTTCGTTTGAAATGGAGCCAGGTAAAATAGCGGGAAAATCCGCGAACGAGCGGTTGAACAAATGCCAGACACATCACGAGCAACCGCGCCGGCACCGTGTCGAATTTCGGCTCAATCCGCGCACGAACCATGTAGGAAAGCGCCACGGTGAGAGTTCCACCGAGCATCAGATAGGGCACAATTCGCAACGCCGGCAAAAAGATGCCCAACCCAAAAAGAAACAGCGTCAACGCGAACCATTCTATGCTGCTGAGATACGCCGCGATGTCCGATTGCGGAGTCGCATACATCGATTGGAAAAATCCCTCGCCGAAAATTCCGTGGTAAATGACCGGACGATTAATGAACCAGCTGAAGCGCGGCGCGCCGTAAATTTGTCCTCGCCATTTTGCAGTGCCAGTCGGTCCGAAGAAAATCAAGTGCTTGAAACGCAGAAGTGATTCCGCTTCTCCATAGCCTTCCTGTTGTTTCAAGAATTCGCGCAACGTGAAGCGGCGGTGATGCCAGACGATCGCGGTGGGACTAAACGCGATAACGAAGCCCGCTTGTTGAAGTCGCCAGCAAAAATCGACGTCGTCCCCGGCCTTGAGGTATTCAGGATCGAAACCGCCGACGTTCTCAAACGCCCACCGGTAAAACGCCATGTTACAGCCGGGAATGTGTTCAGCCACCGTGTCTGTCAGCAAAACATGGCTCGGTCCGCCGGGCGCGCCGGCGACAACGGCTTGGATCGCGTTCCTCGCCGGCGGGCTCACGTTCGGTCCGCCGACGCCGGCGTAATCACCGCTGGTAAGCGTGCCGATCAAATAATAAAGCCAATCGGGATCGGCCATGCAGTCCGAATCGGTGTAGGCAAACACATCGCCTTTGGCAGCGGCCGCGCCGGTGTTGCGGGCGTGACTCAAACCGTGATTGGTTTGATGAATGTAGCGGACACTCGGGAATTGAGCGGCGATTTCCTCGGTGTTGTCCGTGGAACCGTCGTCGACCAGAATCACTTCGTAATTCGGATAATTGATCTTGCCTAACGACTCGAGACAACGGGCAAGGGTGCGCCCCCCGTTGTAGGAACAAACAATCACCGAAACAACCGGCGCTTTGGCGAGAGCGCGATGCGGAAGGGTGGAATTGTCCTGGCCGAATTTTTCTTTCAGCGAGTAAAACGATTTCTTCGGCTGACGATCGCGGGTGACGATGCCAAAAGCCCAGTCGGGCACGTCCTGCCCGCCGGTAAACCATTCGTCAGTCCAGGAGAACAAAATCGTTCCCGCCAGTCCGCATTTCGCGACGCTCTCAATATGCCATCCGAGCATTTCCGCCTGTTCGTCCTGTGAATGGCGGATCGTGTCCATGCCGAACTCGCCAAGGATCAGCGGACGTTCCTCAGTCAGATTTTGCAGCCTCAGGAGGTAACGCTCGAAGTCGCGCTGATTGTGGAGGTAAACATTGAAGCAGAAGAAATCGACGTTTTGCGGCAACAGATATTCCGTGGGCGGAAAAGTGGCGTAGGAAAACAAAACTTCGGGATCGACCGCGCGTCCGATGCGCACCAGATGTTCGACAAACTCAATCACCTGCCGGACGCCGAGCCAGCGAACCATCGTGCTCGAGATTTCGTTGCCGACCAGATAACCCAGAACTGCCGGCTTGCCGGCGTATCTTTTTACCGTCGTGCGCACCATTCGCGTAATCTGGTCGCGCACTTTTTTCACGCGCAGAAACTCGATGTGCTTTTCCCACGGAACGGTAATTAAGACCCGCATTCCGGCGGCGGCGCATTTCTCGAGAAACCAATCCGGAGGCGCATGATAAACTCGCAGAACGTTCAACCCGATCTCGCGCATCAATCGAAGGTCGACCTCCACCTGCTCCGGTCGCCCAAACTGGTCGCCGTTCGCGTCGGGCGCGAACGGACCATACGTCGCCCCTTTGATGAAAAACTTGCGGTCGCCTTCGAAGAAAAATTTCGAGGCAGTGCGAATGCGCGTTTGAATCGGATTAGTCATAACGAACGCAGGACCTCGCCGACAATCTCGGCGGTGCGCGCGATGTCATCCGTGGTGTGGGCCGTAGAAATGAATCCTGTTTCAAATTGCGATGGCGCAAAATAAACACCACGTTCGAGACAGGCGTGGAAAAACTTCGCGAAATTCTTCAAGTCGCTGCGTTTTGCGCCAGCCAGATCGACGATCGGTTCGGGGGCGAAAAACAAACAGAACATGGAGCCGATTCGGTGAAACGTGATGTCGGTGTTCTCGTTTGAAATTGCGTTCCGGGTGAGTTGTTCCAATTGCGCGCCGAGCTTCTCGAGAACCTTCCAACCATCGATTCGTTCAAGTTCGCGCAATTGCGCAAGTCCCGCCGCCATCGCCAGGGGGTTTCCGGAAAGCGTTCCAGCCTGATAAACCGGACCGTCCGGGGACAGCCGATCCATGATTTGGCCGCGACCGCCGAACGCCCCGACCGGCAAACCACCGCCGATCACTTTCCCAAGCACGGTCAGGTCGGGTTTGATTCCAAAAATCTCCTGAGCGCCGCCGCGCGCGACGCGAAAGCCGGTCATCACCTCGTCGAAAATCAAAAGCGCGCCATGATTTGCGCATTCATCGCGTAAACTCGCCAGGAAATCATCGTTCGGGAAGTAAAGCCCCGCGTTAGCAGGAATCGGCTCGAGAATAATTGCAGCGATCTCGTTTTTGTTATCGGAAAATGTTTTCCGAACAAGATCGACGTTATTGAAGGGCAGGGAAATCGTGAGATCGGCGAACGCTTTCGGAACGCCCGCACTGTCGGGTCGCCCGTGGGTAAGAGCACCGCTGCCCGCCTGCACCAAAAGCGAATCCGCGTGTCCATGATAGCAGCCGTCGAACTTGATGATCTTGTCACGGCCGGTAAATCCGCGCGCCAGCCGAAGGCACGACATTGCGGCCTCGGTCCCGCTATTAACCATTCGAACTTTCTCAATGGACGGCATCCATCGACAGATCAGCTCCGCCAATTCGGCCTCGAACGGATTTGGAATTCCAAAACTAAGACCCCGAGTCGCTACGTCGCGGACGGCGTCGACGACAACTTTCGGTGCGTGACCAAGAATCGCCGGACCCCAGCTGCCGACGTAGTCGATGTATTCTTTGCCATCGACATCCCAAATCCTTGCGCCCGCCGCACGCTCAACGAAAAACGGTTCGCCGCCGACGTTGCGAAGCGCACGCACCGGCGAATTAACCCCGCCGGGAATCCGCTTTTGAGCGCGGGCAAAAAGTTGACTGGAACGGCGAGTCACCCGCCGAAGATAATCATTAAATCGTTAAATCGCTAAATCGTTAAATGAATGAGGCGGGGGCGGGAATCGAACCCGCGAATAGCGGTTTTGCAGACCGCAGCCTTACCACTTGGCTACCCCGCCATTAGCGGAAGGTGAGCGTAACGCGCGACGAAAACGTGTCAACGCTGGCAACGCTGCGATTAACAATTGAGAGAAAACTTCCCGAAGCGCCGAAGAATCGACGCAAACATTCGCCTTCGTCTGGCGGATTTACTTCGGTGATTTCGAGGCGGCCTGTGATTTCGCGTCATCACCGACTACGATGAACCGACCTTGATAGGGCGGCATCGGCTTGGCCGGATAAGGCGGCCGGATGATCGCGAATCCTTGTGCAACCAGCACAAGGCTCAACAGAACGCCGAGAGCGAACGTCTTCATATTGCTGTTTCTCTCTGCATCATTTGTGCCATGGAAAATCGAAATAACGATGCACTCAGCGGACAAGCCACCACCGATCGGTGAGATAAGCGGGAGAGATCGAGACAACAAGCCCGACGAGATCGAGAACAGCGGCGGGCCTCAACGTGTTCACTGCTAACGGCGCGGAAAGTATCACGAAGGGATGCAATGTCCATATTTTAATACAACCGGCACGACCACGACTTTCGATTTTGGATTTTCGCATTAACTTCCAGCCGCAATGCCACAGTTTGCTTATCGCGCGCGTGACGCGCAGGGCGCATTAGTCGAGGGAGTGCTGGATTGCCCCGACCGCACGATCGCAATTCGCCAGATCGAGCAGAAACGCTGTACTCCAATCAAGATCGAGGTCGTCGATGCGGGGCCCGAACCGAGCTCAAAAACCGGCACGGCCAAAACCGCGACGCCGCACGCGCCGACTCAGAACCTGAAAATCCCGCATAACCAGTTGCTTATTTTTACCGAGCAACTCGCGCATCTGCTCCAGGCCGGAATGACACTGGACGAAGGATTATCGATCCTGCAGAAGCGATTGAAACAGCCGCGGGTGCAACAAATGACGCGCACGCTCCACCAAGCGCTCGTCGACGGCCGCAGTTTCTCACAGGCGCTGCGGGAAATGCCGAGAATTTTTCCGCCGTTGTATGTGAATTTGGTCGCGGCGGGCGAAGCCAGCGGCGCTCTGTCGGAAATCTTGCATCGGCTGGTGAAGCATTTGATGCAGGCAAAAAATCTGCGCGACCGTGTCCAGCAGGCGCTGATCTATCCTGCGTTTCTGGCCGTCGCCGGCGCGGGGCTGATCACGATCTTCATCACTTACATGGTGCCACAGCTGACCGGCTTCATGTCGCAAATCGGCGGGGCGCTTCCTTTGCCCACCCGTATCCTGATGCAGATCAATCACGCGATTGTGACCTACTGGTGGCTGGCCGCGCTGATAGCGATCGGGATCAGCGTCGGTTTCCGCGCATTTGTGCGGACTGATGAAGGCCGGCTGACCTGGGACCGTTTCAGACTAAAGATTCCCGGTTACGGCCGTGTGATTCGACACCGTTATTACGCGCAATTTTCGCGCACGCTCGGAACATTGATTCAAAACGGGATTCCCCTGCTCCGGTCGCTGGATTTGGTGAGCGAGATCGCCGGCAATAAATATTTGGAACTAAAATTGGTCGAAGCGCGACGGGCGGTTATCGACGGTGCAACACTTTCAGCGGCCCTGAGTTCACAGCGCATTTTCCCGGATTTGTTCACTGACATGATGGCGGTGGGCGAACAAACCGGGCGATTTGGAGAGACGATGCAAACCATCGCCGACGTCTACGAACGCGAGCTCGATCGAAATGTTGCAATCATCTCGCAACTGATTCCGCCGGTGATCATCGTGATTATCGCAGTGGTGGTGGGATTAGTTGTCTACAGCATTCTGTCGGCAGTTTTTGAAGCGACACATAGCTTGCAGTTTCGGCCGCATTAAGATACGGTTCGCGGTCAATGGTGCTCTTGCTCCGTTACGCTGCGCTGCTTTTGCTGGCGGGCGCAACGTCGTCGGCACTCGCGCAGGAAGCGATTAGCAACGGCCTGCCGCAAAGTGGAGACGGAACGACGCAAAATTCCGCCCAGAGCGCGTGGATCGATCTCCGCCAACAGCCCGCCGCCAGTTCCAAACCGCAAAGTGCACCTGATTGGGTAGAAGCGGTGAACATGACGTCGGATGGCGCCGGAAAAACCATTTTCCGAATGCGGGTTTCGGCGCCGTCGGCCGATACCCAGGTAATGTTTATGCGCCTCTTCTTCGACGACAACGATAAGACGCGGCCGGAAATCGTCGCGTGGGATGAATCGGGCACCCAAGTTGTTCGCTCCGGCGAGCTTGGTTCGGGAATCGGACTGCCAACCTCGGATTCCGTGATGATCCCGATGAAAGGCATCTCGACGGTCGACGTCGAGGTTCCGGGAGACGGGAAGAATGTTCGCGGGGCGTATCTCGATTGGATGACCAGCAGCGAGGTAGTGCATCCGGTCAACGCAGAACGTCGCGATGTAATTCCCGAACCGTTTTCATCATTGCCACCGTTGCACTCACCGGGGCAGGACATGGAGAATTTTGGAACTGTCACGGCGACGTTAGCAAGCGAAGCAATTTCAATGGGTCCCGATGCCGAGCATGCGGCGACGTTCCAATTTGGAATTGAATCGGAACCTTTGATGGCTTTGCTTACGTTTGAGGTCGCAAGTCCACGGGTCGACTCGCCCCCGGAAGTTTATGTCAACGGTGAGGACGTCGGACCCGCCACGCTAACACTCCCCGAATTGGCTGACCCAGGTTATCGCGGTGAAGCAGAATCAATGATCAAGGGAATGCACTTTCAGTACACCGGCTGGTTGCGCGCGCAAAAGCTCATTCCGGTCGATAACTTGAAAGTCGGCACAAATGATGTGATGGTCGTGGCCGGTCCGGGAACGTCGGCGTCGGCGATTCGCGGGACCCAAGTCCAACTAAAGTATCCTTGGGAAAAATTGGATTACACGCTGAAAACCGGCCACTGATTCCGAAAAGTTTCGCGAGTCGATTGAACCGCAACCGGCCGTTTCGTGTCTGAGCTAGATCATAAAATGAGAAAACAAGACAAGCGGTCGGGCTTTACCCTGCTCGAGATCATGATCGTGGTAAGCATCATCGTGATCCTGCTTGGTCTGGCGATCTCGAAAATGGGTAATCCTACCGGATTCGCGAAAACCACAGCTGTCCGGGCCGATATCCAGGCGATCGGAACTCAATTGATGCAGTACGAAGCGATGAATGGTTTTTATCCTACCACCGAGCAGGGGATACAGGCTCTCGTCAGTCAACCCGAAAGCGAGCCGAGACCTACCCGTTGGTATCCATTCTTCAGAGAAATGCCGAAGGATCCTTGGGGCATGCCATACATTTACCGTTGCCCCGGGATCAAACATCCCGACAAGTACGACCTCTATTCTGCCGGTCCTAATCGGGTGGATGACAACGGCGCGGGCGACGACGATTGGGGCGAATAGCTCTCGCCCAACAACGGCATCGACTCAGTCTTCCCCCCCGGAATTAGGCGTCGCCGGCGCGGCATTTGGATTTCGCTGAATTACCCCGCGCACATGCGGAGTTGGCGTTGGTAACCCGGCTGGTCGCGGAAAACCTGGTTGTTGTTGCTGGAAGGATGGAACACTAGGAACCCCGGGTCTATTCGGCATCGGCTTCGCTATCTCAGCCTGATTGAACGTTAGCGTCGCGTATTGGCCGTCTTTACTGATCGTCACTTTGGTTTCGCCGACCTTGTCCGACCATTCGATGCTCGCGATCCCGTAACCGTCGGCCGGAGCTTTCGTCGTCAGATATTTTTTGAACTCCTTATCCGTCATCGACTCGATCACAACCATGTCGCCGTCAGGTGATTTCGCAGCGCTGGAGACATAAAGGTCCTTGGCAAAGTTTGGCGCAGCCGCCGGCGCAACGACTGCCGTAGCGACCACAAAAGGCGAATGCTCGAGCATACCTTTGTAGCGCTCGAAACTTAACTTCGTCGGCAAATCATCCGCGCAGGCGAAGGCTGCGGCGCCGACCATGAAGATCGAGATTAAGGTGATTCGCCCTCTCATAATTACCTTTTCATCCTTTCTTGCGTTGCGCAGGAGCAAACCACCGCGCGATCTTGAATTTTCCGCGCATCATCGTCGCATCGTTATTGTCGACGGAAAGATTCACATTTTCAAAGACAAGGAAAGCGTCCGGTTGTTGAACGTCGTACAGAAAATGAACGAGATCGGGCCAGTGACCGCCGGTTTCGACCGAAGCGAAAACGGTTTGATGCGTCGGCGTGGTTTCACCGGCACCGATCGCCGGGTTCTCGACCAAAACGTTATACTTGCCGGCGATTTGTTTGACTTGATCCAGCAAGGTGGAGGCCTCCTCTGCGCCTTTCATCGGAGGTTGAGTTTTCTCGAGCCATTGCTCGCGCTTTGCCCACAGATCGCGTTCCTTCATGTAGACGATCTGCTCCGCGCGCGTCGATTTGCGGGCGGCCAGCTCGCGTCGCGAATTGCTTATGTTTCCCAAAACCAGTCGCCAAGCGAAGAGATTAATCAGCAAGAATAAAATTGCCGCGATGACGAAAGTCATTGTTCGCTCGCGTTTATTCATTCGCAAATAAGCAGCCGTCAGTTTTTCCATCATCGCGGTTTTCCCTCCAAACGGAATTGGGCGTGGTTGTCTGGCAGAATTCGCGGCGCCGCCATGTCGAACCGGAAATTTTGCAACGCACCGTCCTTTTTCACTTTCTCGGCGAATTGATAGGCCAGCGCGGCGGTGTTGGCCTCACCATCCACAGACATCTGGCGCGCCGACTGATTGTAGGCCGTGATGTGGATATCGGGTGACGGCAAATCCTGGGAAAGATGGAAGAGAATCTCGACCGGGTAATAGCGCGAGTCGATCGCCGGGGCGAGCGACTTCCAATTTGCTTCCGTTTCGCGAATGAACTGGGTTTGCGGCGCGTCGCGGGTGATCAACCGGTCGAGCCGCGCGATGGCGAAACGGGAGTAGCCAAGGTAGAGCAAAAACAGGAGAAAGAGCCCAACATATGCGGCACCCGCCAAAGTGAGGCGCCTTTGCCATTCGCCACGCTTCGCCAGCTGGGTTCGGCGTTGCCGCCAACTTTCCGGCAAGAGATTAAGTTTTACCGACGCGGGCGGAGTTTCCATCCCAACCAGTTCGGTTGGGCTGGACAAAATTCCCTGCACGGTATCCCGCAGCTCGAAACAACTTTCATCGAGCAACACATTTCGGAACGAAGAGTTGATACCTTGCAGCTCAGCGCTCAACGCGATTTGCGGCAGTTCCGTCTGTAATCGTTCGGGTTCAATCCCGTCCAGCGTTCGAGTGAGACTAACCTTGCCGTTCTCGGTCACGGCCGAGACAAATGTTTCGCCTTCGGGATAAATCATGAGCGTTCGGCCTTCGGGCGCGTGCGTCGTTGCGCGTTGGGACGCATAAACCGTGACCTGCTGCGGAATCACGCCCTTGTCGAGCAGCGGCGCCGCAATCTCGGCCAATCGTTCATTCCTCACTGCCACGGCCGAGATCACGCTCTCGTTTTCGTTCTGCTCGATCAGTTCGAAATCTGCCGTCACTTCCTCGGGCGAAAATGGAAGCGCCTTTTCGATTTGAATCCGGACCATTTCGGGAAACTCAGCCGGATCAACAGTCGGCAAACGAAATCGTTGGGCGAGAACCGCGGCGATCGGCAGACTCAACACGATGTCGTCCTGCGCCGAGACGAGCGGAGCAACTTCGTCGAGCGTCCGGAGAAGGCGCACATCCCAGGCGCCATTCCCATCGCGCGCGCGAAGAAGATTCCAGCCGTGCGCGGTGGGCGTGATGAAGACCGGGCTAACCTTTATGGCCTTGGCGTCGGTCACTAAAATTCCCTCCAGGTTATCACCTGTGGCATTACGCCGATGCGCTGGAAGACCATTTGAACGGTCCGGGTTGATTTGCCCGCCGTCCCAATGCTGGTGACTCGAAACACGGGGACATTAAACGCAACGAGGCCTTTTTGCTTGAGTTGGCTCGCTATCTGTGGATTTAACCCCATAACAGCCAAAACCTCTTCAAGGCTTGTGAATTGGGTATCGTCATCCGTTCCATCGACGCCGTCCGGACCTTGTCGGAGCTGGAGATATCGGTCGACCATTTCGTTTGTAAGTCCCGGCAGCGCGAGCAAGACGTCGCGCGAGGCCCAGGCCAGATCGATGCCTGATTGCATGGTCGTGCTTACGGTGAAGTCATTATCCCAGCCAGGTGTAGCCGTGAACTCAGCCCACCCCGCCACGTTTTTCAATTCCTCAACGCGTGTGAGTAATGCGTGCGCCGGGTGATAATCGTCGCTCTCAGGCGGAGCGTTCATATGATGCAAGCCGACATTGGGTTCCACCCAATCGAGAAGGGAGTCTACCATGGTGTCGCGTTCATTGAGATCAATTCCCTTATTTTGCAGGTACTGACGCAAAATTTCCAACCTGTCGGGGTTCTCGCCAGCCACGATCCAATTGATGTTCAATCGCCCACCCTCGCCGGTGAGCCGGGCATCGTAAGTCGCCCCATTGTTCAATTGCCCTTTCAGGTATGGCGAGCTCGGCTTCGTTGTCGGATTCAATGCCACTTCCGCTCCGGAACAGGCAACTGCTTCGGCCTTTAACATTCGCGTTCCCTCGCTGGAAAGCGCGAGTCGGGAATTGATGTCGAGCGCCCACGAA
>DATMOU010000019.1:0-10357 GCA_035568035.1 Chthoniobacterales bacterium | reverse complement strand
CGGTTATCAACCGATCCAGCCAGTGCCGTTTCCGCACGACATCCATGTCACCCAGCTTGGAATGGATTGTCGTTACTGCCACAGCTTCGTGGAAGTTGCGGCCCATTCGAACGTGCCCAATACGCAACTTTGTATGAACTGCCACAGCCAGGTGCAAAAGGATAATCCGAAGCTCGAGCCGGTGCGTGAAAGCTGGAAGACTGGGAAGCCGATTGAGTGGGTGTGGCTCCATCGCACGGTCGACTACGTTTTCTACAATCACGCCGCGCACGTGAACCGCGGTGTTAGCTGCTTCAGTTGCCATGGCCCGGTGAATCACATGTCAACGGTGTCTATCGCCGAACCACATAGCATGGCGTGGTGTCTGGAGTGCCATCGGCACCCGGAGAATTTCCTCCGTCCGGAGGATCAGATTACCAATCTCGATTGGAAGCCAGAGGACGTGAACCCCGCCGAGTTTGTTGCGAAATACGGGCAGCCGCGAGGCGTAACTGAAGACTGGTCGAAAAAGAAACACCTCACTCAAGCTGAGATCGGCCAGACTTTGAAGGAACGGTGGAACATCACAACGTCGGAAAATTGCCAAACCTGCCACCGATGAAACGCGTCTTTCAACATCCACCAGAGCAGCTGTCCGATAAGAAGTACTGGCGCAGTCTCGGCGAATACAGTAACACGCCGGAGTTCCGCGAGTGGCTTGAGCGCGAATTTCCAGCCGGCGCTTCCGAGTTGGAGGAGAATGATTGGTCACGGCGCGATTTCATGAAGTTGATGGGGGCCTCCATGGCGCTGGCCGGTATCGGCCTAACGAGTTGCCGTCGGCCGGAGCTGCACCTCGTTCCATTCACCAAAAGCGTGGAGTGGACGATCCCTGGAAAATTCCTCTACTACGCAACCGCGATGCCGCGTCGCACCGGCGCCATTCCGCTCGTCGCGACGACGGTTGATGGCCGGCCGATCAAACTGGAGGGCAATCCGCTTCATCCAGCGTCTTCGGGCGGGACCGATGTTTTCGCCCAGGCTTCGCTTCTCGATCTTTACGATCCGACGCGGTCGCGACGGTTTTCGAACCACGGGAAAGAATCGACCCGCGCGGAGTTCGATGCATACATCGACAAACTGCGGAGTCAGCTCGGAGCCGGGGACGGTCTGGCGTTCCTCGTTGAGCAAGTGCATTCGCCGACGCGCGAACGATTGCGCACCGAACTCGAGAAAGCATTCCCGAAAATGACGTGGTGCGTGTACGAACCGGCCCTCAGCGACGCGCAAAATTACGCGACCGGCGTTAGCTTTGGCGAAAACGTTCGCCTGCTACCACGGTTCGATCGTGCCGACGTAGTGCTCGCGTTGGATAGCGATTTTCTCGATTGTGGCGAAGGCGATCTCGCGGCGGCGCGAGCGTTTACTGCCCGGCGACGGGTGAAGTCGGCCGGCGATTCGATGAATCGGCTCTATGTGGTCGAGAACCGATTCACCATTACCGGCGCGATGGCGGACCATCGCTTGCGTTTGCCGGCGAGCCAGATCCCGACCTTTACCTACCTTCTTGCCGGGAAGATTGGAGCGCTGACAAAGGATTCCGGATTGGTGTCGTTGCTTGGAACGCTGACCGCGCCGTCCGCGACGCCGGAATTCAACGAGCAGTGGCTCACTGAATTGGCGAACGATTTGGTCGCAAAATCTGGTTCGAGCATCGTGCTGGCGGGGCAACAGCAGCCGGTCGTCGTCCAACTTCTCGCCTACGCGATCAATTCTACTCTTAAGAACATCGGCCGCACGATCGTGGTCCGCGAATTTCCGCGAAATCGAAACAACAAGAGCATTTTACAGCTGGCCGATCGGATGAGCCGCGGCGAAATCAAGCAGCTCTTTATTTTCGGCGGCGATCCAGTTTACAACGCCCCGCGCGCTCTCGCGCTGGATCCGGACAAGAAAGTTCCGATCGATTGGGCTGACCTTCAAAAGAAGGTGTCGGATGTGGTGCGGCTCGGCTATCACGAAGACGAAACATCGGCAATCAGCCAATGGCACGCGCCGATGGCGCACTATTTAGAGACGTGGGGCGATGCGCTTGCGGCAGACGGTTCCTATTTGTCGATCCAGCCGATGATTTTACCGCTGTTTGGCGGTCTGAGTGAGATTGAACTGCTGAACGCGCTGCTTGGCCGTCCGAAGGTTGAGGGACCGGGGCTCATTCAAGAAACCTTCCGGGCAACCAGGCCGTCGGGAGATTTTCAAACCGCGTGGTCGAAGTTTTTACACGATGGCTTTGCTGATCATGTTCAACTGCACGACCGGCCGGCGGCGTTTAACGCCGTTGCTGCCGGCGGTCCCGCCAAACAACTCTGGTCTGCGATCGCCGTCTCGCCTCCGCCGACAGCCGAATCCCCGGAGATTGTTTTTGTGCGCAGTTACGCAATGGACGACGGCCGGTACAGCAACAACGGCTGGCTGCAGGAAATGCCCGATCCAATCACCAAGCTCACATGGGACAACGGAGCGATGATGAGTCCCAACTTTGCCGCCTCACTCGGGGTTGCCACAGGTGATCTCGTTCAAGTAACAATCGCGGACAGTGCGCGGGACGCGGATGGCCAGCCGATTCGCCGCGAGCTCGTGCTCGCGGCCATTGTATCGCCCGGACATGCGGAGAACTCCGTGACCATTTCGCTTGGATACGGTCGCCCGATCGCTGGTCGCGGGCCGTTGCCATATGGCGGTGACGCCGCGGCGGACAATCCGCCAACCGGCGATGTTCCAGGTTTCAATGCGTATTTCCTTAGGACCGCCGCCAATCCGCATTTCGTGGTCGCAGACGGGAAAACAATTGAGAGTATTAAGGTATCGAAAGTCGGCAAAAAATATCCGCTCTCGATCACGCAAGACCACTGGAGCATCGAAGGCCGCGGACTCGTGCGCGAAGCGAAGCTCGACGAGTACCGCGAGGACAATAATTTCGTCGAGAAGTGCGCCGGCATCGATGAACCACAAAAATATCTGCCTTCGCTCTACACTCATCCGCCGCTGACTGGCCAGCAGCAGTGGGGAATGGTGGTAGACCTCAATGTTTGCACCGGTTGCAGCGCGTGCGTGATCGCTTGCCAGGCCGAAAACAACGTACCAGTCGTCGGAAAATTACAGGTCTCGCACGGACGCTGGATGCACTGGATCCGAATCGATCGTTATTTTGCCAGCGCTAAACCGTTCAACGAAGACAATGGCGAATTTCCGCAGGACCCGGAGATAGTGCACCAACCGATGATGTGTCAGCACTGCGAGAACGCGCCCTGCGAGACCGTTTGTCCGGTTAACGCGACGATTCACAGCGAGGACGGACTCAATGTAATGGCCTACAACCGCTGTGTCGGCACGCGGTATTGCGCGAACAATTGCCCATTCAAGGTCCGCCGTTTCAACTTTTTCGATTACAATCAGCGGCCGGTCGGCAAAAAGAAGATCGCCGGACAGTTCGGAATTTACGAGGAGTACATTGCTCCGTTCACGGAAAAGGGCGCACCCGACATCACAAAGTTGCAAAAGAATCCAAACGTCACCGTTCGGATGCGTGGCGTGATGGAGAAGTGCACGTTTTGTGTGCAACGAATCGAGGAAGCAAAAATCGCCACCCATGCGCGCGTTGGAGCGTCCGGCGGCGATCTCCGGATTCCGCGCGACTCGTTCACGAGCGCATGTGCGCAGGCCTGCCCGCACGAAGCAATCACGTTTGGCGACATCAAGGATCCGGAAACCAAGGTTTCCAAACTGAAGGCAGCCGACCGCAATTATCGGTTGCTCGACTATTTGAACGTGAAGGCGCGCACGAGTTATCTGGCGCGACTTCGTAATCCTAATCCCAAAATGCCGGACGCCGGGAACCTCGCCGTGGCGTGTTCGGAAGCGAAAACGTGACAACGTAAATGGACGACGCACCCACAGCACCAGATGTGATGAGAGGCGAGGCGGCGACCGCCGAGCGTCCGCTTGCGCGCGTTCCGTTGGTACTGAATCGTCGCAACTTCAGCTGGATCACGGAGCGCATTTCCGGTGTAGTCGAAGACCGCGCGCCGCGCTGGTGGTGGGTCTGTTTCACCATCACCGCCGCGATCGCGATGTTCGGTCTGTTTTGTATCGGCTATCAGATATCGACTGGCGTCGGCGTTTGGGGCAACAACATTCCCAACGGCTGGGCTTGGGATATCACTAACTTCGTTTTTTGGATCGGTATCGGACATGCCGGCACATTGATTTCCGCCATTTTATATTTGCTGCGGCAGAGGTGGCGGACGTCGATCAATCGCTCGGCAGAGGCAATGACGCTGTTCGCTGTCATGTGCGCTGCCATCTTTCCCGGCATTCACGTTGGCCGGGTTTGGATGGCCTGGTATCTCGCACCGATTCCAAACAACTACGGTATCTGGCAAAATTTTCGCAGTCCGCTGATGTGGGACGTCTTCGCGGTGTCGACGTATTTCACAGTGTCGGTTTTGTTTTGGTACACCGGATTGATCCCTGACCTCGCGACGTTGCGCGATCGGGCGACAACCAAGATCAAGAAATTCTTGTTCGGCGTTTTCGCGTGTGGATGGCGCGGCTCGAACCGTAACTGGCGCCATTACGAGATGGCGTATCTGCTTTTGGCTGGACTTTCTACACCGCTAGTTCTTTCCGTCCACAGCGTCGTGTCATTCGACTTCGCGGCGTCGATCCTTCCGAGCTGGCACACGACAATTTTCCCGCCCTACTTCGTGGCGGGCGCGATCTTCGGCGGATTTGCCATGGTGCTGACGTTGCTGATTCCGGCGCGCTCGATTTTTAAATTGCACGACATCATTACGCCGCAGCACATCGATAAAATGGCGAAGATCATTTTGTTGACCGGCTCGTTTGTTAGTTACGCCTACACGATGGAATTCTTCGTGGCCTGGTACAGCGGCAACTCTTACGAGCGGTTCGCGTTCTGGAACCGCGTCCTCGGTCCGTATTGGTGGTACTGGTGGACGGGCATGTTGTTCTGCAACGTGCTTTCGCCGCAACTTTTCTGGTTCCGCTGGTGTCGGCGCAACATTCTTGTCGTCTACTTCGTTTGCATGTGCGTGAACGCCGGCATGTGGTTCGAGCGTTTCATCATCATCGTCGGCGGGTTGCATCGCGATTTCATTCCGTCGTCGTGGGGTCTGTTTATTCCGACCTGGGTGGACATTTGGACGTTTATCGGCACCCTCGGCATCTTCACCTCGTTGTTCCTCCTTTTCATTCGCTTCCTGCCAATGATCGCGATGTCGGAAGTGAAAATCGTTCTGCCTGACGCTGATCCGCATGCGCATTCGCCGAACGGTCATCATCCAGTTCAGGCCGGAGGAATGCAGCGCATATGAGAACGCCCTACGGTCACGAGGTTTATGGGATGGCTGCGGAATATCCGAGCACCCACGCCCTCTTTGAAGCGGCGAAAATGGTGCGCGACGCGGGTTTCAAACGCTGGGACGTGCATTCGCCGTTTCCAATCCACGGAATGGACGACGCGATGGGGCTCGGTAAGTCGTGGTTGAGCGCAGTCGTCTTGATCGGCGGAATCATGGGTATCTCGACCGCGATGTTCATCGAATTTGGCGCTTCGTGGGGCCTTTACCCATTGATCGTCGACGGCAAACCCTATGACTGGAGAGTCGTGCCGGCGTTTTTTCCAATCATGTTCGAGCTGACGGTGCTTTTCTCGGCCTTCGCCGCGTTCTTCGCGGTGTTGATCATGAATGGTCTGCCACGACCGCATCATCCGATTTTCAACTGGGACCGTTTTGCTCGCGCGACCAACGACGGATTCTTCCTTGTGATTGAGGCGCGGGATCCCCGTTTTACCGAAGTCGAGGCGCGCGAACTACTTGAGCGCAGCGGGGGCCAACACATCACCATCGTGCACGAGGATTGATTATGTTGCGCGGCTTTCTCTTAATTTCTCTTTTGATCACGCTCGCCGGCGTGGCGGTGCTTGGATTTCGCGGAGAAAAAACCACTAACGAGCCGTGGGAGCTTTTTCCTGACATGGTGCGGCAAATGAAAGTGCGCGCACAGTCGCCGTTGAAATTCTTTGCCGACGGCCGCGGCCCGCGGCTGCCAATTAACGGAACGGTGCCAATCGGTTACGAAATGCCGAAGCCGGAGACGGCTGCGCCCGCTGCCGAATCTCAAACCATGCCGCACGGATTCAGCGTTGGCACTGACTACATGGACACCGGGAAGATGGGCAACAATTGGGGAACCGGAATTCCAGTTCCGGTCACACCGGAGCTGCTCGAGCGCGGCCGTCAGCGATTCAACATCACTTGCGCGATGTGTCACGGCGCAACTGCGGCCGGTAACGGCATCACCAAACAGTACGGCCTGGCCACAGTTGTGACCTTGCAAGACGGTCGTATCCGCAAGATGGCTGACGGGGAAATTTTCAACACGATCACAAACGGCAAGAACACCATGATGGCTTACGGTCCGACGATCATGGTCGCTGATCGCTGGGCAATTATTGCCTACTTGCGGGCGTTGCAGCGGAGCGAGGGCGCGACGGTCGCGGATGTTCCGCCCGAACACCGCGCGGACCTGGACAAGCCCGCGGAAAACAAGCCGGCCGAAAATAGCTCACCTGCAGGCAAACCGGAGGCGCCAAAGAAATGAGCGAACGCGTGCATAACGCTCCAACGCCGGAAGGCGAATACTTCGAGAGCGGACGATTCGCCGGGCTGTCGGTTTTACTCGGAGTTATCGCTTTTGTCGCGCTTGCCCTTTGCGGCGCGGGCGCGGCGATTGATCCGCACCAGTTCAGTTACTCGTGGCTATTCGCGTTCGCGTTCTTTTTCACACTTTGCGCAGGCTGCTTTTTCTGGACGATTGTGCACTACGCGGTCGACGCGGAATGGACGGTGGTTGTTCGTCGGCAACTGGAAAACATCGCCGTCCTGTTTGGCATTCTCGCCCTTTTCTTCATCCCGATTTTTCTTTTGCGGCATCATCTCTACGACTGGATGAACATTGCGCCGGGAAAAGAAGAGAACCTCGATTCAAAGCGCGCTTACTTGAATATGAACTTCTTCGTCGTGCGGGCGGTGTTTTTCCTCGGGTTTTTCATCATTGCGTCCCAGCTTCTGAAAAAGTTTTCGGTTCGGCAGGACAAGAACGGCAATCCGCAGTTTACCATTTGGCTGCGCAGAGTTTCGTTCGTCAGTCTGCCGTTGTTCGCGCTCTGTCTCACTTTCGGCGCGTATGATTGGCTGCTCGGACTGCAGTACCGCTGGTTCTCGACCATGTTCGGCGTCTACATTTTTGCCGGCGCTGCGGGAAGCTCGATGTCGTTGCTGGTGCTGGTGATCACCGCTCTGCGCAAAGCCGGATATCTGAAGAACGTCGTTACGCTCGAGCATTATCACATTATGGGAAAATGGATGTTCGCCTTCTGTGTTTTCTGGGCCTACATCGGTTTCGGCCAATACATGCTCATCTGGTATGCGAACATGCCGGAAGAGACGAAATACTTTCTGGTCCGTAACACCGAGTCCTGGTGGTACTTGAGCATGCTGCTAGTGTTCGGCCGCTTTTTTGGACCGTTTGTGATTTTGCTTTTGCGCTCGATTAAGAAACATCCAAACCAACTTTGTTATGTCGCGGGCTGGATCCTGTTCATGCAGTTGCTGGACATGTACCTGGTTGTGCTGCCCGCGCTGCACGGGACCGGCGTTCACGTGAGCTTGTGGGACTTTGTGGCGCTCATCGCCATGGGCTCCACGCTCGCTTTCGCTTTTCTGCGCATTGTCGGAAAGACTTCGCTCTTTCCGGTGCGGGACCCGCGGCTCATCGAATCTTTGAAACTGGTGAACTAAAATGGCCGACACCGAACAAATCCGACAACAGGTGCAATCGCCCGCGCCGTTTTCGACGTGGCTCGGTGTCGTGCTGTTGATGGTTTTGTTTGGCGCACTCGCCGTTGCCATAATCGGCCCCGCGCCGCGCGGCGATACTTACGAACAGCAACGCGCGCAAAACCGGGAAAAGAAGCTGAAGGATTTGCGCGACGAAGACGCCAAAGCCCTGACCGCTTACGCGTGGATCGACAAAAATAAAGGCAGCGTGCGAATACCGATTGAACGCGCGATGCAGGTGACCGTCGCGGAACTGGCAAATAAGAAACCGACGACGGCTGGGCCGATCGCAACTCCGGCGCCAGAAGCATCCGCAGCTGCGAGTGCTGCGCCGGCTGCGTCGCCGGCGCAATCCGCTTCGTCGCACGCGACTGGAACACCGAAACCGACTTCAGTCGCGGGCCCTGGTTCCGAAGCGCATGGTCAACCTGCGGCTGCCGTGAATCCGCCGCCGGTGCAACCCGGAACTCAACCCGGCGCCAATGCTTCGCCGGGAGCTTCGCCCAAGTCTCCTACTGCCGCGCCCGCGGTATCACCATGAATCTGCCTAACGAATGACTTCAGCCACTGACATTCCGTTGAAGCAACCAACCATCTCGGCGACGGCGGGCGACGCTGAACAACTCGAACGCGCGATTATCGATGCTTCGACACGTGTTCCGGTGCTGATGTTTTACGCGTCGGCGATGGCCTGGCTGCTGATCGGAACTCTGCTGGCGAATTTTGATTGGTTCAGACTACATTCGCCCGATTGGTTTTCGAACGTCAGCTTTCTAACCTGGGGCCGGCTGCGTCCGGTCGAGATGGACGTGATGATTTACGGCTGGGCGTCGATGGTCGGGATGGGAACCGCGATCTGGCTGATGGCGCGACTGTGCCGGACAACACTGCGGCATCCGCTCCTGATCGTGACCGGTGCCTGGTTCTGGAACATCGGCATTCTGGTTGGCGTTATCGCAATTTTGATGGGTTACAGCACCGGCTATCAGTGGCTCGAATTTCCGCCATACGCGGGCGTGGTTCTCTTGACTGCTTACGCGCTAATTATGTCTTGGGCGGTCTTGATGTTTCGCTTCCGTCGGGGCGAGCAGATTTACGTCACGCAATGGTACCTGCTCGGCGCGTTCCTCTGGTTTCCGTGGCTCTACGCTGCCGCGCAGGTGATGCTGTTCGTCGCGCCTGTCCAAGGCGTGATGCAGGCCGTAGTTGGCTGGTGGTACGCGAACAATCTGCTGTTTCTCTGGTTGGGTGCGATCGGACTGGGCACTGCTTATTACATGATCCCGAAAGTGATTGGTCGTCCCGTCTACAGTTATCATCTGGCGACAATCGGCTTTTGGACCTACGCGCTGTTCTCGAGCTGGACCGGAATGCAACGCCTGGTCGACGGTCCGTTCCCGGCATGGATGATTACGGCAAGCATCTCGGCCACGATCCTGACGATTATTCCGGTGGCGACGGTTGGCCTGAATCATCACATGACGATGCAGGGTTATTTCGCGGTGATGCGATACAGTCCGACGCTTCGATTCACCGTCTTCGGAGCGATGTCGTACACGATCTTCAGCATTGTCGGGATCCTGATCTCGCTCCGTTCGACGGCGCGCTATCTCCATTTTACCGAGGCGAACGTGGCCTATTCGCAAATCGGTCTCTACGCGTTCTTCACGATGATTATGTTCGGCTCGATGTATTACATCGTGCCGAGACTAGTTGGCCGCGAATGGCGTTACGCCACGCTCATTAAACTTCATTTTTGGGCATCGGCGTATGGTATTGGGCTGCTGTCTTTGATGTTGCTGGTTGGCGGATTGGTTCAGGGATCGAGCCAGGATGACCCCACGCTTCCGTTCATCGAAAGTCTCCAAAGTGTGCTGCCATATCTCCGCGGCCTGTCGCTGGCGGCATTATTGTTAACCGCGTCGCATTTTATTTTTGCATTCCATTTTGGCCTAATGTTGTTCGGTCTCGGTCGCACCTCGACGGTTCCGACATTTCTCAATCCCGTCGAAGCGGAAGGATCGGAGCCGCATTTATGAACCGAGGGAGCTGGGACGAGCGAGGTGCACGGCAAAGCGGCGAGGGTAGCCGGAATTTTTCGGGAGAAAAATTATGAAAGGATTGATCCCGCTGTTCATCGGTTTGTTCGGGACCTTCGCGTTTTCGTGGGTCGGTTTAACCGTGATTCCGAATATGCAAATCGGCGCTCTCAATCCGCAAATTAGCCCGGACGATGAGAATGACATTTATCCGATGCCTCAATCGGGAATGGTTCAACTAGGCCGTCAGGTTTATGCCGCAAACGGCTGCATTTATTGTCACAGCCGGCAACTTCGTCCGGATTACGCTTCGGCGGACCTCGACCGCGTGCGCGACGCTGGTCCGTCGCCTCGTCCGAAATGGGGTGAGCGTCGGAGCGCTCCGCGCGATTACGTGTTCGACCAGCCGGTGCT
>DATMOU010000018.1:0-7559 GCA_035568035.1 Chthoniobacterales bacterium | reverse complement strand
ACGACGAGATGCTGGTCAAAGTTGTCGCCGCGGGCGTGAATTCGTTCGATGGGGTATTGCGGTCGGGCAAGTACGCAAAGTCCAACGGGACGCAACTGCCGTGGCATCCCGGCTACGACATCGCCGGGGTAGTCGAAAAAGTTGGAGGGAAGGTCACCAAATTCAAAGTGGGCGATGCCGTTTACGCTTTCATCACCATTTTGAAAGGCGGCGGCTACGCGGAATACGCAGTGGCCAAACAAACTGATGCCGCCTTAAAGCCGACGACGATCAGTTTTGTCGAAGCGGCCGGCGCGCCAAGTGTCGCATTGACCGCATGGCAGGCGATCGTTGATAAGGCGAACGTCCAATCCGGCCAGACGGTGCTGATTCACGGAGCTTCCGGCGGCGTTGGATTGTTCGCGATTCCGATTGCAAAAATTCGGGGCGCTAAAGTTTTCGCAACCGCTTCGACCGCCAATCAGGATTTTCTCAAGCAACTCGGCGCCGACGTTGCTGTCGATTACAAAACGCAGAAGTTCGAAGACATCGCCAAAGATGTCGATGCCGTGATCGATGGCGTTGGGGGTGAAACGCTGGCGCGGTCGTATCCGATCGTGAGAAAAGGCGGAATTATTGTCTCGCTGACTGACCGCCTCGATCAGGCGCAGCTGGACAAATATGGAATTCGCGGCGCGTCTCTGGAGGTCCAGAATAACGGCGATGAGCTTGCCCAAATTGGGAAGCTAATCGATGAAAAGAAAATCAAGGTCATCGTTTCTGAGACTTTTCCGCTCACGGACGCAAACAAAGCCGAGGCTAAGGCGGATACGGGTCATGCCCGCGGGAAGATCGTGTTGAAGGTTCGCGACGAGCCGAAATAAACCAGAGGTCGGAGATCGGAAGTCAGAGATCAGAAAAAACATGAACTGGGAGGCGATCAACGCAATCGCACAAGCGATCGGCGCGTTCGGCGTAGTTGCCTCATTATGGTATCTCGCGGTGCAAGTCCATCGCAGCACGCGGGTCGCGAAAATCGCAGCGCAGGATTCAGCTGCGAGTGCGCTCCGCGATGTGACCAAACCGTACATGGAAAACGCCGAACTGGCGCGCATCTGGCAGGTTGGTCTTGAAAATTTGGGAGCGCTTTCACCGGAAGATCAATCACGCTTTTTTCATGCAGCTTACCAATTTCTCAAGGCGTTCGAGACAATTCACTTTCATTACGCCTACGGTTTGCTGGATCTCGAATTGTGGGCGGGCTGGCGCGAGCTATTGCGGCATTACATCGTGGCGCCGGGAATGGCGAATTACTGGAAAATGCGACGCGATCTTTTCTCGACCCGATTTCAGAAATTCGTGGAGAGCCTCGAGCAACCGGCGCGGCGGTTCACTGTCGGCACGCTTCTCGGCGAGGAGAAGATCGACAAATAGTCGCCCTTTAGTGCGCGAAGCGCGGCACTGAACCTTTAGCGGGCGATTTCGAAACGAGTTGCCTGCGCGATTTGAGAAAACCGGCGCCGCGGGTCGCGGTTGCCGGGCTTGTTTGAACACGAACTGTGACGCAGGCATCGGCTGGGTCGCTGCCAAACAAACGTTCCCAATCCGCGCGGGCAGCCTGACGGACCCGGCAATAGGTCACATCGAGGGCGTGCCGGATTCCAGTGAGGATTTCGGCGTTCTCGATCTCCTGGGCGAGGGCTGTTTGGGGCTTCTGTTCCATGCTCAGTGGATGGTTTGAGCAGGAAACAGGCCTGGATCAGAAGTCGGAAGTCGGGGTAGTGGTACAGTTTCAGATGATCTTCATCTCAATGAGCGCCACAAGAAGGATGATGAGTAACAACCAGATTATTCCGGCCAATCGCACACCGGAGGGAGGCGGCAACTTCACCTGGCCTCTGTGAAGCCAAGTATAAAACCGGATCACGCTGTGGGGCGCTAGGACGAACCATAGTCCGAACGCTAAGGCGAGAATCGAACCTTTCACGAACGATTAGTCTCTAGCAAAGCGATTACTTCGTCGATGCTCGGTAGTGCGTTCGTTTGAAATCTATTGTCTTATTACGCATTTATGTTAAATTCTGTCGGTACGAGGTTTGCTCTTTAGAGCGCCTCCACCTATTTTTCTTTCTTGCCCTGACGGAAACAACCCAGTTAGAACCCATTTGCGAACGTAGTTCGGTCTCTAGCGTCTAACACGGTGTAACCATGCCCAATGTTATCCAACTCCAAGCAAATCTGCCGTGGCTATATACGGTCGATCTCGGCAGCAATCGGTGGGTTGCTGTCTGCCCGCCGCTTAAGTTGACTATTGAGGCGGAAGATCCCCAAGATTTTCTTGAGACAATAAAAGAAGCGATTGACGGGTTTTTTAAGGAGTTGCTCTCGACTGGCGATCTAGATCGTTTCTTGGACGAGCATGGTTGGCAAAGATTAACTCCGATTCCGGATAGGAGACGCGGACTGCATTTTGATGTGCCTTTGAGCACTCAAAGAGTACAAGAACGTGATCTCCAGCAGGCGGTTTATTAACAAGCTCCGCGAGCTTGAATATTCGTACAAAGATCGTACGAGGCGCATGGAAATTTACCGCAAAGATGGGGGAACCCACATAGTAATGGTGCCCCGAAAGAGCCAAGTTACCGAGTTATGGGCTGGCAACACTCTTAAACAATGTGGCTGCACTGACGCTGAAATACGTGACTTCATTCGGGATTGTCACTCATAACAGCGCGATCAATTCGTCGATTCTCCAAACGTGATCGGTGATGCCACACTCCATCGCCGGTGTCACGCGCAACGTCTGGTGAATCCGGCAAAAATTGTAGTGCATGTAATGGAGTGCAACCGCGTGCTCTAAATTCTCAAGTTTTTTGGAGAATGCGTTGGTCAATCGCGTGAATCGGCGCATCGACATTCGCATTGTCAAATTCTGTCGCTCAACGTGACTCGTAGAAATATGCCGGTGATCGGGATTGCCATACAAAACCGTTTTCTTTGAACCCATGCAAACTCCCGGACTGTACCGAACTTGAGTTTCTCGCGAGGGCGTTGAGCCGTAAATCTTTAGAAGCATCGCGTAATCGACGTTATCAGTGCCAAACGCGCGAGCAGTTCCTTCGCGATAATAGGTGAGCGCGTCAGTAGTTAATTGCACTCGGTTTGCAAGCCTCTCTTTCAAGTCGCAAAGAAAATGGTAGGCGGCGCTAGCGCTGCGATTTCCGATGAACCAGCACGGAACAAGTTTCGTGTCAGGATCAATCGCTACCCACGTCCAAACATCGCCCGCACCAGTGCCTTTAAGATGTTTCGGGACATTTTTTGCCTTCGCATAACAGAAGCTCCAGATTTCATCGCACTGGATTCTCTCGCACTTAAGATTGCGGAAAACACGGTTTTGATAGTTGGAACATTCGCGCCCGAGATTCACGAGCAGGTTCATGACAGTCGTACGATGAGCGCCCGTCATGCGCGTAACGGACCGGAGCGAATTTCCTTCGACCAAAGCCGCAACTACCCGCTTTCGTTCTTCGGTGCTTAATTTGTTCATGTTCACAGTATGCTTGAGCGGTCAAGTATAGTCAAATGGAAATGTAATATGTTACATTTTTGTTGACGGCCCGGTACTATGGGTGCTTTAGTACGCATTGAGGGTTGGTTGGGGAGGGGCGGCAGGCGTCCGATTCGAACGGACGAACGTCGCTAGACGTTGCCCAGGTATAAGCTGGGCGCGTTAGTCCTCTCCGCCAGCCTGCCTACTTAATCCTTGTTAGTAATTTGAAGGCCCGGTGAACGCTAGATCATCGGGCCTTCGCTTTTTTGTCTGTATCATAAATTCAGAAATTCATGCTGCGACTGGCTCATTCTTCACCAGTTTAAAAAACCGCTTTCCAGCTTCGGTTTTTTGAATCCTAATTTTTCCTTCATCGGCTAGTCGGTCCCCGGTTACGTGAATCGAGATCGATAAGTTTTCCCCCTTATCCACTCCTTCGTTCGTTAAAATCTCCGAGATTTCCTTGGCTGATATTCCGTCAACGCCAGCATGATTATTAATTACGTCCACGATTGCGTCCCGAAGCGGTGTCCCGGAATACTTACCCATTCCAGCGAACGTTGCGCCTGCGGCCTTTGCGCCATTTTTCCTGACCTTCGCAATCATCTCGTCCGCAACGCTTAACTTCATGCGGGCGGTTTCCAACTTTGTTTGGCTCCGAGCGAGATCACGCTCGGCCTTAGCGACATCTGCCGCGAATCCGTCCCGTACGGATTGCAGCCGGACCATTTCTTCTGAGTCGGTTTCCATTTGTATAGCCTTATACTGCCAGAGGCTTATACAAATATCAATCCTTGTTTAAAGAAATTTTGGCCCTGTTAATAAATTGTGAATAACTTGTTTAATGCCGTTAACTTTTCTTTCGCTCCCACCGAACGCGGGCTGCCTTTTTTGCAATAAGCCTACGCTTCGCCTTCGATAGCTTTCTAGCTCTCGCGTGTCCGCCCTTCAATCCGCCGAGCCTTCCAAGTGCAACTGCTGCCGGATTCTTGCCAGAATCGTTGCCAGTTGTCCGGGCCACAATCGACGCCGCTAGCTGATTAATGTCAGCCTCTACCTTGGCCGTTCGCTTTGCCATGCCCGACTATGCTTGAGCGGTCAGGTTGGTGCAACCTGAATTACAGGCCAAACTGTACCACTACCGAAGTCGGAAGTCGGAATTCGGAAGTCAGAGGTCGGAAATTAGAATTCGGCTGGAATGTCTTCGCCGCTGAACCGATGTCTTACTCGCGAGAGGTTACCGACGTGGGTTATCGTCCCGGCGCGATAGACGTAACCGCGCAATTTTTGCGGGTCCCGTTTGCTCACAAAAATCCCGCCGTCGCGCCAGACGGACCCCTGGCCGGCGCGCTCCGCGATCTTGCGCGGCGCACGGTAGTAGTAACCAATCTTATCAGCCGCGTCCAAAGTGTAGACGCCTGCGGGAAAATGCAGCGTCACGATTTGCTTCTCGGAATAAAGCTCCAGATAGCGACGAGTCGGAGGTCCTTCACTTGGACTGATCAGCTGCGGATGGCTGCTGCCGGCGCAACCAAGAAGTGACAAGTGACAAGTGACCAGCACGAAGGCGAAGAAGAAGTTGAGAAGTTGAGGCGTTGAGAGGTTGAGATGAAGTCGATTCATGCCGGTCTCGTCACTCGTCACTTGTCACTCATCACTTTCTTTATCGCCGAATCGTCGTCCAGTAGGATCCATTCGATAATCGAAAGCGGCAAACTTCCATTCTTGATCAGATCGTCGTGGAATTGTCCGAGCCGAAAGTTGTCGCCCTGTCGATCTTTGTAGCGGCCGAGCAGATTCATGATCTGCCACTTGCCGATGATGTAGCTGATCTTTTGATGCGGGCTGGCGGCTGCGCCGGCAGCTTCGCCTTCCGCGGCTTCATGATCGAGTCCACCCGCGTCCATGAAATATTTTACCGCTTGCTCGAACGCCCATTTGCCGGTGTGCAAATTGACGTCCACGCCAATGCGCGCGCCGCGATAACGCGACAATCGCAAAATTTGTCCCTGGGCCGGCGAATTGTTTGGATATAGCCCGGTCCGCATTAGCATCTCTTCGCCATAAAGCGCCCAGCCTTCGACGAAGACACCGTCTTCGTGCTGGCGCCGAATTTCGTCAGTCAAGTGATTCGCAATCGAGAGCTGCATGAAGTGGCCGGGAATTCCTTCGTGGCCCAGAATCGGCCGCGGATCTTCGATTGCCGCGCGAATGTAAAAGTTTTTCGATTCCGGATTGTAAGTTGGAATGAAATAAAAGCCGGTCGGATCTTTGTCGTAAACGCCGGGTGGATTCATGAAACCACCAGGACTCGTGGGCTTGAATGCTTCCGGTAGCTGCCGGATCTCAAATCGGCCCAGATAATCCGGAATCGTCACCAGGTTGTGTTCTTTCAGGAAATTGATCATCTCTGTCTCGCGACTTTCGTATGCTTTCAGGAAAGCCGCCTGGTCCGCCGGAATGTTGGCCGCGCGCTTTGGATCGGGATCGGCCAGTTTTGGATCAGGCAGCAACGCTTCGAGCGCCCGATAACGTCCCATCTCGACGCGACCGATCGTTTCCACCTCACGGGCGTCCAGCGGTAGCAGCAAAACGTGTTTGAGATAGTAGTTGTAATTTGCTTCGCCCATCGGCGCGAAGTCCACCATCTTCGGCAGCCGTTTTTCGAGCTCGTCGGCGTAACTGTGGACTGCCCCCAGCGCAGCGTCGCGCGCTTTGACAAGGTCCTCATGCTCGTTCGGCGAAAGACCGGCATCCAGCGCCATCAAACTTTGTGTGTAAAGTGGATCGATCGAACGCGCGGATTGAATTGCGAGCTGGGCGTAAAGCTTTACCGGGCTCTGCAGGTTCGCCAGCCCTTGCTTCAACATCGCCGGAATCGCTTTGAGTCGTGCGGTGGCGCAGATCGCTCGTTTGCGCGGCGTGTCGTATTCCTTCTTCAGTAGCGAAAAAATGCCTTCCGCGCAAATCTCCGTGTAGATCAACGGATTCGTGTGTTCGAATTTTAAAACGCGATTTCCGAAATCGACGTTTTCGAGCTGCGCCCGAAACAAAATCGCGTCGATCTGCTCTTCCTTCGGCCAGGTATCGATCTTCATCGCGCGGACTTTGTCCAACAATCCGCGCACGTGCTGCGCGTCGGCCGCGATTTTGGCCGGCGAAAAATCGGGAAGCTTGTCGTCCCAGGTATGCAGGCCGCGGCTGCTACTGGCGACCGGAGAATTTTCGTTTCGCCAGTTATAGTAATCGTTTGCCAGTTTCTGCAACGCGGCTGCGCCCATCACGTGGTCCTGGTTCGCGCTGGTGAGCAACGTTTTATTGGAGACGTCCGGTTGCCTGCTCGGTGACGGCTGCGCCTGGGCACCGGCTTCCAAAACAATCATGACGACGCCTGCGAAAAAGATTTTCGATTTCACGATCTCGATCTTAACCGTTTCGGACTAAGGAGGAAATGGAATTTCGAAGTGGCTAAATTCTTCTCGCCTAATCGCGCGAAAGAATGATTACTTCGCGTCCGTATACACCGGTTATGAAACATTTCCGATTTCTTATCATCGCGATCTGCCTGGCTGTCTCGATTGGATTCGCTTACGAAGTTCCGAGCATTGTGCCGAAGGCGTTGAAGGAAACTCAGGATCCGGCCCAGGTTCAGGCGCACGCCGAATCGGCAAAACGCAGCGCTCAAGGCGAGCCATCCCCGGTCGTGCCGGATGATTGGATCAAACAGATTCAGGATCTGGCGAAAAAGAATTCGCACCGCGAATCGATGCCGGTGGAGCATTGCACGTTCATTTTTAAAAAAGACGGCACGCTCGCGCATATTGATATGGTCATTCCGACAAATGCGACGCGCACTCCAAACAAAGCGGACCAGGACCACAATGTTTGCACCGTAGAGTTTGATGCGAAGAAGGGCGGGAAACTGAAACTTTCGGACGAAAAGAAAGTCGAAGGTCCGGATTTGCGCGAAATATTTGGAATCGATCAGCTCCCGATTGTTTGTCAGGAGCTCGGCGCACTGCGCAAG
>DATMOU010000017.1:0-76158 GCA_035568035.1 Chthoniobacterales bacterium | reverse complement strand
CACCGCGAAATTCCGAAAGAGCAGGTGCAAAAACTGATTGCGACGGGGAAGACCGACCTTCTGCCGAAGTTCGTTTCCAAAAAAGGCCGGCCGTTTTCCGCGCATTTGAAATTGGAAAACGGAAAAGTTGGATTCGAATTCGCCGAACGAAAGCCGAAGAAATCGGCGCCGCGCAAAGCAGTCGCCGCTTGAGCGCTGGGTTTTGAAACTCGCTCGCTGCCCACGCTCACTCGCTCCTGCCCTCGTCGCTTTACCTTCTATGTCGCGCGTCCCACGCGCTCCATTCACCAAAACCTAGTCGCCGGCTTACGCTCCCGCTAGTTCATCCATTTTGTTCCCTGGTTTTTGGTTTGCCGCAGAGCGGGGTGATTTCCCTAGTGCGATTTGCGACTTCGCGCTCGCGCACTCCAGCCGTAAAGTTCGCACCCTGCGAACCGCTGAACATTATTTCGATTTCCAGGCCAGCATCATACCGTCGCGCACGGTCAGGCAGACATTTTCAACTCGCGGGTCGGATTGGACCAAACGGTCAAAGGCAACAATGGCGTGGTCATTAGCGTCGTTGGGATGCAAAACTTTGCCGCTCCACAGGACGTTGTCGGCCACAATCAGGCCGCCTGGCTTGAGCAATGGCAGGCACGCTTCGTAGTAATTTGCGTAGTTAGACTTGTCCGCGTCGATAAAAACCAGATCGAGCGGGCCGGTTAACGTTTTGGTCGTCTCCAAAGCCGGTCCCATTCGGACCGTGATTTTATCTCCGTGCGGGCTTTCCGTGAAATAGCGGCGCGCGATCGCCTCGGCTTTTGGGTCGATTTCGCACGTGGTCAGACGCCCGTCCTCAGGTAAGCCTTCAGCCATCATCAGCGCGCTATAGCCGGTGAACATTCCGAGTTCGAGAACCTCTCGGGCGCCGGTCAGACGGACCAGCATTTTGAGAAAACGACCCTCAATAAGGTCTACCTGCATCTGAGGCGAGTTCATCTCTCGATAAGTCTCTTCCCGAAGCCGAGTGTACAAATCGGTTTCGGGCTCGGTGTGATCACGAGCGAATTGCTCGACTGCAGTATCGACGAATCGGTCCATAGCTCACAGCAAAAACTGAAACGCTGAAAACGGAAAGCTGAAATCGGAGGTCAGAGGTCAGAGGTCAGAGGTCGGAAGTCGGAAGTCGGAAGTCGGAAGTCAGACAGGATAACGCTTTCCGCTTTCAGCCGTCAGGATTTCAGTTTTTCGACTTAGCGCCTCAACTCCTCAATTGGTTTGCGCCCTGTCGGAAGTGACAAGAAGAATACCGTTGAGAAGTTGAGAGGTTGAGTTGTTGAGTTGTTGGAGAAGAAAGCTGACAACTGAAAGCTGAAATGCAGGCGACACGCCTGCCGCTACAGCGTAGGCGGAGACGATCCTGTCAGTTTTCCCTTATGACTTCGCGAGGATCCTTATCTTCGCGGAGGCCGAGGAAGACAGGCGCGCGCAGTTTCCCATCGCGGGTCCACTCCAGGAATTTGATCTGGGCGACGAATTGGGGATTTATCCAGTGCATCTTGTTCATCATCGAGGGGGTGATTCCTTGCGACCATTGGCCAGCCGATTTCGATGGCAGATCGACAAACGGACAATCGTCCCGTTCTTCGGCCCGGAACTTTTTGTACAACGTCGACAATGATTTTTCGGTGAAGCCGGTGCCGACTTTGCCCGCGAACTTGAGTTTCCCGTTTTCGTAATATCCAACCAGGATCGCGCCGAAATATTTTCGTGATCCACCGGGCGGGGTGTAACCGCCGATCACAAATTCCTGTTCGTGGAGGCTTTTGAGTTTGATCCACGCCCCGCTGCGCCGGCCTGGCTCGTATTTCGAGCCGCGCTGTTTGCCGATCAATCCTTCGAGTCCGCGTCGTTTCACTTCCGCGAGGAGCGATTTCGCGTCACCGGTGATCTCGCCCGAATAACGGATCGGGTCGCCGACGTTTTCGCAGACGCTCGCCAGCACTTGTTTGCGTTGCTCGACTGGCAGATGGAGCAAGCTCTTGCCGTTGAGCTGGAGCAGATCGAACACATAAAACCGCAAAGGCGCTTTGCGACCTTCCATCTCGAGCGCCTGCAGAAGTTGAAATGACGAACGCCCTTCGTCATCGAGCGCGACCGCTTCGCCGTCGAGCACGCATTCCTCAACGGGAACAGCTTTGACTGACTCCGTGATTTCCGGAAAACGTTTGTCGAGCTTGTTGCCGTTGCGCGAGATCAACGAAACTTTTTTGCCGTCTTTGATCGCGATCGCGCGGATGCCGTCGAACTTCAGCTCATAAAGCCAGTCGCCATACGTGGGCGGTTCTTCTTCCAGCCGCGCTTTCATCGGTTCGATAAAGCGCGGCTTCGCGTTGGGCAGTTTCTTTAACGCACGATCCGGTCGCGATTCACTTTTTTCGACGGCGTCGCGAGTCCGAGCCGGACTCGCTTTTTTCGTCCTTGAGATGGCGGTTCGGTGAACCGCCGCTACCTCTTTTTTTTTAAGCGCGGTCTGGATCCTGGCTTTGAATTTCCCGGTGGCGGTTTGATTTTCGGGTTCCCGGTTCGATTCCCATTCGGCGTCGCGTTGTTCGGCAATCTGTTTCATGGTCCGGCCGGTTTTAACCGACTGGTCTTCAGTTTTTTTCGACAACGGCTTGACGCTGGCGCCGGTTTTCATGATCAGCCAAGTGTTCTTTTCGCCGTCGCGCCCGCGAATTCGGACGAGCGTCCATTCGCCTTGGGCCTTCTTACCGGCGAGCACGAGGTGAAGTTTACCTTCGCGCAACGATTTCACCGGTTGCTCGCCGTAGACGTAATAGAGGCCGCGGTCCCAAACCATTACCGTGCCGCCGCCGTACTGGCCTTCCGGTATGATTCCTTCGAATGTTTCGTATTCGATTGGATGATCCTCCACTTCCACGGCGAGGTGCTTTTCGCCTTGCTGCCACGGAAGACCTTTCGGCAGGGCCCACGATTTGAGCACGCCTTCCATCTGCAAACGAAAGTCGTAATGCAATCTGCGCGCAGCGTGTTTTTGGATCACGAACCGGCAGGCGCCGCGAACTTGTTTTGGCAGCGGCTTACCGCCCTTCGGTTCAGCCGTCTTGGAGAAGTCGCGTTTCTCTTTGTATTTTTTCAGGGCCATCCGCTTTAAATTAACCGCGGATTGCCCGCCTTCGCAAAGCTACGGCGCGGCAGGCGCGGATGAAACGGATTTTGGAGGAAAAAGGGTGTCCGCCAAAGACGCTAAATCAGGCTAAAGATGATCCACGAAAGTTTTCCAAGGGAATACGTGGATTTCTGCCGTCCCTGGCGGGACTGGTTGTTCGAAGACCGATTTCCCCAGCGTTAAAACGCTGGGCTATCTTCGCAATTATTCGCGTGGTTTCGCGCGTTTAGCGGACGCTGTGAAACCTACCCTTCGCTTGGGAGCGGTTCGCCGACGAGATAGCGCGTGAAGCGGCGGATGACGATGTTTTCGCCGAGCTCCGCGATCTTTGCGCTAAGAAGATCCTTGATGGTAACATCAGGAGTTTTAACGAACCCCTGTTCGAGCAAACAGACTTCGCTGTAATACTTGTCGAGCTTGCCATTGACAATCTTGTCCACGACGTTCGCCGGTTTGCCTTTCACCTGAGCTTTGTAAATCTCGCGCTCGGCCTCAACCAGCGTTCCCGGAACATCTTCGCGGCTGACATAAAGCGGATGGGCGGCAGCGATGTGCAACGTGATGTCTTTAACGAAGCTGCGGAAGTTTTCGTTTTTAGCGACGAAGTCCGTTTCGCAATTCACTTCGACCAGAACGCCAACTTTGCCCTGCAAATGAATGTAGGATGCGACAATTCCCTCTTTCGTGACACGCGAGGCTTTCTTGCCTGCGCTGGCGATTCCCTTGGTGCGCAAAATCGTCTCGGCTTTGGCCATATCGCCCTCGGCTTCTTCCAACGCGCGTTTACAGTCCATCATGCCGGCATTGGTCTTCTCACGAAGCTGTTTAACAATTTTTGGGTCAATAGCAGTCTTGGTACTCATTTTGGGATGTTAATAGTTGAAAGTTGATTGTTGATAGATTCGCCGATCGGGTTCCTCGTCAGTCGCTATCAACTATCAGCCAACGACGACCGGCCGCGTTCGCTAAGCGGAAACGCCGGCCATCTCGATGTGTTCGCGAATCCGCGTTTCGCCGCCGGCTGAAACGATCGCATCGACCAGTTTCTGAAGCACGATTCGGATGGCGCGAATCGCGTCATCATTCCCTGGAATTGGGTAGTCGATCATATCGGGGTCAGCATTGGTGTCGACAATCGCCACAACAGGAATGTTAAGACGTCGCGCTTCATTCACTGCGTTCTGCTCGCGGGTGACGTCGATCAGCACCAAGGCGTCCGGCAACTGGGCCATGTCGAGAATGCCATCGAGATTTCGGCGGAGTTTGGCGCCTTCGCGATTGAGCGCAGCGAGCTCCTGTTTTCCCATCTTTTTGTATTCGGGCGACTTCTCGATCTGCTCGATGTATTTTAGGCGGCCGATACTTTTCCGGATTGTTGTCAGATTCGTCAGTGTTCCGCCGAGCCAGCGCTGGTTCACATAGAACTGACCGCAAGCCACAGCCGCCTCTTTGATCGCTTCCTGCGCCTGTTTCTTGGTTCCGACAAACAGGATTTTGCCGCCGCGGCGTGCTACCTCCTGAAGAAATTCCGTCGCGCGATGAAGCTGTTTGACGGTCTCATCGAGGTTGATGATGTAGATCTGATTACGCTCCTCAAAGATGAACGGCTTCATCTTCGGGTTCCAGCGCTTGGTCTGGTGACCGAAATGCACGCCCGCTTCCAAAAGCTCAGGCACTAATTCAACTGTGTTCGCCATACGAAATTACCGCCGCGAGAGAGGGGGAACGGCGGACGGGGAAGATGCTACAGGTGCACCACAATCGCAACTCTATTTTCGGTGCCAAAATTCAAGGTCTGGCCGCTCTCGCTCCGGGACCGAATCGATCGGGTAAGACGAGGCCCGTCAAGGTGAAGCAGGCTGCGGCCAAAGCCAGGCAGTATTTGCAAAACGCGTGAATCACGAAGGCTTGGATATTATCGCGATTCTTGCTTCGCCTCCGTGAAGCGAGCGAGAATCCAACAAAAATCCGAGAGCCGGTTCAGGTAACGCAGGATTTCTGGATTTGGATCCTTCAGGATAGCGACATGCCTCTCTGCGCGGCGGCATATCGTTCGCGCCAGATCCAGAGCGGCGGCGGCAGTGTTCCCGCCCGGAATCACCCAATCCTTCGGGTAAAGCGACTCATCCTTTTCAAGATCGGCAATCACCGCGTGAATGCGGTCGACCATCTTCGCGTCAACGACCTGGAAGCCGCCTTTCGTATATCGCTGTCGATCTTCCGGCAACGTGGAGAGTTCGCCCATCACGTTGATCAAATCTTTTTGGACGACGAAAACTTGGTCCACGACAAATTTGTCGTTGCAGTTCGCCCGCGCGAGACCGAGAGCGGCGGTCAATTCATCAACGGCTCCGTAAGCTTCAACCCGCGGATCGTTCTTTGGTACGCGTCGCCCGTACATGAGCGAGGTTTCACCGCCGTCGCCGGTCTTGGTTACGATCGACATGCTCGAATTGTAGGGCGTTTCTGTGAAACGCCAATGGCTTACACCGCGTCTGACACCGACGCCCTACAGCTCTTGCGTTATCCGATCGCCGGAGCCATCTCGGCTTCGTCCATCGCCGGCGCGCCGATTGGCTCGCCTTTTTCGATGAGGCGCACCTCGCGATGCGCCGGGAATCCAGTTCCCGCCGGGATCAAGTGACCCATGATCACGTTTTCCTTGAATCCGCGGAGCTTGTCGACTTTGCCGAGCGTCGCCGCTTCGGTTAGCACGCGCGTCGTGTCCTGGAACGACGCTGCAGAAATAAAGCTGTCGGTTTCGAGCGACGCCTTGGTGATGCCCAGCAGCACCGGCACGGCTTCCGCCGGCTTGCCGCCCTTCTCAACGACCTGCGTATTCTCTTGTTCGAAGTCGAGTTTATCGACCTGATCGCCCCACAGCAACGATGTGTCGCCCGGGTCGGTGATCTTCACCTTGCGCAGCATCTGCCGCACGATGATCTCGATGTGCTTGTCGTTAATTTCGACACCCTGCAGACGGTAAACTTCCTGCACTTCATTGACGAGGTGCTCCTGCAATTCCTGCGGTCCGCAGACCTCAAGAATTTCGTGGGGCACAATCGGTCCCTCAGTGAGCTGCTGACCTTTCTTCACGAAGTCGCCCTTGAATACGATCACGTGCTTGGTCATCGAAATGAGATGCTCTTCTTCTGCGCCAGTCTCCGGATCCTTGAGAATCAAGCGACGTTTGCCGCGAACGGTGCCACCCATTTCAACGACGCCGTCGATCTTCGCGATCTCGGCCGCGTCTTTTGGACGGCGCGCTTCAAACAATTCGGCAACTCGTGGCAGACCACCGGTGATGTCCTTGGTCTTCGCAACTTTCCGTGGTGTCTTCGCCAGCAACGCGCCGGCGCGAATCTTCTGGTCTTCTTCAACGATGACGTGCGCGCCCGCGGGAATCGAGTAGCTCGCCAGCACTTCTTTCTTGTCGCCGACGATCACGATCTGTGGGTGCAAGTCTTCCTTGTGCTCGATAATGACAGTGCCCATGAGGCCGGTCGCTTCATCGACATCGCGTTTGATGGTGACGCCCGCGATCATGTCGCGGAATTCAACCTTACCGCCTTTGTCGGTGAGAATTGGCACGTTGTACGGGTCCCATTGCACAAACGTCTCGCCTTTCTTCACCTGGGTGCCGTCGTCCTTGGATATCATCGAACCGATAACCACGTTGTAACGCTCGAGCTCGCGGCCTTCCGCGTTATGCACGCTGATCGAGCCGTTCTTGGTCAGCACGATCCAGCTGCCGTCCAACGCTTGCACCGTGCGCAGATCGTTGAATTGCACCCGGCCGTCGTTCTTCGCCTTGATAATTGGTTGTTTAAATGTCTGGCTCGCGGTTCCGCCGATGTGGAACGTCCGCATCGTCAACTGCGTGCCCGGTTCGCCAATCGATTGGGCGGCGATAATTCCGACCGCTTCGCCCATCTTGACGAACTGTCCGGTGGCGAGGTTGCGTCCGTAACACATCCCGCAAACGCCGCGTCCACACTCGCAAGTGAGTACGGAACGGATCTTCAAAGCTTCAACGCCGATGCGCTGCAAGTCCGCCGCGATCTTCTCGTCAATGAGCTGGTTCGCTTTGACGACCTTCTTCTTCTTGTCCACTGGGTCCGCGATTGTCTCGCAGCTCACGCGGCCGATGATTCGCTGGCCAAGATCAACAACTTCCTCGTCGCCTTCGTAAATCGGGCGGACGACGATTCCGTTAACCGTGCCGCAATCTTCTTCGTTAATGATGACGTCTTGTGCCGCATCAACAAGCTTGCGGGTCAGGTAACCGGAGTCTGCGGTCTTCAATGCGGTGTCGGCCAAACCTTTCCGCGCGCCGTGGGTTGAAATGAAGTACTCGAGCACGCTCAAGCCTTCCCGGAAATTTGACGTGATCGGGCGCTCGATAATTTCGCCGCTGGGTTTCGCCATCAAACCGCGCATACCTGCGAGCTGACGGACCTGTTGGCGATTGCCTCGTGCGCCGGAATCTACCATCAGGTAAACCGGATTGAGTTCCTTGCGGCCCTCATTGTGTTCCAATGTGCGGAACATCACGTTCGAAATTTCGTCACCCGCGTGAGTCCAGATGTCGATGATCTTATTGTAACGCTCACCATCTGTGATGATGCCTTTGCGGTATTGCTGTTCGACCTGACGAATCTGCCTGTAAGCGTTCTCCAGTTCAGTCTGTTTCTCCTTCGGAATGATCATGTCCGAAATGCCGATCGAGATACCGGCCTTGGTTGCCTCGGTGAATCCAAGCTCTTTCAATTTATCGAGCGTCGCGACGGTAACCGCCGGACCCGCGACCTGGTAGCAGCGCCAAATAATGTCGCTAAGCTGCTTTTTCCCGGCCGCCTTGTTGAAGAACCCGAGTTCCTTCGGCCAAATTTGGTTGAAAATGACGCGCCCGGCCGTGGTTTCGATCGTGCCCGAATCGGGATTGCCGTAAATCGTCTGAAGGCCGCGATCCGGGTTTTGGAATCGGATGCGGTCGTGCGTTTTGACGGTGCCTTCGGCCATCGCGAATTCCACTTCGACGGCATTCGAGAATAACGGCAAATGACCTTCCTTCTTAGTACCACGCGGATTCTGCGTCATGTAATAGCAGCCGAGCGTGATGTCTTGCGACGGCGTCGTGATCGGTTTGCCGCTCGACGGCGAGAAAATGTTGTTCGGCGCGAGCATCAGCATGCGCGCTTCAAGTTGAGCTTCGACCGAGAGTGGCACGTGGACGGCCATCTGGTCGCCGTCAAAGTCCGCGTTGTAAGCGGTACAGACGAGTGGATGAATGCGAATTGCTTCACCTTCGATCAATTGCGGCTCGAAAGCCTGGATTGACAACCGATGCAGTGTCGGCGCGCGGTTCAGCAGAACCGGATGTCCCCGCGTCACTTCGTCGAGAATGTCCCAAACCTCCGGTGTCTGGCGCTCAATCATTTTCTTCGCGCTACGAACCGTGTGCACGTAGCCGAGATCTTTCAGTCGCCGAATGATGAACGGTTCAAACAAGACGAGGGCCATCTTCTTCGGCAGACCGCACTGATGAAGTTTCAGTTCCGGACCGATGACAATCACTGATCGACCAGAGTAATCGACCCGCTTGCCAAGCAAGTTCTGACGGAAGCGTCCACCCTTGCCCTTGAGCATGTCGCTCAAAGATTTCAGCGGACGATTGCCCGCGCCGGTCACAGCACGTCCATGGCGGCCGTTGTCGAACAGCGCGTCGACCGCTTCCTGCAACATGCGTTTTTCGTTACGAATGATGACGTCCGGCGTTTTGAGCTGGAGCAAATTCTTGAGACGATTGTTCCGGTTGATGACCCGGCGGTAGAGATCGTTCAGGTCTGACGTCGCGAACCGTCCGCCTTCGAGCGGAACGAGCGGACGCAAATCCGGCGGAATCACCGGGAGCACATCGAGGATCATCCACTCCGGTCGGGCATGCGAGTTCATGAAGCCCTGCACGAGCTTCAACCGCTTCGCCAACTTCTTCCGGATTTGTTTGCTCTTGGTCGCGCCCATCGCCTTCTCAAGCTCCTTGTTGAGCTTGTTCAAGTCGATCTCGGCCAGAAGCTTCTTGATCGCTTCCGCGCCCATTCCGGCGACGAAATCCTCTCCGTACTGTTCCTGGGCTTCGCGATACTCGACTTCGTTGAGGAGCTGCGCCTTTTGCAACGGCGTCTTGCCCGGATCGATGACGATGTAGTCCTCATAATAGATAACGCGCTCGAGCTGACGGGCGCTCATGTCGAGCATCAGACCGATGCGCGACGGCATACACTTATAAAACCAGATGTGCGAGACTGGCACGGCGAGCTCGATGTGGCCCATGCGTTCGCGGCGAACGCGAGCCAGGGTGACTTCCACACCGCAGCGGTCACAGATCACGCCCTTGTGCTTGATGCGTTTGTATTTTCCGCAGGAACACTCCCAATCACGGGTTGGTCCGAAAATTCGTTCGCAGAAAAGTCCACCCTTCTCCGGTTTAAACGTTCGGTAATTGATCGTTTCCGGATTTTTGACTTCACCCTTGCTCCACGAGCGCATCGTGTCGCTCGAGGCCACGCCAATCGCGACCTGGTCGAAACCGACCGCTCGCTCTTCGCCAACTAACTCACGCCAGGAATGTTCGTTCATTGATTCTCCAAAAGATAGATGCCGCTATTTAAAATTATCCGAGGTGTTCAAAAACTGTCTGCGGAGCCTGGCCGCCGACTTTCACGTCGAGACCCAGGCTCTGCATTTCCTTGATTAACACGTTGAAAGATTCAGGTGTGCCCGCTTCGAGCGAATTGTCGCCTTTAACGATCGATTCGTAGATGCGGGTGCGTCCCTGCACGTCGTCGGATTTCACCGTGAGGAGTTCCTGCAAAGTGTAAGCCGCGCCATAAGCTTCGAGGGCCCACACTTCCATCTCGCCGAAGCGTTGACCGCCGTACTGCGCTTTTCCGCCCAAGGGCTGCTGGGTGACCAGTGAATACGGACCAACTGCGCGGGCGTGAATCTTGTCCGCAACCAAATGGCCGAGCTTCATCATATAGATGTAGCCAACGACAACTTCTTGATCGAAAGCGTCGCCAGTGCGGCCGTCGAACAATTTCGCTTTGCCGGTCTCCTGAACCCAACTGAAACCTTCTTTTTTCCGCGCTTCCTTCAGGTACTCGCGGATTTTGCTTTCCTTGATTCCGTCGAAGACTGGAGTCGCGACTTTGAATCCGAGCGCCTTGGCTGCAACGCCGAGGTGTGTTTCCAAAACTTGACCGACGTTCATTCGGCTCGGCACGCCGAGGGGATTCAACACGATCTCAACCGGCGTTCCGTCCGCGAGGAACGGCATGTCTTCTTCCGGAACGATTCGGGCAACAACGCCCTTGTTTCCGTGACGGCCGGCCATTTTGTCGCCGACCGACAGCTTGCGCTTCGAGGCAATGTAAACTTTGACCTGCTTGATGATGCCAGGATCGATATCGTCGCCGCTCTCCACCCGGTCCATCGCGCGTTCGCGCTCGAGTTCGAGCTCGGCGAACTTGTGTTCGTAGTTCCCGATGATCTCGCGGATCTTGTTCCGGATCGGGCTCGGATCGATCTCAATATGATCGTAAACGTTCGCAAGCTTGCGCAACAACGTCTTGGTGATTTTGCGGTTGGCCGGGATAATAATTTCACCGGTCTGGGCGTTCACGACGTCGAGAGGAATCTTCTCGCCCAGCAGAATGTTCGAAAGCGAATCGGTGAGTTGCTCCGTCAGTTCTTCTTTCTTGCGACGATGCTCTTCGGTGATCGATTTGATCTGTTTCTTCGTTTCAGCCGGCGTGAGTTTCTCGCGTGAAATTTCCTTCCGCGACGAGACCTTAACATCCATCACGATGCCGTAGGTTCCCGACGGAACGGTCAGCGACGTATCTTTAACATCGGCCGCCTTTTCGCCGAAGATCGCGCGGAGCAATCGTTCCTCCGGCGCAAGCTCGGTCTCGCTCTTCGGCGTGATTTTGCCGACCAGGATGTCGCCCGGCTTCACCTCGGCGCCCACACGGACAACGCCGTCCGATCCGAGATTTCGCAAAGCTTCTTCGCTGACGTTTGGAATGTCGCGAGTAATTTCTTCCGGACCGAGCTTCGTATCGCGTGCGCCGATCTCGAATTCGTCGATGTGAATCGAGGTGTAGATGTCCTCCTTCACGACCTTCTCCGAGATCATGATGGCGTCCTCAAAGTTGTAACCATGCCACGGCATGAATGCGACGAGCACGTTTCGGCCGAGTGCGAGCTCCCCATGTTCGGTGTTCGGGCCGTCCGCGATGATCTGACCTTTCTTCACATGCTGGCCCTTCTTCACGATCGGCTTTTGATTTACGCACGTGCCGGCGTTCGAGCGCATGAATTTCCGCAGCTCGTAAACGTAAGTTCCGTCTTCCGGATCACTCTTGAGCTTCTTGCGATGCTCCGGTACGTGGCCGTCTTTCGTCACAATAATTTGATCCGCGGTAACTGAAGCGACTTTGCCGCTATCCTGCGCGATAACGACTGCATGCGAATCGCGCGCAACCTTGCCTTCTAATCCCGTACCGACGAGCGGCGCTTCCGAAACGATCAGCGGAACGCCCTGGCGTTGCATATTCGAACCCATCAACGCGCGGTTCGCGTCGTCGTGTTCAAGGAACGGAATTAACCCGGCGGCCACCGAAACCAGCTGCTTCGGCGAAACGTCCATGTAGTGGACCTTTCCGGGTTCGACTTCGAGGAAGTCACCGCGATACCGAACCGAAACTTTTTCCCCGGTGAAATGGCTGCGGCCGTCGACCGGCGCGTTCGCCTGGGCGACCAGATAATTTTCTTCCTTATCTCCCGTCAAATAATCGATGTCATCCGTGACCCGGCCGTTTGTGACCTTGCGATATGGGGTTTCGATGAAACCAAACTCGTTGATGCGAGCGAACGTCGACATCGAGCTGATGAGACCGATGTTCGGGCCCTCCGGCGTTTCGATCGGACAAATGCGTCCGTAGTGAGAAGGATGAACGTCGCGGACTTCGAATCCGGCGCGGTCGCGAGAGAGCCCTCCTGGCCCGAGCGCTGACAAACGGCGCTTGTGGGTCAATTCCGCGAGCGGGTTCGTTTGATCCATGAACTGCGAGAGCTGGGAGCGCCCGAAGAAATCGCGAATAACCGCGCTGAGCGCCTTCGGATTCACCAACTTTTGCGGGGTCATGCCGTCGACGTTGATGTCGAACAAAGTCATGCGCTCCTTCACCAGACGTTCGGTGCGGGCGAGACCAACGCGGCATTGATTGGCGAGTAATTCGCCAACCGTGCGGACGCGGCGGCTGCCGAGGTGATCGATGTCGTCGAGCGTACCTTCGCCGCGGCGCAGATTGATCAGGTACTTGATCGCCGCGATGAAATCTTTGTCGGTCAAGATTCGCTCAGTAAGATCGACATCGATACCGAGCTTCTGATTGATCTTGTAGCGGCCGACGCGACCGAGATCGTATTTCTTCGGATCGAAAAACAATCGCTTCAGCAAGGCGCGGGCGTTGGCCACTGTCGGCGGATCGCCAGGGCGCAGGCGCCGGTAAATATCTTTGAGAGCCTCTTCCTGATCGTGTGCCGGATCTTTGCGCAGGGCTTTGACGACCGTGTCGTCGTTAGAAATGTCGATGATCTTAACTTCCTTAATGCCCAGGCCCATGATCTGGCGCACCGTCGCGAGGGTGAGCGGCTCGAAGGCACGGGCCACCGTGACTTCGCCATCGCGGACTTCGGCGGTGAGCACCTTGGTGGCGAGCTTTTCTTCGTCGAGTTTTTCGCTGAGCTTCAGGTTCTCGATGTTGTAGAAGAGTTTGATGACTTCCTCGTCCGAGCCGTAACCGAGCGCCCGGAGGAAAGTTGTCGCCAGGAATTTGCGGCGCCGTTTGCGACGATCGAGGTAAATGTAAAGCAGATCAGCGGTATCGAATTGGACTTCGATCCACGAGCCGCGGTCCGGAATGATCCGGAAGCTGTAGAGAACCTTACCGTTCAAATGGATCGTCGATTCAAAGGCGATGCCGGGCGAGCGGTGAAGCTGTGAAACGACGACGCGCTCGGCGCCGTTGATGACGAACGTGCCCTGCGGCGTCATGAGCGGGATCTCGCCCATGTAAACTTTCTCTTCCTTCGTTCCTTTCTCCTCGCGGAGCTGGAAAGTAACGTGAAGAGGCGCGCTGTAGGTCTGGCCTTCGCGTTGCGCTTCAAGCGCGCTCAGCTTGGGTTCGCCGATTTCGTAATGGCTAAAATCGAGAACTGCCTTCTCGTCGTAGCTTTCGATTGGAAATACTTCTTTGAAGACCGCCTGCAACCCGTGGTTTTTGCGCTTGGCAAATGGGACGTCCTTTTGCAGGAAATCGACGTAGGAGTTGAGTTGGACCTCAATGAGGTTTGGAGGCTCGATGGCTTCCTTAATTGTTCCGAAGTGGATGCGTTCCGAATTTCGTTCTGACATAATCACCAGGCCACGGGGTTAAACTCGCGCCAGCCCACAATAAATTGTGACCGTACGCGCACAGAGCTTACGGCATCAACCGGAGAGCGAGGGGTGCAAAAATGACATCAAAACAGCGGCTCGTCAAATCGACCACCACCGTTTTGCTGCCAATTCAAACTTTCCAGCAATCTGCAGGTTAAAAATAAGTCCTCTTACTTCTAACAACAGTGGAGACTAAACCAAAACGGCCGCCTGGCAAGATCAATTTGCAAGGGCGTTGTAGCCGCCCCGCTCTGTCGGGGCGATGTTGTTAAAATTATTATAACGCAGCGACAGAGCGCCGCAGCTACGGACGAAGTGTTACTTAATTTCGACCTTCGCTCCGGCCGCTTCGACCTTCTTCTTGATCTCCTCGGCTTCCTGCTTGGTCACACCCTCTTTGATCGGTTTGGGTGCCCCTTCGACCAGCGCCTTGGCTTCGGCCAATCCGAGTCCCGGCACCGCTGCGCGGATCTCCTTGATTACGCCAATCTTGTTCGCGCCCATTTCCTTGAGGATCACGTCGAAGGCAGCTTTCTCCTCGGCTGCGGGAGCTGCAGCTCCGCCGCCCGCCGCCGGAGCCGCCGCGACTGCCACCGGCGCTGCCGCGCTGACGCCCCATTTCTCTTCCAGTTGTTTTACCAATCCAGCAATCTCGAGAACGGACAAGCCGCTGAGTTGCTCCACCAATTTGTCTGTATCTGCCATTTTATTCCTCCAATTGCCGCTTCCGGGAGCTCCCGAAAATTTAAGATCGACCGCCGCCGATCCGGACAGTTTTTGTTGCTGTAGCCGCGGCCCTGCGGGCCGCTCGCGTCGCACCGCGACGCGACTACAGAAAATTTGTTACGTTGCCGGCGTTTCCGCCGCGGGCGGGCCCTCCTTTTCGCTTTTCGCTTTCAATAATCTGGCGAATGCCGATGCCGGTTCGTTTAGCAATCGAACCAACTTCGTCGCCGGCGATAGTAGTAATCCGAGCAATTGCGCCTGCAAAACTTCACGCGGTGGCAAATCCGCCAGTTGTTCGATCTCCTTCGTCGCTACCTGCGCGCGGTCGATGAAGCCGAGTTTCAGCATCGCCTTCTTGAATTCCCCTGCGAATTTTTTCAAAACCTTCGCCACTGGCGCGACGTCTTTTTCACCCGTCACAACCGCGGTCTGACCGGTAAGGTCACCGTTGGCCGTCGTCAGGCCGGAGTCGGCCATCGCTCGCTTGAGAAAACTGTTTTTAACGACGTGCACTTCCGCGCCCGCCGCGGCCAGTCGCTTCCGCAGTTCGCTGAAATCGTCGACCTTCATATGCTGGTAGTCGGCTACCAGCACGAAGGATGATTCCTTCAAATCTTTCGCGAGATCTTTAACGATATCGGCTTTTTCTGGTCTCATGGTCTTAGGCTGCCTGGCCGGCGAGGTACGGCGACGGATCAAGTTTCAGGCCGGGCGACATTGTCGCGCTTAATGTCATCCCGTCAACATAATGGCCTTTCGCGGTCGCGGGACGCGCGCGAACCACCGCCTCGATCACGGCGTTGCTGTTTTCTACCAGCGCGTTTTCTTCGAACGAAAATTTTCCAACCGGTACCGCGACGTTCCCGTTCTTGTCGAGTTTGAACTCCACTCGTCCGGCTTTTACTTCCTGGACCGCTTTCGCCGTGTCATCGGTAACCGTGCCGGCTTTCGGATTTGGCATCAGTCCGCGCGGGCCGAGAACTTTGCCGAGCTTGCGCACTTCGGCCATCGCTGCGGGCGTCGCAACCGCGACGTCAAAATCTTGAAAGCCTTCCTGAACCTTTTGGATCAAATCTTTGAACCCGACGTGCTCCGCGCCTGCTTCTTTGGCGGCTTTGGCACCGGCGCCTTCGGCGAACACGAGCACGCGGACCGTTTTGCCGCTGCCGTGGGGTAACGCGCACGTGCCGCGCACCATTTGGTCGGATTGTTTTGGATCGACACCGAGTCGGAAGGAAACCGTGACCGTTTGATCAAACTTCGTCGGCGGAAATTTCTTCAGCGTCGCGACAGCGTCGTTGATGCTGTAAGCTTTTTTGCGGTCCACCTGCTCGGCGGCGGCGCGATAACGTTTGCTGCGTTTCTGTTGCATAATTTTTTGCAGTCCGAACGAGCTTTTGGCTCTCCTGCGGTTAATTGGGGAGCGCACAATAAAGCTTAGGTGGCGGCTGTCAAAGCCGTTTTTCTCCCGTCCGGGCGGTAGTTTTAGGCTTGCAAAACCTCTACTGAACTTGGTAAAACCCGGGTAGTATGAAAAGCCCCACTCGTTATAGTTTCTTAATCGCGGCCGCTTCCCTATTTGCCTCCTCTCAACTTCAGGCCAGCCCGGTCGGCTTCAGCGAGCTTTCGCTGCTGGTTCGAATGCACGAGCCGGAGTTTTCCATTAAGAACGAGGTTGCGGAACGGAAACTCCTCCATCCTCTCACTCAGCCACAGGAGAACCTTCTCAAGTCGCAGGGCGCCAGCGATGCGCTGATCAAATCGCTTCGCGACTCCAACCTTGTCGCCTCTAAAGAAGAAGTAGCTGCAGCGGAAGCAGCAACTACCCGTCAGGTTAATGCTTCGTCAAATGAGCCAATGTCGCATTCCGGACATCATCGGCACGTTTTGGTCTTCGATGTTTCGTTCGGTCGTCCGATCAATTTAAGCCAGTGGGGCGGCCTGGATTACGAGATCGCATTCTACTCGTACCGCTTCGCTGGCGAAGATCACATTCAGCCGGCGTTGATCGATCAAGTGGGGACGCGAACTGTTGTCTACAGAAGTATTCCGCTCGAGAGTGAAAACGAAGTCTTCAACGAAGATTGGTTTCCGACGAACGGCGTCCGGAACTGGAGATATACACCTTACAATGGAGCAGGCGGCACTTTGCTAAATGGCCGCGGTGATTTTCGAGATACGCGGTCAATCAATTTCAGCGACTCCGTCGCGGTTGGTTCCTATTCGGTTTCACGACCGGTCGCCATTGACTGGGATGATCCGGTCTTTCTCGACGGCCAGCCATACACTTTCTATCCGGTGTACTCGGCCGGTGGCGTGTCGCTCTATTATATAAATGCGAATAGCAACTCTGCTCGCGTCGCGGTCGCGTTTAATCGCTAATTTCTAGTCAGCCGGAATATCCGACGGCGTTTCACTTGTCTCGGCGACGGGCGAAGCGCTCGGCGGACCGTTTCGGATGATTTTGCCTTCCTTCATCACGAACGACACCCGTTCGGTCGCGGTGATGTCTGCGGTGGGATCACCAGGCATCGCGATGACGTCCGCCAGTTTGCCTTTTTCCAGCGTTCCAACTTTTTGCGCGATACCGAACAGATCTGCCGCATTGCCTGTTGCCGTTTTCAGCGCCTCAATCGGCGGCAATCCCAGATCGACCATTAATTTGAATTCCTTCGCGTTTTGTCCGTGCGGAAAAACGGCCGCGTCTGTGCCGAAGGAAATCTTCACCCCTATCTTCACCGCGTTGCGGAACATTTCCGATCGCGCAGCGCCGGCTGCTTTCGCCTTCGCCTGCAGGGCAGGCGGATAATTGTCGATCTTGCCCAAGATCCATTCCGTCGCCATCAGCGTCGGCGTCAGATAGGTCCCTTTGTTTTTCATTAGCGTTAGCGTTTCCGGTTTCAGGAACGAACCGTGTTCAATCGAATCGACGCCGGCCTCGATTGCTTCCTTCCCTGCCTGATCGCCATGACAATGGACCGCCACTTTCTTGCGCAAACGGTGTGATTCATCGACCAGCGCCACCATCTCAGCCGGAGTCAATTGTGGCGTGTCGACCTCATCGGCCAACGACAGAACGCCGCCTGAGACTGCCGCCTTGATCACATCCGCGCCGTTTTTGACTTCGAATCGCACCGCTTTGCGGACCGCATCGGGTCCGTCGGCGATCCCGTCCGTCTCGTCGGGTTCATGGCCGAATAAAAAATCGCGAAAACCGCTGGTCGGATCGAAATGTCCGCCGGTTGCGCCAATTCCTTTTGTCGCGACTAGCATCCGCGGACCGACGATGACGCCTTTATTGATCGAATTACGCAATGCAACATCGACAAACTCACGGCTGTTCGGAAATCGGCTGCCCAGGTCCCGCACGGTTGTAAATCCGGCCTCGACTGTTGCCCGCGCGTGCGTCGTCGCGATGATCGCCTGTTCGGAAACGTTCAGATCGAGCTCTTTGAGGCGGCGCTCGTTGTAGTTTCCGGAAAAATCCAGTGTGAGGTGCGTGTGCCCATCCATAAATCCGGGAGACAGCGTTGCATCGCCGAGATCGATCACCTGTGCGTCCGATGGCGCCGACAGGTTACTGCCGGCGTCGACCATCTTGTTCCCCTGAACAATTACAACCCCGTTCTGCACGAGTGTTTTTGATTTGCCGTCGAACAAGCGCGCGGCTTTGAGCACGATGGTTTTCTCAGCTGCTTGAGTCGTAAGTGCAGACGCAACTGCGAGAAGAGCAAAGATCGAACGAATGACGGCGACGGGCGATTTCATATTGGCGGTATAGAAACTTCGTCACGCGAAAGCAAGACAACGCATTTTGATCGTTGTTTTGCCGGGCTGATTTCGTTTGAATCAGTCGTATGCCGACACGCCCCGTTTTGTCTTTCGGTGTTGCTTTAACGATGTCGATTTTCGCTTCGGCAATCGCCGAAACCAAAGGCCCGTCTCCGGAACCAAAATCCGAGGCGAGCACAACTCCACTGCCGACCACCGATTACGACATAAAATGGGGCGTCAAAATTCCGATGCGCGACAAAGTCGAGCTCAACGCGACGCTTTATTTCCCGAAAACGCCGGATGGTTCGGTGCCGAAGGCGCCGGTGGTCTTCACGCTGACTCCCTACATTTCCGACAGCTATCATCCACGGGCGGCGTATTTCGCGTCGCACGGCTACGTCTATGCGCTTGTCGATGTTCGCGGTCGCGGGAATTCCGGGGGCGAATTTGAACCGTTCGCCCAGGAACCGCACGACGGCCATGACGTCGTCGAATGGCTCGCTCAGCAACCGTTTTGCGATGGAAAGGTCGCGATGTGGGGCGGTTCGTACGCGGGATTCGATCAATGGGCGACGGCAAAGGAAATGCCGCAACATCTGACGACGATTGTTCCGGCGGCGGCTGCGCATCCACCTCTCGATTATCCATCGTTGGATAACGTCGGCGAGACCTACGACATGCAGTGGTTTACCTTCACGAGTGGGAAGGCCGGTCAGGTTAATCTTTTCGGCGACGCAAAGTTCTGGCGCACGAAGTTTCTCGACGCTTACAAGGAACACATCGCGTTCAAAGCACTCGATTCATTCGTTGGAAATCCGTCGGTAAGCTTTCAACGGATTCTCAAACACCCAACCGCCGACGCTTACTATGACGCGATGGTTCCAACTGTCGATCAGTTCAAGAAACTCACGCTGCCAATTTTGACGATCACCGGCCAGTACGACGGCGATGAGCTGGGCGCGATGACGTTTTATCGCGACCATATGGCGAATGCTTCCCCCGAAGCGCGGGCCAAACACTTCTTGATCATCGGGCCCTGGGACCACGCCGGCACGCGGACGCCGACCGATGAAGTATCCGGCGTGAAGTTTGGCAAGGATGCGGTCCTCGATCTGAACGATCTGCATCGCCAATGGTACGACTGGACGATGAAAAACGGCGCAAAGCCGCAGTTCTTAAAAAATCAGGTGGCCTATTATTTGATCCCGTCGGGGAATTCTGGCGCGAACGGTGAATGGAAATACGCCGATAAGTACGAAAACCTAATCGCGAACTCGAAGACGTTTTACTTTGATTCCAGGAACGGCGACGCCAACGGAGTGTTCCGGTCCGGTGCGTTGGCCGAGTCAAAGCCGAAGGGCGGCGCAGACGAGTTTGTTTACGATCCTCTCGACACGCGGCGCGGCGAAGAAGTCGAAGGCACTGAGCCAAATGATAAGAACGCTGGTCTCGATCAAAGATTGCCGCTCAGCATTGGAAACGACGGTCTGGTGTATCACACCGATTCGTTGTCGAACGAAACTCCACTCATCGGTTGCCCGGCCGTCACACTGTGGGTTTCCATCGATACCCCAGACGTCGATATTGAAGCGGATCTCTACGAAATCCAGCCCGATGGAACGAGCATTGCGCTCTGGAGCGACATTCGACGGCTTCGTTATCGCGATTCACTCCGGGAGGCGAAACTGGTGAAGCCGAGCGAGATCGTGAAGTGCGATTTCAATCCGGGCTTGTTCGTCGCCCGAAACCTGATGAAAGGCAGCCGGCTGCGGCTTGTCGTGACCGCGGTGAATTCGATCTTTTGGCAAAAAAACTACTGCTCGGGAGGCGTCGTTGCTGATGAAACGGGCAAGGATGCCCGAACCTGCCACGTGCAAATCCATCATGACGCCGAGCACCCCAGTGCAATCGAATTGCCGCTTCGCTGATGAGGTTTAAGGCCGGATTCGCAATTGCCGCCGCAACGTCCTTCATCGCAGCCGATCTGCATGCCGCTTCGGAAATTGTGGTCGCGATCCGTTATTTGCAGGCTGAAGGCATGAGTCATTCGCATCTTTATCTCTATCGCGATGACGGCAAATTTTTGCGACAATTGACGAACGACAACACGGGACAGGACGTCGATCCAATTTTTGCGCCGGACGGCGTGAGCATCGTTTTCACCCGCGAGAAATCAAATAACATTCCGCTTGAATTCTGGAGCGTCCAACCAGTTGGCACCGACCTGAAAAAACTCGACTCAGCTCCGGATTGGTACGAACAAACAAAAACTTCGCCTTATTTCACGAATCGCGATGCGACGCCCGCGACCGAATCACCGTCGCCTTCGGCGTTGATGAGTCCGGCGGGATTGATTGGCGGGCGGAAAAGTTACAAAGCGCCCGATGGCTCGGTGGAATTGATCCTGCGCGCGGATCCGAGCGACCCCGACGACCGGGTCAATGGCGAGAAACACGGCAAGCATTACGTGATCCGTTACTTAAAGACTGGAATTCAGGCCGATTTCGGAACGTTGCCGGGCTTCGTTGGTGCTTATGAAATCTTGCACGAGAGTCGAAATCCGGATCGCCAATTTCTATTCGAAGGTTTGCTGCGCGTCGCGTTTTTCGGTTTGCATTTGAATAGCACCGATGGCGACACGTCCTTTGCGCTCGATCTCAACGGTCCACGCCTTGTTCGACTGTCTCCGAATTGGGCGGCGCCAGTTCCGTTGCCGGGTGAGGCGGCCTTCCTCACTCTCACGGAAAATCGTTTTGTCCCCATTACCGGGGCGAGTAAAACCGCCAACTGTGCTTACATGGAACACTGGGACGCGCAATTGCAGAAAATCCGTTACGCTCGGCCCAACGCGCCGGCAATCTGTTACGGCGCGTCGATGTACCGGCCAGACCGCGCACCGGCAGTGATCACGGTTCGGCAAACTGCGGATTAAGAACTCGAGATGAAGAATTTTTGCGTACTCCTTTTGGCAATCGCAGCGACATCTTCCGTTTGCGCACAGCAAACGGATTCGCTCGACAAACTGGCAGGCGATTTCTGGACCTGGCGAGCCAAATATGCGCCGTTCAATGGAGATGACGTTCCGCGAATGGAGCGGCCGGGCGGAATGCGTGACTGGTCACGCGCCAGCATTGAAAAACGACGACACGATCTCGCCGGGTTCGGATCACGCTGGAAGAAGATCGACAGCCACTCGTGGCCAATCCAAAAGCAAGTCGATTACAAGTTGATCGGCTCCGCCTTGGCACGGGTTCAGTGGGAGCTCGATGTGAATCCGGGTTGGAAACGCGATCCGCTATTTTACGTCGGCCAAACTCTGACCGTGCTCGCCGAGGCGTTGACTGTTCCGGCGCCTTATGATGAAACGCGCAGCCGCGAGATCCTCACCCGAATCCAGAATATTCCGTCCATTCTGGAAGCGGGCGAAGCGAATCTTGATAAACCGCCCGCGCCATTTGCCAGTGTAACAATCCAGGCGCTCGATGGCATTCGTGAGCGTCTTCACAAGATGGCAAATGCGTTGCGGCCGTCGACCACCTTGAACGCATCGGAATTGAGCGGCGCCGTCGACCGCGCAGCGGATGCGCTCGAAAAATTTCGCGCAGATCTTCAGCAAAAATTACCGTCCTTGCCGCCGCAAACTGCACTGGGCCGCGATCCTTACGTTTGGTTTCTCAAGAATGTGGCGTTGATGCCGTATTCGCCGGAAGAACTTCTGGCCATGGGACGACAGGAATGGGCCCGCGCGGTTGCTTTTGAAGTTTACGAGAGAAATCGCAACAAAGATGTCCCGCCGCTGAAGATCGCGGACGACATCAATGCTTGGATTTCAGATGCTGCGGAAAAGGAACTTCAAGTCCGCAAATTTCTCGAGGAACGCGGCATTGTTACCGTTCCGGACTGGATTCAGCACTACACCTTGCGGGCGACGCCGGAATATTTGCGCGCGCTCGGATTCAGTGAGACCGACGATTTCACTTCGCCGTCGCGCTTGAAGGAGAATTGCATTCGCTATGTCCCTGAACCGTCAGACAAACTCGGTTATTTCTGGCGCGCTACCGCAATGGATCCGCGCCCGATCCGCGTCCACGAAGGAATTCCCGGCCACTATTTACAGCTTTGCCTTTCTTGGAAACACGAAGACCCGATTCGTCGGCATTATTATGATTCCGGTCCAAACGAAGGCCTCGGTTTCTATGCCGAGGAAATGACGTTGCAGGCCGGATTGTTCGACGACAGTCCACACACCCGCGAGATCATTTACAATTTCATGCGCTTGCGTGCGCTCCGTGTCGAAGTGGACGTGAAACTTGCTCTTGGGCAGTTCACACTCGAGCAGGCGGCGAAATATTTGCAGGAAAAGGTTCCGATGGACGAGCAGACTGCGCGACAGGAAGCAATCGCGTTCGCCACCGGCCCCGGACAGGCGATCGATTACCAAATCGGAAAGCTTCAAATCATAAAATTTCTTGCAGAAGCGCGCATAAAAGAGGGCGAACAATTCAATCTTCGCGCGTTCCACGATTTCGTGTGGAAAAACGGCAACGTTCCGATCTCGCTTCAGCGTTGGGAATATTTGGGCGACGCCAGCGACGTGCCGTCGGGCTCGAAATAGAAATGTTGAATCATGCCGCTTTGCGGCAATCTACATCCAGGGAACATTCTGGATGAACCAGCCTTCGCCAAGGCTACGGCTTGGCAAGCTAGCGGGAGCGTAATGTTTAGATACGACCCCGAAGGGCTTTAATCAGGGTTTCATGCGCCGCCGGGAAATTTCTTCTTTGATGTCTTCCAGTTCGTCCAAGCGCTGGTCGCGAATGGTCTTGACGTAGAAAATTGTCCCGGCGATTCCGAGCGCGGTGGCGGCAAGAAAGTTCAGTTCCGCGCCCCGCGCCCAAAGGTAGGCGCCAACGATTGCACCAAAGCTGACGATCAGGTCGCGTACTAAATAATAAGCGCCGACCATCTGCCCGCATCGGAGCGGATCGCAATAGCCAATGATGAGCGCCTTGCGTGGAGTATCGCCGAATTCCTTGAGGCCTCGGATCATAAAGGCCACAACCAACAACCCAAGACTGTACGCCGGATAGGCGCGAGCGACGATCAGGCTGACCGGAAAAAGCGTGAACATGATAAACGTCACGATGACGAAAGGTTCGCGGCCATAGCGGTCGGCATAATGCGATGCCGGAATGATGCAGAGGGTCGCGGCCAGCATTTCCACAGCCGTAAGCATTCCAACCTGCTTGCCGCTCACTCCGACGTAATCCATCGCAAAAATCACGACCCACGCGTACGGAATCCGTTCGCAAAACCGGACCAGAATGTCGCTCAATAGCAGTCGACGCATCGGGCTGTTGAACTCGCGCAGACTTTCCCAAAAGCTCCACTGCTCGACCGGTTCCGCTTCAGTTTTTGGTTCGTCACGAAGCTCGCGTTGAATGAAGATCGTCGCCCCGGAAAGAACGATTGAAATAGCCAGCGCGATCCGAACGCCGTCGATGACGCCAAAGTGGTCGATCAACATTCCACCAAAGAACGGTGCGATCATAATCGGCAATCGTTTGATTACTGACTGAACGCCGATGCCCATTGAATGGCGATTGGCCTCGAGCGCGGCCGCGACCAGAGAGAAAGTCGCCGGCAACGAAAAGCAACTCCAGGAAAGGAAGAGAAACATTCCGACGATGACAGCTCCCCAATGTGGAGACAAGAGCACGAAGGCATAACCGATTATCGAAACGATGTTGAAAATCAGAAACGCGCGGCGGTGTCCCCAGCGATCGACCACCACGCCGCCGGGATAGGCGTAGACCGCGCCGAGCAATGTTCTAATCGCATCATAAAGGCCGATTACGAGAACCGTGGCGCCGAGTTCCTTGAGATACTTTGGAATGAATCGCATCCAGAGTTCTTCGCCTGCGCCGATGACGAAAATAACGAGCAGGAGGATGACGAGATTGCGTTTTAGTCCGAAAAAATCGGCCACGCCGGCAAGCCAGACATTCCTCGGCTTGCTTTGCGCTTTCTGATCAGGTGTTGGCGGGCGAGCCTCCGATTCCATGTCAGCGTGGTTTTGCTACGCGGCCGGGCGTATTGGCGACGGCCTCCGGAGCTTTATTGTCGAAGCCCGCGCCGGATTGTCGATCTTGATTTAGGGAATATGCGTCTGCGTTTCCAAAGATTCCATCTCACGGCTAATTATCTGCCGAGATGCGTTTGTGTCTTAGACACTTCAATTCTCGTTTGCTCCGCCGGAAGCTGACCCGATTTTCAATCTACGCCGCATCACAACCCATGAATAATCGCCTTTCAGACAATTCGACTGTTTCGAACAAGGTCGACGTGAGCACCTCGGAGCTCGTCGCAAAGGTACCGCAGGTCACGTTCCTTTTCTGGATCATCAAGATCCTGGCGACCACGCTGGGCGAAACCGGCGGCGACGCCGTGACCATGTCGTGGCTTGGCGAAACGACCGCCGAGGCCAAGGGCACCGGCTATCTGATTGGAACGGCAATATTCGGCGTTATTTTTATCGCCGCGGTGCTCGTGCAGATTAAGGCGAGAAAATTTCATCCCTTCCTTTACTGGCTCACTATCGTCGCAACGACAACCGTCGGCACCACCTTGGCTGATTACTGCGACAGATCGCTGGGAATCGGCTACACCGGCGGCTCGGCGATCTTGCTGACCTGCGTGATTGGGTCGTTGCTGATCTGGCGTTGGTCGACAGGGAGTATATCGATCGAAACGGTGAATACGCCGAAGGTTGAGATCTTTTATTGGGTGACAATCATGTTCTCGCAGACGTTGGGAACTGCCCTGGGCGATTGGGTGGCGGATACCAATGAGATGGGCTATCTCGGGGCTGCCGGAATTTTTGGGGGTCTACTCCTTATCACCGCGCTTCTCTACTACCTCACGAGCGCTTCGCGCGTGATCTTGTTTTGGGCGGCATTTGTTTTGACTCGCCCGCTTGGAGCCGTGGTGGGCGATTTTCTCGACAAACCTCACCATGAAGGAGGGCTGGCTCTGAGCCGCTTGACCGCATCTTTTGCGCTGCTGGTGGTGATCATCGCCCTGATCGTGATCTTCCCGCAAAAGCCCGCTTCAAAAGCGCATTGAGTCCATTTAGTAAAGCAACTGCACGCCGAAGTAACCGATCAGCGCCGTCGGCTCGCCGGCTGATCGAATCTCATGACCGAACGAAAGAATTAAGATACGCGTCTCCGCGAGCTGATGACGCAGTCCAAAGTTCACCGTCAAAGTGTCGCGGGTGAAGTTCATTCGCGAGGTGCCGTTCAGCTCCGCCATCAACATCGTTGGCTTCCCGAGATCGTAACCGGCCACGATCCCGTAGAGCCATTCGCTGCGACCGACGCTGCTGGCCAGTGGACCACCTTCACCATCTACATGCCAACGACCGAATGTCTTTGCGATTTGAAAAGGAATTTGAAAGCGCGTGCCGTCCTCGGCGATGCCGCGGCGCACTGACGATTGAAAGATGTTGAAGATGACACGCGGATACATTGACATGTCGAAACCGCTGCGGTCTTCATCTACGAAACGCCACTTCACCGCCAGCTCCGTTTCACCCAGTCCGCCGATTGGGCCGTGATCGCTGCGCTTCAAAATTGTCGGCGCGGTTTGCAAATTGAGTTGAATGTGATCGCCCCAGCCGTAATTCAAATCGAACTGCGGCGTTTCGATCGACCACTCGTTGGGTATGTGTGAAAATGCGATCGCGATATTGTTTTCCCACTTTCCATTGCCCGGCGTGCCAGGATCGTCGGTAATCATCGGCGGCCCGCCCTGCGCGCTTGCAGACTTCACACTCATGACGCAAATGGTCAGCGCGCAGAATATGGCCCAGTTCAACTGGTCACTGGTCACAAATGCCGGTCCGGCTCGGACTCACTTGTCACTTCCGCTTGGCCCGTAAACCAACAACTTCAATGTATTCGGAATGATCGTTGGCCGGGCAGGGGACGCCCCCGGCGAAGGGGAGGGCGCCGGCTGAAATTGCGCAGTCGGCAAATAAATCCGGTGGGTCTGCGGATCGAGCGCCATGGTCCGCGCGCCGCGTTCGGTGTTCAAGGTCTGAACGACCGTGAGTTTCTCGGGCGTTTCCTCTTTCGCGATCGTGGTTGTTCCGTCCCCGCAGGATGCGAAGGCTAGCTGAGACGCATCATCGAATGCGGCGCCATCGGTTCCGACGCAAATCGGCGCCGTCGTGACAACTTTGCCGCTCTCGGTGTCGAGCATCGTCATCATCTTATTGTGACAACCGGAAAACAATCGGTGATGCACCGCATCCAAGGCGATGCCGCTCGGTTCTTCGCCCGGAGCAATGGGCCAATGCGCGACGACTTGGTGTTTTGCCGCGTCGATCGCGACCACTTCGCTCTTGTCTTCGATATTGCAGTAAACGCGGCCGCCTTTTTCATCCGCGACCGCGAACTCCGGACTTCCGTCAAGCGGAATGGTTGCGACAACCTTCTCCGTTTTCGCGTCGACTACTGTGACCGAATTTCCGCGGTGATTGAAAATGTAGACTTCGCGATGATTCGGCTCGTAAACAACTGCGTCGGGACTTTCGCCAGTGTCGATCTTCGAAATCGTTTTCAGAGTCGCAAGATCGACCACGCTCGATTTGTTTTCTTTTCCATTCGTGGAAAAACCGCGTTGAAATTCGGGAACCGCGACGAACCCGTGGACTCCCGGTGTATCGGTGATTTCGCCGGCTACCGCGTTCTTAGTAAGATCGACAACGACAACCTTGGTCGCGTGCGAAAGGTAAAGGCGCTGCGCGGCAGAATCGATCGTCAAGATGTCCCAGCCGCCTTCGCCGCCGATTTTGATTTCGCGGACAAATTTATAAGGGTCTTCGGCGACGGCTGTTCCGCACAGCAGCGCCATCACGCAAGTTAACAACCGCGTGGCTCTTAAGGTCATCGCCTTCCTTGGCGCATTTTCACAAGATGTCATTCAACATGATATGCCCGAATCTCGGGGTTTTGCGAACCACGATGTGGCACCGCTACAAACAAGGTGTCGCGTTCGGGAACAAAGAGCCCGGTTCGAGCGCCAACTGCCGTGTCGATCTGAGCTGATCTCTTATATTGGTTTGGCTCGGCTTGCTCGATAATGTCGACCTTGCCTGCGCCGCAAACTGCGTAAATGCGGTGGCGTTTGGCGTCGTAAAAGAGTTCGTCGGTATCGCCTGCGATATCGAGCTTGGCAACAACTTCGCCCGAATCGGTGTTGAGTACGACAAGCTTTGATGGAAGCCGGCAGCCGACAAACAACCGGTGATTCGTTTCATCGAGGGCCATCGGAAAATTGGCGAAGGCGATATCCGTTTTCCAAGTCGCAACGACCTGAGCTTTTTCCCGATCGATCACCGCAACCTGACGCGCGTTCGGAACGTTCACGAAGATTCGCTTTCCCGATTTCTCCAATTCGAACGCTTCGGGATGGGCCGAAAGTTTGATAGAGCCGATTTGTTTGCCGTCGGATGCATTGATGATCGCGATTCCGCCGCTGCCATAGCCGACATAAATCCCTTTTGCAGCATCATCGTAACGCACATTGTCCGCGTCATCGTTCAGATTCAATTCATCCCGTTGTTGGAACGATTTACTGTCAAAGATTTTGCAAGTGCCGTCTTTGTCATTTGCGACGAAAAGACGATCTAGTCCGGAAACGTAGGCAACCCCCTGAGGAGAGCCGAGGCCGCTAATCGAATGAATTCGCTCGCCTTTGCGGAGATCGACAACTTCGACACTGTTGTTCCCCAGAGCGCAGACAAACAATCTGTCGTTCGCTGCATCCAGCGCGAAATGATCGATTCGTCCCTCCACTCCAGGCAGGGGAATTATCTGCTTCAATTGAAGCGGTGCGTCTTTCTGTGCAGAAACGGCGGCGACAGCTATCCAGCAAGACAACGCCGCGGCTATCCGGTACCGATTTCTCTTCAGAATATAGTTATCTTTGGATGTCCGTGCTGACACCGCTCAAGCCGGCAGCGGGGAATGCGCCCTGGATCGTTTCGGCCAGTTTTTGGGCTGGCCCTCGTCCCCAGTAATGAAAAAACAAAATGCGCGGTTGTTCGTGTGTCATGTGCGAATGAATCGCGACGATATTGATCCCGCCGACCCGCATCGCCTTCAGCGCGGATTGCAGTTGGTCTTCAGTCACAGCAAAGTCGCCATCGACCACCGCGTCGTCGTCGCTGCCGGCAAACGCCATCCAGGTGTTCACTCCCATGGCGTTATCGATCTTGATCCCATGCATTGTCGCCGGATGACCGAGGCTAAACTTCACCATCCCGTTGTTAACTTCTCCGTTCATTCCAAAGATCTTGTTCAGCGGCTCGGGCGAGATCGAATTTTTCCCCGGCAACGCGCTTCCTCCAAATGACTCTTTAGGTTGCCCATTCGCCGACCGCACCGCTCTAATCTTGTCGTAGACTTTGCGCACTGCGGTCGCTAGGTCTTCAGCCGTGCCCTGACCCTCAATGTGCATGAAGTAAACCTTCGGGTGATCGAAGAGAAAATGATTGTGCAGCGCAGTGACACTGAGTCCGTTGTCGAGCGCAGCGGACATGGCTGAGTTCACTTCATCTTCAAACAGAACCGTGTCGCCCATCATCATCGCTTCGGTGTTCGAACCTTGCGTGAACGCGGCCCACGTCCCCAATCCCATGAATGGCGGCATGGTCCAGCCGTCGACTACGACTTTCACGTCGCCGCGCGGCCAGGTAACTTTGTAAACGCCCTCCTTCTCGTTGAGCTTGCCCTTCAGCCCCGTGACCTGATCGATCTTCGCTCCATCGATCGCGGCCGATGAGAAGTCGATGCTTGCGCAACAGATTGCGACCCCGAGAAACAGGCTTTTCATAAATAAAGAAGGTGGATCGGCCGCTCCGCGGACGATGCTAAAAATAATGCGGCTCCGCCGCCACTTTTAACATCGAGCAAGGGACTCTCGATCCACCTTTCAGTCTTAGTATTTATCGCCTTTTTCGCCCTTTTCTGAGGCTTCTGAGTGTTTGCCAAGCATCTTCCCGTTGGCATCGAATTTATAACCCCATTCTTTGCCGTCTTTGCTGACGACGGCTTCGAAGTTCGCGCCTTCTTTCTCCCAGCGAACTATCGAAGCGCCTTTGAGTTGTTTGTCAGCAGCCTGTTGCACCGCTTGCGGCACATCAGAACTGTTGATGCTCTCTTCTTTTTCCTTGCCTCCGTGTCCGTAGGCGGCAGCACCGAAGGCGAATCCAGCGCTGATCGCGACGATTGTGATTAATTTTGGTGTCTTCATGGTTTTATTTTTCGACCGATTGGTCTCAACAGTTGTTCGAAGATGGACAATCGCTTACGCGGGAAAGTTTCCTTATCCGGCAAGGCTATACCCGACACAGATCGAGATGAATTGTTACCTGGTGGTGGCGAGTCGCAGTCCAAGAAAAACGAAAAGTGCGCCTGCGGTTCGATTCAGCCACTGCGAAAGCGCTTCGTTCTTGCGCAAGCGTTCGCTGAAGACGGAAGAAAACCACGCCAGGACGAGACACCAGATCGTCCCGGTGGCGACAAATGTTAGTCCCAGCAGAATAAACGCAGGCACTTTCGTGTTCGATGCTGGATCGATGAACTGAGGAAGAAACGCGAGAAAGAAAAGCGCGACTTTCGGATTGAGAATGTTCGTCAAAATGCCCTGGCGAAACGCGGCGATCGTTGTGCGGCGGCGAAAGCCGGAGGGCAAGCTCAATTGTTTTCGCCGATCGAGAATCATTCTAATTCCGAGAAAAACCAGGTAGGCGCCGCCGAGTAACTTGATCGTGCCGAAGGCGAGCGCGGACGTCGCCAGAATTGCCGAGAGGCCGAGCGCAGCGGCGCAGGTATGAAAAATACTGCCGACCGAGATTCCAAGCGCAGAAGCAACTCCAGCCTCGCGTCCCTGGGCAATGCTTCGTCCCAGGATGTAAACTGTGTCCGGCCCGGGAGTGAGGTTGAGTAAAACGCCCGCGGTAATGAACAAAGCAAAATTGTGGATCCCGAACATTCTCTCTACCTCATCGCATTTTACTCGCGATTTCAAACAAAGACGGACGCGTCGTGCTGCGTCGATGTTTGCACTCCTGATATAGCGCATCGTAAACCACGAACTCGCGTTCGAGGATTTCGTGGTCGCTTAGTCCCAAGGCGCTAAAACCATGCGCGATCCAGCGCAAGCCTTCGCCGGCGGGATGCGGCTCGCGCGGACGCGAGTCGGCCGCGCGCACGATTTCGCCAAGTAAGAGCAACGCCGGATCGTCGAGACGATATCTTTTTAAGATCGAATTGAACGACACATCTTCACCATGATGCCCGAGCTCGCACTTCGGAACGTCGAACACAATTCCATTGTCGATCGCCGCCCAATTTGTATTTCGGGGCAGAAAAACGAACTCCGCATCGGCGTCGATGAACTTTTTGATTAGCCACGGGCAGGCGACCCGATCGACCTTGATTCTTTCGCGCGTGATCCATTTCATAGGTCAGGCGGCAAATTGAAAATGTGTCCGCACAGCCGACGCGCGCGCCTTTTCATAAACCGCTGCGGCCACGACGGCGTCCTCAATCGCCACGCCCGTACTGTCGAAAACGATGATATCAACATCGTGAGTGCGGCCGGGCTTTCCCCCGGCAACAATCTCGGCTAACTCGGCGTAAACGTCTTCTTTGCGCATCAATCCCCGAGTGATCGCGTGATGCGTGTCCCCAATCGCACAACATTGCTCGAGGCTGTCGGCGACGACTTTGGCCCCGGCCATAAGCGCCGGATCGATCTCCTGTTTGTGCGTGTCGTCGGCGCCAACCGCGGCGATGAATGTACCGGGAGCGACGTCAGCCTTGTTCACGAAGAATTGTTTAGCGGTTGTGCAGGTCACAACCACGTCGCTTCTTCGAATCGCACTCGGCAATGCGCGAACTGCGTCGATGTCGATCTTCAGTTCGCTAGAAAAATCGCGGGCGAAACTCTCAGCTGTCTCTTCGTGGAGATCGAATGCATAAACCGTCTTGATCGGCAGCATCAAAAGCAGTGCTCGCAATTGGGCGCGGCCTTGCTCGCCGCATCCGCAAATTGTCGCAACGCTCGAATCATTTCGCGCCAGATATTTTGCCGCCACCGCCGTCGCCGCGGCAGTTCGTTTGATGGTGATGTCGATTGAATCGAGAACGGCCAGGGGCAACCCGTTGGCAGCATCGGATACGAGGATAACGCCCTGGATTGTAGGCAACCCGAATCGAGCGTGGTTGCCAGGAAAATTGGTGTTGAGTTTCGCCACGATGAAATCTCTCTCTCCCGGAAGAAATCCGGCTTTTACATGCAGGCCGCCTTCCCGGGTTTTGATCCCCAAAATTCCCGAGGCGGGAATCTTCCCTTCGCCCTGCAATCGAAAAACTTTTTCAATCGCACCGATGGATTCGGGCAGAGTCAGCAGCTGACGAATGTCGCTACGACTCAAAAGTAGCGTGCCGTCAAATTCCACTCGGACCTCCGACCAGATCGACCAGGTCCACGCCGGGCCGAACTTCGACCGGCGCTTGGCCGCGCCTGAAAATCCTCGCGCCAGTTTCGCCTTTTAATATAACGGCATTGTTCTCGCACCGAAGCCAGGCGCCTTCGCGCATGCCGACAACGGGCGTTTCATTTTCTTCGAGGAATTGAAGGATCCGCGCCTCCTGGGTCTCGCTTATGTGAGTGGAGTTCGGATCCGGATCCTGAAAATGCGGACTAATCTGAAATGGGACCAGCCCTAACGAGTTGAACGATCGCGGTTGCACGATCGGCATGTCCTTAGTCGTCTTGATCGTTGGTCCGGCGACATTCGAGCCCGCACTGCTGCCAATGTAAGGCGCGTCGTCCATTATTTTTCGGCGAATCGGTTCGAGTAACTCCAGGTCCTGGAGCGCTTTCAGAAGACGAAAGGTGTTGCCGCCACCGATGAAGATTGCGTCTGTTCGTTCGATCGCGTCGTTCGGATCCTTGGCCCGGTGTGCGGACTCGAGCGAGTACCCCATGGCCTCGAAGCGCGCCTTCGCTTTGGCCGCGTAGCCGTCCCGATCAAACAGAGCGTAGGGGAAAAATAGAACCGTTTTCGCCCGCCCGAGAAAGTTTCTGATCTCGTCTTCGACGTGATCGAGATAGCCGCGGCCATGAACGGTCGAGTTGCTGATCAACAATATTCGTGGCGGTGATTTCATGTTGTTATATCTATAACTCAACAGTATAGGTATAATATCATATGCCGGTAAAGCTCAAACTCAGCTGGCTGCTGCTGTTGGTTCGGCTGCCCGCAACCCATAAGGCCGAGCGCGTCGCCATCTGGCGGAAACTTAGGAAATCCGGCGCAATTCCGCTCCAGACGTCGACTTACGTTCTGCCCGAATGGCCTCCGTGTTATGAAACTTTCCAATGGCTGACCCAGCAGATCCGCGACGCCGGCGGTGATGCCACTCTCGTTCGAGCCCGGGAAATTGAAGGGCTTTCGAATGAAAAACTGGTCGCGTTATTCAATGCCGCCCGCGCGAAAGAGTACGCAGCGCTTCGTCAGGCTGCTCGTTCAGTCGCGGAAAACCGCAAGCAAAAGTCGAGCTCCGTCGACAGGTTCGATCGCATCCGAAAACAATTTCGCGAAATTCGGCAAACAGATTTTTTCAATTGTCCGCGGGCGCGGGAAGTCGAAGTGCTTCTGGGCAAACTGGAGGGTCCGCACCCTGGTGATTTGCCTTCGCTGAAAGTTAAGAGGCAAGATTATCAGAATAAGGTCTGGGTCACGAGGCCCCGCCCGGAAATCGATCGAGTCGGTTCGGCCTGGTTAATTAGAAAATTCATCGATCCCGGGGCGAAGTTTATTTTCGCCAAAGCGCCCTCTGCGAATCGGCGCGCTGTTTCCTTCGACATGCTTGACGGAGATTTCACCCATCGAGACGACGATTGCACATTCGAAACGCTCTTAAAGGGCTTCACTATTCGGGACAAAACAGTGCACAAGATCGGCCAAATGATTCATGATGCCGATCTCGACGATGAAAAATTCGAGCGAATCGAATGCGTCGGAGTCGACCGCGTTCTAAAAGGGTGGGGGAAGGAGGGATTGTCCGATCAGGAGATCTTGCGCCGCGGTTGGCAATGCTTTGACGCGCTCTACGCATTTCTCCTTCGAGTATGAACGACTCAACTGACGGTGACGAGCAGGAGCCACCTTCGCCAGACGGCTACGGCGCGGCGGGTCGACATCGCGCGCCTTCGTTTGGCGAAGCCTTTCGGTTTTGGTTGAAACTCGGATTCATTTCATTTGGCGGACCGACCGGACAGATCGCGATCATGCAAGCGGAGTTGGTCGAGAAGAAAAAATGGATTAGCCAGTCGCGATTTTTGCACGCGTTGAACTTTTGCATGCTGCTCCCAGGGCCGGAAGCTCAACAACTCGCGATCTACATCGGCTGGCTGTTGCACAAAATCCGCGGAGGCGTCGTGGCCGGCGCGCTCTTCGTCATTCCCTCGATTTTCGTCCTTTGGACGCTGAGTTACATTTACGCGGCGTTTGGAAATCTGCCGTGGATCGCGGCGATCTTTTATGGATTGAAACCGGCCGTCACGGCGATCGTTCTTGTTGCCGTCATTCGCATCGGCCGCAAGGCACTCAAGAACGAAGTGATGTGGACGCTGGCCGCGATCGCCTTCGTCGCAATTTATTTTTTCAAAGTGCCATTTCCCGCGATCGTGCTCGGAGCCGGCGCGATTGGTTTCTTAGGCGGAATATTGTGGAAAAGTAAGTTCGCAGTCGCTGCTACTCATGACGAACAGGGGAGATTGTCGGTAATCAGCGACGAGCAGGAATCGCCGCCACACACGCGACCAAGTCTCCAGCGCGCAGTTTTGGTTTCATCTATTTGTCTGATTTTGTGGCTTACGCCAACGATTATCGCCGGGGCACTGCGCGGCTGGGACAGCACGCTCTTTAAGGAAGGACTGTTTTTTAGTAAAGCGGCTGTCGTCACATTCGGCGGTGCTTACGCCGTCTTACCTTACGTCGCCCAACAAGCGCTGTTTCATTATGGCTGGCTCAAACCTGGTCAAATGATGGATGGACTCGGGCTTGCCGAAACGACGCCCGGCCCGTTGATCATGGTTTTGCAATTCGTGGGGTTCATGGGCGCGTGGCAACATCCGGAAGGTATTTCGCCACTAGTAGCCGCGACTTTGGGCGCGCTGCTCACGACGTGGGCGACTTTCACGCCGTGCTTTCTCTGGATTTTCGTGGGCGGGCCACACATCGAGCAACTTCGCGGAAATCAAAGACTCGCCAGCGCGCTCTCGGCAGTGACCGCAGCGGTCGTCGGCGTTATTTTGAATCTCGCGGTCTGGTTCGGGTTGCACGTTTTCTTTCCGAACGCCGAGTTGATCGATTGGTTCGCGATCATTCTCTGCATCGTGGCCTTCGTCGCGATGCTGCGCTACAAGATCGACATCATCCCGGTCGTGCTCGCGAGCGGACTACTCGGCCTGATTTGGAAATCCTTTGTTAGGTAGCGGTGGTTCACCGAACCGCCACAGGCGATTGGGGTCAATCGCCCCTACCTGCCGCTGACGTGTGCAGCGCGATGCGGTTGCCTTCGGAATCGATAATAACCGCGCGAAAGCCGTGTTCGCCGATTTGTTGCCGCTCTCGCAGAATCTTGCCGCCGTTCTTGCGCGCGGCTTCAACCGCCTCATTTAACCGCCCTTCGACCAGAAGATAAATCAGCGGCCCGTTCGCCGACGGCCGATTATCCACGCCGCCACTGTCGCTTCGTATGCAAAGACAACCCGATGCGTTTCCTTCGTCGTGCGGAAGCAGACCGTATTCGGCTTTGCCATCGGAGAGCTTGCGAACTTCGCTGCCGAGCACCGCTGAGTAAAATTTGATCGCCCGATCGAGATTCGTGACCGGGATGTCAGTCCAGCAAAGTGTGTCGGTGCTCATATTGGTTACCTTATGACTCGGCTTCGTTCGGGCACTTCTTATTTCGTGAGCCGAAGGCAATAGAGAAGCGGTATCGCGCCAAAGATTCCAAAGCTGCAATCGATCAGCGTCCAGAAAAATGGGATGCCGCGAATAGGTCCGGAGATCAGCGCCAGGACGATCACTCCGACGCACGCGGCCAGTCCGACTCGGAGCACCGCGCGGTATTTGATTGGGTCAATAAAGGGAAGAACGAAGAAAGCCGCGATGACAAAATGGCCGAAGCCGAGCCAATCAGTTCCGTACCCAAAGAATGGAAATTGCGGGTAAGTCCTTTCAATCCCCGAATGGACGAAGGAAATGAAATCACCGATGCGGGTGGGAATGAAAGTCGGCGCAGTTTGTCCACTGCCGGTCCATCTGTTCAAGATTGACAACTCCCGTTGCAGCGGCAGTGCACTTACTCCGCTCAAGATTAAGCCGGCAATGAAAATTCCGAGCGCGAAGCGGTAGGGAACGAGCATGCCGGACGATAGCACGACGTCGATCTTGCCAACGGCTCTGAGCCGATGAAATAAGAGCAGCGATGAAGAAGGCATCAAGCGACCAATCGCGGCTCGAGCTTTCCCCCAAGGAGATGCGGGAATTTGGTTATCGGGTTGTCGATGTTCTGGTTGAACATTTTGCGAATATTGAACGTGAACGCGTCGGTTCGAAAGGGGACCCGGGAAAACTCGTTCCTTTATTCGCCAGTGACCCTCCAGAAAGCGGCCGCGACTTCAATGAGCTGCTGGCTCAATTAGAGCGCGATGTTTTTCCAAATAATCTGCATGTCGATCATCCTCGCTTTTTCGCATTTGTCCCCGGGCCGAATAATTTCGTCAGCACGATGGCGGATGCGCTTGCCGCTGGATTCAATGTCTTCAACGGGACCTGGCTCGGCGGTTCGGCCGCGGCGGCCGTTGAGCTCGGAGTGGTGCGCTGGCTCTCTCGAATTTGCGGATTTCCGGACGCGGCCGGTGGCTTGTTCGTCAGCGGCGGCTCGATGGCGAATCTGACCGCCCTGGTAGCGGCCCGTCATGCGTTGCTCAAGGATCGAATCGACGGCGCGACAATTTATTTCTCCGACCAAACGCACTCGTCCGTCGAGCGCGCCCTGCATGTCATTGGTTTTTTGCCAGAGCAAGCGCGCAAGCTTCCAAGCGACGAAAATTTTCGACTGTCGATCCGCGACTTGCGCGCGGCCATTGCGAACGATCAGGCGAAAGGTCTGCGTCCGTTTTGCATTGTCGCGAACGCCGGGACCACAAACACCGGGGCGATTGACCCATTGGTCGAACTGTCCGATTTCGCAAGAACAGAAAAAATGTGGCTGCACATCGACGGCGCGTTCGGCGCAGCGGCAATCCTGTCCGAGCGCGGGCGCGCGCTCTTAGGCGGAATTGAGCGGGCTGATTCGATTTCGCTCGATCCTCACAAATGGCTGTTCCAATCGTTCGAATGCGGCTGCGTTTTGGTAAGGGACGTTGCCCTCTTAAAATCCGCGTTTCAAATCAAACCGGATTATTTGCGCGATGTGCATCGCAACGACGCCGAGTTCAATCCGGGCGATCATGGCGTTCAGCTCAGCCGAAGTTTTCGCGCGTTAAAGGTTTGGTTGTCGCTACAAACGTTCGGCTTGTCCGCATTTCGCGAAGCGATCACGCGCGGGTTTGAATTGGCGGAAATCGCAGAGCGTGAACTTCGCGCGCGGAAGGGTTGGGAAATTCTTTCGCCGGCACAAATGGCCACGGTTTGTTTTCGTTTTGGAACTGATGACGACTTTCAGACGCACTTGGTCGACGTTATGATGCGGGACGGTTACGCATTGCTGACCTCGACGACGCTGCGGGGCGCTGCGTCTTTGCGGCTGTGCACCATTAATCCGCGTACCACCGAGCAGGACATCATCGCGACGATCGAACGATTGGACAAATTCGCCCGCGAACTCGGCTGCCGGTGACCGGATTAATCCTTGTGACTAATCGATCCCGCGCCGCTGACGTGTTTTTCAATCGTCGGCGGGTTTCCCGAGTAAGTCACCTTGCCGGCACCGGTGATCGACACTTTTAACGATTCACTTACGGCCACTTCTGCACGCGACGCGCCGGTCGAGGAAATTTCAGCAGTCTTGGTCTGCAGCGAATCCGCCTCCAGCCTGCTGGCGCCGGTCATATCAGTCACCAGATCGTCCACGCTTCCATCGAGGTGGACTCTCGCGGCGCCGGTTGATTCAACCGCAAAATTGTGTCCGGAAAGCTGGTTTGCGGTGAGCCGCGCTGCGCCCGTCAGCTTGGCGCCGGATCGAGTTGAGCTGGAGATCGCCACTTTAATTCCGTGGCTCGACCAAATATTTCCGTGCGAGTGCAGGCGCAAACGGTGGTCCTCATTTTCGCTGGTGATGTGCTGAAGAAGATTTTGATCGGTCGTGATCGTAAGCGACGGCGGGCCGCTCCGCCATTCGATTTGGAAACCGCCGTTCGCTTCAATTTCCGAAAAATCGGCGACTGGCCGCGTGTCAGTGACAATGTGGCCGTTTCCCATGATGCCGCCGACGTGGCAGCCTGCAATCAGGAGGAGCCCCGGCAAGAATGCGATACTAAGCTTTTTCATAGTGTGTCCTTCTCAGATGAGATGAAACGACCTTGGGGTTTGGATTCAAGATTTTTGCGGGTGGATCGGCCGCTCCGTCGGGCGATGCTAAGATAGTGCGGCTTCGCCGCTAAAATTTAACATCGAGCAAGGGACTGCTCGATCCACCTACTTGCCGATCTTGAACTTCACCGTGCTCGCGAGTTCGTCATCCAAATAGAATTCGACGCGATAATCACCCGTTGTCCAACCTCCGTCGGGCCGCGACAACTCGAAAGTGCCCCCTGAATTTGCCGCCGGCGCGGTGGTCTCCATTTCGTCGATCTGATAATTCGCAGAGATGTCCGCGACGTTCTCAGCGATGAAAACAACTCGGATCTGAGCCTGATCACGCAGGCCGCGGCCATGCCAACGCGCATAAACCGCGGGCGCGCTGTCTTTGAATTCGGTTTTGAATTCGCCTTGTCGTTCGCTCGACACGCCCGCTGAAAGTTTGTCGGGTTTGGACGATGCATTTTTCGGGGGTGCGACTTTCGGCAGCTCCTTCAGATTGAGCCAGGTTCTTTGGGCGGGGAGGCCGGACTCGCCTTTGACCACCGTCGCCACTTTCACGAAGCCTGTGCCCGGAACAAACCATCGGTCGATCGTCGCCGGCGCCGGCGCGCTTTGCTCGCAATGGATCCGCCAGGCTTGAAATTTTCCGGCCGGAACTAGGACCTCCTCTTCATCGGCAATTTCGTAACGCTGACTTACTTTTGTTCCGCCAATTGTTCCGTCGAATATCCAGCGCTTCCCCTTCGCCAATGGAGTTGTGAGCATTATTTGCGGCGGGATCAATTTAACAACGCCTCCGCGAGCATCGGTGCGGGCCGGACAAACGATTCCGTGTTCTTCAATAGCAATGAGATCTACGCTGTCGATCGCGTCGCCACGGTAAATCTCGAGTCTTCGCAAATCTTTGTTATCGATCTTTTCAGTTCCGCCCAGGCGATAGGTGACGGCGATTCGTTCCAGCTCATTCGGTTCGGTCAGATCGAGGCTGTCGCTTAGTTTTTCCTGAACAAGATCATAATTCCAGGTCGTGCCTTCGGCAGTCGGCATCAGCGATTCAGCTGCGACGCTGATGATCGGCGCAAGGAGCGCTACGAGCATGAAAAATTTCATTGTCGGTGAGACACGCAGTCGCAACGAAAGTTCAATCGCGCGTCTCTCGATTCCAAACTAATATTGTCCGGTGCGACCGTCGGTGACGCGATTGTTTCTATTAATCTTTTTCGCTGCCTCAGTCGCAATCGCCGCGTCCGCCCCAGATAAACATGTCGTGGTTGTGGTTTGGGACGGAATGCGCCCGGATTTCGTCACCGAACAAAACACTCCGACTCTTTGGAAACTTGCCCAAAGCGGGGTGTTTTTTCGAAACAATCATTCGGTCTACCCCAGCGCAACGATCGTGAACGGAACCGCCATCGTCACCGGCAATTACCCGAACCACGATGGAATTTTGGCCAACCACGTTTATCGCGCGGACGTCAACGGTCGAAAATCGATCGACGTCGAGAACGTTGAAGTGGTTCGCAAAGGCGATGAGCTTTCGGCTGGCAAGTATGTCGGTGTCCCGACCATTGCGGAGTTGCTCCATGCACGAGGAGACCGAACCGCGATCGCCGCGGCGAAGACGGTTGGGCTCTTGTTCGATCGGCACGCCGATCCGCGTCTCGGACAGGACATTTTCGCAGGAGAATCGGTGTCATTCGAAATGGCGAGTTCGCTCTTAAAGTTGCTCGGACCGTTCCCGCCCGCGACACAGGCCGCGGACCGTGACGTCTGGACGACGAAGGCCTTGACCGATTTTCTCTGGAAAGACGCGATCCCGGTTTTTTCCTTGCTCTGGCTAAGTGAACCGGATGACACGGAACACAAGACCGCTCCCGGCGCGCCGCCGGCGCTCGCCGCGATTAAATCCAGCGACGAAAATCTCGCGCGAGTGCTCGCCGCATTGGACAAACGCAATGCAAGATCGACAACGGATTTGTTTGTCGTCTCCGATCACGGATTCTCAACCATCGCACGCGAAATCGAACTACCTAAAATTCTGAAGGCCGCTGGATTTGATGCGGTCACGGAGTTCACCGATCCACCGAAGCAAGGCCAAATCATGCTGGCCGGAAATGGCGGCACAGTTTTGTTTTATGTGGTCGGCCACGATGAGGAGATCACACGACGGCTGGTGGAATTTTTGCAGCAAACGGATTTCGCCGGCGTAATTCTTACGCGTGAGCCGATGGAGGGAACATTCACGCTCGCGCAGGCGAAGATCGACAACGAGCACGCGTCCGATGTCGTGATGTCTTTTCGTTGGACCGAAGACAAAAATCCGTTTGGCGCTTCCGGAATGATCGACGCCGACTGGCAGCGCGCGGCAGGAAAGGGGACTCACGCGACCTTGAGCCGCTTCGATATGCACAACACGCTAGTTACAGCGGGCCCGGATTTTGCCAGCAGCCTAACGAGCGAAGTACCGAGTGGAAACGTCGATGTCGCGCCGACGATTCTTTCCATTCTCGGAATCAAGCCGCCGTCGGGTATGGACGGCCGCATCCTCTCGGAAGCGATGAAGAACGGGCGGATTCCGAAGTCCGAAACGCAAACCATCGAAGCAAGCCGAAAACTTCCCGGAGGAAGGTGGCGGCAACGCTTAACGACCTCGCGGGTTGGGTCGACCATCTACCTTGACGAAGGTAACGGAAAGCTCGAGCCCTAGCCCTAGTAGACGAGGTAGGAAAAAACCCTACCGCCAGCGCGTCAAAATTTGTTGACCTGGCGTTGATCTTGCTCGACGTAAGCCGCATGAAACAGCTAATTCATTTAATGGGTGTCGTTTTCGCTTGCACTGCGCTGAGCAGCGCATTCGCAGGAACGGAAGCGTACAGTGGGAAAGAAATGAAGCAGGTCGCACCTGCGCCTCTGCCTGAATGTGATTTCACGTGGACGGGTTTTTACATCGGCGGCAACGCTGGCTACGCCTGGGGTCATGCCGATACGGATTTTGATCCGCGGCCCGATCCGGCCACGTTCGCTAACCTCAGGCCTACAACGCTGAGTCCCGATCCAGACGGGTTCATTGGCGGCGGCCAGGCCGGCTATAACTGGCAATGGAACAAATGGCTCGTTCTTGGCCTGGAGACGGATTTTCAGGGGACCGATATCGAAGGACACGACTCGCAAAGTCCAATCATCCAGAACAATGGTACGCCGTTTCCTACCGCCGGTAGCTTTCTCGAGGCTCATGAACGTCTGCAGTGGCTGGGAACCGCGCGCGGTCGCATCGGCTTTTCCCCGATCTGCCGGCTGTTACTCTACGGCACGGGCGGTTTTGCCTATGGCAACGTTGATTATTCGGCCAACACTAACTTCAACAACGGAGTCACCTATCCGGTCGATTTCACCGAAACCAAGACCGGCTGGGCAGCTGGTGGCGGTGTTGAATACGCGATCAGCAAGCACTGGACGGTGAAAGCGGAGTATCTCCATTACAATCTTGGCGACGCGAAGCGAACACAGAACCAGTTAGTTGGTGGTGTTCCTCAGGGCCCGCCGTTCTTCGTCCACTACAACTTTGATACCTCGGGCGAAATTGTCCGGGGCGGTTTGAACTTTAAGTTCTAGTTCGTTAGGCGAAACGAAAGCTTAACCACCGAGGTCGGAGCGATTCGGCCTCGGTGGTTTGCTGTACCGGAGAAATGCTGGCGTCGGATGCTGTCCAAGATCAACGAAGCTCGAGGGAATTCAGGGCGAAAAACGCTTGACCGCCCGGGTATTTTTGGAGAAAAAGCGCCATGAAGCAGCTAACTTGCCTAACAACCGCTGTATGCGCGTCCCTCGCGCTTGCGATCACCGCATTCGGCGGCCCAGAGCCGCTGCCGAGCGGAAAGGAAATGAAACAAGTCGCACCGGCGCCTCTGCCGGAATGCAACTGGACCGGCTTTTACATCGGTTTGAACGTCGGCGGCCAATGGGGTCACAGCGAGGACAAGGACTACGATTACAACTTCGGGGTTCCCAACGGATTCAATGGACCAAAGCCTTGGGGTTACGATGAATCGGGCGTGGTTGCCGGTGGTCAGATTGGCTACAATTTCCAATGGAACTGGCTCGTTCTCGGTGTGGAAGGCGACCTCGGCTATATGAACCTGGATGGCCGCGGGACCGAGCCTGGGTCTCCCGGCGGCGACACTTTCGGCAAAACCGACAGCGATTTCTACACGACTGTTCGCGGGCGCCTCGGGTTTGCCTGGGGTCACTGGTTGTTTTACGGAACTGGTGGATGGATCGGCGTCAATGAGGAAACCAAAGTCATTGACGATTGCGACACGGGACCTTGCGGCGGCAACCTCATCAATGCAGGCGGCACCGATTTTAGGTCAGGTTGGACTGGTGGCGGTGGCATCGAATATATGCTCGGCTGCCATTGGACGATCCGGGGTGAATATCTGCGTTACCAGCTTGATGATAACAGTTTCGACGCGTTTGATCAGTTCGGCGGCGGACCCTTCCATTTCAAGGCGCCGGGCACCATGGGAAATATTGTGCGCGCCGCTTTGAATTATAAGTTCTAATTTGGTAGGCAGAAATTAATCAGCGAAACCCTTCACCGAGGTGAAGGGTTTTCGTTTTTACAGATTTCGCCTAACAATCCCCGTTAAATGAGGCTTGACCTCATGCTCAGCTTTTGCGAAAAAACCGTCATGAAACAGCTAACCTGCCTAACAATCGCTGGCTGCGCGTCCCTCGCGCTTGCACTCACTGCACTCGGCGGTCCCGAACCGTTACCGAGCGGAAAAGAAATGAAACAAATCGCACCGGCTCCGCCGCCAGAGTGCGATTTCACCTGGACCGGTTTCTACTTCGGTGGAAACGCTGGCTACGGTTGGGGAAACGCGGATACCCATTTTCAGCCTTTGCCTGATGCGGTCACGTTTACCGATCTGGAACCGACGACTCTGAGCCCCGATCCAAGCGGGTTCATTGGCGGCGGCCAAGCCGGCTTTAACTGGCAATGGAACAAGTGGCTCGTGCTTGGCATAGAGACGGACTTTCAAGGGGCGGATATCGAAGGCCACGATACACGCTTTGATTTCCCCGATATCTTCGGCGTTGGGAACGGGCCGGATACGTTCCTGTTTGCACACGAACGCATGCAATGGTTTGGATCAACTCGGGGGAGGATTGGTATTTCTCCGTGGTGCCGCTGGCTATTTTACGCCACCGGCGGCGTCGCTTATGGCAATGTCGATTATTCCGCGAACACCAACTTCGATAACGGCATCACCTATCCAGTCAAGTTTACTGAAACGAATGTAGGCTGGACCGCGGGCGGCGGTTTTGAGTGGATGCTGACCCATCACTGGAGCGTGAAAGCCGAGTACCTGCATTATGATCTCGGAGACACAAGTAGGACACAGGCACAGTTGTTTAACGGCGTACCGACGGGTTCCATTTTCTTCGTTCGGTACAAATTTGATACCAGCGGTGATATTGTACGGGGCGGCCTGAACTTTAAGTTCTAGTTGTTAGGGAAAGATCAACAACGAAGCCCTTCATTGTTTGGTGAAGGGTTTTCGTTTGTACAGGGCTCGCCTAACGATATCGTGAGAAATAGGGCTTGACCCGACGTGGCATTTTGGCGAAAAGGCGCGTATGAAACAGCTAACTTGCCCAACTATCGCGACCTTCGCGTCCATCGCGCTAGCGCTTGCGGCGTTCGGCGGCCCCGAGCCGTTGCCGAGCGGAAAAGAAATGAAAGAGGTCGCACCGGCACCGGAGCCGGAGTGCTTCAATTGGAGCGGCTTTTACATCGGCGCCTTTGGCGGATACAAACATTCGGTCGTCGATACCACTCTGGATCCGACCGGTGACTATAACCTCTTCCCTTTGGATCAGACCAACATCCGCATGCATTCAGCCGACAACCTTGATGCGGATGGCGGCGAAGTCGGCGGATTCCTTGGCTATAATTTTCAGTGGACCTGCTGGGTTTTCGGTGTTGAAGCGGATGGGGGCTACATGTTCCTGCGCGATTCGTTTGACTCCGACACATTCGCCAACCCCATCCTGAGCGACAAGAGCATCCAGCAAGCATTCCGAACAAATTATTTGGTCACGGTTGGTCCACGTGTTGGTTACGCGATCGGGCGCTGGTTGCCTTACGCGACCGGCGGGGCGGCTTTTGGCAATGTCGACTACGAGTCGAGGCTTCATAACGTGAGCACATCCGGCGCGGGCTTCTATCTTTCGGGCGACGAACAAGAGGACACCAATGTTGGCTGGTTCGCAGGCGGCGGTATGCAATGGGCATTCACCGATCACTGGAGCGTTCGGGTCCAATACGAATATATCGATTTGGGTGACGTGAGCTTTAATTCACCGGGCAGCGTCCCGTTCGCCGACTTTTCGACGCACAATCGCGCCGAGCTTCGCGAACATAACTTCAGCTTCGCGCTGATGTATAAGTTTTAGTTCGTTAGGCAAAGATAAAATCTCGCGATCACCGAGATCGGTGCGCCCTCTCTCATTGATTCTAACGGGTGATCTCCAGCCGCGCCTGCGATCTCTCGTTTCATTTCTAGCCGCCACCCAAGCCTGCGGATAACGCCCTTGCGCCGGGCGCCGCTATCTGGCAAAAGCACGCCGGTGAATCCGACCAGATTATCCCGCAAAGTAATAATCGCATGGATGTTGGCGGCGGTTTGCGGATCAGTTTATGCGCAAAACGCCGGCAGCCTCGACGATACGGCAAAGCTGCTTGCCGGCTTGCCGGTAACAGGTCCTCTGTCGGGATTTACTCAAGATCAGCGTTGGAAGGGACACGCCGCCGCGATGGATAATGCGTGGAAGACAAAGGAATATTTTCAACTCGGACCGATCGCGACCTGGATGGGATCACACGCGTCAGAATACTACCGCAGCGGCGGCACGATGTATTACATGTTCAGCGGCCCAGACTTTCTCTACGCCTACGCGTTCTTCCCGAATGCGAGCACCTATGTTCTCGCCGGTCTGGAGCCGGTTGGTCAGGTGCCGGACGTTTCCAAAATGAATGCCGACAGCTTGAGCGCCAACCTCGGTGCTTTGCGCAACTCGATGAGCACGCTACTGATCACCCATTATTTCGTGACCGAGGAAATGAAAGCGTCGCTCGGTCGCAGTAATCTGACCGGTACCGTTCCGATCCTTTATGTGTTTCTGGCTCGGCTCGGCTCTACTGTGCTCGACACAACATTTGTGCATAGCCCTGCTGAGGGAGTTCGAATTACCTTCAGCCACGATGGCCGCTCGCAAACGCTGTATTATTTCAAAACCGATCTGTCTGGCGGGAACAGCGCTTTCCTTCGTTGGTGTGCCGCGCGCGGTCCCGGTGTCAGTCTGATCAAGGCCGCTTCGTATCTGATGCACGGCGAAGGTTTCTCGGGCGTCCGCAATTTCCTGCTTGGGCATAGCAGCTGTATTGTCCAGGACGATTCGGGAATCCCGTTGCGTGCCTTCGACAAAAGCTGGGCCCTCGAGTTTTACGGTCGCTTTATTCCGCACGGCGAAAAGTTTGGAAAATACGATCAGACAGCGCTCGCCGAGATTTATCATCGAAATCCGCCGCCTCCAGAGCTCGGATTTGCCTTTGGCTATTGGTGGCAGGCTGAGCGTGGTCTCTTGATTCTCGCGCGGAGAAAATAAGGTCGCAGACGACGCCATCTTAGTTTGCGGCTTTTTCTCGCGACTGCGGGAACGAAAGCCTGACATCTGACCCCTGATCTCTGTCGTCAGACCTCGGTTTTAGACGATTTGCGTTAGGTGGATATCTAGACGATAATAGCGGTCTTATTGGAACACTCTGTTTAACTTCACTGCACGGTAGATCGTCAGGTGAGCGTCGCTCATTGGTGGTTTGAAACCCGATTCCCGGGAACGGCTCTGTAGCTCCTAGTTTTTTCCAAGATTCAAACACAATGAAACTGTACGTAGGTAATCTCTCTTTTGAGACCACCGAGAACGATCTTCAAGATTTGTTCGAAAAACACGGCACCGTCAACGAAGTCCATCTGATGATGGACAAGATGACCGGTAAATCGCGCGGCTTCGCCTTTGTCACAATGAATGATAACGAGCAGGCCGGTGCGGCGAAAAATGCGCTCAACGGCCATGAACTGAACGGCCGCGCGCTGAACGTTAACGAAGCTCGTCCGCGAGAAGATCGTCCGCGTCCTTACGGCGCGAAGCGCTCTTTTGCAGGAGGCGATCGCCGGTAGATCCGGAATTGATTGCGCAGCCGGCGCTTAAGTGAGCGCCGCGCTGTTCGCAATCTTGCTAAGATCGACATCGTGAGTCCTGATAAAGCGATCACTATTGAAGGAACGATCATGTCGGTGCTGCCTGGCACCATGTTCAGGGTCGCGCTGGCGAATGAGCATCTCGTTCTGGCGCATATCTCGGGCAAGATGCGCAAACGTTTTATTCGCCTAACCATCGGCGATCGAGTAAAGATGGAGATGTCGCCTTACGATACCGCCAAGGCACGGATCGTTTATCGACTCTGACATGGCAACGCGATTTCTATTCGATCCACCGCGACCACGGCCAAAGGCGAAGGTCGGCGCCGGTATCAAGAGCTTGCTCGTCCGCTGTCCGTCCACCTCACGGTTGACCGACACCGGCCGGACAATTGACGAGAAGCGTTGGCCGACGGCCAAAGTGAAAACGCAGAAGTTCACTTGCGCGCACTGCGGCGCCGTCCACTCCTGGAACAAGGAAGACGTTATTCTCGGTCGGCCGCTTCAATAAAACGCGCTTCTTTAGAAATTCTCTCCTCTGATTTTTCGGATCCCGATCCACCGCATTAATTGGACGACCAGTTCGTTCCTGATCGGTACGTTTGTTCTAACGCTCACCGCCGTGCCGTGGTACCTGTGGCATTTCGGAATTGATTGGTTTCATTTCGCCGTTGCGGCGGGGCTCCTGGCCGTAACCGGTTTTAGCATCACGCTCGGTTATCATCGGCTGTTCTCGCACGCGACTTTCCGGGCAAAGCTGCCGATCCGTCTCTTCGTCTTGATTTTCGGCGCGGCCGCCTTTGAAAATTCAGTTTTGATGTGGGCGAGCGAGCATCGGCGCCATCACAAACATGTCGATCACGAGGAAGACCCGTACGACATTACCAAAGGCTTTTTTCACGCCCACATCGGCTGGCTGCTATTCAAGCTCTGGCCGCAACCGCCCTTCGATAACGTGGCGGACCTGAAGAGAGATCCGCTGGTGATGTGGCAGCATCGACATGTTAACTTGCTCGCAGTGCTGATGAGTTTTGGCTTGCCCACCTTGCTAGGCGCGTTGTGGGATGGATGGGCCGGCGCGCTAGGTGGCTTCTTAATTGGTGGCGTGGCGAAGATCGTCGTACTCCAACACTGCACGTTCCTGATTAACTCCGCCTGCCACACCATCGGCCGTCAACCGTATTCGACGCGATGCAGCGCGCGCGATTCATTACTAATGGCGGTGCTGACTTTCGGCGAAGGGTATCACAATTATCATCACGAATTTCAGCACGACTATCGGAACGGGGTGCAGCCGTGGCAATGGGACCCGACGAAATGGTTGATTTGGAGTCTATCAAAGTTGGGACTAACAAGTGATCTGCGGCGAGTGCCCAGAAAAACCCTTCGCTTGCGGATGGCCGAACAAAACGAAAGCCGAGCCCTTGTTAAGAAGCGCCGTTGGAAGGCGCCCTTCTTAGATAAGGCCGGCCAAAAGCTCGTTTAACTCGATCCTGACAACGCTGGAATCTGTATCGCTAATGCCATAAGGTAGGATCAGTTGCCCGTTGTGGACGAGGGAGCCACAGGAATAAACCACGTTTGGCACGTAGCCTTCCCTTTGATTGCCTTCTGGTCTTAAGAGCGGCTCTTTGAGCCGTCCGATAATTTTTGCAGGATCATGCAAGTCGAGCAAGGTAGCTCCGATGCAATACTTCCGCATCGGACCGACGCCGTGAGTCAGCACCAACCAGCCAGCTTCGGTTTCAATTGGCGAACCACAGTTGCCCAGCTTTACGAACTCCCAGGGCTGGCGAGGATCTTGTAGTAGCTTTGGGTCACTCCAAAAATGCGGGTTGTCGGAGAAGGCGAGGAAAAGATTCTCATCGTCCTGTCGCGAGAGCATGGCGTAGCGCCCGTTTATGCGTCGAGGAAAGAGAGCCATGCCTTTGTTTTGCACTGCCTGTCCATTAAGCGTCAGGATACGGAAGTGCAGGAAATCCGCGGTCTCGATCAGCTGGGGGAGAATGACTCGGCCGTTGTAGGCCGTGTAGGTTGCGTAATAGATTACGCTACCATCGTCTTCCACGAATCGAACAAAGCGGGCATCCTCAATGCCATTGCTCTCGTTAGGTGAAACCGGAAAGATAATGCGTTCCGATAGTTCTGAAGCAGGATTGAAATGAATTTCATAGTTGGATTCCGCCAGCCAGTGCATGCATTCCAAAGTTCGCTGTACGTCGCGGGTGTGTGACGAAGCTTCCGGCGCTGCTTGTTGAATGGACTTGTCCAGTTCATCAAATGGAAAGGTCTTTCCTAATCGTCCCATCACCGACGCGGCCCAATCGTTCTCCAGCCCCATCTCACTGAGTTTGTCCAGGAAGGTGCGTTTATGGTAGGTCGGATTGGGATTGAGCTCAGGCAGTGTTACAAAAGGCGTCGTCTTCTCAATCTGAACTGAGTGATCACGATGGACCACACCGGCTCGAAACTGGATCGACGAGACATGACCTTCGCCGGTCGAGCGCAGGCTCAAGATAAAACGGAGTTCACCCTGGCTTAAACCAGTCTGGTCAGGGTGCGGCACAATCGAGGGATTGAATAATGCGGTCGATTCGAGTGCATACTCACCGGAAAAAAGCGCGCCGATGAATAGCCGGCGTGCTTTGGAAATCGTTTTACCATTCGGAACCTGGGCTCGCACCTTTTCGAAGTGTTGTAGCCAACTTTTATCAAGATCGATATGTCTCCCGCTAAAGTCCGCCCTCACTAACGAAAGTTGCTCATGGGTTTCCGACTCGCTAAGCGTAAGAGCGCGGGCGATGACATGTTCTACCCGCGTGGGATCGGTTGAGATAAAGGAGCGCACTACTACGCGCTTGTTATCCGGCCGCAGAAGGATGCCCGTCGGATGAAGTTTCATCCAACTTTATGACTCAGGATCGTTGAGTCTTGCGCGCTTTCCGCTTGCGTCATCTCCACAAGCGATAAGTAGAATGCGAGACTTGATTCTGCTCCCTGGTTTTGGCTCACGCGGTCCTGATGCAAGGCATCACGACATCCTCCCGTGCTGGAATCGTACAGCGATTCTCCAAGATCATTGCGGCCAAGAAACCACTCGAAACAACGTCGCGACGCGCTCTTCCAGTACTTGTCATGCGTAAGAGCAAAAGCCTCGAGACAGGCCGACATGATTGCGTAGGCTTCGAGCGGCTGTTGATCGAAGCGCGCGCGTTCGCTGCCGCGTTTCCAAAAACCATTGCAGCCGATTGGGGCGAAATGTCCGGCATCCCCTTTTTGGGCTTCAACCAGCCAGCGGAGCGACTGCAAACCTGTCTGCAAGACGTCGCCGCGCGAAGTCCAATGACCACTGAGGATCATCGCGTGCGAAAGCTTGGCGTTATCGTAGGTGGCGACCGGCTCGAACCATTGCCATTCCTTCGAGCTGTTGGCGTGAAACAAATCTAGTAGTCGCGTCGTTAGCACGTCGCGTAATTGATTAACCGTTCGGTCGCCGGAAAAGCTGCGCAGGTATTCCTGCATGGCGAGCAGGGCAAAGGCCCACGCTCGGGGAGAAGTGAATTCTTCCACCACGGGCAAGCCGCGCTGAAACAAGAGCGCACAGAGATTGCGATGGCCATCATTCTTCGATCGACCAAGCGCCATCCCAATCGCCCACAGGGCGCGTGCATGGCTGTCCTCCGAGCCGACGCGTTCTAACCATTCCCTGCGGTGACTCATGAAATTGCGAAAGCGATTCGTTTCCTGATCGAACGCATCCCATAAGAACGAGAGATACGTGCTGGCCAGGCAGTCCATGTCCTCTTGCGCGACGCGGCTGGTCATCTCCGGAAGCAGTAAGGTCAGAATGAACGCGCGGGCATTGTCGTCCGTGCAATAGCCTTCGCGGTAATTCGGCACGTTAAAAATGGAGTGCTGGAAAATTCCGGTATCATCGGTCATCCGGAAAAGGTGATCGAGTTTTAGCGGAGGAAGTTCATAAGGACGATTTTGCAGAGTTAGAATCGCAAAGGCTTTGCGCGGGGAACCAGTTAAGCGGGTACGCGCATGCTCAAAACTTTTCATGTAACGGCGAGCTACGACAGGCCAGATCATTTCGCGCCCCAGTTTCCATGCACGCTTTCGCATGCCAGCCATCATCGCGGGATCGGATAAAAATTGCATTACTGCCTGGGCAATCGCAGCGCTGTCGCGAAAAGGCACAAGTATACCGCGGTCCTGCGCGAGTAACTCCTGCGCGTAAAGATAAGGAGTGGAAACAACCGCCTTACCTGCGCCGAAGGCATAAGCCAGTGTGCCGGAAGTGATCTGGGCTTCGTTAAGATACGGTGTGACATAAATGTCAGCTGCACCGATAAAGTCGGTGAGTTCCTGCAGTGTCACGAAGCGATTGTAAAAGATAACATTTGCGCTCACTCCCCGATCTTCCACGAGACGCTCCAGCTTTAGCCGGTAAGATTCACCTTCCCGCAAAAGAAGATTTGGGTGGGTCGCACCGAGGACGATGTAAACGACATTCGGATGCGCTTCGAGAATGGTCGGTAACGCTTCAATGACATATTCGATGCCTTTGTTCGGTGAAAGAAGTCCAAAGGTGAGCAGCACCGTTTTGCCTTCGACCCCGAACTGATCCTTGTGAAAAGTCGGGTCAATGAACTGGACATCGGGCACCCCGTGCGGGATGAGATCGATTTTCTCGGATGACACTCCGTAAACTTCCTTCAACAACTCGCGCCCCCGTTCAGCCATGACGATGAAATGATTGGAGAGGGCATCGAGCTGCTCCATAACCGAGCGTTGCGCTTCGTTAGGTTTACCCAGCACCGTATGCAGCGTGGTCACGACCGGCATCTGTACGTCACGCAAAAAAGCCAGCAGATGACTTCCAGCCGGTCCACCGTATATCCCAAACTCGTGTTGGACCGAGACGACCTCGACGTTATTGATGTTTAGGAAATCCGCTGCACGTCGGTATGAGTCGATCTCCTTTTCGTCGATTTCAAAACGAATGCGCGTCGAGTATTCGTAACCTTCCGGGCGATCGTTAACCGCTCCTACGACGCATTCACAATCGGGATACTCGGCTGCGACTGCCTCACAGATGTCCGTAGTAAATGTCGCAATGCCGCATTGACGAGGCAGATAATCCCCAAGGAAAGCGATGCGATTGATCTTGGTATCGGTCACGAGATAGCACCGGCACTGCCCGATCCTTGCGACGTGCTACAGAAAGAAAGGACAACAAGTGTAATACAGAAATTCCTCAGAGCTCACACGGTTGGATATCTTTTCGCGTCATCTGCGCCGAATCTTCCTGACTCGAAGCAGTGCGCTGTCGCGATCATCTCTGGGCGAACTCACGTTCACGGGGTCGGTAGCTGCCAAGGGGATGCTTCGGCCGCTTCCCGCATTAGCTGCGATTGTGTCGCAAGATGAACCATGCGTTGGACGTTGCGCTCGCCGACTGCGGCGTTGCTCGTTGTACGTTGGATGTCCACCAGCGTCGCACGTTGGTCGGGATTCAGATGAGAACCCCATTCGACGGCTTGCTCTGTACTGGCAAAAAACGGAATGACCAGGGCCTTGATACGCGACAATAAGGCAAGTCCGTCAGAGGAAATCGCGACATTTCCTGCCTTGTCGACTATATATGAATCGAGCGTACTCATGATTCGCGGGTCCAGGATCGGGAAAGTGCCGCCAGGATGTCAAAATTCCTGTGGGCCAGTGATTCGCCGAACCGCGCATGGCGCTCTGCCCGCGTTTCTGGCATCCAGAGCTTAAAGTAAACTTCCTTAAAAGCTCTTCTAGTTGACCTCACGCGGAGACTATCGCACGACGGGGGTAAATAGCTGCATGAAATCTCAGGGTCGGGCACGCCACGAACCCAATGAGGCTTAATCCGTCGCTCAGTTTATTATAGAACAACCCCGGAGCCTACTGGGCCGAATCTGACCTCTGACTTCCGACTTTTGACGTCTGAAAATGGGTTACGGAGCGTCGTTTGATACCTTTTTAACATCAGCCGTTTTGGCGACCGCTATTCTATATTCTATATAGATAGATCAGAGTTGTGGGTGCGGGCCACTTCAGACGCATCCAAACACCTCGATCTGCGGCCGACTCACAAACGAACAACAGGATTTAAAATACAAAACATCGCAAGATTCTCATCTCTCTGGACGTATTTTGCACTAGAATGGAACCCGAATTTCAGAGTTGTTGTTGCCGAAGCGATTCATGAAGGACCTGTTGCTGGATATTCGCTACGCGCTCCGCGTGCTGTGGAAGTCGCCTGCGTTTACCGTCGTAGCTTTAGTCACTCTGATGTTGGGCATTGGGGCAAACGTCGTCGTTTTTGGACTGGTAAACGCTGTTCTGCTACGCCCGCTCGACGTGAGCGATCCGAAAAATCTCTACCAGCTTCGGATCGGCTCGTGGACGAAATGGAAGCTACTGACAACTTCCTACCCTGTGTTTGAAGACTTTCAGCAGCGAAATACGACGTTCAGCGCCATGGCGGGGTTTGACGGATACTGTTCGGCGACGCTGCATTCGGACGACATTGCGAGAAGTGTCTCGGGCTATGCCGTCACCGGCAACTACTTCGATATGCTTGGCGTGCAGCCGCAGGTAGGCCGTTTGATTCGCGCGGATGACGAGCGTGGCGCAAACTCAGCGCCTTATGTCGTGCTGAGCGATAGTCTTTGGCGAAGCGCATTCAACGCTGATCCGCGTGTAATCGGGACGACCGTCCGGCTGAACAAAGATCCATTCACGGTGTTGGGCGTCGCGCCGCCTCAGTTTCACGGGACTGAGAAATTCGACTGGCCGGACTACTTCATATCAATCGTCAACTACTTCGATTCGGATCACCTGCGTGATCGGACAGGCCACCCTTTAACTGTGCTGGGCCGGCTGAACCCGGGTGTGACGCCTCAACAGGCAGCGGAAAATCTGAGTGCGATCGCAGCCCAACTTGCAAAGGAATATCCACAAACCGACACCGGAGTGCCACTGCGGTTGGTTCGTCCAGGACTTTACGCAGACACTGGTGACGTAATTCGCAGTTCTCTTTATAGTGTGACCGCCCTCGCAATGCTGGTGCTGGTAGCAGCATGCGCGAATTTGGCGACGCTGTTTGCGGCGCGTGCAGCCGACCGCAGCCGCGAACTCGCAGTCCGTGTAGCCCTAGGAGCGAGTCGCTGGCGCCTCGTGCGGCAACTGTTGACTGAGGCATCGATTGTGTCGCTTTTGGGCGGAGCCGCCGCGCTGCTAATTGCCCGCCTTCTGCTGAGCACTCTGAACCGGTGGGTTTCGCCTTACGGTCATGTGACGATCAGTGTGGATGTGCGTGTCTATTTCGTAGCGATGGTCTTAACTGTCTTAAGCGGATTGCTGTTTGGATTGATTCCAGCGCTGCAGATCAGGCCAAGCAGTCCACTGGAGGCAATGAAAACCGGGGCGGTGGATTCAATGCCTCTGCGTCGCTTCACGTCGCACGACTTGGTGTTAGGCGCTCAAATTAGCATTTGCACCTTAATGGTCACGAGCTCCATCGTCGCAGTGCGCGGCATGGTGCGCATGCTGCACACTCCGCTCGGGTTTCAGCCGAAGGGCGCGATGCTGGCTGAGATTGATTTAAGCGAAGTGGAACCGCAAGGCGTCGCGCCGCTCGAGAAAAAGAAGGCAATGATCGACGCTCTGCGAGGCATTCCTGGTGTGACGGCGGTGGGCACAGCGAGCAGAACACCGTTTAGCGGCGGCCTTCGTGGTATTCCCGTTTTCACGCCAGGGACGACAGAGTTCACGCTCAACAATTCTGTGCTGATGCCGTTTGGTTTGACGATCTCACCAGGCTATTTCGAGGCTGCGCGCACTCGCCTGCTGAGCGGTCGCGACGTTTCATGGCGCGACACCACTCAGACGCCGTACGTCGCGATCGTGAACGAGACCTTCGCACGAAAAATGTGGGGCGACGCTCCGGCAATTGGTCAACGATTTATTTTCCTGGACCACTTGAGAGAAGTGGTTGGCGTCGTGGAGGACAGCAAATTTCTCGAGATACAAGAGTCTGCTCAGCCGGTTGTCTATTTGCCGCTGTCGCAAAACGAGCAGGCCAGGACAGTTTTTGCAGTGCGATCGTATCGCCCGGCGAACGAGATGGTGCCTGCGATCGAACGCGCTTTGAACCCCATCGAGCCGAACGCGCCCATCACCGTGCAAGGTTGGTGGGATGCGCTAGCGGAGCCGCTATTCCCAGCGCGGGCGGCAACAATCGCGCTCGGTGCCATGGGCGCGCTGGCCGCAATGCTTGCGCTAACAGGAATCTTAGGCATGGCGGCCTACAATGTGAGCCGCCGAATGAAGGAGATTGGTATTCGCGTGGCGTTAGGCGCACGTCAGAGACACGTGATCCGTACTGCGGTGGGCCGGCCATTCGTGCTACTTGGCGTGGGTTTGTTCATGGGACTGGTCTGGGGTGTCTTCGCCAGTCGCTTACTTGCGCAGATTGTAGATCAGGCGAATCCTCGCGATCCCATCGTCGTCGTCGCCGTTGTGCTAACCATGGCTTTTCTCGGCCTCGCCGCGTCGGTGATTCCAGCTTTGCGCGCTCTTGCTGTTGATCCTTCAAAACTCTTGCGAGCAGAATGAAGTATTCGCGCTTAACGAATAGCTTTTGTAATACAAAAACCTCGGAGCCTACACGGTCCGAATTTTTCTAATATTCGGCCAAATCTGACCTCTGACTTCCGACCTCTGCCGTCTGAAAACGAGGCTACGGACCCTCGTTTGATACACTTTTGACACATTGCGCTCGTTTGGTCGTTACGCGATGCAGGATATTCCGATGGCCAGCGCCAGAATGACGAGGACACTAAGTAGAAGAAACTGCGCCAAAGTCGGTCGAGGTGAGGCAAGATCGATATCGCGAACCAAACGCAGGGAGGCAGGGTGGTTGTCGAAGATCAGAACGTTTCGAGTGGGTCTGCCACGATTTGCGGCCGTAATGGGTGGTGAGACGATCGCGAACATTCGTTTATCACTCGAATCGCGGAGACGTTGGAGATCCGCCGGCTTCGTGATCCGGTTCCATGAAGATTTTTGTTTCACCACGCGTGGGCTCGCGTTGTTGAATCGCTTTGGAAGACTTTCTTCGACAACTTTGATCAGTTCGGAGCCGTGACCCGGCTTCGGGACAACGCGATGTCCTTCGATGCGACGACCGTCTCGCGCTTCTTCTCGCGTGATAAGCGCGGTCACGAAAACGATCGGCACGCTGTGCAGCATCCAGTCGGATGTAATCTGAGCTGCCACTTCCGCGCCGTCGGCTTGAGGCATGATTAAATCGAGAAGGATGAGATCGGGGTGGAAGTTGCGCGCTGTTTCCAATGCTCTGCGCGGATCGTTTTCCTCACACACCACGTAACGATGAGTGTCTTGCAGAAACTCACTCGCACGGTGTGTGAACTCAGAATTGTCATCCACGATGAGAACCCGGGAGTTGCTGTTACTTGATCCGGCTGTCGTGTTCATTCCTTATTTCCTCCTTCAATGCGCCGCGATGGGGCCGGTTGGTTTGCCGACTTTCTTGAACAGAAAAGCGAGCGCCGCACATACGAGGCAGACCAGGACACAGAAACGGAAACCGTGGACATAGCTGAGTAGCGAGCTTTGTTGTTGCAGGATGCTGTAGAGAATGGCGGTCGATTTTTTTGTCGCATCCCAGTTGCCGGTCGTGTTCGCTAGCGCGCTTTGGATGTGCGCGATCTGTTGTTGAAAATTAAAATTGAACTGCGTCATGTGCGGTGCGAGGGCTGCCTGGCTCACTTGGGCGTTACGCGTGACTAACGTGGTGATCATCGCAATGCCAATGCTCCCGCCAACGTTGCGCATTAAGTTGAAAATGCCGGCGGCGTTCCCCATTTGTTCCCGGCTGAGCGTGCCCATGGCCGATGTCGTTAATGGAATGAAAATCGAAGCGGCGGCTACGCCACTGATGATGATCGGCCAGAGCAGGTTACCCGGCGCTACTTGAAGGTTAATGTTGCCGAGCGCGAAGCATGCATAGGCCAACAGCAGCGCACTCGCGCAGATTAGAAACCGGTTGCTGACGCGCCCGACGATGCGACCGACAACGATTGTCGCCAGAAGTGCCCCGATGCCGCGAGGAGTCATTGCGAGACCCGCAGCCAGGGCGGTGTAATTCAACAAATTCTGCATGAACAACGGCAGGATCGCCGTCGTGCTGTAAAGAAGCGCGCCGACTAGGAGAATCATCACCACGCCAACGGCAAAATTACGATTTTTGAGCACGCGAAGATCAACGATCGGAGAGGGCGTGATCAATTCGCGCCCGATGAACGCGATGAATGCGGCGGTGGAGATCACTGCGCACCAGACAATCATCTTCGAGCTAAACCAGTCGAGTTCCTGGCCTTTATCGAGCATGATTTGCAAGCTCGCGAGCCAAAGACTAAGGAAACCGAGCCCCATGTAGTCGATGTTCGCGGCCGAGGAACGTTTCAAATAGGGTGGGTCTTCGAGAAATGCATTCGTTAACACCGCGGCCAGAAAGCCGATCGGCAGATTGATATAGAAGACCCAGCGCCATGAGTAATTGTAGGTAAGCCATCCGCCGATCGTCGGCCCGAGAATCGGCGCGACAACTACGCCCATGGTAAACACGGCCATGGCCATTCCGCGTTTCTGGGGCGGAAAACTTTCCATCAAGACAGCTTGCGAGATTGGTTGCAACGCGCCACCCGCTGCTCCTTGCAGTACGCGGGCAGTGATCAAAAACCCGAGGCTCCCGGCCAGGCCGCACAATGCCGAGGCCAGGGTAAACAAAATGATGCAGCTAATGAGAAAACGTTTTCGACCGAAGAGCTGGCCTAACCAGTTGGTCGCCGGAAGAATGATGGCATTCGAAACCAGGTAACTGGTTAAGACCCATGTCGCTTCATCTGTCGACGCCGAAAGGTTTCCGGCGATGTACGGGAGCGACACGTTTGCCACCGAAGTGTCGAGCACTTCCATAAAGGTCGCGAGCATGATGGAAACTGCGATCAGCCATGGATTCACGCTCGGCTTCCACTCGTTTGGCAGCGGCGCTGCAGCATCGGCACTCATGGTTTTCCCCTCCGAACCCGGCCGATCCACAGCGCCGCCCCAACCAGTACACCAGCTGCGATAATGATCGCGATAATGCCGATCGTGAATGCAACACCGGCTCCATCGCTGACGACCACCGTTGGAACGACAGACATTCCGGGGCCAAGCGCGCGTTGCACGTCCGGCTGTTCATCAAGGACGATCTTTACGGGGACGCGCTGGACGACTTTTACATAGTTACCGGTGGCATTTTCCGGCGGTAGTAAGCTGAAACGTGCACCGCTGCCGGCTTGAATACTATCCACGTGTCCGTGCAGCGGATGGTCCGGGTAAGCATCGACACTTACTTGTGCCGTCTGACCTGGACGCATATTGCGCAATTGCGTTTCCTTAAAATTCGCCCTCGTCCAGCGCTCGGGCGTGACCAACACAAACAAATTTTGGCCAACTTGCACGTAATCGCCGGGCTCAACCGCTTTCTTCGTTACCCGACCATCCTCTGGGGCGAAAATCTTTGTGTAGGTAAGATTCAACTCCGCTTGCTGGATTGCTGCTTTATCAGTTTGCACATCCGCTTTCGTAGTCGCCGCGTTTTGAATGGCGGTATCGCGATCTTGTGGACTGATTGCTCCCTTGCCGAAGAGATCTTGTTGGCGCTTCAAGTCCTGGTCAGCTTTCAATTGCGCCGCCTGATCGTGCCCCAGCTTTGCCTCCGCTTGCGCGAGCGCGGCTTCCGCATCCGCGGGATCGATCTCGACTAATAGGTCGCCTTTTTTTACATCCTGATTGTCGTTGATGTGCACCGCCGCGACCCGGCCGGCGATCTTTGGCGCAGTTAAAATCATATGCGCATCAACGAACGCGTCGTCGGTGGATTCGTGGGTAAACGAATGAAACATGGCAAACGCGCCATAGCCGATTCCGATAATCGCGAGCGCCGCCGCAGCGATAATCACACCGGGCCGCTGAAACAGAGACTGCCTCTCGTCTTCGCCTGAGCGATCACCCGCCTCATCAAGTCGCCCGGAGCCATTCCGCTCGTAATCAGGAGTTGTTGTGACGCGACGATCTTGTGTTGCTTGAACAACCTGCCGCTCGCCATTGGTCGGAAATTCCGTTTTCATGATGCGCAACGATCCGCCCGATCCGGTCCGCTTGTGAAAGACGATGTTTCTTGTCTCGATATGCCGGCTCGGCATACTTGGATCGAACGGTGGAACTACGGCACCTTCGCTACTTCGTCGCTGTGGCAGAGACTCAAAACGTCTTGCGTGCCGCGACGCAGAAACTTCACGTTTCGCAACCGGCCGTCAGCCGCCAGATCCGCGACCTTGAAGATGAGCTCGGTGTCCAGTTATTCGAGCGCACAGGCAAGGCAGTCAGTCTTACGGATGCAGGACGTCTGTTTTTGAAAGAAGCGTGCGCCGTTCTCGAGCGAACAGATGAAGCAGTTCAGAGCGTGCGCGAGTTTGCGCAGGCCGGTGAAACGGAACTGCAGGTTGGCTATTCGCCGGCACTTAGGGCACGCATCGTATCGCCGGCTTTGCACGCGTTTCAACAGGCAATGCCCCAGGTCCACGTGAAGCTGCACGATTGGAGCTACGAGAAGATTGCGGCTGGTTTGCGTGATGGACGACTGCAGCTGGCGTTCATTGTCCGCCCGTCAAAACGCGGTGCGTTTCACGACCTCCGGTTCGAAGAATTACTTCGCGAGCGAGTGCGTCTGGCCGTCCCACCGAACCATCCGTTTGCGCATCGCCGCTCCGTCTCGCTCACTGAGGCAGCACAGGAACCATTCGTTGGTTTGACGCTCGAAGACTTCCCCGACTACAACGACTATCTCGCCGCGGTGTTTGCTGCGGTAAAAAACAAGCCGCGCGTGATAGAGGAGCACGACAGCATGACCAGCGTAATCTCCGCAATCGAGGCGGGCACGGGAGTCGGTGTAACCGTGGAGGAGCTTGTTTCCAGTTTCGGCAGTCGAGTAAAACTCGTGCGACTCACGCCCGAGCCAAAGCCCTTCGCCTTTGGCATCGCTGCGCACAAAGGACGCCTTACTCCCGCGACAGAGAAATTCTGGCAATGCGCAAAGGAAGCTGCCGCCGCAATGGGAAGATTGAAGAGTTAATACAGTTCCTCAGAGCCTTACAATACCCTAAGGAGGCCGCGACTTTGTGGTTATACAAGTAACCTCAGAGCTTAGATCCGGTTCCGTTTTGTCAGTTGCGACTTTCTCGCGGCTCGCTTGCGCTTTTGATAGGCTGCGACTTTGATTTTGTTTCCACAAATGTTCATGCTGCACCAACGACGCGAACCCTTTTTGCTCGTATCTAGAAAGTGAGCGATACACGCTTCACATTTGCGCAAGCGAATCGGCGACACTTCCGACAATAGTTCGGCGACGGCGATCGCGATGGGAGCCCAAACGTCGTTTGGCTGCTCTAGCTCGAAAGCGGTTTCGAGGCCCAGGGTTTCGCCTTTCCGTTGCAATGCGATCACGCCGGGGTGCTGCTTCAGGTGCAAGTTGAGCTCGGCGATGAATGCGTTGCTCGCCGAAAAACCTGCTTCCTGACGGATCACCACGGCGCGCAAACGCTCTCGAAACTTAAGTAGCTCTCGCAAAAGCACAGCCGCTTGAGGCCTGCCGCCCCAGTTTTTGGCCAGAGTCTTGCCCTTTTGCCGCGTCAACAAACCCGACGCGACGAGCCATCGAGCCAGAGCGTTCACATCGGGCAGCAGTTCTTTCACGCCTTCTGCCAGGACAAGTCTTGTGTTCAAGAAGTCTAAAGCGAGGTGGTTGCCCACAAACAGGAATCCATCAATCCATTCCTGGGGAGCTTGCGACGTGACCGGCATAAGATTTTTCTACAACGATAACGTCAAAAATAAAGCTAACACCGATATTGACATTGGTTATCGGTGTCTTATATCCCAAATTATGGAAACTGACGCTGCTGAACAACGGAACTCGGGAGATAATCGCATGAGCATCAAGCAACGGAATCATGACATCAGCGCAACGAGAGTCGACATGAAGCTCGAGGTCGAGATCATCCCCGTCTCCGACGTCGAGCGATCGAAGCGATTCTACCAACGCTTAGGTTGGAGGTTCGACGATGACGTCTCTCCGGTCGACGGCGTTCGCATCGTACAGTTCACGCCCCCGGGCTCAGGATGCTCAGTCACGTTCGGCAAGGGCATCACGGCGGCCGCGCCTGGCTCGGCTGAGGGTGGACTGGTCGTCTCCGACATCGAAGCAGCCCATGACGATCTTATAGGCCGCGGCATTGACGCCAGTAATGTGTGGCACGGCCCCCCGTTTCCGCGTGAGGCGCGGCAACCCGGTCCCGATCCGAAGCGCACCAGTTACGGGTCTTTCTTATCCTTCAATGATCCCGACGGCAATACCTGGCTAGTCCAGGAGGTCACGACGCGGGCCCCCGGGCGGGTCTGATGGCACTCGCACTGGCAGACCTGACGAGTGCGCTTCATTACTAACTTCGCGGCGGAAAGAAACAATAGATGAAAATCAAGCGGAAGACGGTGATTATAACGGGCGCATCGCAGGGTATTGGTGCCGGACTGATGGTAGCATTCTTGGCGCGCGGTTACGATGTTGTCGGAACCGCACGAGGCGCTACTAAGGCGAGAGAGCTTCCAGCTTCCGACCACCTCGCCTTGATCGACGGCGATATAGGTCAATTTGAGACGGCGCAGAAAATCGCAGAACTCGCGGTCAAGAAGTTCGGCTCAATCGATGCCGTTGTCGCGAACGCCGGCATTTTCCTGGTCAAGCCATTCACGGATTATACAGCGGACGATTTTCGCGCCCTCGTCTCGACGAATCTCGCGGGCTTCATTCACGTCACGCAGCTTGCCGTCAAACAAATGCTTGCACAGAAGACCGGCGGCAGCATCGTCAGCATCACGGCCGCGCTCGCTGATAATCCGATCGCCGGCGTTACCGCATCGGTTGCCATGATTACAAAAGGCGGACTCGAAACCGTTACCCGGCATCTTGCGATGGAGTACGCGAAACAACACATTCGATTCAACGCCGTCGCTCCCGGGGCTGTCGATACGCCGCTTCACGCTAACGATCCGAAAGACTCACTAAAAAGCCTGGCGCCGATGGGGACCATCTCTACCGTCGAAGACATTGCCAGCGCGGTCGTTTATCTGACGGAAGCTGGGCAAGTTACAGGAGAAGTGCTGCACGTGGATGGCGGTGCGCACGTTGGCAAATGGTAACCCGTGAAAAATCTGAATTGGCTAGTGCCGAGCAGCGGTTGAAAGAACTCGGGATCGAGCTACCGGCGCCGCCTGAACCGTTCGGCATCTATGTCGAAGCGGTGCAGACTGGCAATCTGCTTTTTCTGACCGGCATGCTTCCCACCGAAGGTCGCACTGCGAAATTTGTTGGGCGTGTCGGCGCCGAGCTCGACGTGAAAGCGGGTCGCGAGGCCGCTCACCTGGCGGCGCTCAATGCGCTCGCTGTCGCGCGGGAGCACCTCGGCTCGCTCGATAAAATCACGCGGATTGTGCGTCTCGGAGTAATGGTAGCCACGTGCGGAGACGTCCGCGATCAACCGAAAATCGCCGATGCTGCGTCGGATTTATTTCAAAACGTCTTCGGAAAGGACAAAAATCCTTGCCGTTCAGTGTATGGAGTCGCAAGCCTCCCGCTGGGCACACCGGTGGAACTGGAAATCATTTTCGAAGTGGCGCCGTGATGCAGGTGTCTCATATAGCTTTGATGGTTTCGGTGGTGCTCGCATCGCTTCAATTGTTAGGCCAAGGAAAGAAACCCCCGATGAAACAGCCGACTTTTTATCGAACCACACAGGTTGATGGCCTCTCCATCTTTTATCGAGAAGCGGGCCCGAAAGACGCGCCGACACTTCTCCTCTTGCACGGACTTCCCTCTTCATCACGAATGTTCGAGCCGCTCTTCACCCGGCTTTCCGACCGATATCACCTGATCGCGCCGGATTATCCCGGATACGGACACAGCGACTGGCCGGACCCGAAAGAATTCGCCTACACTTTCGATCACATTGCCGAAATCATGAATCACTTCACCGAAGCGCTCGCACTCTTGCGTTACACACTTTACATGCAGGATTATGGCGGCCCTGTTGGTTTTCGAATGGCGCTGGTCCATCCGGAACGCATCGAAGCGCTTATTGTTCAGGACGCGGTTGCGCACAATGAAGGCTTGGGCGCGAATTGGAAAACGCGGCGAGCGTTTTGGGCTGATCGCGGGCCTAACGAGAGCGCACTTCGCACCAATTTGCTTTCGCTGGTCACAACGCGGACCCGCCATGTCGGGAACGATCCCAACGTGGAGCGTTATGATCCGGATTTGTGGACGGACGAGTTTTACTTTTTGAATCAGCCCGCCCAGGCCGACATTCAAAGCGATCTTTTCTACGATTATCGAACGAACGTCGACGCCTACCCGAAATGGCAGGCGTGGATGCGCGAGAAACAACCGCGTCTGCTGGTAATCTGGGGTAAGCACGATCTCTCGTTCGATCTCGGCGAGCCGGAACGATACCGAAAGGATGTGCCGAACGCCGAAGTCCTCGTCCTCGATGCTGGTCATTTCGCCTTAGACACAGCTGCGGATCAGATCGCGCAGCGCGTTCAGGACTTCATGAAGTAGCAGCGTGAACAAAATGAAGTTCTCGCGACTGACTAGCGTCACCTCTATGTCGCTTCGGCGCGCCAGTCTCTTGTCGAGATACGTAGCGGCGTACAATCCGGCGAATCCGCCACCTCGTTTGTTTAATCGTGCGGTTCATTAAGCATCGTCAGAGCGCGATTGCACCAATTGATCGACAGCGTGCATTGCGTCTGCCGCATCGGGTCCTTCGATACGAATCCACACCTTTGTCCCTTCCGGTGCGGCCAGCGTCATCAGGTCTAGTACGCTTGTGCCGTCGACTTCCGTTCCATTGTAGCCGACTCGGACCTTGGAATGAAAAGGGAGCATGGTGCGCACGAACCTCGATTCCGACCAGACGTGATGCCGCTTTTGTACCGTGATTTCCTTTTCCAGCTTCTCGACTCTATTACTTTGATCTGTCAGACGACTCGGCGGCGGCGCCATGTGTCGCATGATTGCTTCAATCGTCCTGCTCATAGACTTTGTCCTCCGTGAGTTAATGTTTTCATGCTGACACGATCCGTCTCGCACCTACCCTGTGTGAAAGACGATGTTTTTTGTCTCGATATGCCGGCTCGGCATACTCGGATGTTTTTTAATACAGAAATTCCCCGGAGCCTACGGGGTCCGGACTCCCGCCGTGGCGGGATCTTTTACGGCTTTTCTTTTAGCCGAACCTCACATCTGACTGCTGTCCTCTGACGTCTGTTTACCTGGGTCGGGCCCTTGAAGGAGAGGGGTGCGGGCGCGCCTTCAATCGCGGCAAAGTCGCAATGCGACACGACGGCTTTCAGATTGAAATCACAGAAAACAAAACGCCTGGCGGCGAGCAATTTCTCGATCCGCCAGGCGCTGAATTGTTAGCTTGGCTCTAAAATTCGCCAAGCAAAACGTGAACTGTTAGTCGCGATCTTGCGTTACGATCACCTTATCGACCAACATGTCGTCGCCTTGTCTCACGTAGTGAACGCGAACCTTCGAATCTTTTTTGATTTTCGAAGCTTCGATCACTTTTCCATCTGAAGTCACGTAAGTGACGCTCTTGTCGAACTTGTATTGAACAGGTTGGGCGGTGGCTTCCGTTCTCAGGAATAGCGCATGGCCTGGAGTAAACTCCGTAACGACGCCCGTACTCTCGGTTGTCGTGGTGGTGGTTTCAGTCACTCCATTGGTCCCCGTTGTAGCGGTGGTGGAGGTTGACGATGTTTGCGCGAAAGCCGCTGAACCCATCAGGGCGGTGGCGAACGCGATACTAACGATTGATTTAATCATAAGACTAAACTTTCTAATTACTAAGTTGCTGCAGTGATCGCAGCTAAAGGCCATCCGATTCGTGTTCCCGACCTAAATCGGCAAACCAGGTAGGTAAATGAGTGCGGCAGTGACTGTGTTTACGGCGTTATTTCCTGCCGAGCCAATACTTCGTAACCCGGGCGCCATACCTTTCAAGTATGGGAATAAACGCGTTCGCAAAGTCGCGATCCATTTGCGAGAAACGGCACTGTGGACGACGGATAACGTGTCATGCGAGCGATGAAGAATGCGTCTACCGCCGCGCTGGTGGGGATCTGGATGATTTTGCTGACGGCGTTCGTCGTCACGATTCTTTATGTCGGACGCCAACTACTTATTCCGCTCGCGCTCGCGGCGATGCTGACCTTCTTGCTTGCACCGCTGGTCGGCTACATTGAACGCTGGATAGGACGTATCGCGGCTGTTCTCATCGTCGTGGCGATGCTCTTCAGCGTCGTCAGTGGAGCGGGTTGGTTGTTAACCCGTCAAGTGATCGACCTGGCGGCGAAGCTTCCCGATTACCAGACGAACATCGACAACAAATTGCGCGCAATCCGACTTCCCACCGGCGGCGCGTTTGGCCGCTTTTCGCACAGCGTTTCCGAGCTGCAAAAGCAATCACCGGACTCGTTGGAGCCGCCGGCGAATGCGACCGGGTCGGTGCCGGAAACAAGAGCCACTACGGCCTCGAGCGCTCGCAACGTGCCTGCGGGTCAACAGCCAATGCCGGTTCGGATCGTCGAATCGCAAAACCGTCTTCCGCAAATCCTGCAAAACGCCGCGACCGGATTGCTCGGACCGCTGGGGACGGCCTGGCTCGTTTTTTTCCTCGTCATCTTCATGCTCTTGAAGCGCGAAGACCTGCGCGGCCGAATGATTCGCCTAATCGGGCAAGGCCGGATCAGCGCGACCACGCGCGCGATGGACGATGCCGGGAGTCGCGTGGCCCGTTATCTTACGATGCAGTTTCTGGTGAACGTGAGTTTCGGCATATGCATCGCTATCGGACTCTACTTCATCCGCGTGCCGAACGCTGCGCTTTGGGGCGCGTTCGCCGCGATCACCCGATTCGTGCCGTACGTGGGAGTTTGGATCGCCGGCGCGGTTCCTGTACTGCTTTCGTTTGCAGTTTCGACGAGCTGGCTCAGTCCGCTTCTGACGATCGGTCTTTTCGTCGTGCTCGAATTGATCAGTGCAAATGCGCTCGAGCCCTGGCTCTACGGATCTCGCACGGGCGTCTCGTCCATCGCGTTGATCATCGCGGCGGTTTTCTGGACGTGGCTTTGGGGGCCGATCGGGCTCGTGCTCGCGACCCCTCTGACCGTCTGCGTTGCCGTAATGGGCCGGCACGTGCCGAAGTTGCAATTCTTGAGCGTGCTCCTAAGCGAAGAGCAAGCACTCGCTCCGCACGAGGAATGTTATCACCGACTTCTCGCGTTCGGTTTGGATGAAGCGCACGACCTGGCGGAAGCGTACGTGAAAACAAATTCACTCACTTCTCTTTACGATTCCGTTCTGATCCCGACGGTCACGCTCGCGGAAGTGGACGCGCAACGCGACGAGCTGGACGCCGAGCACCGTTCGGCGATTCATCGTCACATCCACGATTTGATCGAAGATCTCGGCTCGGCCCCGCCGTCGAAGTCGCAGTTGGAAGCGGACAAGACGGTCGCCGAACAAACTCCCTTTCCTCTCTCCCCTCCCACCTGCCGCGTGCTTTGTGTCCCGGCTCGCGCCTATCGTGATGAACTCGCAGGAGCGATGCTGGTGCAGCTGCTTCGACAGCAAGATTTCGATGCCGAGAACGCCTCAGCGGTGCTCAGCAGTGGCGAGCTCATCGAGATGGCGGCGAAGTCGGATCCCGAAGCGATTTGCATCTCGGTTGTAGCACCCTCCACCCTGATCCATGCCCGCCATCTTAGCGCCAAACTTCGCGCCCAATTGCCACACGCGAAGATCGTGGTCGGAATTTGGGGCGCGACCGAAAACATGGCGAGCGCGGGAGAACGGCTGCGTTCTTCCGGTGCAGACGAAGTGGTGGTGTCGCTCGCCGAAGCAGCGGTGCAACTCGCGAAGTTTTCCGTTTCGCTTGCCGATGAGATGGTTCCCGGTGCAATTCCGGACAACGAGGAAAACCGCCTCGACGAACTGGCTCGTTTGCATCTGGCCGATGGCACGCGCGAAGGAGTTTTCGACCGCATCACAAAAAAACTGGCGCGCATTTTTGAGGTGCCGATTGCACTTATCACATTTGTCGATCGCGATCACCAGTGGTTTAAATCGCAAGTCGGGCTGCCGAAGGATTTGGTCGAAGCGCAGCAGACGTCGCGCGAGCTTTCGGTGTGCGGCCATGTGGTCGCGAACGACGAAGTACTCGTAGTCGAAGACCTGGCTCGCGACCGAAGATTTGCAAACAACCCCTTATTAAGAGAGCGCGGTTTGCGCTTTTACGCGGGCGTTCCGCTCCGCAGCAACAACCTTCCGATTGGCTCGCTCTGCGTCCTCGATGTCAAGCCACGCCGAATGACCGAACGCGAAAAGCGCCTGCTGGAAGTGATCGCCGAGGACGTGATGGAGGAAATCCAACGCCGCGATAGTGTGGGTCCGCCGAGTGCACTGGTAACCTAGGCGGTGATCACGCACGCGTGCTGAAGCCTAGGTTCCTGAGCCACTAGGTCCCGGAAGTGATAGGAAGTGTTGAAGACTATCTTTGCGTCGTCGGTTATGATTGAAAATGTGACGCTCCCGCGATCACCTGACGACGGTGTTGCCCTCCCGAGCACGATATGAGTTCTGCCGTCTTTGTGCGTGACGGCCTTACCGGTAAAGTTGATCGGAGTTCCCGCTTGGAGCTTCTGAACCGCATCATCGGATGCCGCCAGGAGTAAAGTACCTTTCTCACTCTTGAAGAAATACGGCCTCACCTTGAGTTGATAGTCACCCACGTAATTTCCGTCTCGATGCGTAAGCAGACTGACGATTAAACTAGCTTTCCCGCGCAGGGCGACGGAAGTGGAGCTTGGATCGATAAACAGTTTGCGTGTGACTGCGCTCGATGTCCCCGCCGTCGAATCAGGCCTCTCCGCGCGAATGAAACTTGTGACGCACAGTATCAGAAAGACGAAAACCGCAATCGTTTGTCGCGCGATCAGCGAAGGCTGCATATCAGCAACTCGCGTTTCGGGTTTGTGCTTGTGCGGACTCAATCTTATCTGCCGGGACGCGACGCAGATTGTTAACGAGCCCTAATTTCGAAAACGTCCAGATGAGCCACTTAGTGGGATCAAACTGCCATGGCTTCACGCCATTGCGGTAGTCATGTTGAAACTCGTGGTGGTAGTTATGATAGCCTTCGCCCATCGTAAGAAGGGCAAGGAAGAGCGAATCGCGAGCAGTGCATTTTTTCGAATACGGCTGCCGGCCGATGGTGTGACACGCGCTGTTAATCAGGAATGTGCAATGTTGCAGAACAACGATGCGTGCAACGCCCGCGATCAAGAAAGCGCCGAGCGCTCCGCTCCAGCCGTTCCAGAGAAATCCGAGTCCGGCGGGCAGGCCAAAACTTACGATGACCGCAATCCATTGAACATGTCGATCTTGCCAGCAAACGAGCCTGTCTTTCTGAAGATCGGCGACGTTGTCGTACGGCTGATCGGCCTTCAGTTTGAAAAGCAGCCAGCCGATGTGCGCGTGGAAAAAGCCTTTCGAAATGCAGTACGGGTCATCGTCATGATCGACATGTTTGTGGTGGCGGCGATGCTCGCTCGCCCACATCAAGGCTGAGTTTTCGAAAGCGGCTGCGCCGAAAATAAGTGTGAACAGCCGAATCGGCCAGCTTGCCTGGAAGGTGATGTGCGAGAAAAGCCGATGGTAACCGATGGTGATACTGAAGCCGCAGGCCCAAAGCATCGCGAAGAAAAGCGCGACCTGAAACCAGTCGAGACCGAAATGGTAGAGATAGATCGGGACCGTTGTGAGCGTTAATATCAAGGTCACGATCAGGAATGAACTCGTTATCCAGTTGATGCGATCGAGCGGCAAGCGCAATATCAAGCGTTTGGACGCCACCGGTGATTTGTCTGCTAATAAGATATTGGAGCAACCTGGAGAGCTGTCCATGACAGTGCGATTCACGATCTTTGCTTCTATCAAGCTGGAAGGTGCAGGTTTAGCTTTTTCCAGAGAAACAAAACGAGGAGTGCTCCCAAGATGGAAAAAACAATGCCGGCGGGATGAAACGGACTTCCCCCCTTCGGGCGAATAAATAAATGGGTGACAAATCCGCCCACTAGTGAACCAACGATCCCAAGCACCACGGTCCAAAGCAACGCCAGATGCAGATGCATGACAGACTTGGCCGCAAAGCCCGCGATTAAACCAATGATCAGATACCAGATTAGGTGAAACATACTTCCTCCGTTTTAATCTTGCGGCCCAGCCAAAATCTCCGACCGGCGGTCCGGATTATCTCGTTGGCGTGCAGCCATTTTCCGTGTCTTCTACGATAATTGTCGCGCTCGCGATGTTGCAGGGCATAAAGAGCGCCGTTTTGAGTGATGGTCAGTTCCATAGGATTATAATCTGTTGTTCTCCGACTCGATCGAAGCCACGATGCTTGTCAGTGTCGCAGGTAGGGGATTGCTCTCGACTTGCAGACGATCTTGCCCCGTGAGATCGGCAAGTTCATTAAAGTAATAAACGAGGCGCTGGAAATTCCTTCGAACACGTTCGAACGCTTCTTCATCGAAATCGGACGGCGCTTCGTGTAACGGTCGTACACGCGCGAGCTCGTGCCTCAGCTCCATCAAGCCGAGCATCGACCCCATCGACATCAGCTGAATGCGCAGGTTCTGGGAGTGCGCGATCAGCCACGCTTCTTTTGAGCTGTTGGAAAGTTCGAGCGCCGCCAGGGGGCTATCGGAATCGTTTCCTTTCTCCGCGCGGGCAGTGATGTCGCGGATGTTACATTGGATCACCTGGTCCGTTTCGACCCAGTAAACATTGCTCACGAATTCGACCTGAATCTGCTTTCCATCTCGCCTCCGCAGCGGAAGGTTTTCGTAACGGATATATTCGTTCTGTTGAAGTGTCTCAAAGGCCGCACGATTAGCGGCAATGTCTTTGAACTGACCAATCTCCCACAGTTTGCGGCCGCGGAGTTCTTCAAACGGGTAATCAAGCAGATCAATCAGAAATGGGTTTACGTCCATGATCTCACCGCTTTCGGCATCGAGAATCAGGATCCCGTCCTGGACGGTTTCAAACAAACGGCGATAGCGCAGTTCGGATAGGCGCACAGCATCCGCCCAATAATTCTCTCCGTTTTGGGTACGGGTTTGCTTACGTGATGTTTCCGATTTTTTTGGAGTACTTGTTTTCATAGGTCGAGGGCTGCGGTCGTTGAGATGCTCGGGTTAAGCGGCTGCGCGATTGGGCTGTTCGCTTTCGACACCGTTGTTGCAAAATATTACTGCGTGATCTCCGCCTCCGTTAGCAGAGGGCGCGGACCTCTCGGTATTGGCATCGTTTGGGATGTCGGCCTGTGTTGCTTTTCCCGAAACCGAACCGCCGATTTGGAAACGCGCGGTAAACTTCGCGCCTCTACCTCGTCCCTCGCTCTCTACTTCCAGACTGCCGCCATGCGCTTTCGTTAAAGTGCGCGCGATCGAAAGGCCGAGACCCAGACCGCCGTAGCGCGAATGAATAGACGAATCCCCTTGCTCGAACGGCGAAAAGATTCGCGAGAAGGCGTCGGCCGGAATGCCAATGCCGGTGTCGCTCACTTCAATGACCAGCTTGCCGCCTGGCTCATTGCGCGTGAAGATCGAAACCTTGCCGCCTTGGGGCGTGAACTTCAGCGCGTTCCCAATTAAATTCGAGAGTACCTGTTCGAGCTTGAGCGCATCGGCTCGGATATGGCTATGCCGGGCCTGCAATCGGAGGTCGATCCCAATTCGCGTCCTGTCTTGCTGACTCTCGAGATTCTTGAGGGCGAGGCGGATTACCTCGTGCGCATCCACCTTCAAGAGCTTCAGCCCTAAGGCCTCGTTCGCGACATGAGTGAAATCGAGCAACTCATTGACCAGCCGCACGAGACTTTGAACATTGCGGCGGATGAAGGCCAAGGCGGACTTATCGAACAGCGGTGGCAATTCCGTCTGCCCCGCCATGCGGACCTCATTATGACCCACCTCGAGCAGGTCGATCATTGACGAAATGGCGGTGAGCGGATTGCGCAACTCATGGAAGAGCACAGCATTCGCTTCATCTCTTGCTTTGCCTGCGAGCTCGAGCGTATGGGCGTGGCTCTGTGACGCCGCCTGAAATTGAGCCCGCGCGGTGATATCGCGGATGTTGCATTGGATTACTTTGGTTGGGCCGACAAAGTAGACATTACTGACAAACTCGACCTGGATCTCCTTGCCGGTTTTCGTTCGGAGCGGCAGATTTTCGTAGCGGATGTACTCCTCTGCTTGCAGCTTTTCGAAAGCGGCCTGGTTCGCTGCGATGTCTTTGAACAGGCCGATCTCCCAGAGCTGGAGGCCGATTATGCTTTCGAATGGAAAGTCGAGCAAATCGAGCAGAAATGGATTCACATCGATGATCTTGCCGCTGTCGGCGTCGAGGATCAGGATGCCATCCTGCGCGGTTTCGAATAGCCGGCGGTAGCGCAACTCCGATACACCCGGGCCCAGCTCCAACGAGTTTCCTCTGCCGCTGGCCGGCATCAGCTTGGCGGGGATAATCGATGCATTTGACGTCATGGGTCGAGACTTGCGGTCATTGAGATGTTTGTCTTAAGCAGGCGAGCGATGGGACAGTTTGTTTTTGCCGCGAGCGCCGCATCCATGAAACGCGCTTGCGATGCGTCCGGAACGTTTGCGTGAACGTCGAGTTGAACGTGCGTGAGAGTCCACCCTGCGGCCAAATCTTCCAGAGTCGCAGTGGCAGTTGTTTCGATACTCTTGGGGTGAAAACCGGAAAGACCGAGCTCGTTGGAGAGCGCCATGGAAAAACAGCCGCTCAGGGAGGCAGCGATTAGCTCGTCCGGATTGGTGCCGATGCCTTCCACGAAACGCGTTCGGTACGAGTATTGAGTTTTCGAGAGCACGCCGCTTTCGGTGGTTAAAGTCCCTTCGCCCTCATGAAGGGTTCCTTTCCAAAGAGCTGCGGCGTTTCGGTTCATAGGTAGACCGAAGGGTCATCCCGCAAGTCATTGCCGGCCAATATCTTCTTGGCAGCGCGTAATACTTTTAAGGTATGACGCGTGCGCCTGTTGGAACGGGCGGTCCCCGCTGTTGGCGGAACAAAGTAAAAGGGCACGCTCGACGCGTGCCCTTTTTTAAACGGAATCGAAGTTGACGCTTAGTAACCTGTAGTGTGAGTCGTCGTCGTCTGTGTGGCCGTTGGCTGCGTCACCGTCGTCTGACGCGTGGTCGTTGTTGACTCGCTGGCCGCCTTGTCCGACGCGCAGGAACTCAGCATTACGCCAACAAGTATTGAAAAGAGCGAGATAACCATAGTAGGTTTTTTCATAGTTGGCTTTCAGTGTCGCCCAGTTTATCGGCGATCGTTGTCGCGATGGTCGTTTTGTTGATCATCATGACGGTCTTGCCCGTTGTGCCGGCGCTGTTCGCCGCGGACATATTGGCCGTGAATCCAGTGCCCGTCGCGCGACACGTGGCCCGGGACCCAAACCATTTCATAGTCGCGGTCCCAATAGCGCGCGCCATGCGTGTAGAATGGCCGGTCGCCAACTTGGATTGAGATGCCATCCGCTCGAAGAGCGGCCGGTAGAAGAATGCTCGTCACAATAATAGCTACGAGCAGAAGTTTGTTTTTAATCATTCTCATATTGACCACACGCCTACCTCGCCAGCCAATACCGTCTTGGTAGCACGTCATACTTTTTTGGTATGGCCGTCTCCCCGGTGGTAGCTAGTATAAGTCTTCGTCTCGAATGGAACTTCGTCATCTGCGTTACTTTGTCAGCGTCGCGGAAGCGCTCAGCTTCACAAAAGCCGCCGAAAAACTGCACACCGCACAGCCTTCGCTCTCCCGGCAGATCAAGGACCTGGAAGACGAGCTTGGCGTCCGGCTTCTCAATCGCACAAAGCAACTGGTAACGCTAACCGACGAGGGCCGCTCATTTCTCATCGATGCCAAACGCGTTCTTGCTCTCGCCACCGAAACGGTCGAGTCGGTCCGGCGATTACACAGCGGCGAGATTCGCGCGCTCAATGTGGGATACGTCAGCAATCTCTTTTACGATCTTCTGCCGAAGACTCTCGCTTCCTTTCATCAATCGTTTCCCACCGTTTCGGTTAATCTCTTCGACCTGTCGTGCGGTGAGCAATTTCGTGCGCTCGAAGTTGGCAAGCTCGATCTTGGTTTCGTTGGATTGCACGAGCCAATTGCGCGGCGCGGCTTGGAATTCCGAACTGTTGTGTCCTACAAAACCGTCGTCGCTTTGCCGAAAGACAATCCCCTGGCGGCCAAAGCGACGGTCGAGCTGAAAGCTCTTGCCTCGATGTTTTTCATCGGAATGTCCGAAGCAAGTTATCCCGGCTATCGCGATTGGTTGACTAAGACGTGCCGGCGAGCCGCCTTCACGCCCAAAGTTTTGCAGGATGTCGACCTTGAACGAACGATGATTCATGCCGTAGCCGCAGGATTGGGTGTTGCCCTCGTGCCGGAGCAATTAAAAAAGCTCGAGCACGAGAATGTCGTGTTCCGGCCGCTCAATGTCACCGTGGCGACGGAAGGCTGTGTCGCATGGAGAAGCGAGAATCCGTCGGCCGCTTTGCAAGCGTACGTGCGGATCGTCGAACTAGTGGGGCGCAGCATCCGTTGACCAGTGAATTGGATTGCCCAATTCGAGTTCGCGATTTCGTACAATGGATTCAGCAACACATGTAATATAAAGTATGTTGCACCCGGGCCAGAAACACGCCCCTCGCTCGAAGGATTCGATCCACCGTGATTCGAGTGGGGTCCGATCAGCCCAATCAGCGCAGCCGGGGTTTGTGTTCGGAGAGCGACCTTTCTTTGAACCTGTGGACGACAAACCGGACGACGAAGCGTTGCGCGACTGAGAAAGCGAAGGCGGCGCTGTGCCCGCCAGTTCACTTCCAACGCCATCGTAATCCAGTTCTGGATTGCTGTTTCGAGTTGTAAACTGAGCTGAGTCGGCGATGTGCCTCGCGTCCAGGCGCCGATACGCATTTTCCTCAGCGTACGCAACATTAAGGTCGACTCTGACAATAAGCGGTGAGCGCGATGCGCTGAGATGCCTTTAACTCAATCTAGAAAGGTAAATATAATGAATACATTAATAAGATGGAATCAGCTTAGAGAGATGGATGAAGCGCAAAATCGCCTCAATCGTTTCTTAGGCGGATTTCCGAACAGAATAGGCGATGGGGAGACTCACAACCTGACAGTCGCAGATTGGTCACCAGAGGTTGATATCAGCCAGGATGATCAAGAGTACCTGCTCAAAGCAGACTTGCCTGAAATGAAGAAGGATGATGTGAGGGTAACAGTTGAAGACGGCATCCTCTGCGTTTCCGGAGAACGAAAAAGCGTGAAGGAAGATCACAGACGAAAATTCCACCGCATCGAGCGCTCATTTGGTAATTTCCGACGCAGCTTCACGCTGCCGGAAGATGCCGATAGCACGAAAGTCACGGCGGAGTTTCGCGACGGAGTGCTGAAAGTTCACCTCCCGACTACGACGAAAGCCAAATCAAAGGCTCTCGAAGTTAAAGTGCAATAATGCACTAACCACTGACGGCGAGCGTGCGGAAAGTTCCGTGCGTTCGCCTCACCAGTGTAAGGCGGCTCACTTTAGTCGCCTCTCGCTTGAACCGGCATCGGTCGTTAAGTCTATGGAACAGATAAATCGTAACGATTACCAGCGAACGGATTTCAAAACCCGCACAGTCAAGGAGATCATCAAGCCTGCCAAGAGCATTTCTGATAAGCTTTCTGTAAAGGCGGCTTTAGACGAAATGCAGGCACGGGCAATCGATTCGTTACCTGTAACCGATCAACGCGGCAAATTATTAGGTACCGTGTCGAAGAATAAAATGAACCGGAACGTAGGTGGTTTGGGACACGACCCCAAAACAGAACCGCTAGAAGCACACATCGAAAAAAACAGTGCCTATTGCCTCGAAGACCAGACGATTGAGGAAGCGGAGCGAATCATACTCAGCGCAAAGGTCGGCGAAGTTCCCGTAGTAACCGGTGAAAAATTGCTGGTAGGAGCAATAAATATTGAAGCGATTGCACGGGAGAAGGATGACGGAAGAAAACGCTAAAAGTTCCTGAGAAATCCCGCGCCTGACGGGGCCACAATCGGGTGTGCGATAGTCCCTACTCCATCAACAAGGCCCTCAACGCAAAGATCACTACCGGGGGATCTAACTTGTGCCATTGGCCGCTTTTACCGAGCGTCGTAGCTTCGGGAGCGATTCGCGAAATTGTGTGGGAGAACGGCCAACGATTCGCTTAAACGCGCGATTGAAGTTGGTCATGGATTGAAATCCGCAGGCGAAAGCAGCCTCGCTAATTCGCGAATTGGGATTGAGTAAGAGCGTCTTTGATTTCTCCACTCGAACTCTCGAGAGGTAATCGATGAAATTCATCCCGGTCGCTTTCTTGAACATCTTGCAAAAGTAATGCCTGCTGATGTTAGCCGCGTGGGCTACCCGTCCGAGCGACAGTGGCTCCGCCTGATGCTTCTCGATGAATTGCCGCGTTCGCGCCATGTTCACGGACTCTTCCTTCTCGCGGCCTACTACCAGCTGATTCGACAAGATCGAAAGGTGTTGCGCAAAAATACTCAGGAGTCGCAACATCGCGCGATACCGGTCCGGCGATAAGACGCACGTCCGAAAATAAGCGCGCTCAAGTTGCTTCCAATCCGTTTTGTAACCCCACGCGCGGAGCTGCCGCGTAATGGTTGCGAAGTGTTTCTTAGTCGGGTTCTTGAGCATCACTTCGCCTGTCTCAAGAAAACCAAGAATGTGGTCGCCTACATAGACGGGCACTGCGCTTTCCGACAGTCCTGCAAACCAGGTAACGGTGCGCGTTGTCGAGTCCGGTTTTCTAGATGCGTCAGTTTGTGCCCTTAAACACGCGGCGCGAGCCTTGTTGAAACGAGCCAGAATCGACGCGAGTGAGTCGCGATCCTCTTTTCCATGGTGCGCCGGCGACCACGAAGCGTGTCCTCGGATATTAAGCGGCAAACCCATGGCTTCACTGAACGCCCGTTCGTAATCTCTAAAAATCTGCGAGCGCGAAAGATGTCGCATCACTTCCTGATCAGAGGATCGGGATCCATTTTGTTTGCTTGTCATACCTCGCGAAGTGGTACGTCTAATCGCGCTCGAGTTGCCCATCGCCGCGCGCATAACTAGAGCGAGAAACCTGTCAGCGACAGTTGTCTTGATCGAAGGTCTTGCGAAAAGTATCCGGCGCCGAACGTCTGCTGCTTAACATCGCGGGCCTGATTTGTGGATGAAGCGCGAAGCTGCCGGAAAAGCGCCGCTCGACATTTTGACCGTCTATGTCGCTTGAAATAAATCGCGCTGCTTTGTGCGAGTGTTGAATCATCACATTCCATTGGCGCGGCGATTTATTCGCGAAATTTACTCGAGGCCCGTCGAACAGGGGCCTTGTGAGCCAGTTGTTTACGTTGCTTCGGAGAGGTCCTTCCCGGTCGCAGCCATTCGCGTTTTGGAATCGAGCCGCTCTTAACGGAGTCATATTTGCGTCTTTGTTCGGACATATCCGGAGATCGATTTCGCACAGGGCTTACAGTTGGTGCAGAGGGAAGGGGCCGCACCCGCGGTCGATTGACGCTGCAAAGTTAGGAAGCAACATACACTACACAAGCCAATCGCCTAATACTGGCTCGTCACCTCGGAGCCTACGGGGCTCGAA
>DATMOU010000016.1:0-2190 GCA_035568035.1 Chthoniobacterales bacterium | reverse complement strand
AACGGCTGATTCGATGCCGGCGTCAGCGAAACCGAAGAAATACGTCTGGCTTTATGTCGTTGTGATTGGCGCCGTGGTGTCGATCGGATTGTTTTTCCTTGGACGCTATAGCGCTCAGAATGCAAGCGGTGCGGCCCGCGCCGGCGCATCCGGACTCCCGCAACAATCGATCGCGGTATTGCCATTCGAAAATCTGAGCGATGACAAAAACACCGCCTACTTCAGTGATGGCATTACCGAAGAAATACTCAACGCGCTAGCGCAAATTCCGAACTTGAAAGTGGCAGCGCGGCGATCGGCTTTTCAGTTCAAGGGCAACGATCTCGATCTGCGTAAGATTGGCCAGCTGCTCGGGGTGGCACATATTCTCGAAGGGAGTTTGCAGAAGGCCGGCGATCAGGTGCGGATCAACGTGCAGTTGGTCGATGTGGAAAACGGCTTGCAGACGTGGTCGGAAAAATACGATCGCAAACTCGACAACGTCTTCGCGGTCGAGGACGAAATTGCCAAGGCGATCGCGACTAAGTTGCGCGTCCAGCTTACGGGCGGCGCTGGCCAACCTCTCGTGGTGGACAGCACGAACAATTCGCAAGCGCACGAGCGTTATCTGCGCGGACTGACTTTGCTGGCCGCTCGAGGTCCCGGCTTACTCCAAGCAAGTGATTTATTTCAACAAGCAGTAAAACTCGACGCCAATTACGCGCAAGCGTGGGGCGCGTTGGCCTTAACCGAGCTGCTGCTTCCTTCTTATCAACTCGACTCGTTCGAGGCTGCGCTCCCGCGAGGCGAGTCGGCCGCGCAACGGGCTCTTTCACTCGATCCTAATACGGCCTCGGCCCACGTCGCGGTCGGCCTCGCGAATACTATTCGATTCCGCTGGCCCGAAGCCGACCAGGCATTCCGCCGCGCTCTTGTGCTTGCACCAGAAGACGCGGAAGCGATCAATCAATATGCCCAATTTCTATCAGCCGTCGGACAGCTCGAACCGAGCTTGCGCGAGATCGAGCGGGCGCAGCAGCTCGATCCGTTATCGCCCATTATCGGCGTGGTTCATGCCGGCGCCCTCGATTCCCTCAGGCGCGACGGCGCGGCCGAAGCACAGATCAAAAAGACTCTCGCGGCGTACCCTGAATTTAGGCCAGCGCAAGCGTGGGCCGCCGCTCAGTATATCGAGCGCAGAATGTATCAGGAGGCGGAAACGGCGTTGCGTGCGTCAGGCGAGCTCAACGGTCAAAACGGAGACGCTAAGGCGTTGATCGCCCGCGGAGTAGCCGACCCGGCTCAGCGTGCCGCAGGGTTAAATAGCCTGACGACTTCGCCGGACAATGACGATATCCGGCAGGATCCGATTTTGTACGCATTCTATCTGACATCATTGGGAGAAAGTGGCCGCGCCCTGGATCAGCTGGAAATTTACGCCGACAAGCACAACAGCGCTTTCGCGGGATGGCTCTGGAATCGAGGATTCGATCCGTTGCGTGACGACCCGCGCTTCAAGGCGGTTCTTGCTAAACTGGCCTTGCCTTACACGCCGGCTGCCGTCGCCGAGCCATGAACGACAAACCTTCGTTCTCCGCGAAGCTTAAACGGCGCAACGTTTACAGAGTTGTAGTCGCTTTGGTGAAATTCGTCGGCTTGGATAAATGAGTTCCACTTCCGAACTGAAGTTTGAGATTGGGCACGTCTTGTTCATCGACATCGTCGGTTATTCGAAATTGCTGATCAATGAACAGAGCGAGCGGGTTCAAAAATTAAAAGAGATTGTGCGTGGGACGGAGCAAGTCCGAATCGCCGAAGCGGAAGGCAAACTTCTACGATTGCCAACCGGCGACGGCGGCGCACTGGTGTTTCGCAGCAATTCGGAAGCACCGGTTTTGTGCGCGCTCGAAATTAGCAGGGAGTTAAAGAATCATCCCGAGCTTCGAGTGCGAATGGGAATTCATTCCGGTCCGGTCAATGAGGTCACCGATCTGAGCGCACAAGCGAACATCGCCGGCGCTGGAATCAACACCGCCCAACGAGTCATGGACTGCGGCGATGCCGGACACCTTTTGCTTTCGAAACGCGTCGCCGATGACTTGGAACATTATCCGCGTTGGCAGCCGCTATTGCGTGACCTCGGCGAATGCGAAGTAAAGCACGGTCACAAGGTATCTCTTGTTAATTTGCACGACGATGAAATTGGGAATC
>DATMOU010000015.1:0-106751 GCA_035568035.1 Chthoniobacterales bacterium | reverse complement strand
AAAGCGAATCCGATGCATCATGAACAAAGCCGTTCGATACGAACCAAGCCCGAGCATCCGTTGAATTTGAAGCGAACTAATGCCCTTTTTGGAACTGCACAGCAGATACCAAGCAACCAGCCATTTTCGAAGCGGGATATGCGAATCTTCAAAGATCGTCCCAACCGTGACCGTGAATTGTTTATTGCACTCGGCGCAATGATAAAGACCGGCGCGAATCTTCGCCGCTGGGTTTGCTTTGATCTGCCAGATGCGCTTGAGATCGGCATTTTTGCAATGCGGGCAAACGACGCCCGATCCCCAACGGATTTCCTCTAAATATCGACGCGCAGATTCATCAGTTGCGAAGCGCGATTGAATCTCGTCGAGCGTCAAATCCTCTGGCGTTGGCAGCATGGATTTTCTTTTCATGCGACCAAATTACCGACTTCATTACATTTGTCAAGTGCATAATCCTCCGAATTTACCGAGGGAAAGAAGGCGCGGCCCGTATCCTGCTTGCCTGTCCGTCGCCCGACAGTAAACTCCACAATATGGCCGGTCCCGGGATGCATCAGACGCAGAACCTTTCTCTGCAACAGGTTCTCGCCCCCCAGCTACAGCAAAGTCTCCTGATTCTTCAGGCGCCATTGCTCGAGCTGCGAAATCTGGTTCAACAGGAGATGGAAACCAATCCGGTGCTGGAGGAATTGGCCGATCCACCAAACGCTGACGCGCCGGCTGAATCCGAGGCCCCGGCCGACGATAATTTCAAAGAGGAATTCGATCGACTCGCAAAGCTCGATGATGAATGGCGCGATTACATGGCGCAATCGAGCAGCTATAGCGGACGTTCACAGGAAGCGGAAGAAAAGCGGCAATTCTTCTTCGATTCAATCCCGACGCAGGAGACGCTCCAGCAGCACCTGATGGGACAACTCAACCAGAACTTCCTGAACGCTGACGATCGTAAGACGGCGGAGCTGATTATTGGCAATATCGACGACAACGGGTTTCTCCAAACGACGCCGGAGGAGATGGCGCTCAACACCGGAATTCCGAAAGAGGATTTCGAGAACATGCTCACGCTGATTCAGAGCTTTCATCCGCCGGGCGTGGGCGCGAGAGATTTGCGCGAGTGTTTATTGATTCAACTCAAACGCGAAGGCCGGCAAAACAGTCTTGAATACAAGATCGTGGCCGATCACATGCAGGATCTGGGCAAGCGCCGTTTTCCGGAAATCGCGCGACGGATCGGAATCGGTGTCGAGCAAGTTCAGAAGTGCGCCAATAATATCGCCCAACTTGATCCGCGGCCAGGCGCGATATTCGCCGAAGCTCCCAAGAATTACGTTCTTCCGGATGTGACTGTGGAAAAAGTGAACAGCAATTACCAGGTCATCCTAAACGGCGAACAAATTCCCCACCTGCGCATCAGCAATACCTACAAGGACATCATGGCGCAGGACCGAAATGGCAGCGACGTGAAGGATTACATCCGGGACAAAATCAGGAGCGGGAAATTTCTGATCAAATCGATTCATCAACGCCAGCAGACCATTTCCAACATTGCCCACGAAATCGTGAAGCGGCAGCGCGAGTTTTTCGACAAAGGCTCGGCGTTCTTAAAACCGATGACCATGGTTCAGATCGCCGACGCGGTCGGTGTTCACGAAACGACCGTGAGTCGCGCGATTTCGGGAAAATACATGTCGACTCCGCAGGGCGTGTTCGAAATGAAATACTTCTTCACGCCGGGTTACCAAACCGCCACCGGTGAATCGATGAGCAACACGAGCGTGAAAGAAGCGATCCTCGATCTCGTGAAAGACGAGACAGGTAATTCGCCGCTGAGTGACAAGGAAATCGTGGAGATCTTGAGCAAGCGCGGTATTCCGATTGCGCGTCGCACCGTGGCGAAGTACCGCACCGAGCTGAACATTCTGCCGAGCAACATGCGTCGCCGCTACTGATCGGCGATTGTCGATCTTGTTATTTCCTGCAGAGTCGAGGAATCTGATTCTGCAATGAAGCCGTCTCTTCGCGCCAAGATTATCGCTGAGTGGCGGGGTTTACCGGAAAAAACGATCGCGCCCAATCGCTGGGCGGCGCCGGCCGAAATTTTACCGTCACTCATGCAACGCCTTGGTCTGAAAGAGCGATTAGACGAAACCGAAATCGTCGAGGCGTGGAGCAAGATCGTCGGTGAATTTATCGCTGCCCATTCCACACCCGTTGCTTTGCGCGAAGGGGTTCTGTACGTTCGCGTCCTGCAACCTGCGCTGCATTACGAGCTGGAGCAGATTTCCAAGATCGACATTTTGCGGAAACTCAAGCAGCGGTTCGGGGGAAAGATCATCCGTGACGTTCGCTTTCGCGTCGGCTGACGTTCGATTCGTCGCGTCGGAAAAATTCACGGGGCAGCCCAAACTTTTCCGTGAGATAGGTAAGGCAATAGAATAATGATCATGCGAGTCGGTGGCGAACATGAGATCCATGTCGAACAATTGAAGGTGTTTGCGCACGTTGGCGTATCAAAAGCCGAACGATCGAAACGACAGCGTCTTGCTCTCAACCTCACGGCCTGGCCGGCGCGAGATCTCCGAGACGTTAAAGACGCCGTTGACCGGACTGTCGATTACGCTGTTCTTTGTCAGGAAATAAAAACATATTTGACCCAACAGTCCCCGAAACTTCTCGAAACCTTGGCTCACGATCTTGCCGCTCACCTCTTGCGGAAATTCCGCATCCGAAAGATTCGTCTCGAGGTCCGCAAGTTTGTTTTAAAGGACGTTGCTTACGTGTCGGTCACGGTGACCGGCCGGGCGTCGCTCGAGTGATCCAATGCGTAAGGGACGATTCCGCAAACCCATGGCCAGATCAGCAGCGCGGTATGGCGAATCGCAATCGTTTGATCGTCGCCTTTACCGTCACGACATAGCCGGCTCGATTGTCCACGCTGGTGCTCTGGCCAAGTCGGGCGTTATTTCGGTCGAGGAGAAGAAGAAAATCGAAACCGGTTTGCGTGAAATCGAACGCGAAATCGTTTCAGGGATGTTTTCGTGGAGCGAGTCGCTGGAGGACGTGCACATCAATATCGAAAATGCTCTGACCAAGAAAATCGGCGAAGCAGGCGCGAAACTGCACACTGCGCGCAGCCGGAACGATCAGGTCGCGCTCGATTTGCGACTCTACGTTAAAGACGAAATCAAACGCGCATCTTCGCAACTCAAGAAACTCCAACAGTCGTTAGTTGGTCTCGCGCAGAAACATGTCGGCGTCGTCATGCCTGGATACACCCATCTCCAGCGCGCCCAACCGGTGTTGCTTGCGCATTACCTGTTGGGTCATGTGGAAGCCTTTGCTCGCGATGTCGAACGTCTTCGTGATTGCCTAAACCGGACGGATGTTCTGCCGCTGGGTTCAGCCGCTCTCGCTGGTTCAACGATCGTGCTCGATCGCGAATCAATGGCGCGAGATCTTAAGTTCTCGCAGGTCAGTCAAAACAGTCTCGACGCGGTCAGTGACCGCGATTTTGCGTGCGAGTTCATCTTTTGTCTGGCGATGATTGGGATGCATCTGTCGCGCGTCAGCGAGGATCTCATCCTTTGGAGCACAAGCGAATTTTGTTTTGTTGAGTTCAGTGAAGAATTTTCCACCGGCTCAAGTTTGATGCCGCAAAAGAAAAATCCGGACATGGCCGAGCTCACCCGCGGGAAAACCGGCCGCCTCTACGGTAACCTGGTGTCGATCTTGACGACACTGAAAGCGCTCCCGTCGTCGTACAATCGAGATCTTCAGGAAGATAAAGAAGCGTTATTTGATTCTGTCGACACGATCAGCGCCGCGCTGGAAGTCTTTTCGGCGATGCTCCCGAAAATAAAGATCAATCGGGAGAAAATGCAGGACGCGGCCGGAGATCCTAATCTTCTCGCCACTGACCTTGCGGAATACCTGGTTAGGAAAGGGATGGCGTTTCGGAAAGCCCATGAAGTTATTGGCCGACTCGTCGCCGAAGCGGTGGGAAAGAAAACAAACCTTCGCGCTATTCCGTTGAGCAAGTTGAGAAAACTCTCGCCACTGTTCAATTCCGATGTTGCTAAAGTGTTCGACGTGCGCCGATCGCTCTCCGCGCGCCGGGCCATCGGCGCGCCGTCGCCTGACAACGTCAAAGCGCAGATCAAACGTTGGCGGGAGCAGCTTCACGGATAATCTTCCGGCGTGAGACAAAGCAATCTGGTGCAGGACACAGATGGGTGGAAAACGGTCTCCGCCAAAACGGACTTCGCAAACCCACATCTCGAGGTCGTCACTGAGCAGGTTCGAACGCCGTCTTCTTCGGGACCGCGAACTTGGACGACAATCAAACGCAAAGCGGCGGTGGTGATAGCTCCGATGACCGCCGATGGAAGGTTGTTGCTAATCAAAGAGGAGCGGATTCCCATTCGGGCCGCAATTTGGTCGATGCCGGCAGGTCAGATCGACAATCCGGACGCTACCGGGAAGGAAATCGAAGCAGTCGCCTTGCGTGAACTGCACGAGGAGACCGGTTACGATCTCGCGCCCGGAGGCGAAACAATTTCCCTCGGATTCTTTTTCACTTCAGCCGGGCTTACTGACGAACATTGCTATTTTTTTCTGGTTCGACCGGTTCGACGCGCCGAGGTCCACAACCGCGAAGAAGGCGAGGCAATCGTCGACTGTCGCGCAGTCGATGTTCGCGAGCTGAGCCGGATGATCGCACAAAACGAGATCCGCGATTCCAACACGCTTGCGATTTGCTCGCGTCTTGCCGCCCGCGGCCTGATTTCACTCAGCCCGCAGTAATTGGTTATGACACTGCGAGATATTTTTAAGTTTCGCGACCTGCCAGAGGGCGAAACGTCAAAGCCATTTCTTGAGCACTTGGAGGACTTGCGCTGGACTGTGGTCAAAATGGCAATTGCCGTGTTCGCGGCAATGATCATTTGCTTCCTTTTTCGGCAGACGCTGGTGCGGCTGATACAGGCGCCGTTGCGCGTGGTCGATCCCCAAGTCGGCGCGCTCAAAGCGCTTGGCATCACCGACTCGATCGTGATTTCGTTCCATCTTGCGTTCTATGCCGGAATTGTCCTTTCATTCCCGCTGCTTCTCTATTTCTTGGCCGAATTTGTCCTGCCGGCGCTGACTGCGGTGGAAAAGCGTTTCCTGTTTCCGGCAATTGCGGGTAGTTTTGGCCTGTTCCTGCTGGGCGTGCTCGTTTGTTATTTTTGGTTGTTGCCGAAAACGATTCTGTTCTTCTTTCGTGACACTCAATCACTCGGCTGGGCGCCGACCTGGACGGTCCAGCAGTATTATTCGTTTGTAACGAAGTTCGTGCTCGGCTTTGGCCTCGCTTTTGAATTGCCCGTTGTCGTGCTCGGGTTGGTTTATTTCGGTCTTATCACTTACAAATTCATGGCCCGCACTCGGCCGTACGCCATCGTGCTGATTTTCATTCTGGCGGCAATCATTGCCCCGACGCCCGATTTGCTGACCTTGGTCGCAATGGCGTTGCCCATGGCCTTGCTCTACGAAAGTTGCATCTGGATCGCCTGGATGATGGAGCGCCGGGCGTCCCGGCCGCGTCCAGCCTGACCGCGTGGAAATCGCTTCCTACTACGCACTATTTACTGTAGTCGCGTTCGTCCTCGGCGCGGTTGTCGGTTCATTTTTGAACGTCAACATCTACCGGCTGCCGCGCGACATTTCCGTGAACGAACCTCGACGCTCGTTCTGTCCGGCCTGCCACGCCCCGATTCCGTGGCAACAAAATGTTCCACTGCTGAGCTGGCTCTTTTTGCGCGGTCGTTGCGCCAAATGCGGCGCCAAAATCGCGTTTCGGTATTTCGGCGTCGAACTATTGACCGCGCTGCTCTTTGTCGCGGTCTGGGAATTCTTTCCGTGGCAGATCGCCATCGCCTACTGGGTTTTCGTCTCAATCTTGATCGTGGCAACGTTCGTTGATCTCGAGCATTTCATCATTCCCGACCAGGTCACGATCGGCGGCACGGTAGCGGGAATCATTGCCAGTCTTTTGGTGCCGCAGCTGATGGACGCAGACACACGTCTGGCGGCGGTTGTTCGTTCCGTGCTCGCAGCTGCGCTCGGTTACGTGATTCTCTGGATCGTGCTCGAGGGCGGGAAGATCGCGTTTGGCAAGAAACGAGTCGAGCTGGACGCGCCTACGCCGTTCCACTGGATGCGGCGCGGCGAGGATGCCGACTTTGTCGTTGGCGAAGAGCGTAGTTTGTGGAGCGATTATTTCGCCCGGGAAAAAGACCGCCTACTTCTTCACTGCGATGAAGCGAAGATCGACAATCGCGAGTTTGGATCCGAGGTCCTGGAATTTCACTACAACCGCGTTCGCGTGGCCGACGAAGAACTTTTGCTCGATACCGTCGATCAAATCTCAGGTGTTGCGCGCGAATTGGAAATTCCGCGGGAAGCGATGGGACGCGGCGATCTGAAATTTCTGGCCGCCATTGGCGCTTTCCTGGGTTGGCGTGGCGTGCTATTCAGCATTTTTGCCGGCTCGGTGGTTGGGTCAATGGTTGGACTGGCCACTCTCCTGATAGGCAAACGCGTCTGGTCTGCCAAATTACCTTTCGGCCCTTACCTGGCACTCGGCGCGATGATTTGGATGTTTTTCGGCGAAAAATTCGTCCGATGGTATTTCCAATTCATCGGTCCGGTTTAAGCGAGGGCTGTAAACGCGAACCACTGGGGCCAATGAGCGCGGCCAATTTCCTGCAACACTTCAGCCCACCGTTGCATCGCCTCCGCAATTACCTGATCCCGTGACGCGCCGGTTCGCGCGCAAAGAATCGGCTCTCGTGCGACGATTTTGTATTTTCGATAACCGGTGCGGACAATGAACAACGGATAGATTGGCGTCTCGGACACCAGCGAAAGAACGAACGGACCGGTTGGTAGCGAGACTTCACGACCGAAAAGGTTCGCGGGCGCGTGCGCTACTTGGCCGACGACACGATCGCCTTGAATGGAAATGATTTCGCCTGCTCGCAGCGCACTCAGCAAATCGAACGCGAGTGCGGTCCCATCGTTGCTGTAACCGACTTTAACTGCACCCGCAGTCGACTCCTGCAAAGCCAGATCGACATGTTGAGCTGCGAGCCCATCCGGTTCCGGCGCACGGACCATTCGGATTGGGCGATCGAATCGCTCTGCAAACAACGCTGCGCCCAAATCGTAATTGCCCATGTGCGCAGTCAGAACGATTCCGCCTTTGGTAGATCCCAGTTTGTCGAGAAATCTGCCGCCCTCGATTTCGTATCGAAATCGGCCCTTCTTGAGTCGATAGGTCGCTGCATCGGTGAGCGACCAACCGAAATGGGCGAACACTCGAACCACGCGAAAGTAATTTGCGATTCTCCACGAATCCGGCTGAACGAGGCGCAGGTTTCGCAAGAGCGCTTTGCGCGCCGGTGCTGCGAAAAAGAAAAACAGACAGGCCGCGGCCCAAATGAGCGGCCTATGCGCGATCGCGGGAAGATTGCGAACTCCCCAGTCAACAAATCGTCGCCAAAAAATCCCGTGAACCCCGAAGTCGCGCCACCAGTGCCAGTCTGGTCCGGTCAGGCTCGCGCCGGCGTGATCGCGGAGTTTTCCTTCGCCGGCGTCGTTGTTAACGACACAAACATCAGTCGAAGGTTCGTGAGTTCGGCTTTCCACCAGCGGAATAATCCCTTTCGTAGCAATTCCGTTACGCGAAAATCCGGAACGAATCCATCATACAATTCGCGCCAGCCGGAATTGTGCCTGCCAAAGCGTCCCGTGGCGAGGCGGCGTTTCGCCAATGCGACCAGCCGGCGATTGTAAAATCGCATCACCCTTGCTGCGATTCCTCCGGTTCGTCCCTGGAACGGCAGCTCGAGAAATGCGCGCTCCGGATCGCGGTATGCTCGAATCACGAGCCCGAAGTAGTACGACGCAACATCGAGCAGGAACGCAGCCGACATGAGTTCCGCGTCGGCAATGTAGTAATACTTGTCCTTGAACAGTGTCTCGAACCACGACCGATACATGATCGGATACTGTTGGTTGTAGTGGGAAACGCTTGCTGTCACGTCCTCGCCCGCCACACTGCGCGCCACGAAATCGGCGACGTAATTGCTCGATCACGACGTCGAATCGAAATCCATCGTAGCTTGAGAAAATGGACTTTTGCGCGGGCAAACGCAATCAGTTCCCCGTGCGAATCGACATGCACGTTCACATGGTCGGCAACGGCCTTTCCGGCTCAGGCGGCTGGTTGCGCCTGAAAGGATGGCATCGCGCGCTTGCCGGTTTCATGTTGCGCCAACTTGGAATGCCCTCAGGGACACTCGAAGGCGATCTCGAAAAGATTTATGCCGGGCATTTGCTCGAACTGGTCCGCGAATCGTCGCTCGATGCTGTGGTATTGCTTGCCCACGAGCGAGTTCACGATCTGGACGGAACGCCGCGCCCCGATTTGGGTTCGATGTTCGTGCCAAACGACGTCGTGCTAAGTCTTGCGCGTCAACGTCCGGAATTTGTCGCCGGTGTTTCAATTCATCCCGCGCGGCGAGATGCGCTCGATGAGCTTGAGCGCTGCATCGCTAACGGAGCAGCTATGATGAAATGTTTGCCAAATTGCCAGAACATCGATCCGTCGGACGCGCGTTACATTCCGTTCTGGAAAAAGATGGTTGAGGCGGGCTTACCGTTGCTTGCCCATACGGGCGGAGAGCACACGGTACCGATCGTAAACGATAAATTTGCCGATCCGCGCCTGTTGCGAACGCCACTGGAATGTGGCGTCACTGTAATCGCTGCCCACTGCGGCACGAGCAGCGGAGCTTTCGACCGAGATTATTTCGACGATTGGGCCGCGATGCTGCGTGAATTTCCGAATCTCTATGGCGACATCAGCGCGATGGTGTCATTGAACCGTTGCGCCCATTTAAGGGATTGTCGCCTGGCGGAGATCGAGTCGCGCCTTCTCCACGGTAGTGATTTTCCCGTGCCGGTGCTCGGTCACCGGCTTTGGCTGAATCGCTCGCTTGATCGAGAATCGTTCTGGCGGATTCAAAAGATCGGCAACCCCATCGAGCGCGATTTTCAATTCAAGAAGGCTCTTGGATTCGCAGATGAAGTGTTCACGCGGGCGGCCGGATTGCTTAGACTCCCTCGATGATCTTCAAGAACGGGCGGTTGATATTTCCGAACGGCGTTTGCGATGGACTCGACTTGCTCGTCGAAGAAGGATTGATCACCGCGATTCGTGCGCAAGGTCCGGCGATGGGCGAACAAATTGTGGATCTTCAAGGCAACTATCTCGCGCCGGGTTTTATCGATCTTCACGTTCATGGCGCGATGGGCCGCGACGCTATGGAAGCGACCCCCGATGCCTTTGACGCTATCTGCGATTATCACGCGGCCGGAGGCACGACTTCTCTCCTCCTCACAACTGCGACGGCGCCCACCAAAACAATTGTTGGTGTGGTGGAGGCAGTGCGTGAATGCCTGTCCGCTGGCGGCTCGGCGAAGGCGGGTCGATCGTCGAGCAAACAAATTGCCGGCGTGCACGTGGAAGGGCCGTTCTTATCGAAAGCGAAGGCCGGCGCGCAACGCGCGAATTTGATGCGCAAGCCGACGCCCAAGGCGTACGCACCGTTGCTTGAACACTGCGATGTCATCAGGCGAATGACGATTGCGCCTGAGCTGCCGGGCGCGATTGAACTCATTGACAGGCTTCGCGAAAACGGTGTCAGCGTCACCGGCGGCCACAGCGATGCGTGGGAAGACGATGCGCGCGAGGCGTTCGAACATGGAATGCGTAGCGTGACGCACACGTTCAATTGCATGTCTACCACGAGGCGACGCGGGATTGATCGCGTCGCCGGTCTGCTCGAATTCGCGATGAGTCAACCGGAGATCATTTGCGAGCTGATCGCCGATGGTCATCACGTTTCGCCGACGTTGATGAAAATGTTGTATCGCGCGAAAAGTTTTACCGGTGTTTGCCTGGTCACGGACGCGACCGCTGGCGCTGGCTTGCCGAACGGCTCCAAGTTTTCTCTTTACGGAACGAAATGCGTGATCGAAGACGGCGTTTGTTTGCTGGCAGATCGCTCTGCTCTTGCCGGCAGCGCGTCGCGCATGATTGATCTCGTCCGGACGATGGTCATCACGGTCGGCGTGCCATTGCACGAAGCGATCGTGATGGCGACAGATACGCCGGCGTTCGCCATAGGTTTGAGTAACAAAGGACAATTCAAAATCGGCGGCCACGCCGATCTCGTCGTCATTTCTTCCGAATTGGAAGTGGTTCGGACCTTCGTTGGTGGTGCGGAAGTCTTTCGCGCTTAAAGCGAGAGCAGAAACTCAGCGATATCGAGTGAAGCGCGCGGCCGGCTGAGGGTCGAAATATTGGCAGACCATTCCCGCCACTGTTTGGCGCCGTTGGCAAACGCACTCTGTACTTGCGAGAAAACTTGGTCGTTGGAAAGGGCGATCGTTCCCGATTTGGTTTCGAGAATGAGTTGCGCGTTGCCCTCTTCCTGGCCGGAAACCACGTGATTGATGATCATTGGGCACGCCGCGGCAATCGTTTCCTGAACGGTCGCGCCTCCGGCTTTGCCGATCAGAACGTGATTCTCGCAAAGCAACCGCGGCATTTCGTCAGTCCACCCATAAATGTCGAGCTTGCGACTCTTTGCAGCAGCTTCGATTGCGCGCCCAAGCTTGTCGTTGCGGCCAACGGTCACGGTCAGCTGAATATTCAGTTCGAGAAGTCTTCGAACGAGGTCGGGGGCGCGCGATGTACCGGCGTTAATGACGTAAAGCACGCGGGGTGCAGCGCCGTCTGGCAACTGCCGGTCTTTGCCAAAATCAGCGAAGCGCGGGCTGACTGGAAAACCGAACACCTTGATTTTTTCCGGCGTGACACCCTTTTCGCGGACGACAGCGGCGCTCTGTTCGTTCGCAACCACGAAGTAGTCCGCGGGAGCGTGATACCAGATCGCATTAACAGTGATCGAGTCGGTCACAATTGCGACATTCTTTCCCGGGCGATCGTTGCCGAGAATTTGGTGCAACAGGTAAGGGTACGGCGGAAAGGTCGACACGACGACGTCCGGCTGAAAGCGATCGAGCAAGCGCCCGAGATTCTTTTTCAGGCCGCGGAACTTTTGGAACGTTTGCTCGAAATCTTTTTTGCGATCGAGCCAGTCATAAACGTAGCGCCACGATCGGGGCCAGCGGTTGATCAGGGTCAGGTAGGCGCGCCGGACCACTTCGTTGAAGACGCCGAACGTTTCCGGAAAAAGATCGCGCAGCTCGACTTCGACCTTCGGCGCGACCCGCGCCAGGCCGGCCCGGACACCGCGCGCGGCGCTATTGTGACCCTCCCCAAAACCGGCGGTGAGGATCAAAATTCTTTTCACGATTCGTTAGGCGAACACTGCAGCGGCAGCAGTTGAAGCACGTGGAAGTTTAATGGAAATTTCCACTCGGCAAAGTAAACTCTGAGAAACGTGAAAATATTGCGCACGAGCTGGCGAGTTTTTCGACGGTTGATCTGGGAGACCGCGACCGACAACACAACGGGTTTGGCGTCGCAAATGGCATATCAACTTATACTCGCGTTGCCATTTGTGCTGCTCTTTCTCTGGCACTTGCTCGGTTTGTTTGGAACCGATCCTGCAAACTTGCATGGTATTTTCGCCCTAGTGAAAAGTTTTCTGCCTCCGGATCCGAAAGTGCAGGACATTCTTGACGGCGCTGTTGCGAACGTAGTTGCGACCGGCTCGAACGGTTGGTTGGCAAATACTGGTATCTTTCTTGGGATTTATTTGGGCACGCTTTTCATCGCGACGATTTCGCGGGCGCTGAGCCACACTTACGGGGTCACCGAGCCGCGCAACTGGTGGTCGAAGTACATCATTTCGTTTTTGCTGCTCTTCTGGTTCGGCATCATCATCCTCTTTTGCTTCAACGCCATTGTCTTTGGCGAAACTCTGGCCGGTGTCGCCGAAGTTAATTTTCAACTATCGATTCCGCTTCAACAGTGGGTCACAGCCCTGAACCTGCCGCTGACGCTTATCGCACTCGTCATCCTGGCCCTTATTTTGTATCTGCTCACGCCGGAAAATTATCTGACCATCCGGCAAGCCATGCCGGGCGCGCTCTTTTTCTCGATCGGCTGGATCACGGTGACGAAATTGTTTCAGTTGTATGTCGCCCGCTACAGCCGCTACGACGCGACTTATCTGGCGCTGGCGTCGATTATCATTTTGCTGACCTGGATGTATCTGACTTGTCTATTCCTTCTCCTCGGCGGGAAATTAAATGCGATTCTTCGCCGGGAACGGGAGCGTGACCGCAGAATCGAAGCTTCCGAAGCCGCGGTTCAGCCCGCGTGATTCAGTTTTGATCGGTTGATCGCGCGAAACAGTCTGTTACGCTGCGCACAGTGGTTCGCTCGCGGGTCTGGCTGACAACTCTGTTCGCGCTCAGCGCGCTCATCGCCGTCTTCGTCTCTCAAGCGCAGCAAACAGACGAAGGCAAACCAATTCTGAAGGCTCGGGCAGTCGATCCATCGTCCAGCGAGAAGTCGCCGGCGCCGACACCGAACTCAAAAACATCGCCGCACAAGAAGAAGAAGGCGGAATCACCGTCTTCGTCACCGAAGAAAAAGCCGAAAGCAAAGAAATCTCCAGCTGAGGAATCAGAAGCGTCGCCCAGGCCGAGCGAGACGCCCGAAGCAACGGCACACCCAAAGCCGAAGAAATCCGCGGCGAAAGAAGCGTCGCTAAAAGCAAAGAAGAAAAAGAAACCGACTCCGGAAAAATCGCCCAGTCCGAAAAAGAAGAAGGGTTCAGCGAGACCTTCCGAAACTCCGGAAGCGCGGGCGACTGCTGCACCGCCACGTGCCGTTGCTGTTCCGAGCCCGACCGCGCCGCCATCGCCTGTGCCGAGAGCGAAGCCTGCCCTGGCTGTACCTGTCGCGCCGGTTCAAGAGCCGGAGCAATTAACAATCCAAAAGTATGGCTATGAAAAACCCCGCGGATTTTGGGCCCGGCTGTTTGGCGGCGGACAAAGCACGAGCAGCGGCGCAGGTTATCGTTATTTAACGGCGTCGGTTCGAAATCAAATCGATCGCGCCCCGGTCGCGCGTGGTCGCTGGCAATATATCGTCGTGCACAACAGCGGAACGCGTCAGGGTAATGCCGCTGCGTTCGATTATTACCACCGGCATTTTCGCCGGATGCAAAACGGACTCGCTTATCATTTCGTGATCGGCAATGGCACTTCGACCGGCAATGGCCAGGTCGAAATCGGCGATCGCTGGCGCCGGCAAATCAATGGCGGCCACGTCCATAGCGATTACTTGAACAACATTGCCCTCGGAATTTGCCTGGTCGGCGATTTCAATCGCGATCAACCGACCCGGGCCCAGCTTGATTGTTGTGAAGAACTAATTCGCTACCTTCGTCAGCGCTGCGGAAAAGTCGGTGATCATTGGCCGATCGTGAAACCGCACCGCGACATCAATCCACCGCGATGGCCGACCGATTGCCCGGGCGACGTCTTTCCCTACTCCTGGTTCCGCCGGTTCCAGGAATAGTTAGAGCCGGCTGGCGACGGTCAGATTACTTTCCTTGTAATTCCAGCGGTATCCGAAATTGAACTCGAGCGGCGGTGGAGTGCTTTGCTGGTAAAGCTCGGCAAGTTTTGGCTGGTAATGTTGCTTGAAAATCTCAATCGGGCCGATGTAGTTACCGAAGACGCGAATGTTCCATTTATCGGGGTTGAAATAGGAGATCGGAACGCCGGCATCGTCCTGGACGATGGTCTTGCTGTGATCCTGAATGAAACCGCGAATGCGGTTGAATCCGTTTTCAAACATCAGATAGGAAGACGCTTTCAGAAGACTGCCGCCGCCGCCGAAACGGTCGCAAAATCGGAGGAAGCCGGGCGATGAAGAGATTCCACCGTCGGAAATGTCGGTGGTGAAATAATAGAGGGTTTGGTCCTGGCCCGAATGATTGTCGATGTACTGGATTCGAACGCCGGGAGTACCACCTCGACCGGGCGCGCTTTGCTGAAAGTCGCCGTTGCCGTTGAGCGAACCGTAGGCCACATCCTTGATTGATTTGTCAGCACGCGCCAGAAAGACGTAGAGGATCGGGATCGTGCCTTTTAGTTCCTGCGACTGCAGGTCCACTTTCATGTCTTTGGTGATGAAGAAACTAAAACGAAGCGAGGAATGCATCGCTTCCTCGAGGTTGTGCAAAGCGGCGGCAAGATTCCCGGCGCGCAACGGATCAGGAGGGGGGCCGAGCGCCTCTTTCCCACACAAAATGTAAACGTCGGCTTTTGGGAAGAATTGGTCGACGTAGAGAAAATCGGGACCGCTGAACATATAATAGGCGACTGGAATGTGTTCCTGGGCCTCGGGGAAATATTGCGCTTCCCAGGCGTGCAGCTTTGCCAGCTGCCGAGTATTCAGTTTCGCGAACGCTTTTTCGAAATTCGCCGAATGTTCCTGCCACGCCGGATCGTTCGTGAGGGCAGCCAGCGGCGAATTCTTCGGAAGCGGCATGCCGGCGAGAAAACGGGCAGTATCGTCCGGTGGCGGGGGTCCCGTTGACTGCACCGGCCGTTCAATTTGTTCTGGCGAGACGGTTGGTGTCGGTGTGGGAGTATCGCGCTGCCACGGCCATTTCATGGCCGTGGCGGTACTCGACAACAGAGCGATGATCGGCAGCGTCGCGAGAATGATTCGTACGAGCCGGAAATTTTTCATTGGCGGGGACTGATTCGTTTGCCGGCACAAAAGTAAAGCAGGAACCCGACCACGGCGGTTACCAGTCCGGCGACGGATTCAGTCGTTTTCGAGCGCAACAGATAAATCATCATCCAAACGGTGATGGCGGCGAAGATGAGTGGCGGCATTGGATATAACCAGACGCGATACGGGCGTGAAATATTCGGACGAGTTGCGCGCAGCACGACTACTCCGACAACGGCCAGAAGCGAGCAGATCAAGAGACTAAATTGCGTGTATTGGAGGACAGCTTCGAAGCTTTGCGTGAGCAAAAGCAGTGTGACGAACCCGAGTTGAAGAATTATAGCATTGGAAGGAAGGCCTTCTCGGTTTCTTTTGCCCAGAAAACGCAGTAACCAGTGATCTTCACCCATCGACATGGTTACGCGTGGTCCGATCCACGTCATTGAGCTGATGGTCGAAATTAGCCCTAGGCAAATGAGCAACCCGACGACGCGACCGCCGTTCTCACCAAAAATATGTTTGCCGGCAATCAGCCCGATTTCGATTTGGCTGCGGAGTTCCGACCGTGGGGCAGTAATGAGAAAAACTGCGTTAAGCAGAACATAAGTCACGATAACGACGAGCGTCCCGGCAAGTAATGAGCGCGGAACATTTCGTTCCGGCTGTTTTACTTCGCTGATGATGTAGCTGGATGCATTCCAGCCGGAGTAGGAATACATCACGTAAATAAGCGAAACGGCGAACGCGCCACTAAAAATCGACATCGTATCGCCAGGCTGCGGCAAGAACGTAATCGGCTGTTTTGGTTCGATGAGCACTCCGGCGACGACCAGCACCGCGATCAGGAGCATTTTTATGACGGTCCAGAGGTTCTGGAACACGCTGCCGAGCCGAATATTTCCCAGATGAAAGAAGGCGACGATCCAGACGAGTGCGAAGGAGAGCGCCACTGGGGAACCGAAATTGAAGACGCCGTGGAAATACTTTCCGAAAGCCATTGCAGCGAGCGCGATCGGCGCAGCGAAACCGACCGTCGCGGAGACGAATCCTGCCATGAACCCGACCGCCGGGTGGTAGATTTCAGAAAGAAAATGATATTCGCCGCCGGATCGCGGAAGCGCGGCGCTCAATTCGCCATAGCAAAGCGCGCCGCAGAGTGCGGCAATTCCGCCAACAACCCAAAGCATCAAGAGCGGAAATCCTGATTGAATATCATTGAGTTGAAATCCGAGGCTGGTGAAAACGCCGGTGCCGATGATGTTCGCGATGACAATTCCGCACGCAGTGAAAAAGCCGACCGTAACCGGAGGTCTCGGCGAATCCGGCGCGCTCAGGTCTGCTAATTTGTTCATGGTCGGGTCGACAATGGCATCGACCTGAGCCATTGGCGAGTCGGTCGGAGGTTGAATTTGTTAGGTTGTCAGAGTGCGCAGCTCGGGCGATTTTGAATTCACGATGAAGGCGATTCTCTCCCTGGAAACGACGACTCAGCTCGCAATATTTCTTGAAAATCGTCCGGGCGCGCTTGCCCGCGTGTGCGAAGCGTTGGCCAAAGCGGGCATTAACATCCACGCGCTCACCGTTTCGGACACGGTCGATCACGCGGTGGTCCGAATGATCGTAAGCGATCCAACCAAGGCGCTAATGCTGTTAGGCGAGCGCGGCGTGCTTGCATTCGAGAATGATGTTCTTTTCATCGACGCGGCGAATGAGCAAGGCGTCCTGTCAAAAATTGCTGATGCTCTCTCTCGAGCTGAAGTCAATGTCGAGTACGCCTATTTCGCCAGCGGCGCGACTTCTCCCAAGGGGATCATCGTGCTGCGACCGTCGGATGTGGAAAAAGCACGGCAGGCGCTGAGCGGTTTGTAGGGATCCTTGGAATCAATCCCGGTTGTCGCCCCTGCCGTGCCACTCGCGATGCGCGTCAGCGATCAGTGGGGCGAGATTGAGATAAAAGCGGACCACGTAGACCAGATAACCCGCGAAACCGACGATCTGGACCGCGATCAACCATAGATGAGCGTTGTTGTGGCGAAAAATTTCGGGCCACGTTCGAATGCAGATCGCGCAGACAACGTTGAGGATAAAAACGCCCGGCAGAAGCAACGCGAGATTGAGCCATTGGTCCAGTTTTACGCGGTCGTACAGGCGATTGCCCGCCAGACCTCCGCTGTCGCGCTGACGCGCATGAATCAGGCGCAGATCGTAGAAAAACAGTACCCAGCCTGCGGCAATGAACGCGGCGCCGAAAGTGAACCAGTTTCCCGGGTTGGCCAATTGGGCAAACGACACCGCTTCGACCAGGGCGCAGCCGATGTAGAGAAAATTGTGTCCAAACTCCAGCGGCCAGCGAATCAAAGTGATGATGTGCAAGACCGCCCGCGACCAGAAGATGAAGATCACGAGCAGGCCGGCCAGAACGTAGGGCCAATAAATGAATTTTAGTTCAGTGATCACATCGCGTGAGCTTTCGATCAGAATGGTCAGGGCGATGCCCTGAATGATACTGACTAACGTCAACTCGATCTCGACGATCATGGCGTCGAGTTCAGTTCTGCCTGTCGAAGCTTTCATGGGGCTGGCTCCTCTCGATATGGCTGCTGGTCTTGCAAAGAGTTCAGTAATTTTTCGGCAAGCATCGATGTTGAAGTATCGCCGGCTGTTCTGGCGAGCGTAAGCGCTTGTTCTACGACGGCTATTCCATCCGGAAAACGGCCCACTTCACCATAGGCAGCCGCCAACGTGACAAGAAACTTCGGACGCGCGCTCCTGGTTAGAGCACAGGCTTCCTCGCTTAACTTCACTGCTTCAGGACCGTTGCGAACCGAGGGATTTGGATCGGTCGCAAAGATCCAGGCGAGTTCGTCGAACAATTGGGGCGATTCCGGGGCTGAAGCCGCGAGCGCGGTTAAATGGTCGGGCGCATTGGCAGCCTTTGCCGCAAACACAACTGCGAGATGCAATTTTTTCTCGATCTCAGATCGGTTTGGTTGCAAGACGAGCGAATAGGCGAACTGCGGGATGGCGATCGAAAAATCTCCCACCTCACCAGCCGCCAACCCCAGACGCGAATGCAGTTCCGCATCAAATGGCGACACGGCCAGCGCGTCTCGTCCAACCGCGATCGCTTTGTCCGTTCGTCCTAGCTCTCGGGCACAGGCGAAACCGACATCGTAGGCGATCGTATTTTCCGGCTCAGCCTGAATGATCTGTTGCGCGATGGCCATCGCCTGCGGAACGTCGCCACGGTTTGCGATGTTGATGGCGTTCTGGATTTGGCAAAAAGGGTTGGCCGGATCGATTTGAAGGCCACGCCTTGTGTGCTCGATCATTTCGTTGGTTTGGCTGGTCTGGTCCAAAATTGTTGCGAGAAAACACTCAGCCAGTGAATTCGATGGTTCTTTTTTGATCGCCTGCACGGCTTCGTTTGTTGCGGCGTCCAGTTGACGATCTCGCACCAGTCTGCGGCCGGCGTAAATGTGTTGCATCGCTGAGTCACGAATCCAAAACGCAAAGAAACTATTCAACGCCCAGACGACCAGGAAGGATGCGAGAGCTAATCGCACCAAACGGGGCGTAAGCTGAAGTTTTTCCCAACCCATCGCGGCGAAAGCGCACAGCGGGACCAGCGTTGATAATCCGTAAAACGCTTTGACCTGGGCGTAGGACGCGACTCGCAACGTCATAAACACTAGTGCGACCACAACCGCCGCGGAAAAACCGCCCAGGAGAAACCATTCCGGCGACGGTTGGCGAACAAGCCTATGGATCGCAATCGCGGCGCCAGCCAGGATAAGAAGAGTTGGAACCAAGGCCAACCAATAGCCGCCAACCATCAGATTGTAGTTCCACGGCGTTCGTGAAAGCATGTCTGACAAACCGCCGCCGAGCGCATCTCCCCACAAGGTGGAAAAAATTCCGTCGGCAAAACTGTTGTAACCGCTGAAAAGTGGATCGATCAGGGCGCGGCCGAATTGAAAATACTGAACGGCGGTGTGAAATCCCGGGTCCTGCCACCAATTAAATCCAAAGCGGCGTTCCCAGTTCCCGACGATCGGTGTGCCGAAATGTTTCCAGATCCAGAAGTAATACCAACCACACACGGCAACTAGAGCCACGAGTGTTGCGGCAATTGTCGAAATCGCTTTAGGTAAGCGGACTTTGTCGTGCGCCATTTTTAGAACCAGCGCACCGAAAAGCGGAGGAATAAGCAGGAGAGCCGTCGCCTTGGTCAGCATTGCCGCTCCGACACACAAGCCGAGTGCGCAGAATTCCCAAACGGAGGCAGCGTTCTTTTTCAAAATGCGAAGACCAAGGTAGATCGACAGGCTGACCAGCGCGGCGGCGAGCGTTTCGTTAGTCGCGTAATGAGACAGATATAATTGCATCGGCAGAAACGCGGCCATCAGTAGGCCAACCAATTGGGCTTGCGGCCGTGCTGGAAAGAGCAAGCGCAGGCAAAGAAGAACGATCACGAAGTGGGCAATTCCAAAGCACATAGTGAGCGTTCTCAGCAGCGGGATTGATCCCGGATTGTCCACGGTCAATCGGGCGACTGAAAGAGCGGCCGCCGACAGGGCGTAGTAAAGCGGCGGTTGAAAAGCTTCGAACCCTTCGGTCGGCAACGGCAGCGTCCGCCGGTCCTGGAGGTACTTAATATAAGCAATGTGATCGGCGGAATCGTACCCGCAGTGAAATGGCAGCAATCGCGTGTTGGTCCAAAACAAAATGATCCAGGCGAGACCGGCAACGCCGGCGAGGATGGCAGTTCTGACCGAAGGATTTTTTGAGATCGACGCGATCAAGCGATCTCCAAATCCGACAATCAAAACGGCCACGATCGCGAATGCGATCCAAACCGGCCAAACTTTCGGTAACACCGCGAAAATTCTTTCTCCGCCCGCCAGCAAATTTCCCGACTGCGGATGTCTCGGCTCAGTGGAAAGGACCGCCTGCCGCCAGGCTGACCCGGCGAACGATGCTTCCCAGTTTCCATCGCTGCTCAGTTGTAAATCATCGGCCGACAATCGAAGCCAAAGCGACGGCGGGCCTTCGTCATTGAAGACACGCGCTTCAATTTTGTTCGCGCCGCTTTGCAAAAAACTTGCGGCGTCCAACGAGACCAGGCTTTTCCAGTTGCTCGGGGGTGCGAAATCAACCGGTCTACCGTTGATCTTCAACGCGGTCCGTCGCGCCGCCCGGATTTCGAGCTGCGCCGACTTTGGAAGGCTGCTAATTTGAAATTCACGCCGAAACGTTGCGTCCAGCGTCGCAATTCTGTGCGCGCCGGCCTGGATTGGAGAGGGAAAAATAATCCAAGCCGCGCGACTGTCGCTTGGCAGAAAGTTTATAGCCGGGTCGAATCGGCATTTCCACCACAACGCGGCGACAGCGACGACGCCGGTAGCGACCAGCAAACCCGCGCGATGAGAAGCTGTCATCCGCCTCTCGCGAACTTTGTTGGTTTGAAAGGAGTGCGTGCCTGGAGGGATTCGAACCCCCAACCTTCTGATCCGAAGTCAGATGCTCTATCCAGTTGAGCTACAGACACGTTGCGGAAGTGAGAAGTGAATAGTGACCAGTGATCAGCTCGGAAACAAACCCCTTTTCACTTGTCACAGGTCACTGATCACTTCTGAAATGGGGTGGTCGACGGGACTCGAACCCGCAACAACCAGAACCACAATCTGGGGCTCTACCATTGAGCTACGACCACCATCGCGGAATCAGATTCTAGTTTTTAGACGCCCGATTGCAAACGCCGGCAGATGGTCGCCCGCGTGGCACAATCTCCGCTTCATCTGAAATCGATGCCCCATCGTTTAGTTGCAACCCGGACTCCATTTGCTATCATCCGCGCCCTACGTTCCCCCATGAGAACTGGCTCCATCTTGCTGGCCGCCTTCTTTTTACGGATTGCCTCGCCCGCTGTCCTCGGCCAGGCCGACGACCCAAGCGACGCTTTCCTCAAAGCTTACATGACGGCCCAGCAGGGGGAAAAACTGGAGCACGAAAACCAGTTTAAAGCCGCTCTCGCCAAATACCGGTTTGCCGGGACCCTGCTGGAGCAATTGCGCAAGGCGCATCCGGATTGGCAGCCGGCGATCGTCGAATATCGTGGTCGAAAGGTGAGCGAAAGCATCCTGCGCGTGCAGGATAAGGCCGGAACCCAGGAAAGTTTGGCTGCTTCATCCGAACCGGCACATCCCGAAAGCGCGGTTGCGCCTCACCAAAATCCGCCTCTGCCAGTTCCAGTTGCAAAAGAAAAGATAGTAACCGCTCCGCCAGCTCTGCCTTCTAAACCGGCGCCAGCCAGCACGCCAAACGAAGTCGCGATCGAGCAGGCGACGAAGCAGCTTCGCGATCGCGTCGATCAACTTGAAGCCGAACTTCAGAAATCGCGCAGTGCGATGAGCGCGGCTGAAACCGAAAAGCAATCGTTGAACAGCCGGCTCGACGACACAAAATCGAAACTCGACAAAGCGCAGGGCGATTTGGACAAGGCGAAGACGGCCGAGAAGCAGGTCAGCGATCAGTTGGCGCAAGCGCAGGCTTCTTTGAAAAAGACCGCGGACGCGGGCTCGAAGGACAACAAGGCGCAGGAAGCGCTCAAATCCGAGATTGCCGAATTAAAGAAAGTGCTGTCTTCAGCGCAGCAAGGTCGCACTGCCGCGGAAAAGGAACGGGACGACGCGAATTCGAAAGTGGCGTCTGCCGATCAACAACGCGCCGCGGCGGCGAAAGAACGCGATGACGCAAATGCGCGCGCAACTGAAGCAGATCAAAAAGTCGTAAGCGCGAACAAGGAACGCGATGACGCGCTGGTGAAACTTAAAGGTTTAAAGGACTCTCAGCAACGGGTTGAAGTTCTCGTCGCCGAAAATTCTGCTCTGAAACACAAGTTAGCTGACGCGGAAAAGACCGTTCGCGAGATCGGCGAGGATAAACCGAAGAGGGAGAAAGAACTCGCGGACGTAAGGAAACAAATTACGGATCTTCAATCGCAGTTGGCCGCCAGTCAGAAGCAGAACAAAAATTACGAGATCACTGTCGCCCAGTTGCGCTCACAGCTCGATGACGCGAGCAAACAGCTCGAGCAGGTCAAACTGGTCGGCGCGACTCCGGAAGAAACGGCCAAGCTAACCAAGGAAAACGAGATGTTGCGCAACATCATCGTCCGTGAGCGCCAGGAAGAGGCGCGGCGCGATCAGGCGAAGAAGCTGATGCTAGCCGAATTCGACAAGTTGCAAATCAAATCGGAAACGTTGACGCAACAGATTCAATTGCTCGCCCAACCAGTCGCGCGATTGACGACCGACGAGCTGGCGCTGCTCAGGCAACCGGTCGTTTCGATTTCCGACGACAATCCGGGCGCGGTCAAAGCAAGTTTCACCTTCGCCAAGAACACAACCAAACCGTCGACTCCGTCCGCGCCGTCGCCCGTTGATGAAACAACGATGTCGACGGACGCACCGCCGCAACCTGCATCGGACTACACGATTCCCGCGATTTTCAAACCGAACGTCCCACCGGATGTTGTCGATCTTGCCTGGCAGGCCAAGCAAAGTTTCGACAAAGGGAAATATCGCACCGCGGAAAAGATTTATCAGGAGATGCTGACCAAGACGCCGAACAATCTTTATTCGCTGTCGAATCTTGGGGTTGTTTATTTCCGGACCGGCAAACTCAAGGCCGCGGAGTTGACCTTGAAAAAAGCCGTCGCGCTCTCCCCGAACGACGAATTCACGCACACGACGCTCGGAATTGTTTATTACCGCCAGGCGAAATTCGACAGCGCGCTCACGGAATTGACGAAATCTCTCGGCCTCAATCCGAGGAGCTCGACCGCGCACAATTACCTCGGCATCACCGCCAGCCAGAAAGGTTGGCAGGAAGCAGCCGAAAAGGAATTGCTCGAAGCGCTTAACGAAAATCCGAATTACGCCGATGCGCACTTCAATCTTGCGGTAATTTACGCGACAGCGTCGCCACCTTCGCGCGAGCAAGCCAAAACCCATTACGCCCGCGCGATGGCACTCGGTGCTCAGCCGGATCCGGCGCTAGAAAAACTCTTGCATTAAGGTGGATCGCGCTCTCCGAGCGCGATGTTAAGTTGTCGCGGTGCGACCATTCCTGACCGCGAATTGGCGATACCTCGCCATGCTGAATTACGTCGTCGATCCAAGAATTATCGCGCCACTTGTTCCGCCGGGAACCGAGGTCGATTTCGAAAATGGCGAGACGTTCCTAAGTGTGGTCGGCTTCTTGTTTCTCGATACGCGGTTGCTCGGATTGCCCGTTCCGTTGCATCGCGATTTCGAAGAAGTGAACCTGCGATTTTACGTTCGAAGAAAATCGGCCGACACCTGGCGGCGCGGCGTTGTCTTTGTTCGGGAGTTGGTGCCGCGCCCGGCGATCGCGCTCGTTGCCCGTACTTTCTACGGCGAAAATTATGTGGCGCTGCCGATGAAGCATCGGATCGATCACGTTGATCGTAAGTTAAGCGTCGAATATTCCTGGCGGCGCGGCCGGAAATGGGAATCACTCAAGATCACGGCGAGCGGCGAACCCCAAACAATCCCTGCGGGCTCGCACGCTGAGTTCATCACCGAGCACTACTGGGGCTACATCAGCGTGCGTGGCGGTTGCAGCGAATACCGAGTCGAGCATCCGCGCTGGAAGGTTTGGCACGCCGAGAGTTTTGAATTCAAACCAAACGTTGCCATGCTTTATGGCGAGCGGTTTGCGGAGTCGTTGACCGTCCCGCCGCGTTCCGCGTTTATCGCGGACGGGTCGCCAATCCAGGTCCTACTTCGCGAGCAACTGGCGTAACACGAAGTGCAAAATGCCGCCGTGCCGGTAATAATCGATTTCGATCGGTGTATCGATTCGCAGTTTCACGGGAACCGACTGCGATTCGTTATTCTTGCCGTGAATTTCGAGTTTCACGTCCTGCCCCGGTTGAATCGAGTCAGACAAACCGGTGATCGAAAATTTCTCGGAGCCGTCGAGACCGAGCGTCTGGGCGTTGGTGCCTTCTGGGAATTGCAGCGGTAATACGCCCATGCCAACCAGATTCGAACGATGGATTCGTTCGAAGCTTGTAGCGACAACCGCTCTCACTCCCAGCAACCGCGTTCCCTTCGCCGCCCAGTCACGCGACGAACCGGTGCCGTATTCGCTCCCGGTCAGGATCACGAGGGGCGTGTTGCGTTCCTGATACTTCATGGCCGCATCGAAGATCGACATATCTTCGCCAGCGCCGCCATTCGGAAAATATTTCGTCACGCCGCCTTCCGTTCCGGGCACCATCAAGTTCTTGATCCGAACGTTTGCGAATGTGCCGCGAGTCATCACCAGATCGTTACCGCGTCGCGAACCGTAGCTGTTAAAATCTTCCGGCTTGATTCCGCGCGAGACCAGATACTTCCCGGCAGGCGAGGTCGGTTTAATGGCACCCGCGGGCGAAATGTGATCGGTTGTCACCGAATCGCCGAAAATTCCGAGCGCTCGCGCGTTGAGGATGTTTTCGATTTTGCCGACTTTCATCGAGAAATCTGTGAAGAACGGCGGCTCGTGAATGTAATCGCTCTTCTCGTCCCATTGATAAACTTCGCCGGTGCTCGACGGGATTTCGTTCCACTTCGGGTTTTGGTCCGCGAAATCGCGATAAAGCTTTCGAAAGACTTCCGGCTTGAGCGCCGATTGCATCGCATCGCGAACCTCAGTGAGCGACGGCCAGAGATCGCGCAGGAACGTTTCTTTCCCATCTTTGTCTTTGCCGATCGGCTCTTTGCTAAGATCGACATCGACACGCCCAGCGAGCGCGAATGCGACTACCAGCGGCGGCGACATCAGGAAATTCGCTTTGATGTTCTGATGGACGCGCGCTTCGAAGTTCCGATTTCCCGAAAGCACGGATGCCGCGACCAAATCGTAATTGTTGATCGCTTTTTCGATATTCGGATGAAGCGGCCCGGAATTTCCGATGCAAGTCGTGCAGCCGTAACCGACGAGATTGAATCCGAGCTGGTCGAGATATTGTTGCAGCCCGGTCTTGTCGAGATAATCGGTCACGACGCGTGAGCCCGGCGCGAGTGAAGTTTTCACCGCCGGATCAACCCGCAGTCCGCGCTCGACCGCTTTTTTTGCTAGCAAGCCCGCCGCCAGCATCACGCTCGGATTGCTAGTGTTCGTGCAACTGGTGATCGCGGCGATCAAAACAGTTCCGTGTCCGATCTCGCTCTGGCCATGACGAAACGGATCGGCACTGGCGCCTTCAATTTCCAGTGCGGTGTCGGGTGTCGGCCTATTTGTTATCATCTCTGCCTTGTTGCGTTCTTCGCCCGGCTCGAGGTTGGGCATATCTTCGTCACGCGGCGCGCTCCCGTTCAGTTGGACAAGATGTTTCGCGTCAAGATCGACGTCTTGTTTTCCGTAACCGCCGTCCTTAACCGGTTTTTTCAACAACGAGCGAAACGTTTCGCCCAGCGCGGGCAAATTGATCCGGTCCTGCGGACGTTTCGGTCCGGCCACCGCCGGCTGCACGTCGCCAAGATTTAATTCGAGATCGACGCTGTAATCAATTTCGCCTTTTCGCGGTATTCCGAACATGTCTTGAGCTTTGAAATAATTCTCGAACGCGGCGCATTGCTCATCGGTGCGGCCCGTCGCGCGTAAATACGCGACCGATTCACCATCAATCGGGAAAAATCCCATGGTCGCCCCGTACTCGGGCGACATGTTGCCGATGGTAGCGCGGTCCGGTACCGGCAACGAGGCCGCGCCTTCGCCGTAAAACTCGACGAACTTGCCGACCACTTTTTGCGCGCGCAGCATCTCGGTGATATGCAGAACGAGATCGGTAGCGGTCACGCCTTCACGTAACTTTCCACTCATGTGCACGCCCACGACTTCCGGCGTCAAAAAGTAAACCGGTTGGCCAAGCATTCCGGCTTCGGCTTCAATTCCCCCCACGCCCCAGCCGACCACGCCCAGGCCATTGATCATCGTGGTATGCGAATCCGTGCCAACGAGAGTATCCGGATAGAATATTTCTGACCTCTGACCTCCGACGTCTGACTTCAGGGAGAGAACTCCCTTGGCCAGATACTCGAGGTTCACCTGATGAACGATTCCGATACCCGGTGGAATGAGTTGGAACGTCTTGAATGCTTGCTGACCCCATTTCAAAAACTGATAGCGCTCGCGATTGCGTTTGAACTCCATGTCGAGGTTCAATTGGAGCGCACGCGCCGAGCCAAAGAAGTCGACCTGGACCGAGTGATCGACAACCAAATCAACGGGAACGAGCGGTTCGATGATTTTTGGATCGCCGCCCACGTTTTTTACCGCGCTGCGCATGGCTGCAAGATCGACCACCAACGGCACGCCCGTGAAATCCTGAAGAACAATCCGCGCAACTACGAACGGGATTTCTTCATTGGCCGGCTTCTTCGCATTCCACTTTGCCAGGGTCTCAACGTCTTTGCGCCTGACCTTTTTGCCGTCGCAATTGCGCAGGACCGATTCGAGGACGATCCGAATACTTACAGGCAGGCGTGAGATCTTGCCGACACCGTGTTCTTCCAACGCCGGAAGCGAAAACAAAAATCCTTCACGGCCCTGGCCGGCGTCGAATTTCTTTAAGGTTTTGAATTCGTCGTTCACTTTAGCTCCGCCAGTCTTGCTTTGATTTTATCGAAGTTCGGCAGTTGGTTCGCGTCGTCGTTACTCTCGGCGTACTGAATGACGCCGTTTGTATCGATCACGAACGCGGAACGTTTCGGTACGCCGCCCATGCCGAGATTGATCTGCGGCAGAAACGAATCGTAAACAACGCCGTAATCTTTGGCGGTCTTGTGCTCGTAGTCGCTTAACAGCGTTACATCGATGTTTTCTTTTTTCGCCCAGGCTTCTTGCGCGAATGGATTATCGCCGCTGATGCCGTAGACAACCGCGTTCATTCCCTTGTAACTCGGGAGCTCCCTGGTCGTGCTACACATTTCTTCCGTGCAGGTGCCGGTGAAGGCCATCGGAAAGAAAAGCAGCACGGCGTTCTTCTTTCCGAAATTGTCGCTCAACTTAATTTTCTTGGGGCCGTCGGCGGTCTTGGTCGAGAGATTGAAATCGGGCGCTTTGGTTCCAACTGCAAGTGGCATAGGTAAGTCCTCCGTTGAGTTCATTCGGGGGAAATTCACTATAGGATTGGCAACAGTGCGGTCAAAATATTGCGGCGAAATTTCAGCAGCACTTGGGATGAACTCGCTGGTGGCTTCCGAGGCACCGCCGATTGAAAATTGTTCTTGCCGGTCGGCGTCGGCAAAGCCCGGCGTCGACTAACCGATGAGATTTCTTTCGATGGTACAAAGCTTGCAGTCCTGAGCACGACAGATGTCTCGCGGAATCAAGATAGGCATTATCGTGGCCGGGATTGTGGTCGTGCTGCCGATCCTTGGCGTCGTCGCACTGTTCGTCGGCGTGTCGCTATTCAACAAAGAGTCGCAGATTGTTCTTTGGCGGGAAATACCTTTGGCGAATCACGGCACTTTAATCATCGACGGAGACAGGCGCGACCGGAGCGAACATGGTTTTTCGCAGCGTGCCGGATATCGCCCGCCGGGATCGGATGAGATCGAATGGTTTGGGGATGTGTCAGACGGAGTTGAGCCGCAGGTTTATCAAGCCGGACCTCTGCTGGTGGTGATTGATCCTCCGTCGGCTTGTCTGTTCGTTCGAACTTCGAAGAGTCAGGAAAAGTGGAAGAATCTTGCCTTGGTTTTCCCCAATGATCTTGGCCCGTTCCCGATTTCCTTTTACGCGGAAAGGAGCGGTCTGACGATGGAAGAGGTCTCGCGGATTAACGAGCTGGGCGGCAAACGGGAGCGAAAGTACCCGACAACCTACATTCAAAGCTTTGACCCAGAGACGCGTGATTTGAAGTGCTCTTACCACGTCGACAATAAGGCCTCATGGCCATTGCATCTCCGACTGTCGGAGGACGGGACCCGTCTCGCCCTGGTTGGAATCGGCGGATCATCTCCCTGATGACTCTCTGCCAATGCAGTGAGACCGGAATGTGCTAGAATACGATCGATGGCAGATGATCGCTGGTGAATCGCGGGATTCGCTGGAGGAAAGTCCGAACACCATACGGCAGCATGCCGCGTAGAATACGCGGGCGGCGTTCGCGAAAGCGGGCGTTGACGGAAAGTGTCACAGAAAAGACACCGCCGGTTCTTTGAAAGAAGCGCAGGCAAGGGTGAAAAGGCGAGGTAAGAGCTCACCGCTCGCGGAGCAATCCGCGAGGCACGAAAAACCCCATGCGGTGCAAGACAAAACAGAGGAAGGGCAGCCGGTCCGATTTAATCCTCGGGTATGTCGCTTAGATAAATGATCATCCACGACAGAATTCGGCTTACCGCCATCTAAATATGAAGGGCGTCTTCGGAAACGAGGGCGCCCTTCGCTTTTTTCTCTCATTGACGAGTGCAACTCCACCACAGATTTTTTTTCGATGGCCGCCATGCTCCCACCTCAAGAAGACAAACCCGGCATCGTGATTCCTCCGCCGCTCCTGTTTGTTCTTCCATTGGCCGTCGCTTTTGTTGCCGACAAGCTGGCGCCAACAGGTTTCGTTTACCGCCCGGTACGATGGATAATTGGATCGGTGCTTATCGCCGCCGGCTTGGCTTTAAACATTGTTGGATTCCTTACCCAGCGTCGCGCGGGGACGGACCCGATTCCTTTTAATCCGACAATGCGGATCGTTTCGCACGGAATCTATCGTTTCAGTCGAAACCCGATGTACGTGGGATTCGGTCTATGGACACTCGGTGTCGCATTCCTTGTGAATTCTGTCTGGATGCTGCTCGCCGTCCCGATCGGGATCGTCCTGACGGATCGTTTCGTCATCACAAAGGAAGAGCAGTATCTCGAGCGAAAATTCGGAGAGGAATACTTAAGCTACAAACGTCGCGTCCGACGCTGGTTCTGACTATAGGCAGTCGTCCAGACGCGCGACCAGGTGCGAAACCGTTTCTTCGGTTTCGTCGCCCATGTTGGAAAGGCGAAATGTTTTTCCGCGCAGTTTGCCGTATCCAGGATCGATGACGAGGTGATGTTTTTCGCGCAGTCGCCGCGCAAGATCGAGAACGTCGATGTTCTTGTTATTCGCGACGCAGGTTAGCGTCTTTGATCGAAATCCTTCTTCTGCAAAGAAATCAAAACCGGTTCGTTTCACCCATTCGTGAACGAGCGCGTTGGTGCGGGCGTGTCGCGCGTAGCGTGCATCCAGCCCTTCTTCGAAAATTTCCTCAAGCTTCGATTGAAGAGCGAAGATGTGGCCGATGCTCGGCGTCGTTGGCGTCATCCAGTTCGCTTGTTGTTTTTTGAATTCGAGAAAATCGAAGTAGTAGCCACGATCCTTTTGCTTCTCCGCACGAGCGAAGGCCTTTCCTGAAACGGAGAACAAGGAAAAGCCAGGCGGCAACGCGAGGGCTTTTTGCGAGCCGGTAAGCATCACGTCGATCCCGAGGGAGTCCATCTCGATCTTCATGCCGGAAAAAGACGAGACCGTGTCGAGAATCAGAACGATGTCAGGATACTTGGCGAGCGTGCAGCAGATCTCCGGCAACGGATTCATCACACCGGTGGAGGTCTCGTTATGAATTAACGTGACGGTGTCGAATTTTCCGGACGCGAGCGCGCGATCTAGATCTTTAGGGTCGATGTGTTTTCCCCAGTCGACCTGAAGTGGCTCGGCGTTTTTGCCGCAGCGTCGCGCGACATCGAGCCATTTATCGGAAAACGCACCGCACATGCAACAAAGCGCGCCGCGGTCCACCAGGTTCCGGATCGAAGCTTCCATCACGCCCCACGCGGATGACGTTGAAAGAAAAACCGGCTCCTTGGTCCCGAAGAGGGTTTGCAGTCCAGGATGAATCTCCCGGTAGAGATTTTTAAAATCTTCACCGCGATGCCCGATCATTGGCCGGGAAAATGCGGCCATCGTCTTGGCCGAAACTTCAACTGGCCCGGGAGTGAAAAGCTTGTCGTGCGGGATCACGAAGCAAACGTCGAACGTCGAACGCCGAACGTCCAACGTTGAAGTCAGAAAAACATCAAATCGAGCTACGACTCCTTTTTGATAAAGCTGATGTCACCGCTACGTTCGAGCCGCGCCGTTTTGACTTTCTCTATGTCTTCGGTCGCGGCGCAGAGCCGCAAGTCTTCTTCAAGGTCATGCTTGGATACGAGATGATGTCTCATCGCCTTCCAATCGACCTTGCCGTCACTGACCAATTTGACGTCGCTTCCTTTGATTAACTTGCCGAAGGCATGCGAACGACAAGCGACGAAGGCAAAGATTCGATGGATTAACATCAGAAAAAAAGCGCAACCGACAGTGGTGAGAAACGCGGCGCTTCCGTTAATCGCGCGGGCCAGAACGGCGCCCATCAAAACCAGAAAGAGCGTGTCAAAGCCGGTCTTCTCGGCAAGCGATCGGCGATCTCCGATACGCACCATGGCGAGGCCAAGAACAAAAATAATGAAGGCGCGCAAACAAAGCTGCACCAGCGTCAAATCCTTCGGTTGACCGTCCGGTCCGATCAGTGCCTGCAGCAAACTCGTGAAGGCATTCATATCCAAAATTTTATCGCCGGAAGACGAATTGGCGAGTCTGTCGAAAGAGCAGCGGAAAAAGGCGGACGCCAACGCAAGCGGCGTTAAGCCCGGCTCGGCTGGCTGGTCGGATCTCGCGCTCAGGGCGGAGGACTTGCGCGCCAAACCTTCGCGTGGCATAAGAGCAAACTCGCGCGACCCCAAACGCGATTATAAGACCGATCTCGTAATGCCGACAGCCCCGCCAACAACCAGCGACCCTTCCGTTGAAGCGCAAGTTTTCTGGTTGCGATTCCAGAAGGAAATCGCGGCTGCGCTGGTGATTGCCATTCTGGCAATGATCGGGTATGCCGGCTATCGGTTTTACGCGAACCAACGAGATGCGAAGGCTGCGGAACTGTTAGGCAGCGCCAAGACGGCGCAGGAATATCAGGATGTCATTGCGCGTTATCCGAGCACGCCGGCGTGCGCGAGCGCCTATCTTCTTCTAGCGGAGAAGCAGAGGAATGAAAAGAAGTTCGCTGAGGCGAACACCACTTTGCAGGCCTTCATCGACAAGAACCCGGAGCACGAGTTCGCGCCTACGGCGCAGCTGATGATGGCGGGGAATCTGGAGGCGATGGGCAAGAACGACGAAGCGCTCGCGATTTATCAACAAGTCGCGGTCCGGTATCCAAATAGTTATAGCGCGCCGCTCGCAATGATTTCCGAAGTTCCGCTGTTAAAGGCGAAGAATCGAATCGAAGACGCGCGCCGGGTTTGCGAAGAAATCCTTACGAAATACCGGATGCCTGGACAGCCGATGGACACAGCTGCTACCCGCGACGATCGGATGGAAACAGTCTGGGCGGCGGAAGCAATGCGTCATTTGCGTTCTTTGAAACCGCCGGGGCAACCCAAACCTCCAGCCGCGTCGCCGGCAGCTCTCGGCGCTCCGCCGTTGATCGCTGCACCTAGCGCACCTCCAGCGGCGCCTGCAGCACCCGTGCCACCGCAACCTTCAACTGGCGCGCCGACGCCAAATAAGCCGAAGTAAGGAGAGAGGCGGGCGATTGGGTCGATTGCCCCTACAAACAAAGAAGAAAATTAGCGCTTCGAGAACTGGAAGCGTTTGCGGGCTCCGGGCTGGCCGGATTTCTTTCGCTCCTTCATCCGCGGATCGCGTCGAAGCAAGCCTTCAGTTTTCAATCCCCCGCGAAGGTTTGGATCCGTTTGCAGCAATGCGCGAGCAATTGCCAGGCGGGTCGCTCCAGCCTGACCTGTCGCACCGCCGCCGCTGGCGTTAACGGAAACGTCGTAAGTGTTAACTACCTTCGCTGCCTGCAACGGTTGGAGAACAATGTTCTGCAGCGGAACGGTTGGAAAATAATCTTCAAAATTTCGGCCGTTGATGTCGATCTTGCCGCTGCCGGGAGTCATTCGAATCCGTGCAACCGAAGTCTTGCGGCGCCCGGTGGCGATAAATTCCTGCGTGTGAGCCATAAACGATTCGTTAGGCGAGCTTGACCGATTGGGGTTGCTGCGCGCTGTGCGGGTGCGATTCGCCCCGATAGACCTTCAGTTTCCGGTAAACGGAGCGGCCGAGACGATTGTGCGGGATCATTCCGCGAATCGCGCGCTCAACCAAAAGCTCCGGATGGCGGACGCGGCGGGAGCCGACGTTCTCGGATTTATGTCCGCCGACGTATCCGGAAAAACTCATGAAGCTTTTCTGTTCCTCTTTCTTGCCTGACACGCGGACCTTGCCGGCGTTAATCACAATCACGAAATCACCGGTGTCGACGTGTGGCGTGAAAATCGCCTTCTCTTTTCCGCGCAACAGTGTCGCAGCTTTAACGGCAACATGGCCAAGCACCTGATCTTTGGCGTCAATCAGCCACCATTTACGGTCGACCTCATTGGCCTTGGCGGAAAAAGTTTTCATCAGCGATTGGAAAAGGGCACGGAAACTACTGGTCGAGTGGGCGACTGTCAACCAGCGGAATCAGGGGCGTTTCGGGCATCAAAGGTGCTCTATGGAAATTATAATGCGCCTCGCAATTCTAGCCGCCGCCCTTTTTACCGCCAACTTCACTCACGCCAAAGAGAATTCCCCCGCCCCAGAGCAGGAGGAGATTTCCTCTTCAGCCGTTGTCCGCGAGCTCAATCTTGCCCGGGAAAATCCCAAGCTGTACGCCGCGTTCGCCGCCGAATCCCGGCCGTTTCACATGATCGAGCACGGACGCGCGGTCGACGAAGCCGTCCGGTTCCTGGCTAAAGCGCGCCCACTGCCGCCATTATCGCTTTCGTCCGGAATGTGTCGCGCTGCAGCCGACCATTGCGCGGAACAAGTTACCGGCCAGCTCGGCCATGACGGGAACGATCACAGCAGTCCCGGTGAACGAATCAGCCGCTACGGTTCGTGGAGTTCCACTTGGGGCGAAAACATTTCCTACAGTCAGAAGACTGCTCGCGGCGTCGTGTTGGCTTTGATCATCGATGACGGCGTTCGCTCGCGTGGCCATCGGAAGAACATTTTCAATCCCAAATTCAATTATGCCGGCGCGGCGTTCGCTCCGCACGCGCGATATCGCACGGTTTGCACGATCGATTTTGCCGGCGGATATGCCGAGCGGGCCGATGCGCTGGTGTCACGCTGACGCCCGGCTTAGCTGATTAATCTTCGTCCCTTTCGCCGCGGCCAGCTTTCGGAATTTTGTCCAGCACAGGCTGAATCGTTGGATCGGCCTTGAGCATTGCTGCACGCATCGACGTGACAAAATCCTCGCGGGCTTGCCGCATTTTTTCGTGAGCGGCTTGGACGCCTGGATCCTGCATTGCCTTTTGCCGCGCCGCTTTCAATTTCTCCCGCTCTTCGGGTGAAAGATTTGCCAAACGCTGCTGCCAGCGGCCGCCGCGTCCGGGCGCGCCGTTATTCGCGCCTTGTCCAAAGACAACCGGTGAAAGTTGGAGGGCGCTAATCAGGATCGACATGGTGATCAGTGATTTGATTCTCATAACTTGAAATAGAGACCCCGGCTTTGCGAAAAGGTTACAAAAAAGGCAGCTAGCCATTTCGTCGACGCAAGCTTAATTCGTTCTCTTCGATGACAAAGACGTCCGAACAAAAGACTGCAATCAGTCCGCGGCGCGACCAGGATTTTCCGGAATGGTACCAGCAAGTCGTTCGCGCCGCCGAGCTGGCCGAGCCGAGCGAGGTTCGCGGTTGCATGGTTATCCGGCCATGGGGCTACGGGATTTGGGAGAATATGCAGCGTCAGCTCGATGCGATGTTTCGGGCCACCGGCCACCGCAATGCCTACTTCCCGCTGTTCATCCCGCTTAGTTATTTCGCGAAAGAAGCCGAGCACGTGAAAGGCTTCGCCAAGGAATGTGCGGTCGTCACGCACACGCGATTGGAAGCGGATGCGGACGGAAAATTGAAACCAGGCAGCCCTTTGAGCGAGCCGCTCGTGGTGCGGCCGACTTCCGAGACGATCATTGGCGCGAGTTACGCGAAGTGGGTGCAATCATATCGTGATTTGCCAATTCTTTTGAATCAGTGGGCAAATGTCGTCCGCTGGGAAATGCGGCCCCGTTTGTTTTTGCGAACCACCGAGTTTCTCTGGCAGGAAGGCCACACCGTCCACGAAACCGAGCAGCAGGCGCGCGCGGAAGCGACGCTGATTCTCGAGGTCTACGCAAAGTTCGCCCGCGAACATCTCGCCGTCCCGATTTTCACCGGGGCCAAGTCCGAAAGTGAAAAGTTTCCGGGTGCGGTCGAAACGCTGACGCTCGAAGCGATGGTCCAAGATCGAAAGGCGATCCAGGCCGGCACTTCGCATTTTCTTGGCCAAAATTTTGCCAGGGCGAGTGGAATTCAATTTCAGAACCGGGAAGGCAAACAGGAATTTGGCTGGACTACGAGCTGGGGAATGACGACGCGCATGGTCGGTACGGTGGTTATGATGCACAGTGATGACGACGGTCTCGTGTTGCCGCCCCGTGTCGCACCGACCCAAATCGTAATCTTGCCGATCACGCCCAAAGAGGAAACGCGGGCCAAGGTTTTAGAGACATGCGACGCGCTCGCGTTGCATTTGCGGGGGAAACATTTCGCCGATGCCCCGGTCGAAGTGGAGGTAGACAAACGTGATCTGGGTGGCGGCGCGAAAAACTGGGAGTGGATCAAGAAGGGTGTGCCGATTCGAGTGGAGATTGGTCCGCGCGACCTGGAGAAAAGTTCAGTCGAAGTTTCGCGGCGCGACCAATCGGGTAAGTCGAAGCAATCGATGTCGATGCAGGAATTCGCCGCGACCGCATCCGAAATGCTGACGTCGATCCAGCAAAATCTTTACGATCGCGCGAAGAAGTTTCAGGAAGAGAACACTCAGGTGATACAATCGAAAGAGGCATTTTACGATTTCTTCACCTCCAAAAATCTGAACAAACCGGAGATTCATGGCGGTTTTGCCCTCGCGTATTGGAACGGCTCCCGCAAAGTCGAAGAGCAGATCAAGAATGATCTGAAAGTGACGATCCGGTTGATTCCTTTTGGCGAAGGTGAGCCCGGCAAATGCATTTTCACCGGTGAACCGAGCGCCAAGCGGGTGGTCTGGGCAAAGTCTTATTGAGCGAACGTATTGACGGGTCGCGCCGCACCGCGTTTATTTCCGCCGCTCATGGAACTAAAGCTCTACAGCCGCGAATGGTGTTCGTGGTGCATCGACGCCAAGGAGTATTTGGAAGCGCGCGGCTACAAGTTCGTCGAGATCGATGTCGGCGAAGACCGGCTGGCTTACGAGGAGATGAAGCAGCTCTCGGAGCAGACTTACGTGCCGACATTTGTGGCAGGCGACCATGTCCTGGCCAATTTTGACACCGACGCGCTGGAGAGATTCCTGACCGAACACCGCATCCATCCCTAATGCTTTTCAAGCTTTTTATCCTCCTCGGGGTAGGAGCGCTTGCGGTCGCGCTCCGCAGTTTTCAAAGCTCATTTTCGCAAAAGGCTGGCGCTATCGCGATCCTGATCGTTTCGTATCTGTTCTTCTATTTTGTCACTGATAGTCACATCGTAGGTGCAGCTGCTGCCGCAGCGTGGTTTTTTCTGCCGTGGGTGGAAATTCTCACCCGCATTCGCGCATTGCGTTTGCCGAAAGAAAAACAGCTCCGGCCAAAATCGCCGCCCTCGAGCGATACATTCCCGACGCTGAACGAAATCACGCGAGAGATCGAGAATGAAGGGTTCGTGCACGTTACCGACGCCGGCTGGGATTGGGAAGATTATCGGCAATTTTTCCGGCTATTTTACAAAGCCGAAGATCGCGCCCAGGCGACGATCTGTCTGAACGAGCAACACGATCTCTCGTTTTATTATCTGCGAATTTCGTCCCGCGCACGGACCGGGATCATCTGGACGACTTGGAATTATCCACTGTCCTACGGCTTGAAATTAACGCCACAATTCCGGATCAATCGGCAACGGCCGGACCAATCGTTCTGGCAGCTTTATCAGAGCCACCGCGCATTTTTGCGGAAGAATAACATTCAGGTCGACGCGATTGAGGCGTTGGACGAGGAAAAGATCGAGAAGGAAATGGAGCGTGATTTGCGGGAACAGATCGCGCACAACATCCACAAAGGCGTGCTCAAGCCAACGCCTGAGGGCGATGTAAAGTATTCCTGGCGGGGAATGATCTACCTCTGGTGCCAGTTTCTGATCGACTTAGTCCGGCTCTAACGAGGAGTAGAGAATTTAGCGATTTAATGAGTTAGCGATTGTAATCGTTAAATCCTTGAATCGCTGAATCGTTAAATCTTTTCACACTCTCATGATCTCAGCTTCTTTGTGCTTGAGATGATCGTCGATTGACTTGACGAAGCGGTCGGTCAGTTTCTGGATCTCGTCCTCAAGGTCGCGCATTTCGTCTTCACTAATCCCACCGCCGGCTTTCAGCTTTTTTGCTTCGTCGAGGGCCGTGCGCCGGTTGCCACGGACGTGGACACGCGCTTCCTCGGCCATTTTGCCTAACGACTTTGCCAGCTCTTTACGGCGCTCTTCCGACAACTCGGGAATCGGCAACCGAATAATCTTTCCATCGACGGCCGGTGTAATTCCGATTTTTGATTCTTTGAGCGCGCGTTCAATGTCCTGAACTGTCCCGGCGTCGAACGGCTGCAATACCAGCAATCGCGACTCCGGCGTTGTAATGAGCGCGAGCTGTTTGAGCTTCATCGTCGATCCGTAGGCCTGGACGTCGATGTTTTCCACCAGCGCGGGAGACGCCTTGCCGGTGCGGACACCGGAGAATTCGTGTACGAGATAGTCGACGCTTTTATCCATCGACATTTCGGCTTCAAGAAGAATGTCGTCTCTGCTCATGCGGGTAGATTTTTACTTGGTCTCGGTTTCGTCGCAAACGATCGTGCCCACTTTTCGTCCGAGGACTGCGTCGCGCAAAATTCCCGACCTGTACATGTCGAACACGACGATCGGGATCTTGTTGTCCATGCAAAGACTGAACGCGGTCGAATCCATCACCTGAAGCCGCCTGCCCAGCGCTTCGCTGAAACTGATGCGGTCGAATCGTTTTGCGTTCGAGTCCTTGTTTGGGTCGCGATCGTAAACTCCGTCCACTTTCGTTGCTTTTAAGATCACGTCCGCGCCGATCTCGCTCGCCCGCAATGCCGCGGTGGTGTCGGTTGAGAAGTAAGGATTGCCGGTGCCGGCTGCGAAAATGACCACGCGACCGAGCTCTAAGTGACGGATCGCGCGTCCGAGAATGAAGGGCTCAGCTACGTTCTTCATTTCAATCGCCGTTTGCACGCGGGCCTCGGCTCCAAGTTGCGTCAGCGCGCTGCGCAAGGCGAGAGCGTTGATCACGGTCGCCAGCATTCCCATGTAGTCCGCGGTGGTCCGGTCCATTCCGCGCAACGCTGCGGACGAACCGCGCCAGATATTTCCGCCGCCAATCACGATTGCGACCTGGACCCCGAGCTGACTGACCTCCTTGATGCGTTCGGCAATCTCGCGCACAACTGCGGGCGAAATGTTTTCCTTCGTTTGCGCGCCGCGGTCCTGAAGAGCCTCGCCGCTCAACTTGAGCACAACACGTTTGTAGGCCGGCGCCTCGGTCTTCATCGCAGGGCAAATGAAACGCGAGGAGGCCTGTCTTGGAAAGTACAAACGCTGGTCATCCCGAGCGGAGCGAGGGACCCCGCAGTCAGAGATTGGAATATGCAAACTACGAAAGTGTGACCAACGAATCTACGAGAGGTCCTTCACTTCGTTCAGGATGATAGATGGCGACCCCGCAAGAACTCCGCCGTCTTCATTCGCCCTTTTCCTTCAAGCTGAACCTCTGTCAGCGATAAAGCCCGATCGGCCGTCGCGACAACGAGTTCTCGATCTCGGCGCAGGATTTCGCCGGGCTTGCCCTGAGGATCAACAATCGACGCGGCGAAAACCTTTAACTTTCGACCATCGAACTCTGTGAATGCACCAGGCCACGGACTGTAGGCGCGAATCTTCCGTTCAATCTGCTCTGCCCTCTCATTCCAATCGATCCGGCCCGCTTCACGATCGAGTTTTGGCGCGTAGGTCGCGATTGTTTTATCTTGTTGAATTCGCGGCGCATTGCCGCTTGCAAGCAATCGCAAAGATTCAAGCAACGCATCGGGCGCAATTTCCGCCAGCCGATCGTGCAATGAGGCACCGATGTCGGTCGGCAGGATGTCGGTCTTGCGTTGAAGCAGGATGTCGCCAGTATCGAGACCTTCATCCATGTACATGACGGTGATCCCGGTTTCGCGATCACCGGCGGCAATTGCGGCCTGAACCGGCGCGGCGCCGCGCCAACGCGGCAGAAGCGACGCGTGCAGATTCAAACAGGCGACTTTTGGAATTTCAAGAACCGCGCGCGGCAGGATCTGCCCGTAAGCCATCACCACGATCACATCCGGTTCGACGGCGCGGACTTGTTCGATCACCGCAGTATCTTTGATCTTCGCCGGTTGGAGGACAGACACCTTGCTGCCGGCGAGTGCGGCTTTAATTGGCGGCGGCGTGATTTTTTGTTGGCGACCAACGGGTTTGTCGGGCTGAGTCACAACTGCGACGATGTCGTGCTCGGAATTTTGAAGCGCGCGCAACGTCGGCACGCCGATTTCGCCGGTACCGATGAAGACAATGCGCATTTAATGCCAGTCTGGCTCGGATTGCTTAGCGACTTCGTGGTTTAAGAGGGATGCGAACTTGCCTCCTCGGCCGCATTGCCGGTGTCATCATTTTTTCGCCGCCAGTCACTTCACGTTGTCCGACCGACGAACCGCACTGGGTGCACAGATAATCGAAAATCTCTTTGTCCGGCAAAACTAGAAGCAATCGCTCGCGGACGGGCATTGTTGCCCGGCATTTTTCGCAATAAAGAGTCGATGCCGTGAAATTTTCAAACTGCGACTGCGGCTGCCGCGGCTGCTCGTGCTGGTGCTGGTTCACTCTTGATTCCGTTTATGCTCGCTAAAATATCGAACAACACTTTCGCGGGCGGCTGCATTGCGTCAATCACCGCAACGCATTTCTTCGGATAGTGCTTCAGCACCGGTTTTGATTCTGTTTCGTAGATGTCGAGCCGCCTCTTGATGACTTCCTCATTCGCGTCGTCGAGTCGGTTGTCTTTCAAGGCGCGCTTCTTCAAACGTTGAAATAGAGTTTCGCGGTCAGGACAGGCGAGATGGAAAACTTTCTCCACGTCGATCATATCGCGCATGATCTTGGCCTGGCTCACGTTTCGTGGAATTCCGTCGAGCACCAAAATGTCGATGTCCGGCTTGAATTTGTGGGCGTCGACCGCGGCTTCGATCGCTTCCTTCCAAAGTTCCACCGTGACGTCGTCCGGCACGAGCTGGCCTTTGCTCGAATATTCGAGGAAAGCCTTTCCAACTTTCGTGCGCGTATCGATCGACCGGAACACATCCCCGCACGGGCAATGAAAGAAACGCGGAATGCTGCCGAGCGTTTTTCCCTGGGTTCCTTTGCCGCTCCCAGGCGCGCCGAACAAAATAAACGTGCGGTATTTCATGGAAACGCTCCGTTATACCGCACTCGCGGCCAATCGGGAAGGGGAGTTATTTCGTCGCGACTGGATCGATATTGACACGCCGTCCGCCACGATCGAATCGGACGCTGCCGTCGACCAATGCGAAGATCGTGTAATCGCGGCCGAGACCGACGTTTTTACCCGGCATGAATTTCGTGCCACGCTGGCGGACAATGATGTTGCCAGCCACAACCATCTCGCTGCCAAATCTCTTGACGCCGAGGCGTTTACTGACGCTATCTCGGCCGTTCTTAACGCTGCCTTGTCCTTTTTTGTGTGCCATTTGAAGAAGTTCAGTTGCTAGGGATTGAAAAATTGAGCGCTAGGACTTTTTCGCCTTGGAGCCGCCGGTAATGCTCTTGATTTTCAACCGGGTGAGTTTGCGGCGGTGACCCACGGTGCGGTGATATCCTTTGCGGCGCCTGTATTTGAACGCGATGACCTTTTTGTCCTTGCGTTGCTCGACCACTTCGGCCGTGACCTTGCCGCCATCGCCGATCTTGCCCCCGTCGATGTGCATTAGAACCTCGAAGGTAGCAGTTTTGCCCGGTTCGACGTCGAGAAGATCGACATCCACCGTGTCGCCTTCCGCGACCCGATACTGCCGCCCACCGGTCATGATAATTGCGTAGGTCATAAAATCAGCGATTCCGGGGAGAAAAAGCCGCGAAAATTCTCACAGAACGTATGGCTTGGCAAGGCGAAAGGTGGATCGCGCTGTCCGAGCGCGATGAACCCGTTGCGGACAATGGAGCCGGCGGGAGCCGAGCGACATGGACGGGCAGCCCGACAGGGTGAGCTCGCGGGAAGCGAGCAATCAACGCGTTCCACCTATCACCAGCACGATCTCGCCTTTTGGAGGGCGCGCTTCGTAGTGGGCGAGGAGTTCGGCCGCAGTGCCGCGCTGAAATTCCTCGAATTTCTTGGTCAGCTCGCGCGCGACGCAGAGTTGTCGATCTTGCAGAACATCGATCGAAGCTTTGAGCGTCTTGGTGAGTCGGTACGGCGATTCAAAATAGATCGATGTTTCTTCGCGTGCCCCGGCCGCGCTGAGCTCGCGTTGGCGTTGACCGCTCTTGATTGGTAGAAATCCGCCGAAGAAGAATTTATCCGCCGAAAATCCCGAGCCGACGAGAGCAGTCAAAATTGATGATGGTCCGGGAACAATCGTGAACGGCAGTTCGCGTTTGATGCACTCACGGATCAATCGCGCGCCGGGGTCGGAGATTCCCGGAGTTCCTGCGTCGCTGATCAGGGCGATGTTTTCGCCGGCCGCGAGTCGCTCGACCAACTGCGCGGTTCGCATCGCTTCGTTGTGTTCGTGATAACTGATCAGCGGTTTATTGATTTCATGACGCTTCAACAAAATTCCTGAGTGTCGAGTGTCCTCGGCCGCGACGAGATCAACACTCTTCAAAATTTCGAGCGCGCGCATCGTAATGTCGCCAAGATTTCCGATCGGCGTAGCGACGACGTAAAGCATTGCTTGTGAATTTGAATAGAGCCAACTCGATAAGCACGGTTAGTCAAAATCGGTTTGCATCGCGCCGTAGCGAGCACGTTGTTTCGGGGCGATGCGTAAGCAGTCCGTGGCGCGAAAAATCATTCGCTCGATCGCCGGTTTCCTCCTGATTCTGCTGGTGACGCTCTCGTTCCTGTATTTTCGGCAGCACTCACTCGTTTATCATCCGCGACCGTACGATGATAGTTATGCCTACGCGCTGCCGGCCGACAGTGAGGAAATCAAATATTCTGTCGGAGCTGCGAAGTGCTCCGCGTATTTCCTTCCCGGCGCCAAGCCTCTGCCCAGGCGGCTTTGGCTCGCGTTTTGCGGGAATGGTTCACTCGCGCTCGATTGGACAAGCATTCTCCGCGATTATCCATGGAATGGCGACGGCTTTCTGTTGATCGATTATCCGGGCTACGGCAAAAATGGCGGCTACGCCACGATCGCGAGCACGCGTGCCTCAGTCGACGCCGCGCTCGGCGCATTGACCAAGGAACTGCGGACGGATGAAAATCATCTTAAGCTTTGCACGATCGGTCATTCGTTAGGGTCGGCCGTGGCGCTTGATTTCGCTGCGCGCCACAACGTCGAGCGGGTGGTGTTGATCGCGCCATTCACAACATTGCGCGAGGAGGCTACGACGATGTTTGGGGGGTGGATCTCGCGGTTGCTGATCGAAAGCTACGACAATCGCGAAAATCTCGCGGAAACGATGAGACACAATCCAAATGTGCGCGTCGCAATTTTTCACGGTACCAATGACGAAGTGATTCCGGTCCGCATGGGGCGCGAGCTCGCCCGCGAATTTCCGTTCACGGAATTTCTTGCAGTGAAAAGTGCCGACCACATGACCGTGTTCAATCACGGACATGACAAAATCATCAATTGGATGAATCGTTGATGTAACTTGGAACGATCCAAGCTGTGGAGCGGAGAGAGTGAAGCCGAAACCGGAGATTGAAGGCGGAGGATTTCCGAGAACCGACTATTTCTTCCATGCCGGATTCAAGGGATCGGGTGGTCCCTGGTGGAGTGACGATGGGCAATTCCGTCGACACAATCTTGGTCGCGAATATTTGATCGAATCAGCGCGTGAGCGCGCGAAGGAGATGGCGGTGTTCGCGATTATCGTCGCCACGGCGGCCTGGCCAGTGATTTACATGATCGTGACGATCGTGCAGCTGTACCGCAAAAACTGACGATTGGGTCAGCGCCGCGGTGGCCAAAGGAACTCGTCCCGGTATGGGGGGGTTGTTTCGGGCGCGAATCCGTGACGAGTTATGTTTTCCGTTACGACACGCGGGACAACAAACTGCAAGAGATAATCCGCACCGCCGGCTTTGGTGCCGCCGCCACTCATTTTGAATCCGCCGAATGGATGACGGCCGACGACGGCGCCAGTGCATGACCGATTGATGTAAACGTTGCCCGCAACAATCTCAGCCTTGGCGCGTTCGATATTAGCCGGGCTGCGCGAGAAAAATCCGGCAGTCAGCGCGAATTCGGTACTGTTTGCGACCTCAAACGCTTCGGTAAGATCGTGCACCTTGATCACACTGAGCACGGGTCCGAAAATCTCCTCACATGCAATCCTGGTCTGTGGACTGACGTTAGTGAAGATCGTCGGCGGGATGAAAAAGCCTTTCGCCGGCACGTCCCCGCGTTGAAAGGCGAGACGGGCTTCTCGTTTGCCACACTCGATGTATTCCAGAATTCGTTTGTGGGCCGCGCCGTCGATTACCGGACCGACCGTGACGCTTGGGTCCTCGGGATTTCCAACGTGCAGACTCGCGGCGGCGTTAAGCAGGCGGTCGATCGCCCGCGGATAGATATCTTCGAGAATGATTAGACGTGAACAGGCCGAACATTTTTGTCCCTGATAACCGAAGGCGGAGTAAATCGTATCGAGGATCGCTTCATCGAGGTCTGCGTCGGAATCGATGATGACGGCATTCTTCCCGCCCATCTCGCAGATCACGCGTTTGAGCTCGCGCTGACCATCTTTCGTTTTTCCGGCGCTTTCCCAAATCCGCAGACCCACTTCGCGCGAGCCCGTGAACGCGATAAGATCGACGTCTTTGTGATCGACGAGACGCTGGCCGATCACCGAGCCTTTGCCGGGCAGGTAATTAAGAACGCCGCGTGGAACTCCGGCTTCTTCGAAGATTTCCATCAACATCGAGCCGATCACGGCCGACTGTTCGGCGGGTTTAATAATGACGGTGTTGCCGGTGACCAGCGCAGCCGTCGCCATTCCAGTCAAAATCGCCAGCGGGAAATTCCAGGGCGCGACGACAAAAGCGACGCCTCTCGGCCAATAATGTTGATAACTTTCTTCGCCGAGCACGTGCTGGGTAAGCCGCGGCCGTCCGATCAAGCGCATTTGTTGCGCGTAAAACATGCAGAAATCCATCGCCTCCCGAATGTCGCCGTCCGCTTCGGCCCAGGCTTTGCCCACTTCAAAAACCTCCAAGGCCGAGAGTTCGTAGCGGCGGCGCTGCATGATATCCGCGGCGCGTTCCAGCAATCGGCAACGCGTCTCAAACGAAGTCCGGCTCCATTTGTCGAACGCGTCGCGCGCAACCTTGACCGCGCGTTCTGCTTCCGGAATCCCGGCTTCGGCGACGTGGCCGACGACCTGATCGGGGTCGCTTGGGTTGATCGACGCGATGGTTTTGTCGGTCCAAATTTTTTCGCCATTGATGACAATCGGATATTTCTGGCCGAGTTGAGTACGCGCGTGCTCGATTGCCGCGCGCATGCGTTCCTGGTTTTGTTCGTAAGCGAAATTCACAAGCGGCGCGTTCTCATAAGTATCACCTGGTGGTGCATCGAGCGAAGCGCCATCGCCGTTTACTTCGACGCGGTGCGCGCCGTTAGGGCCTTGCCCAATGAGGTCGGCCGGGTCGCGCAGCAATTGGTCTTCGGAAACGTTCTCGGAAAATTTCGCCCGGAGGAACCCTTCGTTTGAAGTGTTCTCCAGAAGGCGGCGCACAAGATATGACATTCCGGGCAACAGCTCGCCGACCGGGCAATATTCCCGGACCCGATAACCCATTTCGACCAGTGCCCTTTTGATCGGGCCGGCCATGCCGTAAAGAAGTTGGAACTCGAAACGGCTCCGATCGATGCCGAGCTGGTCCGCCATCGCCTGCGCGTGAGCGATGCTCCGGACGTTATGCGAACCGAACGCGGCTGTGACGATCGATTCGTTTTCGAGCAAAATTCGGGTAAGCACCTCGAAATTGAAATCGCTCTCCGGTTTTTGGAGAAACACCGGACAGGGCCAGCCGTTCTGACGCGATTTTATTTTTTCAAAATCCCAATATGCGCCTTTCACCAATCGAACGGCGAACCGCGTGCCGCGTTTGCGACCCCAATCGAGAAGGTCCCGTAAATCCTCCTCCGCATCATCCAAATACGCCTGGATAACAATGCCGGCATGAGGCCAATCGCGAAATTCGGCTTCGTTGAAAAGCATTTTGAACAAATCCAGGGTCGCGTTTTTGTGCGTGAAGCTTTCCATGTCGAAGTTTACGAACGCGCCCAGTTCTCGCGCCCTCCGCAAGATCGGGCGCAGCTTCGGCGCGAGGTGAGCAATCGCGTCCGCCGGGGCGGCAGGATTCATCTGCGAATAGAGCGCCGAAATTTTTACCGAGAGATTAACGACCGGGAACAATTCAGAATTCTTGCCCAGCGGATCGGTCCAACCTTGCGTTTGGTCGCCCAGATATTCCAGCAACTCCAAGCAGCGTGTGGTGTATTCGGCGGCTTCCTTTTCGCTGACCACTGCTTCGCCCAACAGATCGACGGTGAATCCGATTCCCCTGGCGCGCCGTTTGCGCAGCGTCTTCAAGACATCCTGCGGATTTTTTCCGGCAATGAACTGCCGGGCCATTCCGGACACGTTCCAGCGCAAGAGCTGTCCGCTTATCCACGGCACGACCCACGCCGCGCGCACACCGGTCCGGATTAACGGCCGATAACCGTTCTGCATATCCGCGAAGTATTCGTCGAGATGCTGAACGATGTCGGTTCCGCGATGAAGCGACGCAAGAACATCGACAAAGCGAAAGAGTTGCACCTTGAAATGCTCGTCGCGCATTGAGAGCGCCATCATTCGTTGATAAAAACCGGCCTTGCTGAAAAGCGGTTCAGGATGCTCGTCGACCAGCTCAAAAATGCGTTCGCCGCGTCGTTCGATTTCGGCTTGGAGCGCGCCCATGACCAAAAGCTAATCGCGCGACAATCCGAGGTAAAGGCGAGGAATTTCAGGCCCGCAAAAAAACTGCCCCGGGGATACGGTCACTTTGCGGGTGAATTCCGAATGTTGAGATTAAAGCCGCCTCAGTGCGGCTCAGATTCAGGGAGCAGTTAGAGTGATTTGTCTGGCGGGCCCTGTAGGCCCTGGGCTCGGGCCCGTCAGGCAATCTTCTTTTCATCGGATTGTCATTTGCCGCCCGCTCCGAAGTCGATTAGCAAGGAATCGCGATGGAGAAACCGCGCGAGCACCACCAATTCGCGAGCGACAATACGATTGGCATCTGTCCCGAAGCATTGGCTGCGCTCGAAGAAGCCAATGGCGGAGCTGCGGAATCCTATGGCGACGACGAATGGATGCGCCGCGTTCGTGACTTGGTGCGCGGCGTTTTTGAGACCGATTGTGATAGCTACCTGGTCTTCAACGGCACTGCCGCCAACGCGCTCGCGCTGGCCCAGGTTTGCCAATCGTTTCACAGTGTTGTTTGTCACCGGCAGGCGCACATTCAAACTGACGAATGTGGAGCTCCGGAATTTTTTACGCGCGGTTCGAAGCTGCTATTGATTGGTGGCGCCGGCGGAAAGATCGATATCGACGAAGTCGAATGGGTCATTGTGCGCCAACCCGAGCTTCATGCGCACAAGCCGCGCGCAATTAGCATTACCCAAGCAACAGAGCTCGGCGCGGCTTACACTCGCGACGAAATCAATGCGGTCGCTGCGTTGGCCCAAAGACACGAAATGTTCTTGCACATGGATGGCGCACGATTCGCGAATGCGGTTGCAACATTGAAGTGCTTGCCAAAGGAAATTACGTGGCAATGCGGCGTCGATGTTCTCTGTTTCGGCGGAACAAAGAACGGCCTGGCCGCTGGTGAACTGGTGGTTTTTTTCAAGAAGGAGCTCGCGCGGGAGTTCGATTATCGAATGAAGCAGGCGGGGCAGTTGGCTTCGAAGATGCGCTTCTTCGCCGCGCCCTGGCTTGGTCTGTTGAATAACGGCGTTTGGTTGAATAACGCGAATCACGCGAACACGATGGCGCAAAGACTTGCCGGACGACTGCAGAACGACGCAAAGATCAACATTGCGTTTCCGGTTGAAGCGAACGCCGTTTTCGTCCGTCTCTCTGATTCGCTGTTGCGCAGGCTGCACGCGCGCGGCTGGCATTTTTACAAATTCGTCGAGCCTGATGTTTATCGATTGATGTGTTCGTGGGCGACTACTCAGGCCGATATTGATCAACTCGTCACCGATTTGTTGCGTTAAAGAAAAGTCGACTTATAAGAACGCGATGAATTGGAGGTCGCTGGCGATTGTGTTGGTCGCATCAATCGCAATCGGCCTGACAGGCTGTGGAGTCGGCCGCGTAATCACCGCGCCGGTTCGCTACGTTTTTAGTTCACCGGAACCGACGCCGGCTCCTAACACTGATGTTACCCGCCCGGGAAAACCATTGCCGGTTCCATCGCCAACCCCGCGGGTGGCCTCGCGGAAATCGATCCAGCGATCATCGATTGCGACGCCAAAACCGGTTGCGAGCAAAACAACTCCGTCTGCCGTCGCATCCCAATTTCCGGTGGCGAAACCTGTTCCGGGCAAACCCGGTTTAGTTTTCAGTCCATTCAAAGCTAATGGGGGATATATCGACGTCAGCGGCTACGCGCCGGGAAGCAAAGTGAAAGATCCGGAAACGCAGAAGATTTTTGTTGTTCCATAGTATTTCCCGGCTGTCGGGCAGCTGCGCGCACGGATATTGCTTTTCTAGAATGCATAGAAAATATGACCCCTCTGCTCGCTCATCGATCGATCTTTTACTTGAAAACAGCGGTGTCGTTGCTTGGAACGATCTTTCTCGTCTCAGCTTTCCCCAAGGCGGTGCAGGCCTATGCCCTTGAAGGCCCCAAATGGCCGAATGGGTCCAATCCAACGATTCAATTAGAGCTCGGTTCTGCGAATTACACACTGAGCGATGGCAATACCTCATGGAATTCGGCCGTCTCGCCCGCTCTCGACATGTGGAACCAGGTGATGGGGAGCATTCAGCTGGGGCGAGTGATGAATTCGACCGCGCCGATCGTCTCGGGAGATCACGTCAACTCCATGTCCTTTGGCAGTACTTTTTTTGGTCACAGCTTTGGATCGGGTACGCTCGCCGTTACCTATTACAGTTATTCCGGATCGACGATGACCGAAGCGGATATCGTGTTTAACGCCGCTCAGTCCTGGGATTCTTATCGCGGCAATTTGAGGTCCGCATTCGATATCCAGCGCGTCGCGCTCCACGAAAGCGGGCACCTTCTCGGTATGGCGCATTCAACCATTTCGACCGCGATCATGAACGCATTCATCAACAATTCGGACTCGCTTCAAGCGGACGATATCGCCGGCATTCAGGCGTTGTATGGAGCTCCGAGTGGTTCGCCGACTCCTACACCGACGCCAACGCCAAGCGCGACACCAACGCCAGCGCCAAGCGCCACGCCAACGCCCGGTGCCACACCGACGCCTAGCCCAACTCCGAGCGCCACACCAACGCCGACACCGTCAATTACTCCCACGCCGACTGCTTCCAAGGTGTTCGTGTCGATCTCGGCCTCCCCGAGCAGCATCCGACCCGGCGGCGCGGCGGTATTCACAGTCTCAACATCAACGCCGGCGTCAAACACAATTACGGTGGGCTATCGAATGAGCAGCGGTGCCGTGCTCGGCTCCAATTACTCGCTTAGCGGAACACCGGGCCATGTCACGATTCAGGCGGGCTCGAACTCGGCAACGGTCACATTGACTGAGTTGAGCGCCGCAAGGCGCCCCAAGACAGTAACAATGACGCTCAATACAGGTTCCGAATATCTCGTATCGAAACCGTACAGCGCGTCAGTCTCCCTAACGAAATAAATAACGAACCTTTTTTCTTACATGAAAATCAAATATCTTCTCCCACTCATCCTTATCAGTCTTGCCTTCACACGCATGCCCGCGACGACGGTGATCCCGCCGACTTTTGAGCAACTTGTTCAGCAGGCTGAACTGATTTTTCAGGGAACTGTCACTGATACTCGCTCGGTTTGGGAAGGTGAAGGCGGCCAGCGCCACATCGAAACCTACGTGACGTTCAACGTCGAAGACAGCGTGAAGGGTCAGCCTGGCTCTTCGTATACGATTCGAATGCTTGGCGGCACTGTTGGGGACCAGACCATGGAAGTGACCGACACGCCCAAGTTCAAAGTCGGTGATCGCGAGATTCTTTTTGTCGAACACAACAACGATCAGTTCGTTCCGCTTGTCGGCATTAGTCATGGCCGGTTCCACGTTCAGCATGATGATCAAACCAGTCGCGATGTCGTCTTTAACGGCGATGGCGAGCTGGTTCGTGACCTGACACAGCTTGGCCACAATGAAGAAGCCGCCACGGCCGCCGATGTTACCGAGGCGATTTCAGCGGATGATCTGAAATCGGCTATTCACAAACAGCTCGGCGATTTAGCCGATCATCCCGCCAGGTAATTCGCAGCGCACTCAAGAGCAATTGCCTGCCCGGTGTTTAGGACATCTTAACGGCGTCCGACTGCGTCTTTCAGGTCGTCGTCTTTTCGTTGCCGTTGGATCTGGTCGATGACGGAATGCGTGGTGTCGAGCGAATGCTTGGCCCAATCGTGTTCGTAGGTTTGGCGTGGCGCCGGCGTTGATTTCGCCGAGATCTCTTCCCCTGCAGCTGTCGTTTTCAATTCATTATGCTTCTGCCAGAGGAATAACCCGCCAGCGATTCCGGCTATTGCAATGAACGTTAGGAAACCGCGCATGTCATATTCCGCAGCACGATGCGAGCCAGTCTTCTTTGCGGTGCGGTTAGGCCGGTGGTAATTTTGAGGATGCCTTCATTGCGTCAGCTATCGATCGCGGCCTGCGCGGTTTTGTTGGCCCATACGGCGGCCGCCCAAACCTACCAGGGCAAGGAGTTGGTCAAAGCTTCCCTGCTCGCTGATACGTCGGCAGTCGTTCCCGGCAGACCATTCAGCGTTGGCCTTCTTCTGCGGATGGCGCCCGGCTGGCACACTTATTGGAAGTATTCCGGCGACGCTGGTCTGCCCACTGAGATCAAATGGAATTTGCCGCCCGGTTGGAAAGTGGGCGAGATCCAATGGCCGATCCCACTAAAGACAATCGATCCTGGTGACATCCTTACCTATGGTTATCAGGACGAAGTTCTTCTTATTCAGGAAATCACGCCTTCGGCGAAGGTCGCCGAATCATCGATAAAACTTTCCGCTCAGAGCGATTGGCTCGTCTGCGAAAAGATTTGCATCCCCGGCAACGCAAATCTCGCGCTCGAGTTGTCAACTTCAACATCGGCCGAGCCGAAAAACACCGATCTGTTCGCCCGTTATCGCCGTTTGCTTCCTCAAAAATTTCCCGACGCAAAAACGGCGAGCACAACTTGGAGCCGCGCTGGCAACGATCTTGATTTCAAAATTAGTAGCGAACAGATCGCCAATTACCAGGCGATCGACTTTTTCCCGCTGCCGCAAGGCAACGCGGTTGTCGGTCACCCCAGCATCGAATCGCGCACGGCCAATGAAATCTCCTTCAAAATTCCAATCGAATCGGCGGACAGAAGTTTAACGTCGATGCCTGGTCTGGTCGTCCTCGCGCAGCGCGAAAACGGAAATGATCGCACCGCGTGGGAAGTTGGGCCCGCTCGAGTGGCCGCGGCGCCGCCAATCGCGCAACCGTCGCGCGGACTCGCTACGTTTTTGCTTTTCGGATTCATCGGCGGATTCATTTTAAATCTGATGCCGTGCGTGCTGCCGGTGATCTCGCTCAAGATCTTCGGCTTCATCAAGCAGGCTGGCGAAAGTAGGAGGAAAATCTTCCGTAGCGGGCTTGCGTTCACTGCCGGGATTTTTGCCTGGTTCATCGCGCTGGCATTGTTACTGATCGCGTTGAAATCCGCGGGTCGCGACCTGACTTGGGGCGGCTTTCAATTCACCAACGCATATTTCGTTCTCACGCTAGGTGTCATTGTTCTCGTGTTCGCGCTCAATCTTTTTGGTGTCTTCGAAATTTCGCTGCCGCCAAGTCTGAGTCGCGGGATGCTTTCAACCGCGGAACGCAAAGACGATCTCGGCTCATTTTTTCAAGGCGTGTTCGCCACGGTTCTCGCGACGCCGTGCACGGCGCCATTTCTCGGTACTGCGCTCGGATTTGCCTTCGCTCAATCGCCGCTGGTCATTTTGTCGATGTTCGTCGCGATCGCTGCCGGCATGAGCGCCCCTTATTTTCTGCTCAGCGCACAACCGGGCTGGATGCGGTTTCTGCCGCAGCCCGGGCCTTGGATGGTGCACGTGAAACAATTCATGGGTTTCCTGCTGCTCGCGACGCTCCTCTTTCTTTTGTATGTGCTCGGCGCTCAACGCGGACTCGATGGCGCGATTTGGGCGAGTTGCTTTCTGCTGATCATCGCTCTCGCCTGCTGGATGAAAGGCGCGTTCATCATTCCCACCGAATCCGGATTGAAACGCGCGATTGCGTGCGGTCTCATGTTCGTGCTTCTGGTCGCGGGCGGTTTTTATTTTATCGGCGACAAATTTCAGTCATCGAAAATCGACATTGCTCAGAACGCGTCGGGCGGCGACTGGCAGCCGTTTACGCCTGAACGCTTGCAAAGCGAAAGGGAACAAGATCACGCCGTGTTTGTCGATTTCACCGCCGCCTGGTGTCTCACCTGCAAGTTCAATGAGAAGGCTGTGCTGGAGAATTCCGAGGTTCGCGACGCTTTTCAGCGTCATGGCGTTGTAAAATTGAAGGCCGATTGGACCAACGGCGACCCCGTCATCACGAAATTGCTTCAACAATTTGGCCGTCCGGGTGTCCCATTATACGTGCTTTATCCGGGGAAGTCGCAGGAGCCGATTGTCTTTCCGGAATTGCTCACTAAGAATATTCTTCTCGATAAACTCGAAACCATCACTGTCGCTTCACGATAATTTATGAAAACAAAACTAATCCTCACCGCACTCACCTCACTCGCAGCCGGCGCGCTTTACGCGTCCGACGTTCCACCGGTTGGCAGCGCCGCGCCTGACTTCTCCGCGCCGGACGCCGACGGCAAAACGCAATCGCTCTCGGAATACAAGGGCAAATACGTCGTGCTCGAATGGTTTAATCCCGAGTGCCCGTTCGTGAAGAAACATTACGGCAGCGACAACATGCAAAAGCTGCAGGCTGAATACACGCGCAGAGGCGTTGTCTGGCTGACGATCGATTCGAACGCGCCCGGAACGGAAGGGAACATCACTGCCGACCAGGCAAAGAAAATCATGGATTCTTGGAAAACGAAGCAGACTGCGCTGCTCCTCGATCCTGAAAGCAATATCGCCAAACTGTACGGCGCCAAGAACACGCCAAACATGGTGGTCATCGGTCCGGACGGTAAAATTGTTTACGAAGGCGCGATCGACAGCAAGGCGACGCCGAATCCTGCCGACATCCCGAGCTCGACCAATTACGTGAAAGCCGCGCTCGACGAAGCGCTCTCCGGCAAGCCGGTCTCCAACGCGCAAACCAAACCCTACGGCTGCTCGGTCAAATACAAGTCGTCCTAAGGTGGAACGCGTTGTCCCTAACGCGTTCTGATCGCGCTCGGAGAGCACGATCCACCTTTAAGTTTCAGAGCTGGCGGTCATTCGACCGCCGCTTTCGTTTTAGCGCTTCGCGCCAAGCCGCCACGCGAGGCGCAAGATCGGCATCGGTGTGATCCGGACGAGGAACATGCCGAGTTTCATGAACAGACCGGGAATCACGAGTTGACGATCGGCTTCGGCCGCGGCGAGAGCGTCGCGCGCTGTTTTCTCCACCGAAACGTAAACAAACCCAGGGCCGTGTTCAGGTTCACCACCGGGACGTTTCGCGACGTCTCCGAATTCGGTGTGGACCGGGCCCGGACAAAGCGCAGTCACGGTCACACCACTGCCGCGCAGTTCCGCGCGGAGTGCTTCCGAGAAGCTGTTCACGTATGCTTTGGTCGCTGCGTAAACAGCCATGCCAGGGATCGGGAGAAACCCGGCCGATGAGCTCACATTCAAAATCGTACCCCGTTTTCGCGAACGCATTTGCGGCAACAACGCCCGCGTCAACGTGGTCAGCGCGACGACGTTTACCTGCAACATTTCGTCATTCCTTTGCGGCTGCGACGCCGCAAAGGGTCCGACGTCACCGAGCCCGGCATTGTTGATCAGGAAATCGATGTCGATCTTGTTTTGCTCGAGCCAGCGAACGAGGTCGTCGATTTGCGTTTTTTGGCAAAGATCGACAACCCGCGTGTGAACATTCAATTGCGCGTTGCGACTGTGCAGCTCATCGCGCAATTCGTTCAGCCGTTCTTCGCGGCGAGCGACCAGTACAAGAGTTCGGACTCGATTCGCCAGCTGTCGCGCAAACTCCCGGCCGATTCCGGCCGAAGCGCCCGTGATCAGCGCGTTGCAGTTATCGAGGTTCATTCAAGTCGAAAATGAAGGTGGATCGGCCGCTCCGCGGACGATGCTATTAGTAGTGCGGCTTCGCCGCCAAGTTTAACATCGAGCAGGGGGCTGCTCGATCCACCTATGCTCGGACTCATCGGTGCTCTTCGACGAACTTTGTCGGATTGATCCACCCGCGAGTGTCTTCGCGGTAACCAGGGCCGATGAATGGCGTGATGAATTCACGCATTTCAAAATGAAGATGGGCGAAGTAGCGGCCGTTGGCGGTGCCGACAGTGGCAATTTGTTGACCGCGTTTCACCGTTTCGCCCGGACGAACCAGCATGTCCTGAACGTGTCCGTAATACGACTGCACATATTTTCGTCGGCCGTTTTCAAGATAGGCGTGCAGTAAAATCACGATATTGCCCCAACCCAAGCCGCCCTCGCGCGCCAATAGAACGCGACCATCGGCGATCGCGTAGATCGGATCGCCAAGATCACTGTTTTCGCCGCCGATGCCGTTCCAATCGTCACCGAGATGTTTGTTCTCGGTAAAACGCTGCGCGTTGTAAGCCATGGCGCCGTTTTCGTTACCGAGCGGGAAATCGAAATGGCTCGCCGTCGGAATTGATTCGAGCTCGAGCGGCGACGGAAGTCGAAATGCCGGATCGACAGACTTCGGCTGCGTGAGCTCCGGCCAAAGCTTCCATGCTAGCGTCGCGAGAAAGGAAATGACAAACGCGAGTACGATCAAAACCGCGAATCTCATTCGGGCCACAGATTAACGCGGATTAAACACAGATAAGAGTAATTCTGAAATCGGTGTCGATCTGTGTTCATCTGTGGCTAATCTTACAGGCCAATGAAAGTTCTCGTCACTGGCGGTGCGGGGTTCATCGGCTCGCATTTAGTCGAAAAACTGCTGGATGATGGGAACGAGGTCGCGGCCCTCGACAACTTTAACGATTTTTACGATCCGAAGATCAAGCGCGCGAACATTGCGGCGTTCGCGAACGATGTCGCAGTTCACGATGTCGATCTTCGGGACGGCAAAAAAGTCGCGGCTTTATTTCAGCAGGAAAGGTTCGACGCGATCTTTCATCTGGCCGCGCGAGCTGGTGTTCGGCCGTCGATTCAGCAGCCGCAACTTTATTACGATACGAATCTTGCGGGGACGCTTCATGTGCTCGAAGCGGCGCGGTCGACTGGAGCCGACAGATTCATCTTCGCATCAAGCTCGTCCGTTTACGGCGCGGCAAAGAAAGTGCCGTTCTCCGAAGAGGAACATCTCACCCAAACATTGAGTCCGTATGCGGCGACGAAGATTGCTGGAGAGTTTCTGTGTTCGACTTATTCGCATCTCTACGAAATGAGGGTCGTCGCCTTGCGGTATTTCACGGTTTACGGCGCGCGGCAACGCCCGGACCTCGCGATTCATCAGTTCACTCGAAAAATTCATGCCGGCGAGGCAATCGATCAATTCGGCGATGGTACAACACGCCGCGATTACACCTACGTCGACGATATTATTCAGGGGACGGTGGCCGCGCTGAATTATGACGGGCCGAGGTTCGACGTTTTTAATCTCGGCGAGAGCGACACGATCCAGTTGAAGGATTTGATCGCGGCGATCGAAAACGCCCTCGGGAAGAAAGCGAAGATCAATCGATTGTCCGAACAACCGGGCGATATGCCGTTGACTTGCGCCGACATTTCCAAGGCGCGCAAGCTCCTTAGCTACAATCCGAAAACGAAATTCGGAGACGGTCTGCCGCGATTCGTGGATTGGTTTTTAGAATCGCGCGCCAAATGACGTCTGGATCTGTGACAATAGCCTAGCGCTTCAGCGCTGGGTGTGGGATGTCATAACGCGTCGAGTGCCGTTAGAGACGACAGAATGGTTCTTGCGTCCCGATGGGACTGGCTTGCCTGCGGATTTCTTACCCAGCCTTAAAAGGCTGGGCTATTTTCTCCCAACCGCCGATTCTAGTTCGTTCGGATGAGTACAAATCTCCCATTCGATCAGCGCGCTTGTTTCGTGGCCGGTCAGGCGAAATCGGGGACGACGCTTGTTGCCGCGCTGCTCGACAATCATCCCGAGCTCCTGGTTTTGCCGCAGGAGACCGCGTATTTCTCAACCGTTCTCAGAAAATACGGCAGGGCCGGCCGTCGCGCCCAGTTTGATTATCTAACCAGGCAATCGTTCTCGCGTGTCCTGTTTGGTGGCGAACCGAAATGGCGCGAGCACGAATACAAAAATTTTCCGCAACAACGGTTCCTGGAAGCGTTCGAACGGATCGCGTTCGATCCGGCAAATGCGCAACGCGATTTGCTCGCGCTGATGACCGAAGCCTACGCGGCAACGATGGGAGTGTCGCTCGATCGCATCAAACGCTGGATCGAGAAAACCCCGGCCAACCGGAATCATATCGACGAGATCTTCGGGCGATTTCCACATGCAAAACTACTCGTCACGCTGCGCGATCCACGCGCGATTCTGGCGACGCAGATCGCACTGGAGAAGACGCGCCAAACCAAGCGCTTCTCGGTCTATTACGTGATCGCGCACTGGCGAGTAACCGCGAATTTGGCGCGCCATGTTCGAGCCGGTGAAGTGCCGGGGCTGTTTATCCGGTTCGAGAGACTCGTCAGCGAACCCTCGCAAGTAATGAAGGACGTTTGCGATTATCTGGAGATCCAATTCGATCCCGAGGTTGTTTTGAGCCCGACCAAAATCGGCGAGCCTTGGGGCGGAAATTCAGCGGCGCAGATCGCGTTTTCGCAAGTGAGCGACGAACCGGCGTCGCGTTGGGAAAAGGAACTGTCAGAGGACGAGGTCGGCTGGGTGGAATGGCATTGCCGCGACTTGATGTCAGAGTTTGGATACGAACCGCGGCTTAAGTCGCGCAAACCAAGCTATTTTCTAAAACCAGTTCGTCAGGAGCGCGTTCGTGAATATCTGAAGTCGCGTCTTTATTCGATGCGCGACTCAATGACGAAGCACGAATAACGAATGCTGAAGGAAGCACGCAAGAAACGAAGCAAGGTCGCCATGTTTCGTCACTCGGAATTCGTCATTCGACATTCTTTGATTGCCCCTTGCAAACGGAGTGTCTGCGGGCGATAATCGGGCGGTAGATGCTGGGAATCTGATTCGATCTCGCATCCGTTCTATAGAGGCTAAGAGTATGAAGCGAGGTTCGTCATCTTCGCGATCTGGTTGGCTGAGCAAAACGGGCTGCACCCTGAGACGATTCTATTTCCAGCGTGGCGAGGCGGAGTTTCCAGCGGCGTCGCAGACTGATTGCAATTTGTGGACCTTTCGGGATTCGCGAGCCGTGGACCGTGCATCGTTGGATGCGCTCCGCCCATTGAACAACTTAGAAACTGAGGATCAACATGAACTCGCATTCATACGGGAGACGCCAGCGCCATGGGCGCGGTCGCTCTCGACGGCGGGGCGGGCGCGAGCGTTCCCAAGAGCAACGCGCGCAAGCTCCGAAGCAGAAAACATTTTGGCAACGCATCGTCGCATTTTTCGGGGGAAACGGTGGCAGCCAAAGAAAACCCACTATCCAATCGCGGAACGGGCAGCAGCAGGATCAGCCGCAGCAACAACAGCCCCGGCCGCAGCGTAAACCTGAGTCGGTCGAAGTGACGTCGCCGCGTCTTTACGTCGGCAACTTGTCGTTCGATGCGACAGAGAGCGACCTATTCAACCTCTTTAACGGCGTCGGCCATGTCCAGAACGCCGAGGTAGTCAGCTATCGCCACAATCAGCGCTCCAAGGGTTTCGCTTTCGTCCAAATGCAGACGATCGATGAAGCCAGGCGCGCGGTTGAGGAATTACACGATAAGGAATTCCTCGGGCGCAAGCTCGTGGTCAGCGGCGCCAAATCGAGCGAACACTCGCGCGAGTAACATCGGCAGGTTCGGAATTTGTCAGCGGGAGATGCTCGGAGATCGGGTGTCTCCCGTTGCTTTTCACCGCCCAATGACGAAATCCGAATGACGAATGACGAAACAAATCCGAATGACGAAATTCGAATAGGCCAGTCTCCCTTTGGATTTTTCGTCATTCGAGTTTCGGAATTCCTTCGGCATTCGACATTCGTGCTTCGTCATTCATGAAAAATGTTTTTTTCATCGTCGGTCCGACCGCCACAGGCAAATCGGAGCTCGCGGCCATCGTCGCGCGCAAACTTGATGCCGAAATTGTCAGTGCCGACGCGTTTCAAATTTATCGCGGGCTCGATTTACTGACCGCCAAGCCTGACTCGGCCACTCTCGCGAAAGTGCCGCATCATCTCATCGGCACGATTTCTGTCCTGGACGAAATGAGCGCGGAAAAATTTCGCAAACTCGCGCTGCAAGCGATCAGTGAAATTCATTCTCGAGGGAAATTGGCGGTAGTCGTCGGGGGGAGCGGGCTTTACATCAAAGCGCTGACCCATGGCCTCTCGGTCGTGCCTTCCGCGGACTCGGATTTACGCGTGCAGATGAACGAACTGAGTCTGGCTGACTTACAGGAGAAACTGCGCGGCCTCGATCCCCAAACGGCAGTTGATCTCAAAAATCGACGGCGCGTCGTGCGTGCGATTGAAATCTGCCTGCTCAGCGGAAGAGCGGCGTCGGAACAGCGCACGGCGTGGACTGCAGGCGCGCCCCTGACGGAAGCGGATTCTCGGGTTGACTCGAAGAATTGTGGTGGCGCTTCGCATAGCGAAGAGACTGAAGGCGTCTTCGCTTGTCGGGATCGCGACGATCTCTACCAAAGCATCAATCGTCGCGTGGAGGCGATGTTCGATGCCGGCGTCGTCGAAGAAGTGAACGCGGCCGGCGCGATGGGCGAAACTGCGTCGAAGATGATCGGCCTCCGCGAAATTCGCGCGCTGCTCGACGGGAAGATGTCGATGTCGCAATGTGTCGCCGCGATCCAGCAAGCAACCCGCCGTTACGCCAAAAGGCAGTTGACCTGGTTTCGGCGGCAAACTAATTTTGAACGGCTGAATTTGTCGCTTCTGAGTACGAACGAAGCAGTAAAATGGATTTCGCAGAAAGCTCGTCCGGCTTTCGCGCAAGGGAATGATTGAAACACGCCCGAAGAAAACGCACGAACGCGCCCTATTAATCGGTCTCGAGAAGCGCGGCGTCTCGAAATGGGATTTGCAGGATTCGCTCGAGGAATTGGCTGAACTGGCAAACTCCGCCGGCGCCGAAGTCGTAGATACCGTTACCCAGAAACTCGAGAAGCCGACCGCGCCGTACTACATCGGAAAAGGAAAAGCCGAATCGCTTAAGCCCGCGCTTCAGGATAGACAGGTGACTTCGGTCATTTTCGATGACGAACTTTCGCCGGCGCAGGGGCGCAATCTGGAAAATCTTCTTTCCCGCAAAGTTCTCGATCGCACCCAACTCATTCTCGACATTTTCGCACAACGCGCGCGCAGTCGGGAAGGTCGGTTGCAGATCGAGCTCGCGCAGCTGCAATACTTGCTGCCGCGATTAACCCGGATGTGGCATCACTTGTCGCGGCAAACTGGTGGAATCGGCACGCGTGGTCCGGGTGAAACGCAGTTGGAAGTGGACCGGCGGCGGGTTCAGGAACGAATCGCGCGACTCGAGCGCGAGTTGGAATCGGTCCGAAAAACGCGCGCGGTTCAGCGACAGGGACGCAAACGTCATCAATGGCCGGTCGCAGCAGTAGTTGGTTACACGAATGCCGGGAAATCAACGCTTTTGAATCTTCTGACCGGCGCGGACGTCGTTACCGAGAACAAGCTTTTCGCCACGCTCGATCCGACAACGCGCAGTTTCGTTTTGCCAAACAAACAGCGCGTCCTGCTCACCGACACGGTCGGCTTTCTACGAAAACTTCCCCACACCCTGATCGAATCTTTTAAGGCGACGCTCGAAGAGGTGAACGAAGCCGACTTGCTCATCCACGTGGTCGACCTTTCACATTCGCGAGTGGACGATCAGATCGAAGCGGTTGAGAACGTGATTAAGGAGCTGAACGCGTTCGGCAAGCAAACACTGATCGTGTTCAACAAGATCGACAAGGTGCACCTGCCTTCGGAAGACTCCGGCGTGGCAAGGAACCGCGATCTGATCGACACTTACCTGAGACGGTTCCCTGGCAGTGTGGCCATATCCGCGCGGACGGGCGAAAACGTGAACAATCTGGTGCAGGCGTTGCAGGATGCCCTGAGCGCCTGGCGATTGCGGTCGCGATTCAAGATTCCTGCCCGCGAATCCGCGTTGGTCGCGGAGATTCATCGCGTTGGCCACGTGCTGGAACTAAGATACGAAGACAACGACGCAATAATCGTTGCCCACGTTCCTCCGGACCTTGCGCAAAAGCTCGACCGCTACGCGGAGCGAACTTAGCGGGTCATCCTGAACGAAGTGAAGGACCTCGCATAAGCTGATTGATCACGCTAAGTATTTTGTGTGATCCAAGCTTCGACTGGGAGGTCCCTCGCTTTCGCTCGGGATGACAAAAAGGCATGACAGCTCGTGAGCGTGTTGCCCAACTGATCAAGGTTTGGCCGAAGGTTTATCCGGACGCGCACACCGAGCTGAATTTCAAAACGCCGCTCGAATTGTTGATCGCGACGATTCTCTCGGCGCAATGCACGGATAGGCGAGTGAATATGGTCACGCCGGCGTTGTTCAAGAAATATCGGACGGCCAATGACTACGCGAGCGCGCCGGCGGCGGAGCTGGAGACCGCAATCAAGTCGACCGGATTTTTTCGAAGTAAAACAAGAAGCATCCAGGGCGCGACATCGGCAATTGCGAAGAAATTCGGCGGCAAGGTTCCCAACTCGATGGAGAAACTGCGTGAGCTGCCGGGAGTTGGCCGAAAAACGGCGAACGTGGTTTTGGGAAGCGCGTTCGGGATCAACGAGGGCATTGTGGTCGATACGCATGTCATTCGCTTGTCGCAACGCCTTGGACTGACGAAGCACAAGGATCCGGAGAAGATCGAGCAGGACCTGATGAAACTCGTCCCGCAAAAGTATTGGGCGGTTTGGAGTCACTGGCTAATCTGGCACGGACGTCGGCGCTGTTACGCGCGGAAACCGGACTGCGCGAATTGCGAAGTGTTCAAGCTTTGCCCGAGCGGCAAAGTCTTTCTACGAACCGGTGTCGCTCGGGAATCGGACGAGGCTTGACTTAGCGGTCAGATTCAAGCGCTTCAGGCTCGACGTGACGCATATTAGTTCCGTGATTCTCCGCTTTCGTGCGTACACGTCTGAACTGATCTTCTAACCTGCCCAATTCTTCGTCGGAAAGCTCTTCAAGGTCGACCAGCTCGTTGCGCGCTTTTTTCAGAGCACGAATGATTTCGTCGAGTTTCAAGTGCACCGCCTTGGCATCGCGGTTCTGCGTGTTTTGAATCAAAAACACCATGAGGAAAGTGACGATGGTCGTCCCGGTGTTGATGATCAGCTGCCACGTGTCGGAAAAGTGGAACATCGGTCCAGTCGTCGCCCACACGACAATGATGAGAATGGCCGCGGCAAACGCCCACGCGCTTCCCAAAACCGCTGATGCTTTTCGGGCGAAGACACGAAAGGCATCGCTCACAACGCAAAAGAAATCGTGCTCTTGTTCGTGTTTTCTTAGCTCTGCGGTTTGAGTTCGGTTCATAAATCTCACTTTATCTTCGCGTTGAAGCCTGAAAATGGCCGCAGCAGATATCGGTTCTCACGACCGACGTCGGTAGCCAGCCTGGAATTGATTTTCCCGCCGATCTGAGGAAAATAGAGCCCGCCACGGCCATGCAGCACGTCACCGCATTCTCGCGTCCAGAAACCGTCCCGCCGGTGACGGCGGTAGTGCCCAAACGCAACGTTTGGATCCTTGATAGCTGGCGGGACCTGATTCTTTACGTCGGAACCCCGCTCCTCATCGTTCCCCTTTTCATGGCGGCGCAGGCGCGCTGGAGCGCGCAGGATATTTATTTGTTCGTCGCCGCGTTTGGTGCAATGGGGCACCACCTGCCGGGAATGATTCGGGCGTACGGTGATCGCGCGTTGTTCGAGCGTTTTCGGTGGCGGTTCATCCTCGCTCCAATATTTCTCCTGACCGTGTGCGTTGGTTTTTATTTTTGGGACATCAAAGCCAACCCGGTGGTGATGATCGTGTTTCTCTGGGGCGTCTGGCACGGCATGATGCAGACCTATGGTTTTGGGCGAATTTACGACGCGAAACTGGGTTCGTTTGCGGGACTGACTCGCCGGCTTGATCTCGCAATGTGCGCGGTCTGGTTCGCTGCCGGCGTCATCCTTTCCCCGGCGCGAATGACCGACACCCTTGAGGGGTTCTACGGTTGCGGCCTACCGTTCATTTCGCCGATCGCGATTCACATTCTGCAACAGACTTTTCTGGTTGCTGCGATCGCGGTGTCGGTGTTGTGGTTTGGCAATTACGTTCGGACGTGGGTTGCGGGAACTCGACAGAACCCCGTGAAGCTCGCTCTCTTTATCACCAGCGTCGCATTCTGGTGGTATTGTAATAACGGCGTCACCAACATTCTTGCCGGCATCGCATTGTTCGAAGTTTTTCACGACGTCCAATACTTGTCACTGGTTTGGATTTACAACCGCAACCGTGTGGAAAAGGACAGTTCCATCGGCGGATTCATGCGGTTTATCTTTCGCCGCAGCGGATCTTTAATTGGATTGTACGTCGGGCTGGTTTTTGCCTACGGCTCGATCGGTTACCTGAACTCGCACATCGGGATGGAGGCACTGACGCGCCTGTTGACCGGCGTCGTCGCCGCCTCTGGGCTGCTGCATTTTTATTATGACGGGTTCATTTGGAAGGTCCGCGAGAAGTCGACGCGTCAATCGCTCGGACTCGCGGGCGGCACGTCGGACGTCAGCCTGGGTGGTTTTCTTCCGGGCTGGACACTGCATGGCGCCAAATGGGCTGTCGCGTTCGTGCTTCCGCTGGGCGCAATGTGGTTTGGAAAGGTGTATCGCGCCGCGCCGGAGGCGGAGCGCATGGATTACGTCGCGTCCGATTTGCCGTCGAGCGCACGGGCGCATTTCAACTACGGCGCGGCTTTGCAAACGGTTCACCGTCTTGACGACGCGGAGAAAGAATATTACACCGCGCTGCGATTCGATCCGAATTACACGAAAGTCTACATCAATCTTGGCCAGCTTTACTCGTCGAAGTCGAAGTTCGACGAATCCGTAAAAAATTACGAAAAAGCAATCCAACTCGATCCGAACAATGGCGATACCCATTCCGGCTACGCTTACGTTTTGGAGCGACTTGGTCGGACCGATGAAGCGCGCACCGAATACCAAACCGCGATTCGATTAAGTCCGAAATCGGCCCAGCTGATGTACGCCTACGGAGCGTTTCTGGACAAACAAGGCGAGCTCGATGCCGCCATCGCGCAATACCAACGCGCATTGGATGTCGATCCGAAGCTGGCCGATGCTCACTCGGAGCTAGCCACAGCGCTTTTTAGCAAAGGCGACCTTAATGGGGCCGAATCGCACTTTGTGGAAGCGACACGCCTCGATCCGAAACGCGCTGACGTTCATGGCAACTTTGGCAGTTTGCTTTTGCAGCAAGGCCGAACATCACAGGCAATCATGCAGTACGAGGAAGCGCTTCGCCTCGATCCAACTTTGACCGAGGTCGCGGAGAATCTTCGCCTTGCGAAAGAAAGCGACACTCGGTTTCAATCACGCTCGCCGCGGTAACGGCTAGGCGTCGGTCCGATGCAGGCCACCAGCTATACGCAGGAGGGTCAGGCTTCGCAGGCTGTCGCGGAATTTTCGGAAGCATTGCGATTGGACCCGAGTTCACCTGAAGTTCCGCAAGGCTTGCATGCTACTGAAAAGCAAGAAGGCCAAATTTCGAGCTCAACCGGTAACCACTTCTGAAGCGCTCGATCTATCTAAGACTGGATGAATCGTGGCCAGGCGAACCGTTTCAATTGCCGGTAGTTGAAGCTTGCGAATGGGGCTCCCGTCTGCGTTTTTGCGCGCCGCCGAGGGTAGTTGAACAGTTCTATCGCGAATTTTCGGAGCGCGTCGAGCCATTCATTCTCTACGGCTCGGGCGATTATCATTATTTAAGCGCGCTGTGGCTTCGTCGTGTCGACCGGCCGTTCCTCCTGGTCTCTTTCGATAATCATCCCGATTGGGACATTCGCCCGCCGAAATGGGCTTGCGGCGGCTGGATCAATCGCGCGCTTGAGCTCGAGCAACTGCGGCACGTTGCGATCTGGGGCTGCGGAAATTTTGAATGCTGGTGGCCGCACAACATTTTTGCGAACCGTTGGGCGCAGCGAGACGGCAAGCTCGAAGTTCATCCCTGGGCCGACGATCGCCCAATGAACGATCGACAACGGCCGAACTCGATCTTGCGAGACAACTGGCGCGCTCATTTCGAGAAGTTCGCGGCGGATCTTCGCGGCGCGAATGTTTACGTAACAATCGATATGGATTGCCTGCGCGCCGACCAAGCCATCACGAATTGGGAGAACGGTCAATTTACGGTCGGTGATCTTGAATGGGCGCTGTCCAAATTGCGCGAACACAATCCGATTATCGCGGGCGATATCTGCGGTGCATATTCCGAACCGAAATACGCGCGATGGAAGCAGAAATTCGCTTCGAATTGGGACCATCCGAAATTCGATCTCCCGCCCGTAGACCAGGTTAAAAAGATCAACCTCGCGACGCTCGAAAGATTGTGGCCGGCGTTAACTGATTGATACCAGCACGACACCGGCGGCGATTAACAAAGTGCCAACGATTAGACGCGGGGTTAATTTCTCTTTCAAAACTATCGCCGCCAGCACCGCGATGATGATGATGCTCGAGCCCTGGAATGGATAAACATAACTGAGATCGAACCGCTGAAGCAGGCCGAGATTTAGACAAAACGAAATTGTCATCACCAGAATCCCGACGCCAAGAGTGAAAATGGTCCGGTGATCTCGGAATCCAGCCGCGCTTGAGAAGTCCATTGCCCGTTTAAAAAGGAGCTGACCAATGACAAACGTGGCGAGCCAAACCAAAATGAAAATGAGGGCTATCCACGTCATAGGCGCTCTTCCAATTCGGCCGCCGGTTTGGCAACGATGATCAACCCGACAATCACCAGGGCGATTCCACACCAGCGCAGCGGCGAAATTGTCTCTCTGAGAATTAGCCAGCAACTGATCGGCACGAGCGCGTCAACCGTTCGCGACAGCGGAAACGCGATCGAGAGCGGAATGTATTTCAGAATATAGAGCCAGATCACGAGATCCACGATGATCACCACGATCGCCAGCCAGGTGAGCGGCGAGGCGAGGGCGTTGATCCCGATCCAAGACCAGCTTTTTGCCGAATCGGCGGTGGCCGACGCGCCGGCTTTCAGCAGCAGTTCGTAAATTACGACGCCCATGATGTTCAGGACGAACTGAAACCACGGATTACGAAAACCGGTAGGTCGGTCCGAGGTGCGAGCCGCACTGGCACTGGACTGGCGGTTGACTGGCATGATGTCGATCTTATGCGGACAGCTCCGCGGCGTTCGGAAATTTCTTCAATACGGGATCGTGCCGGGTCGGCTCTAGATATTTCAATGCGAAACTGAAAATCGGGTTCAGCCACACCCGCGTGTGCATCACATAAAGATCGAGCGGGGCAAGCTCATGGCCGAGATGCAACTTGGGGTCGTAGTTGAGCGGGCCGCTTACGTAGCAGCGCAGCTTCTGTTCGATGGCCCACCGAATCAGGTCGCGCATGGTGTAAAAATAAAGGTGAAGATCGAGGGCGACTTCATAATCGAGGCCGAGACATTCGTCGTAAAGCGTGTCACCAGAAACCAGACACAGACTGAACGCGACAATCTTTTGATCGATTCGCCAGATAAAAAAGCGCACCTGCTCCGGCATCGCTTGGACTATCCCAAGAAAAAATTCCTTGGTGAGATGTTCGAATTTCATCGGTGAGCGTTCGTGGACCTGAAGATAAAGCGGGTAAATCTGGTCAACGATGGGGGAGGCGTCGTTGATGACCTCCATGCTGATTTTCGCGTCCCGCTCTGTTTTCCGGAATTTCCGGCGCAAGCTTTTCCGGCTGACATAGCCGAGCGTTTGCAGGTAGTCGTCGAAATTTTGAAATGGCATTGGCAATCGTGTCATCGGCATGCTCGGGACGCGGGTGTAGCCGTTTCGACAAAGAACAGCCATCGTTGGCCGGTAGCCGGCGAGGAAATCCTTGAACACTACGAGCGAAGCGTTGTTTGCCCGCGCGTAATCGCGCAGCGTTGCGCCTAACGCTTCTGCAATCCATTTTTCGTTTTCTGAATTTATCGCGTCGAGTTCACCGGCGCCCGCCGCGCAACCGACCATCAACACGCGCATGGTGAGGAAACGAGGGAATTTTTTTCGGATTAGATCCACAATCCTCCGAAAAGCGCCACGAACTCCTTCCACGAGATTTTGGCGGACGAAAAGAATTGGTTGAATCGCGCGAACTGTTCCCACCGCATCTTCGAGCGCCACGTAACGATATTCGAAATCGTTGGCCAGCGTTCCTTCGATCAATTCGTAGTAGCGATGATCCTTGCACTTGCCCTGAAACGCGCGTTGCCAGGCCTCCAGGTTTCGCGCATCGGACAATTTGAGAAATCTGGCCGTTCCCTGAGCAAAAGGAACGGCAACGTCATCATGCATGTCGATCTTTTGCGTCGACGTTCTGCACTTGAAGCACGCCGCTGCGAATGTGGATATCGCGTTGAGGGAACGCGAGTTCGATTCCGGCTTCACGCAGGTTTTTCTCGATCGCGAAATTCAAGTCGCTCCGGTAACGCCGCGGCCGATAACTCATTTCACTGCTCCAGACGACCAGCTCAAATTCGATCGAGTTCTCGCCAAATTTTTCTAGGAAAACACTCGGCGCCGGGTCCGATAAAGTGTGTGGATTCTCTTTGCCAGCCGCGATCAGCACTGCGCGAACTTTCTCTATATCGCTCCCGTATGCGATCCCGACCGGAATTCGAAACCGCACCCGTGGATCGCCGTAAGTCCAGTTTGTCACCGGCGAATCGATGAATTTCGAGTTGGGCACAATCATCGTAATGTTGTCGTTGGTTACAATCACGGTGCTGCGGGCGCGGATATGTTGCACCTGACCGATAATGCCGGCGACTTCGACCCGGTCTCCGACTGTTATCGGCCGCTCGGCGAGAATGACCAGGCCGCTGATGAAGTTGCTGGCTATGTTTTGCAAACCGAAACCGACACCAACGCCCACCGCTCCGGCAAAAACCGTCAACGCGCCAAGATGAATGCCGGCATTGTCGAGAACGATAAAAATGCCGACGATGAGAACAACGTTGCTAACGATCTGAGCAATCGCGTATTGCAGCGAGCGATCGAGCCCGCTCTTCGCGAGAAATCGGTTGAACAGGAACCGTTTCGTTCGTGAGGAAAACCAGAAAACCGCGATAAGCAGCGCGATCAGCAGAAAGATTTGGAACAGGCTAAGGTTCACACCTGGCAGCGGCGCATTCCATGAAAGCGGCACGCCAGCGGCGTTGATCGCGCTCATGGTGAAAAACACGATCGCGGCCAGGCTCAAAATCGTGGTGAGGATCGCGATCAGGTTCGTTTCGATTTTGAACCGGCTCAGAAAACGGCGCACTGCGTCGCTTTGGAGCGCGCGGGCCGTCATGAGGCCGATTGAAAACAAAACGACGAACGCGACGATGCCGAGAAACGACACGTCGCGTCCGAAGACGTGGAGCAACGGCTTTTGCAACAGCCCGAAATCCATTGTCGTTAGTCTGGGTGGGTTCCCAGCAGGCGCAACCGAAAGAAAAACACGGCCGCAGCCGTGTTTTTCAAATCACTGAATTGAACGCCGCGGCGCTAGCTGGCAGCCGCTTCGCCCCCGCCCCCAACCTTGGCCCGTTCTTTGATGTAATTGATCACATCGCCGACGGTCTGCAGTTTTTCAGCGTCTTCGTCCGGCACTTCTACGGAAAATTCTTCTTCGAAAGCCATCACCAGTTCCACGATGTCGAGGGAGTCGGCGCCCAGGTCTTCGATAAACGACGCCTGCGGCGTCACCTGTTCCGGGTTTACCCCGAGTTGCTCGACGATGATGTCCTTGACCTTTTCCTCGATCGTTTTGTCAGCCATAAAACTTTTTTGGGTTGGAGCGCAACGGTTAACCCAGCCGCCGCCGCACCGCAAGCAAAACAATCACCTATTTTTGCGTTCTCCGGACGCCATAACGCGCTGGTTTTATTTGCGCATTGGCGTAGAAAACAACCGTGGCTGACGCGTCTCCAGACCTTGACGAATTAGTCGATCTAAAAATGCTGCCGGCGTGGGTGAGTGAACCGCCGCCGGCTGAACGCTATGCCGAACACGGTGGCGAAGATCATCATGAACGACGTGGGCGGGATCGTCGCGAAGGACGTGGTGGTGGTCCACAGACGAAACGCCCAGCGCCGAACTTCCAACGCCCGACTTCGAAGCCTGAAGGACCGCGCCGTGAATTCGATCGACCGTCCTCGAAAGCAAAGCGCCCAGAGCGGCTTGGGGGACGTGACCGAAGACCTCCGCGTCCGCATGACCACAGCCATCGCAAAGATCGACATCATGGACCTAACCGCCAGTCCGGCCTGGACAAACCGTTGCCAGCGATTGCGGTCAGATTCTTGCCGCGGGCGGCCGCGTTCGAGAACGTGGTCGAGCAAATCAAGTCTGGCACGGTGGCCTATTCACTATTCTCGCTCGCGCGCCTGTTCTTGGAAAAAGCGCCGCGCCACGATGTGAAATTGACCGCGCCGCCGGACGTTTCGCTTTTTCAACTTGGTGAACACGGCGCGATTTCTATCGATCGCCATTTTCTGGAGCGCAACGCGTTCCGTTTTGGGCAGGGTGACTTCTACAAGATAGACGTTACTGAGACGGAGCCGATCAAAGGGAATTTCAACAACGTCGCCCGCGACCGGTTGAGCGGAACGCTGCTCGGACCCACTAACCATCACGATTACCAGCGACGTTTACGAAACCTTTACGAACAACGCTTCAGTCGCCGAATGAGTTTCAGCGATTATCAGCGGCAAATCCAGATCGTGACCGACCCGACCGAGATCGAGAAATGGAAAGAAGAAGCGCGGAAAGTGACGACCTACTCCACGTTGCGCGAGGAACCGCCGCAGGCATTCACCTCCGTCACCGAAGCGGAACGCCATTTCGAGAAAAATTATCTGCCCGGAATCGTGAAACCAATTTCCGAAGTCGTCGTCGACGGACCGGCCAGCCGGCGCATGCACGATCGAGTGTTGAACAGAGTCATTGAGAACGAGTGGAACCGCGAAACCAAGTCACCGTCGCCGATGATGCAGGAGCTCGCCGCGCGCTTTCGTGAAGTCGACTTGCATATTTTTCGGCATCGACGCGGGATGTTGTTTGTCTCGCCAGTATATCCGCGGCAGTTCCAGCATGATGAAACCGGCGTTTCGCCGCAGGTCCGGACAATTTTGGAAGCGATTACCGCGCAACCGCGGATCGGTCGCAAGGAGTTGGCTGACAAATTGATTGTCGACCCTCAAAAAACTGTAGGGGCGGCCGTCTCAGCCGCAGAAGATTTAGAGAAAGCCAAGCTCGCGCTCGCTTCCGATCTGCTCTGGCTCATCAATGCGGGTTACGTGATCGAGTTCAACGACGGCTCGCTGGATTTGCCGCGCGCAAAGACGCCGAAGGCAAAAGAGAAGGAAGAAACTGTAGAGGCGGCCGTGGCGGCCGCAGAACAAAAAGAGAACACGGACGCGGCAGAGTCGGCGGCGGACAAAGAAGCTCGCGTGGAAGCCGGTGCGCCACCGGCGGATGAAGAACCTGTGGAGGCAGCCGTGCTCGCCGCGCCGGAGCAAAGCGAAGGCGGGTCGGCTGCGAATGAAGGCTCGACAGAGTCTCGCCCTACCGAAGAACAACCTACCGAAATCGGTGGAAGCTGAAAGGTGGATCGAGCAGTCCCTTGCTCGATGTTAATTCGACATCGCCGAAGGCGATCAAATTCTTAGCATCGCGCGACGCAGCGGGCGATCCACCACCTAGATCGCGCCGGCTTTTTTCAGCGCTTTGTAAGCGCCGTTTTTGTTGATCGTCTTCAGTCCGCGCGGGGTCACGCGAATCCGGACGAACTTTTTCAGCTCCGGCACCCAGACCCGGTGCTGGTGCAGATTCGGGGCGAACCAGCGCGGCACGTTCTTGGTCACGTGCCGGCCAACGCCGCCTTTTTTCTTGGCCATACCGCGGCGGCGAATAGTGCTGCCGCGCATGGGCTTCGAACCGGTGATATCACAAACTCTCGACATGGTGCTTGGATGAGGGGCGCACAAGATGCCGCGCGCCGCCGCTTTGTCAACCGATTTGCTCGCAGAAACTGTTAATCACGAATGGACCCGCCTTCGCCAAAAAGGCTACGGCGTGGCAAGCACAAATTAACACGAATTGATGGTGACAGAATGAACATTCCTCCTTATTCGTGTTCATTAGTGATTGATTTATTAAGATGACGCAGAAGAACAAACTAAGAATTGGAATCGTCGGGGCAGGGGGCATCGTTAAAACACGCCATTTGCCCGCGCTGAAAAAACATCCCGAGGTCGACATCGTCGCCGTATCGAACTCGACCTACGAAAGCAGCGAAAAGTTTTGTAAGGAGAATTTGCCGAGCGCCACGCCAATGGCGAACTGGGCCGATCTGCTCGCGTTGCCCGATCTCGACATCATCTGGATCGGTACCCCGCCTTACATGCATTCGGCGGTCACGATTTCCGCGCTCGAGGCCGGCAAACACGTTTTTTGTCAGGCGCGGATGTCGATGGACCTCGCCGAAGCGGAAGAGATGCTCGCTGCGTCGAAACGTTTTCCCGAACTGGTGACCATGCTTTGTCCGCCGCCGTTTGGGATGCGGGCCGATCTGTTGATCAAAAAGTTGCTGGCTGAAAATTTCATCGGCAAACCGCACGACGTGCGCATGCAGAGCTTTAACGGTCAGTATTTGAATCCGGAAGCGCCGGCCCATTGGCGACAAAAAATCGAGATCAGCGGACTCAATGTCCTCACTCTCGGGATTTACGTGGAAGTGATGCAACGCTGGCTCGGCGATATCGTAGGCGTGTTCGCGCGCGGAAAAATTCTGACTGCCGAGCGGCGCGGTTATCACGTGATCGTTCCCGACATGTTGAACGTGCTCTGCCTTTTTGAAAACGGCGCCGAAGGCGTGCTCGAGTTCAGTGGCGTTCACGCCGGCGCGCCGAACGATCGGCTGCGGCTCTTCGGCGACCGTGGCGCGTTGCTTTACGATTTCACTAACGAACACGTCCGGAGCGTGAAATACGGCGGCCGCGAAATGGAAGAGATGGAAGTTCCCAAAGAACTGGTCACCGAGTGGAGCGTGGAAAACGATTTCATCTCGGCGGTGAAATCAAAGGGCCGCAATCGTCCGCGACCGAGTTTCGAGGACGGCCTCCGTTACATGCGCGTCGTCCAAGCCGTGGCTGATTCCCGCGCCCGCAACGAATGGGTCCCGATTAAGAAATAGTTTCTGTTCTGTCATCCCGAGTCAGCGGAGACGACGAGGATGTCTGAATAGCTCGTCAATCACGCGAAAAGCTGGAAGAAATTCTAATTAGGAAAGCAGGAACAAGAATAGGTAGCGGCGGTTCACCGAACCTCCATGGCGATTGAGGTCAATCGCCCCTACCTTATCCGGCGAGGCGTTCGAACAGGTAACCAATAAGACCGGTCGCGGGCAGAGTAAAAATCCAGGCCCAGACGATTCGTTCGACCACGGTCCAGCGCATCCCACTGAAACGTTTCACCGCGCCGACGCCCATGATCGACGTTGAGATAACGTGCGTCGTCGAAAGCGGAATGCCGTAAATGCTCGCCACTTGAATGATCAATGCAGCGCTGGTTTCGGCGGCGAACCCGTGGACTGGTTGCAATTTCACCACGCGATGGCCAAGCGTGCGAATGATTCGCCAACCCCCGGCCGCGGTGCCGACCGCCATAGTCGCCGCGCATAGCACTTTGACCCAGAGCGGCATTGAGAAAACCGGCGTCCGCAAAAATTCCAGCCAGGCCGGGAGATGATCGAACCGTCCGGCTTTGGTGCCGGTGAAAAGTGCGAGGGTGATGATGCCCATGGTTTTCTGTGCGTCGTTAGTGCCGTGGCTGTGCGCCATCCACGCCGCGCTCACAATTTGGGCTTTTCCGAAAAACTGATGAATGAAAAATGGCGTGAGCTTGTGAAGCAGAACAAACAGCAGAAACATCACGAGCCCGCCGAGAATGAATCCGGCGACCGGCGATGTGATCATCGGCAGGACAACTTTTGGCCAAACACCGGCATTCCATTTGATGACCGACCAGTTCCCTTTCGCGGTGGCAAGGGCCGCGCCGCAAAGACCGCCGATGAGCGCGTGACTTGAACTCGACGGCAAACCAAACCACCAGGTGAGCAGATTCCAGATGAATCCGGCGAGCACAGCGCTGAGCACAGTTCCCATCGTGACGACTTCAGTATCGACGAGACCTTTGCCGACCGTGGAAGCGACGGCGCCGCCGAGAAGTGCGCCGGTCAAATTGAAAAATGCCGCCATCGCGATCGCTTGTCGCGGTGTGAGCACTTTCGTCGAGACAACCGTGGCGATGGCGTTCGCAGCATCGTGGAAGCCGTTGGTGTATTCAAAGATGACTGCCGCAAGAACGACGACGAGGAAGAGCAACATGTCGATCTTGCCCCGCCAAGGCGGGGCTGCGGGTTAAGTGTTTTTCAAGACGACCTGAAGAATGACGTTGCCCGCGTCACGACAACGGTCGATCACTTTTTCGAGCAAATCGTAAAGGTCGCGCAAAAAGATGATGTGTTTCGCATCGTAGTTGCCCTGATAAAGATCACGCAACAACTCCAGCTCCAGGTGGTCCGCTTCGCCTTCGATGTTTTGCAATTTCGCGTTCATCTCTCGCGCGGTGCCGACGTTCATTCCTTTACGCAATTGCTTCACCATCGCGAGGACTGCTTCCGCGGCCTGGTCGAGAAGCTGGACTTGTTTGGCGAAACTTAGTTTTGGTAAATCCTGCGGACAGATCAACATCCGTTCCCCGATTTTCTCGACGGTCTTGGGGATTTTATAGAGCGATGCAGCGAGCGCCTGGATGTCTTCGCGTTCAAGCGGCGTGATGAAAGTCTTCGTTACTTCTTCCGTCAGCTCCTGGGTGATGCGTTTGTCTTCGCGGCGGCTTTCGGCAAACGCGGCCAGATCTGGGGCCGAGTTCTTACCGTCGATCTTTGCCAGCAAATCCACCAGATGATGAACGCTGGTGTCGGCCTGTTGGGCGCTTGCTTCCAGTAAGTCGTAAAACTTCTGGTCGTGTCCGAGAAATCTACCGATCGAGATCATGGGTGGTTTTTGGAATCAGACCGGGAGAAACATCATGGCCAAACAAGCAGCCAAGTAAATAACGATAAAATTGAGACAGACCCGTTATTTGTCGGACGCAGGCTCAGTTTTATCGCCTTTCTTTCCCCAAAGATGAAACGTGTAAGTGAACACGATGTATCCGAAAATCCGGCGAGGATCGTCGTTGCTGAAGTAAATCGCCGGATTGAATTGAAGGTCACGAGTGATATTGCAGGTGAAGCCGATAGTGGATGAATTTTCCTTGCCGCTTTGGAAATCGATCTGCACTCGCCAGGTCTTATTGAAATCGTAAGCGTACCCGAGAATCAGCTCGTTCTTATAGCCGGCGTGAATCGCGCCGATCATTCCTTTGTTGTGTTCGCCGTAGTATCCGGCCTCGATGTACGGTTGAGGATCGACATCGAGATGCGGTGACCAGTTTATGAAGCCGACCGACAACAAATACGGTTCCTTTCTCAAAATCCCGAGCTCCGTGCTAAAAATCCAATCGTCCGGTTGAAATCCACGAAACACCGCGATTTCACCCCATTTGGTCAGCCCGAGCTCAGCCTGGAGTTCGTAGGGATTTGCAATCCTCTTGTCCTGGATCTGCAAACTGGTCGAAAGATCGCCTTCATCCTCCAAATCCGGCGTGACAATTTGACTGAGGCCTTTCGTCGTCGCGCTCGCTGAAAAAGTTTGCGACAGGAAGCACGCGATTGTTAACCCGACGGCAATCGCGCGTTTCATCTACAACAGCGCGCCGCGCAGGATGATCGCCGCCACCGTGAAATAAATAAAAATTCCAGTTACGTCGACTAGAGTGGCGACGAATGGGGCGGATGAGGTCGCCGGATCAAGCCCGAGCCGTCGCAAAATAAACGGCAGCATTGAGCCGATAAGAGTTCCCCATGTCACGATACCGAGCAGCGCAAACAAGATCGTGAACGCGAGCAGATACGGATGCTCGTAATGTTGGAAAAAACTGTGAGGAAAATAACTGGAAAGCGTTTGCCAGGCCATGATGCGGCAAAAACCGACGGCGCCGAGGATTCCGCCCAATAGAGCGCCGGCGGTAATTTCTTTTCCCGCGACGCGCCACCAGTCGCGCAGACGCACTTCACCCAGCGCCATCGCGCGAATCACCAGGGTCGTTGCCTGCGAACCGGAGTTGCCTCCGCTGGAAATCATCAACGGAACGAACAGCGCCAGAACGACAGCCTTGGCGATCTCGTCCTCGAAATGGGCCATCGCGTTAGAGGTGAACATTTCGGATAGAAACAACAGCACGAGCCAGCCCGCGCGTTTCTTGATCATTCGAAACATCGGGATCGTGTTGTAGGGCTCGTCCAACGCTTCCATACCGCCAAGTTTTTGGATGTCCTCGGTGGCCTCTTCTTCGGCCACGTCGAGCATGTCGTCGCTGGTCACGATTCCGACGAGCACTCCGTTGGAATCGAGCACCGGCAATGCGGCGCGATCGTATTTCCGAAATAGGTTGAGCGCTTCTTCTTGCGAATCGGACACCTTCAGCGAAACAAAATTGCGGTCGCGAATTTCGCTGACCTTTGTGTTGAGCGGCCGGAGCAGAAATTCCCGCATCCGAACGTCGTCGATCAGTTTGTTATGCTCGTCGACCACGTAGATGATGTTCAACGTCTCGCTGTCGTGGCCATATTCCCGGACGAAATCGAGGACTTGCTGGACTGTCCAATCCTCGTGCACCGCGATGAAATCCGGCGTCATTAATCGGCCGACGCTGCCTTCCGGATAACCGAGCAGCGATTGAGCGACGCGACGCTCGTCCGGCGTCAGCAAACGGATCAACTTGCGGGCCGCTTCGCTCGGCAGTTCTTCGAGCAACGCGGTCCGATCATCCGGTGACATTTCGTTAAGAATCGCGACCACCTGCTCGTGTGCCATTGCCCGCAGGAGATTCTGTTGTTCTTCGATTCCGAGGTATTCGAAAACGTCAGCGGCGAGCGAAGCCGGCAACACGCGGAAAATGATGACCTGCTCGTCTTCGGGGAGATCGAGGATGACTTCGGCGATGTCGGCCGGCGGCCATTCTTTAAACAGCTCGCGCAAGCCGTTGAAATCGCGCGCGTTGATCAGGCTCTCGATTTCGGGTGCTAAAAGTTTGCCGACCATGATGATCTCCGGATGCGCGCCCGAGTTTTGTAACATTGTGACCGGGCAAGAGCAATCGTTCCGCACTTGGAATTTGCAGGAAATAACCCTATATGAATGGGATGGCTCCGGTTGCTACGCGCTCACTTATTCAACGCGAAATCGGTGATGATCGTGTTTGTGTTTTGACCTTTGATCGGCCCGATTCGGGCGCGAACATTTTCGACGCCGCGGCGATGGACGAGTTGAGCGAGCACATCGATGCGATCGAGCACGATAATTCGTTGCGCGGCTTGATCATTACTTCGGCGAAGAAGTCGATCTTTATTGCCGGCGCTGATCTGAAAACGCTTTTGAAACAGGCGCCAAGCGGCGAAATGCGAAACTTTATTGCCGAAGGCCAGCGCGTTTTCAATCGAATCGCCGAATTGAAAATTCCGACGGCGGCCGCGATTCACGGAGCATGCGCGGGCGGCGGTTACGAAGTTACCCTCGCTTGCGATTGGCGCGTCGCGTCTGACGAACCGGCGACGCGAATCGGATTGCCGGAAACGACGCTGGGTTTGATTCCGGCCTGGGGCGGCAGCACCCGGTTGCCGCGTTTGATTGGCCAGGACAATGCAACCGAGGTGATCTTGAAAGGAAAACTTTATTCTGCCGCCGAGGCATTGAAGCTAGGCCTGGTGGATGAAGTTGTGTCGAAAGACAAGTTGCTTGAGGCGGCGCGGCAAAAACTGGGTGAGGGCAAACGAACCCCAGCAGAAATTTCGCCGCCAACAGCTAAGACCCCGGTTCCCTCGGATCCAAAATCTGCCCGGGCGCGCGCACTCAGTGTGATCACAACGAGCAGCGATAATCCGATCGGCGAGTCGCTCCGCCTGGAATTGGAAGCGATTGTCGATCTTGGCAAAACCGAATCGACCCAGAACCTGATTCGCAATTTTTTCCTGGCCGAAAAGTACAAGAAGGGCGCTTCGAAAACTGAGTTTCCGAAAGTGGCGCACGCGGCAGTCGTAGGCGCCGGCGTGATGGGTTCCGGAATCGCGCAGTGGCTCAGCTCGCGCGGAGTCACCGTCATTTTGCGAGATGTAAATCGCGAATTGCTCGATCGCGGCCTGGCCAACATCGAAAAAGTTTATGGCGACGCGGTGAAGCGGGGATTGATGAGCGAGGAAAAAGCGAAGCAGGGCCGCTCGCGCATCGTCGCTTCGACTGCGCCGGTGGAGTTGCGAGACGTTGAGTTCATTATCGAAGCCGCTTCGGAAAAAATCGATGTTAAGAAAGAAATCTTTTGCAAACTGTCGATGCAGGCCGGGCCAAAGACCATCGTGGCAACAAATACGTCGGCATTGCCGGTGACCGAGCTTGCGGAGTGTACTGTCTCGCCTGATCACGTGATCGGTTTGCATTTCTTCAATCCGGTTAGCCGGATGAAGTTGATTGAGGTCGTGATTACCAGGGAAACATCGGCGACAACGAAAGAGCAGTCGCTGGCATTCATTCGCCAGATCGCGAAAGTTCCGGTGGTGGTGCGGGATAGCCCCGGATTCCTGGTAAATCGGGTTTTGTTTCCGTATTTGCTCGATGCGGCCGAGCTCTTCGAAGGTGGAATCGACGCCGAAAAGATCGACGACGCGCTCACGAAATGGGGAATGCCGATGGGTCCGTTGCGTTTGATCGACGAGATTGGCATCGACGTCACGGTGGATATCGCGACCACGCTGGAGAAAGCCTACGGCAAACGCGACCAGGCAGCGGCGATTCTTGCGAAGATGCGCGAAGCGAAAATGCTCGGGCGCAAGAGCGGCAGTGGCTTTTACAAATACGAAGGCAAGACGCAGTCACGTAACGAGTCGACCGATCAATGGCGACAGACCGGCGGCACGCGAGCAGACGTCGATCTTGCCAATCGTTTGATGTTTCTGATGGTCAACGAAGCGGCGCGTTGCGTGGAAGAAAAAGTGGTCGAATCGCCGGAGGACGCGGATTATGGAATGATTCTCGGGACGGGTTTCGCGCCACATCGCGGTGGACCGCTGCGGTTCGCGGAACATTTCGGTTTGGACAAGATCGTCGATCAAATGAATCGACTCGGCCAAACTGAAGAAAAGTTCCTGCCGTGCGAAATTTTGAAGAAGCACGCCCGGGACGGAACAAGATTTTACAAGTCATGAAATCGTCACTCGACGCGCAGTCTTGTCATGTCGAGCGAAGTCGAGACATCTCTAAATGTTTCCGATCGGAAATAGTGAGAGATTCCTCGACTACGCTTTCGCTCGCTCGGAATGACAAACTTCTATGAAATCGTCACTCGAAGCGCCTGATAAACAAGTCCGCGAGGAAACCACGGCGAAGTCCGCCAGTCGGACGGACTCGTCCGGTGGCGAGCCGGCGAAACCGGAAGCGGTTTCGGTGATCGACACTTCCAAGATGTCGAAGGGCAAGCGGGAAGCGCTCGAGCTCGCCGAAGCGTCGCGCGATCCGCTGGACGAGCGCGGCAGCTTCGCGAGTAATCTTTTCATCGGCCGCTACGATTTCAATCGGATTTACCCCTGGCCGGAACAAAGCGCGGAAGATCGCGAGGCCGGAAAAGAGTTTCTCGCCAGTCTGGAAAAGTACCTGCGTGAGAACGTCGATGCCGACGAAATCGATCGCACGGGCGAGATTCCGCAGAAAAATATCGACGAACTTTTCGCGATGGGCGCGTTTGGGGTAAAGATCCCGAAGCAATACGAAGGACTCGGTTTATCGCAGGTCAATTACGGACGGGCGGCGATGTTGCTCGGAAGCTGGGACGCAAACCTGACCGCACTCGTTTCCGCGCACCAATCGATCGGCGTTCCGCAGCCATTGTTGCTATTTGGGACGGACGAGCAAAAGAAAAAATATCTGCCGCGGGTTGCGCGAAAGGAGATTTCCGCGTTCGCGCTGACCGAATGGAACGCCGGCTCGGATCCCGCGAACATGAGTTTGCGCGCTGACCTGACTGAGGATGGCTCGGCATACATTCTCAACGGTGAAAAACTTTGGTGCACGAACCTGATTAAGGCCGGCGTGCTCGTGGTTATGGCCGTCACCCCGCCGAAGATCGTCAACGGCAGGGAGCGCAAGCAAATTACTGCGTTTATCGTCGACGTCGATTCGCAGGGGCTTGAGATCACGTATCGCTGCCGGTTCATGGGATTGCGCGCGCTTTACAACGGTATTGTGAAGTTCACCAACGTGCGGGTGCCGCGCGAAAACATGATCGCGAAGGAAGGCCAGGGATTGAAAGTCGCGTTGACGACATTGAACACCGGCCGGCTCACAATTCCGGCCGCCTGCATCGGTCTGTCGAAGCGCCTCCTCGAAATCTGCAGGAAGTGGGCGACCGAACGCATCCAGTGGGGCGGACCGATCGGAAAACATTCAGCGATTGCCGGAAAAGTCGCCGAAATGGCTGGAAACGTTTTCGCGATGGAAGCGATTACTTTTTTGACCTCCGGTCTCGTCGATCGCAAAGCGGGAGATCTGCGAATCGAGACCGCGATGTGCAAAATGTGGTCGACCGAAACGACATGGAAGATTTCGGACGATGCGATGCAGGTCCGCGGCGGCCGCGGTTACGAAACGGCGCAATCGCTGAAAGGTCGCGGCGAAGAGGGTGTGCCGGTCGAACGTTTTCTGCGCGATTGCCGGATCAATATGATCTTCGAAGGCTCGAGCGAAATAATGCGGTTGTTCATCGCTCGCGAAGCCCTTGATCCGCATTTGAAAGTCGGTGGCGCGATTTTTAACACCACGCTTCCGATGTCGGAACGGCTCAAGGCCGTTTTGACTTCCGGAAAATTTTACGCCGTCTGGTATCCGCGTCAGTGGTTTTCCACCGGCGCCGGCAAGATCGAGGGTCTCCATCGGGATCTGCAAAAGCACGTCGATTACGCCGCGCGCACAAGCAAGAAGCTGGCGCGCGGATTGTTTCATGCGATGGCGCGGTTCGGTCCCAAACTGGACCGTGAGCAGCTGTTGCTCTCGCGTTTTGTCGGCATCGCCACGGAACTGTTTGCGATGAGCGCGACGTGCTCATTCGCGCAATACAAAATGGACCATGGCGAATCCGTCGACGAGGTGCTGTCGGTCGCCAATTATTTCTGCAATTCCGCGAAGTCACGGATCGCTCATCAGTTTGCCGGCACGGCCCAAAACGTGGACAAGCGCGGTTATCAACTGACCCAGGAATTGATGGCTGGGAAACACGCGAGTCTGCGAGAGGGCATCGTTCGGTAGAGGCGGTTGATTCGCTCGTTCCCACTGGCTCACCCGCTCGGGCTTTCCCGTGCATGTCGCTCGGCTCCCGGCGGCTCCATTCACCGAACCGCCAAAAGGCCAGTCCGGCTCGGACCGATTGAGGTCAATCGCCGCTACCTAATGGCATTTCGCCTGCTCAAGACTTTGCCGTGGCCGCGCTGATTTTTCTTGGTATAGCATTGGTCTGCGCTTTGATCGGTCGCATTCTTCTTATCGGGGCGGCTTTCGCAGTAAGCGTCTGGTGGGGAGTGGGCGTTTTTCTGCCGTTTGGGCCTACGTTGTTTTGGTTGAATTATCCCGACCGCGCCCCGGTGTCGCGCTATTTTCGACTCGCGGTTTTCCCGTGCCTGCTGGCTTATTTTGTTTTCCAGCCGTCCGGCTTTAAGAATCTGCGTCGTCTCGACGTTTTAAAATCTGCGAATGCCCCTGCGGCCCCTAAAGATCACTATGCTGTCGAGAAAATCGCGCAGTTAGATTTGGCGGAGCGCCGCGCTGCGAATAATCGCGAATTCGAGCGATTGAACGCCTGGAGCATCCAGTTGCGCTTGAAAAAACGCGACCTTCTTCACAGTGATGTGCAAGGCAACATCGCTTACGATGCGGAGCTCGCCCAATACGAGGCGACCCTGGCAAAGGCGACCGCGGAAAAGCAAGCTGTGTTCAGTCCCACCAAGTAATCTGTCGTCCGACAGGTTGACCGCCTGCTGCCCTGAGATTACGATCAACGGATGAGTATGCCGCCCATGCTCACCGAGGCGGCCCGCACCTCGCGGCCGCGTTTGAGTAAGAGCAAAAATAAGAAATCTGTCGACGCGTCGCGCGTTCTTAACGTGCTCGACGAGCACATTTTGCTCGATGGCTTCAAGATCATTATCGATCTGGAGAAAAGCCGCGGATCTTATCTGGTCGACGCCGCGACCGGTCATCGCTTGATCGATCTCTACGGATTCTTCGGTTCGATGCCGATCGGATTTAATCATCCGTACTTCGACCAGCCGGACGTCCAAAAAGATCTATTGCGCGCGGCGAAGGTGAAAGTTGCAAACTCGGACGTTTACTCGAAGGCCTACGCGGAGTTTGTGGATACGTTTGCGCGGGTCGCAGGTTTACCGCCGCTGGACCGATATCTTTTCATCGAAGGCGGCGCGTTGGCGGTCGAGAACACGCTCAAAGCCGCAATGGATTGGAAGGTGCGTAAGAACATGGCCGCCGGTCACGGCGAACGCGGCACCGAGATTTTGCATTTCCGCCGTGCGTTTCATGGCCGCAGCGGCTATACCATGAGCCTTACCAATACTGATCCGCGCAAAACGGATTTGTTCGCGAAGTTCGATTGGCCGCGTGTTTCCTGTCCGCACATCGACTTTTCGTTGCCGGAGTCGGAACGCGCACAAGACGTGGTCGCGCGGGAAAAAAAAGCGGCGCAGGAAATCCAGGCTTGGATTGCGAAACGCAACGTCGACATCTGCGCCATCATCATCGAGCCGATCCAGGGTGAGGGCGGTGACAATCATTTTCGCGGCGAGTGGTTGAAGAAACTGCGCGAAATCTGCGACGAGAACGACATCTTGCTCATCTTCGATGAAGTGCAATGCGGCATGGGCACTACCGGCAAAATGTGGTGCTTGCAGCATTTCGACGTTTTGCCGGATCTGATGGCCTTCGGCAAAAAAGCGCAGGTCTGCGGAATCATGGCGGGGCCGCGCATGGATGAAGTTAAAGAAAACGCAATTCGTTTGCCGAGCCGTTTGAATTCGACCTGGGGCGGCAACCTGACCGACATGGTCCGCTCGACTCATTTCATGCGCATTATCGAAAGGGAATTTCTGGTAGAGAACGCAGCCAAGGTAGGCGGTCATTTCCTGGAACAGCTGCGTGATTTGCAGCAATACGAGCCAATGATCTCGGCTGTGCGGGGCCGCGGCCTGTTCATCGCATTCGATCTGCCGGACGGCAAGACGCGCGAGAAGTTTTGGAAAGGTCTCTACGATCTCGGCGTGCTGACATTGCGCTCGGGCGAGCGTTCGATTCGTTTCCGTCCGGCGCTTGATATTACTGCCGAAGTGGTGGACGAAGCGATTGGATTGATCCGGCAATATTGCCGGAAACGGAAATGAAAGCGAAAGGTGGATCGAGCAGTCCCTTGCTCGATGCTAATAAGTGGCGGCAGAGCCGCATTTGTTTAAGATCGCCCGCGGAGCGGCCGATCCACCTATGAAATCACTATTCGAGAAACTCGCGCTCAGCGAGAATAATGCAGGAGTCTTTGACGGCGAATGGCGCGGCGGTGGCGCAAGAATCGACAAGATCTCGCCCATCGATGGAAAAAAGCTGGCCAGCGTTCGCACGGCTGCTGATGACGATTACAAAAAGACGATCACGCGTGCGCAGGAAGCGTTCGAAAAATGGCGGAAAACGCCGGGGCCGGTTCGTGGAGAAACGGTTCGCCAACTAGGCAATGCGTTGCGTGAACTGAAACACGAGCTTGGTCAGCTCATCACCCTGGAGACCGGCAAGATTGTCGCGGAAGGCGAAGGCGAAGTGCAGGAGATGATCGACATCTGCGATTTTGCCGTTGGCCAATCGCGGATGCTTTACGGCCTGACCATCCAATCGGAACGGCCGAGTCATCGGTTGATGGAACAATGGCATCCCCTCGGACTCGTCGCAGTAATCTCGGCTTTTAATTTTCCAGTCGCGGTCTGGTCGTGGAACGCCACGCTGGCGGCGGTTTGCGGCGACGCAACGATTTGGAAGCCGTCCGAAAAAACGCCGCTGACTGCGATTGCCGTCACGAAAATCGCCGAGCGCGTTTGCCGCGGCACCGGCGCTGATCCGGCGATTTTCAGTTTGCTGATAGGCGATCGGAAGAGTGTCGGCGAAAAGCTGGCGAACGATCCGCGAGTTCCATTGATCTCCGCGACCGGCTCAGTCGCGATGGGAGTCAACGTCGCGAAAACCGTTCACGGTCGGCTTGGCAAGACGATCATGGAACTCGGAGGCAACAACGCGCTGATCGTCGCACCTACGGCAGACATCGACATGGCGACTCAATCGATTTTCTTCGGCGCGGTCGGAACGGCCGGCCAGCGTTGCACTTCAACGCGGCGTGTGATTGCGCACGAATCAGTCGCCGACGAAGTGCGGGCGAAATTGCTCAGCGCTTACAAGTCGCTCCCAATCGGGAACCCGCTCGACAAGAAAACTCTGATGGGACCTTTGATCGACAAGGGCGCGGTCGACATGGTCCAGGAATCAATTCAAAAACTGAAAGACGAGGGCGGCGAAGTTCTTTACGGCGGGGAACGCATGGATTTGCCTGGCGGATGCTACATGAAGCCGTGCCTCGCGAGCGCCAAGCCGAGTTTCAAGATCGTGCAGGAGGAAACGTTCGGGCCGCTGCTTTACTTAATGAGTTATCGCGAGTTCGACGAGGCTCTCGCGGTCCAAAACGGAGTGCCGCAGGGTCTGACCAGTTCGATTTTCACAAACGACGTTCGCGAGGCCGAAAAATTTGTCAGCTCAGTCGGCAGTGATTGTGGCATTGCGAACGTGAACACGGGCACCAGCGGCGCGGAGATCGGCGGGGCCTTTGGTGGCGAAAAAAATACCGGCGGCGGCCGCGAAAGCGGGAGCGATTCATGGAAGAGCTACATGCGCCGCCAGACCAACACGATCAATTTCTCGAGCGAGCTCCCGCTCGCCCAGGGAATCGAGTTCGGCGCAGGATCGGGAAGCGAAACGGTTTAGTCTGGGGAGCGCACGTGCCTCGCGTGCTGGCGATGGCGCCTCGCCATCGCGAACTTTTCTTAATGAGAAGGTGCTTGATCCTTCGCCGATTCGTTTCGGCGAGGGCGCCGAAACGTGCACGCGAGGCGCGTGCGCTCCCCAATCCTCGGAATTCAGCGAGCCGTCGTTAGCTCAAAGAGTCCGCCAAGATCCTTGGCGGTTTCAATGCTCATGATGAACTTCTGCAATTTCTTGCGCTGATCGTCGCCGATCACGCCGCCACCGAGCGCGGTGAATTTCACTGCGATCTCGTCTTCGGTCATCGGATCGCGCGGATCGCCCTTAGGAACATCGACCCGGGTTGAATGTTGTTTGCCATCGTTGGTCGTGATCGTGACGCGGCTCGGCTGGAATTTCGGGAAAAGGGCTTCGAACTCGTCGTTCGCAACGACTTTTACTTTGTCCATGATGGGAATCAGTGATTTGTCGAGCACGCGTTCTTCTTTGAATTGCAGCGGAGTCACCATTCCGTCGACGAGACCGACCGCCATGCAATACGGCAGTGAGTGGTCGGCGGTTTCCTTGGAATCGGGCCTGTACTTGTGCGGATCGCCCAGGATATCGGCTGCACGCGCAATTACCTCGACTTTGATTTCTTTGACATCACCGGCTTTGATTTTGTTTTCCTTGATCGTCTTCATCATCGCAGTCAGCGGCGCGTGACTCAGCGCTTCGATCGGGAAACTCTTCATCCCGCAATCGAGGATGCGGTAGTGCGAGTTCGGCGAGTTGGGAAGGTCCTTGACCAGGCCTTCACCGTCGAAAGTTGCAGGCTGGCCTTTGTATTGAACGTGGTGGAAGACAGCGAAGAGACCTTCTTTGCCGTCGATGATGTGTTCCGGTCCTGAAAACCCACCGCGAGCAAGCAACGCGCTCTCCGCCCCCATACGTCCGGCCCACGGATCGACAGTGTTTTTCATGTTTGTCAGTTTTCCTGCGGTCACTGCGCCCGGACAAAACGTGCGCGCCGCGCTAATGCCGATGGCCGAAACCATTTGATCGACAGTGAGATTCAGAACGCGACCGGCCGCGACCGGCGCCGCAAACGCGCTCAATGTCGCGTGATGCCAGCCGTATTCGCGCACTCCTGGCCGACCGATTTCGCATAGTCGCATTTCGATTTCGTAAGCGATGATCGTTCCGAGAATCAGGTCTTTGCCGCTGAGTCCTTCGCTTTCACAAAGCGCGAGTGGCGCGGCGATCAAATCGCTGGGATGACACGGATCGGCTTTCCAATAGATGTCGTTGTAGTCCATCGCCCGGATCATGTGGCCGTTGAGGAATGCCGCATCGACCGGATTGGTCTTGAAGCCGGACACGAATGCGGTGGCTTTTCCGTTTCCACCGGACATCGCGCGATGATGTTTCAGCAAAATATTGGCATCGTCCTGCTGACTGCCGCCAAGAGCGCAGCCGATGGAATCGAACCAAAATAATTTCGCGGCCTGGATCGCGTCCGGTGAAAGCTGCTCGTATTTCAACCCGCACGCCCATTCCGCAATGACGTGGGACAGGAGACGTTTCGATTCAGTTGCTTGTTTTGCCATAACGATTTGTTCCTCGGTCAGGCCGTCGCGTAATCGGCGATGGCTTTGGCCACGTCGAGGGTAGAATCTTTGCCGCCCATATCGTAGGTGCGGGCTTTGCCTTCTTTGATCACGCGCGCGATCGCCGATTCCAAACGCGTGGCCATGTCATTTTCCTTCAACCAATCGAGCATCAGCTTGGCCGTTAGAAGCATTGCGATCGGGTTCACTTTGTATTGGCCGGCATACTTTGGCGCGGAACCGTGAGTCGGCTCGAACACCGCGTAGTCGTCGCCGAGGTTCGCGCTTGGCGCGAAGCCGAGACCGCCAACCAACCCTGCGCAAAGATCGCTTACAATATCGCCAAACATGTTTTCGGCCACGAGCACTGAATAATCCTGCGGATTCTTGAACATCCACATGCAGATCGCGTCGATGTTCGCGTCGTCGGCCCGAATCTCCGGATAACGTTTGGCAACGTCCCGGAAGCAACGCATCATCAATCCGCCGGTTTCCCGGAGCACGTTCGGCTTCTCAATCAACGTGACGCGTTTGCGGCCGGTTTTCTTGGCGAACTCGAACGCTTGTTTGCAGATGCTGGTGCAGCCTTGCACGCTCATGATGCGAGTCGACAAAGCGATGTTGTCGAGACCTGCTTTGTCTTTCCACTTTTTCATCTTCGGGTTCGCGCAGAGCGCGGTGTAAACCGATTCCGGCAACGGAAAAAATTCGACGCCGCCGTACATGCCCTCGGTGTTTTCCCGGAAGACGACCTGGTCGATAGGTACGTCTTCGCCGCTCGGATTCGTGATTTTGTTGCCGCGAAAATTGAGCGGGTTGCCGGGATAACTTTTGCACGGCCGCATATTGGTACGGAGGTTGAACAACTGCCGCAGTCCGACGATCGGCGAGAAATAGACGAGCCCTTTGTCTTTGAGCTCCGGCGCTAGTTCTTCCTTCGCTTCCGATTGCGGCTTGCTCGTGATGGCGCCGAAGAGCGCGCAGGTCGTTTCTTTCAAAGCCTTGACGGTGCGATCGGGAAGCGCGTTGCCTTCCTTGCACCAAAATTCCCAGCCGATGTCGCAGGTGACGTATTCGGCGTCGAGTTTCAATCGATCCAACACGATCCGCGCCGCTTCCATTACATCGTGTCCGACGCCGTCGCCCGGCATCCAAGCAATTCGATATTTCGCCATAAGATGTCGATCTTATCGACGGGTCGAAGAGGTCGCAAGTGGTCTGGATCATTCCGGGGAGCACACGCGCCTCGCGTGTCGCATTCGGCGCCCCCGCCGAATGATCCGTCCCAGGCGATCAAAAGTTCGTCTCGGCGAGGCGCCGAGACCCGCAAGGTGGAACGCGATCTCCGAGCGCGTTTGCGAACATCGCCCTCGGAGAGGTCGATCCACCTATTGCTTTAACCGCGCCGCGACCAGATTTTCGGCGCCGCCGGCGACGATCAATTCCTGAGCGGCAGGACTCAATGGCGGAAAAGAGAATGATTTGCCATCGAGTGTGAGCACCGACGTCGCATAGTCGATCGTGATTTCGGGACCAACGGTTGTTGGCGCACGATTCTTTAGATTGCCGCGGAAATACGAAACCAGATCAGGACATTCGAAGACAACGAAACCATTATTAAACGCGTTTCGCTTATACGTTTCGGAGAAACTAGCGGCGATGACGCACGGAATCCCTTTGAACTTCAACGCCGTGGCCGCTTGTTCGCGACTCGAGCCGCTGCCGAAATTGAGTCCGCCGACCACGACGTCGCCCTTTTGATAGAGCGTGTTGAAGTTAGGATCGTAATTTTCGAACGTGACCGCCGCCATTTCATCGGGTGTCATGTCGTCGCGGTAGGTGTGCTTGCTCCCGTAAATGCCGTCGGTGTTCAGATTATCCTTGTCGATGAACAGCACACGGCCGCGGACCTTTGGTGGAAAACCTTTCATAATTTCAACGGAACCGGCCGGCTTTGCTTTTTTCTCCGCGCGTCTAACCGCGATTCCCGCAGGCCGTTCGGAGAATGTTTGGGGCGCGCAAATGAATCCGGCCAGCGCGCTCGCCGCCACGACCGCGGGGGACCCTAAATAAACCAGCGCATCGCGGTCGCCCATACGGCCTTTGAAATTGCGGTTAGTGGCGCTGATTGCGGTCTCGCCTTTTTGGACCAAACCGCGTCCAAGTCCAATGCACGCTCCGCAGCCCGGCGGCAACGGAATTGCGCCGGCATCGATCAACGTTTTCCAGTCGCCGTTGGACTCCGACTTTGCCTGCACTTCGGCGCTGGCCGGTGCGAGATAAAATTCGACACCGTTGGCAACATGTCCGCCACGCGCGCGGATTACTTCGGCAGCGTCGTGCAAATCTTCGAAGCGAGCGTTAACACACGACAGCAGATACGCCTTTTGGATCGACACACGTTTTCGCTCCATTTCCGGGAGCGACACCATCGTTTTCACTTCGTTAGGTCCAGAGACGTGTGGCACGACGCTCGCGAGATCGAGATCGAGCTCGATCGCGTACTCTGCGTCCGCGTCGGCGCTGAGCTCGCTTCTATTTTTCCACCAGTCGTCGATGTTGCTGTTGTTGTAACCGGAACGGCTTTTCGGTCCTCGCTTGCCGAGACGATTAGGATTTGTGAACTCGGGCACACGCGAGCGCAAATAATTCACCGTCACTTCATCGAACGGAAACACGCCGGCGAGCGCTCCCCACTCGGTCGTCATGTTCGCAATCGTCATTCGTTCAGACATGGAAAGCGCCGGCACGCCGTCGCCGAGAAATTCCACGGCGTGATTGAGCACTTCGTCTTTATTAAAGAGCCCGCATAACGCGATGATCACGTCTTTGCCGGTAACGCCGGGTGAAAGGTTTCCTTTGAGGACGACTTTGGCGATCGGCGGAACTTGCCACCATGTGACGCCCGTTGCCCAAATGCTCGCGGCATCCGTCCGGACCACCGGTGTGCCTAGGGCGGCTATTGCGCCGTACAAATTAGAGTGGGAATCACTCGCCACCACCAGCGCCCCGGGAATGACGTAACCTTGCTCGACCATTACCTGGTGCGAAATACCGGTGCCAGCCGGGTAAAAATCGATTCCGTGCTCGGCAGCGAACGCTTCGATCTTGGCGTATTTCTCCAGATTCTTCTGCGTCGTGTTTTGAATGTCGTGATCGATCGCGAACACCGGTTGCGCCGGATCGGCAATTTTGGTCGCGCCGATTTGTTTGAACTTCGGAATGACCGCGCCGGTATTGTCGTGTGTCATCACATGGCGCGGCCGAATTGAAATAAAATCGCCGCTGCGAACGATGCTTCCCGCCTTCAGCCCATCCGCGTGACGTGCGGCAATTTTTTCGACCAGCGTCAGACCCATAACCGACTCTCAACAATCAACTCTCAACCCTCAACTGGCTTTTTTCGCCGCCCGCTTGCCAAGAAGCTTGGCGATATCGAAGTCAACGAAATCGGCGTGATGAAAAATAATCGACTCGATCGAACGCTCGACTTTGTCGCCTTCGTGACTGTGCGTCGCGATCATGTGCATCACTTCTGCTGGAATGCCGTGCTTGTAAGCGAGGGCGACACCACTAAACGGATGTCGAAGTTGCTGCCCGAATTTTCCCTGAACCACATTTCCGGACGCGTCCTTGTCGTATTCCAGCGGTTTACCGACGTCGGCGAGAAGCGCGCCGGCGATCAGATAGTCGCGTTGAATCGGAATGCTGCAGCGGAACGATTTCTTCAACACCTCGGCAATCGCGATGCACTGCCGCGCGCAGGAATTCAGGTGCTCGACGAACTTCATGTCGATGTCGCCGGCCATCAGTGTGAACTTGACCGCGCGCAGTTCGGCAAAGGTCCAGCCCTTTCCGCCGCAGCCAGCGGTGATCGCCTCGCTCCAGACTGCAGCCACTTTTTCGCGCAATGACTTTTGCTTGATCCTCAGCAAGCTGGGAAAAAGTTTTGCGATTTCTTTAACGCCGTATGTTTTTTGTTGAGTCGTTGTTGCCATAATGATGTCGACTTTAGGTGGAACGCGATCTCCGAGCGCGTTGTTAAAGCAAAATCGCGCAGCGATCAACTACTTGAGCCGCTTCGCAGACTTGAATTTTACCATCGAGCTCAGAGAGCTCGATCCACCTCTCATCGCTACTTGTCTTTTTCAAGTTTCCTCGATGCCGGTCCATCGTAGCCGTGTTTGACCGGATCGATCCGACGCATCGGTTTTTCGCGCGACTGTTCTTCGACCACATGTGCAATCAATCCCGGCGTCCGCGCGATCATGAAGATTCCATTGAACGCCGCGGGATCCATTCCGAGGTCCGCGAGGATCGCGCCGATCGCGCCGTCAACGTTGATCGGCAGCTCCTTCTTTGCGTCGGCAAACGACTTCTCCACGGCCCGCGCTGCTTTCATGTGGACGCCGTCGACTCCGGCTTCGCGGGCGAGCTCGAACAGTCGCGCCGTGCGGGGATCTTTGGTGTGAACGCGATGACCGAAACCTGACATGCGTTCGCCGGCTTCGCGCATCGCGGCGAGCGTTCGGTTCGCCGCTTCCTCGATCGAGATTGATTCGCGCGTTGCGCGATCGGCGATCGCATTCAGTTGCGTGGCACAGTCTTCGATCGCGCCGCCATGATGGCGATTGATCGACATGATGCCGGCGGCGACGGCCGCGCTCAATGAAGCGCCCGTCGACGCAGTTGTTCGCGCGGCCAGCGCGCTTGGCGGCGTCGCGCCGTGATCGATCGACGAAACGAGAATCGCATCCATCAAACGGCCGACTGCTGCGGATGGCAATTCGCCGGTTAGTATTAAGTAGGCCGCTGCCCCAAACGAAACGCGTCCCATCAACTCCGCGATGTCGTAGCCGCGGACCGCGACGCGATTCGGTTCGATGCGCGTCACAGCTGTATTCCAAACGGCGTTCTTGTCGGCTTCGCTCATCAGGCTTTGGCCATTCATTCTCTTCAAAATTTCGACAACTGCACCTGGCAATTCACCAAACGCATCGACCACGCTGGCGCCGGCTTCACGCAACGCTTTCACTTTTCCAGCGTGGGTGCCGCGTCCGCCCTCGATGATGGCGCCCGCGTGGCTGAATCGCGTTCCTTCGCGCGCGGCTTTACCGCCAATGTAGGCGATCACAGGCTTCGTAACCTTTCGATCACGAATTAACTGGGCGAGCTCTTCTTCTTGCGAGGAACCGATCTCGCCAAAAATTACGATCGCCTCAGTCAGCGGATCGGCTTCGAACATCAGCGCCGCATCGGGAATACGAATTCCGAGAACGGCATCGCCGCCGATGTGCGCGATTGTGGAAATGCGGACGCCGGCCTGCCCTAAATAGTAGCCGGTGCTCGACGCCATTCCCCCTGAGCGGCTAATCACGCCGACCCCTTTTGGAATTCCAGGCTTGAACCACTGCCGCGCACTTTCCGCGCGGCCGCCAATCATTCCGACGACAGCCTTACCGGGACTCAAAACGCCGAGCGTGTTCGGTCCAACAAACATCGCGCTGTTCGCTTTGGCCGCGGCCGCTATTTCCATCGCGTCCCAAACCGGAACGCGATCGGGAACGAGCACGGTGAGTTTGATTCCCGCTTCGATAGCAGAGATCGCCGCCTCTTTAACGCCCGCTGCTGGAACAAAAAGCACCGAGATATCGATCTTGCCTAACGACTCTACCGCATCGTGCGGCGTGTTGAAGACCGGAACGCCGAGGACATTCTCGCCACCTTTTCCCGGCGTGACGCCAGCGACCACCCTCGTACCGTAATCACGCATCAGACGCGTGCGTGCTCGTCCTTCGCGACCGGTGACTCCCTGAACCAGCACCCGCTTTGTTTCGTCGATCAGGATCGCCATCAGCGCGCGCCTCCAATCAGTGCATCCAAGCCCGGAACGTCGAGTTGCAAAAAGAAACCTTCCACCCCGGCCATTCGGCACTCCACCGAGCACGCGAGCAGTTCGGAATCCTTTGTCGCGAATTCTTCCCCGCTTGGCGGGGCCGGCTCCGGCGCGCCATTGCGATCGACAACGAGTCCGCTGGATTGTGTTTCCACAAAGCTGCGAATTTCCGGCCAACGCGCGGCGTCGACCCAAACGCGCCCACCTTTTACTGGGAATGATTTAGCCGAAGACGACTGAAGAAACTTCGGAACGCGCGGTAGGCGCGGCTTCCACTTCGCGCCGCTGGCGCCGGCAACAAGTTTCGCGAAACGGTCGGCGATGAAGGCGGGCGTGTCCGTTTTTCGATAACCTTCCACCGATGCGCGCAACAGCTTTGACATGCGCGCCAAAATATCGACGGCGCGGTCTTCGGTGTTACCCCCGAGGCGAATTACCGCCGGAATGTCGAGATCGAGTTCCCAAAATGCTTTAGCCAGGCCATAGGCGGACCAGTATTGCTCCTGACTGGCGACGCCGGAGCCTGAACCGAAATAACCAATCAAATCAGGCTGGGCCAAAATAATCCGGGCTGCGCGATAAACTTTCGACGCTGACGGATTACCGCTCGTATCTGTAAAATTCGCGATGGTGAATCCAGCATTCACGATTGCGTCCATCGACATCATCGATCCGCCGCCGCCGGCGCCGTGAAAACCAACCAGCCCTTTCGAATCCTTCGAAGCCGCGGTCGCGAGCTGCGCAAAATAAAATGTGCCGCGATGATCGTTTTGTTCGACCGCGTAGGCGATCCGCTCGAGCGCGGCGGGCGGATGATCAAACTCGCGCGCGACTTCGATCTTCAATTCGGGGTGACGGACAACGGCGTAATCATCGATCGTGATCCGGCAGTCTGCGGCGACGAACTCGCCATCTTTTGTCAGCGCGAGCGGATTAATTTCCAACGATCGCGCTTCAACACTGCGCGCAGCGGTAAACAATTTGCGGATCGATTCGGCGAGTCCCGCCGCCTGGCTTTGCGAAAGACGGGACGATGAGACGGCTTCATTCACAATCGAGTCCACTGGGCCGCTTTTCGCATCGCATGGAATTCTTCGCATCGAAGCCGCGCGTTCCTCGATTCCGGTCCCGCCACCGGCCGCGAAGATGATCACCGGCGCGCGAGCGGCGTCATCAATCGCCAAGGACAGGAAAAATTCCCGGTCAATGTCGATCTTCTCTTCAATCAGCACCGCTTCGACCGGAAACTGACCGACTTTCATCCCGAGCATTCGCGCTGCGTGTCCGCGTGCGTCAGCTGGTTTCTTGGCGAAAGCAATGCCCCCAATTCCAGCGCGTCCAGTTGTCCATGCTTGAATCTTAATAACGACTGCACCGCCAAGCTCTTTGGCTACGGTCACAGCGTCGTCGGGATTCGAGGCTGCGCGGCCGCGTGGAATCTTGAATCCGTTCGCGGCAAGAATCGCTTTGCCTTGATACTCGTGAAGTCGGGCCATGGATGGCTGCTATTTAAGTGAAAGACATAGCACTGTTGATCAGCATAGAGACGATGTCACAAATGGAAAATTCTGCTTGGCAGCTGTGACACAAGCTTGAGAATAGCCCAGCGTTTTAACGCTGGGTTAGTAATGAAATGAAAATCGAGTCCCGCCAGGGACGAAAGAAACTCTCCGTCGTCCCGATGGGACTCAAGGTCTAGGAGCGTGGAGACCCCAGCGTTAAAACGCTGGGCTACTTCCAATCCGCAACAGAAAACTGATGATATGGCTTCGGAGCACCACATGACCTCGCTTGATTATTACGGTATCGAAGAACTGCTGACCGACGAGGAGCGCGCGGCGCGCGATCGGGCGCGGCGTTTTGTGCAGGAAGAAGCGATGCCGGAGATCGTCCCTTGTCACCGCGCAGGGAAATTTCCGGACAAGCTGATCCCGCGAATGGGCGAGTTAGGATTTTTTGCGCCGTACTTGAAAGAGCACGGCTGCGCCGGTGTGAGCTACACCGCGTTCGGCCTGATGATGCAGGAACTTGAACGCGGCGATTCGGGCCTGCGTTCGCTGGCCTCGGTCCAAGGCGCGCTTGCTATCCACGCGATTCATTCTTTTGGAACGCCGGAACAACACCAGCGGTGGCTGCCCGGATTGGTTTCCGGCAAGAGTATCGGTTGCTTCGCGCTTACCGAACACGGACACGGGTCGGATCCCGGCGGCATGGAAACGCGCGCGACGCGTGACGGCGATCACTACGTTTTGAATGGCAGCAAATGTTGGATCGGCAACGCGTCGATTGCGGACGTGAAAGTTGTTTGGGCGAAAGGTGACGATGGGAAGGTCGGCGGGTTCATTGTCGAGAAAGACGCGCCGGGATTTCGCGCGCAGGACATCGAAGGAAAATTCAGTCTGCGGATGTCGCGCACATCGGAGTGCTGGTTCGAAAATTGTCGCATCCCAATCGGGAACCGTTTACCGAAGGCAGTTGGACTGCGCGCGCCATTGGCGTGTCTGTCCCAGGCCCGGACGAGTATTACCTGGGGCGTGATTGGTGCGGCGATCGATTGTTACGAAACCGCGCTGGCCTATGCGAAATCGAGAAAGCAGTTTGATCGGCCTATCGCAGGTTTCCAGCTGGTGCAGGAAAAGCTGGTTTGGATGGTGAACGAAATTACCAAGGCGCAATTGCTGGCTTTGCGTCTGACTCGGATGATAGAGGCGGGCACCGCGCGTCCGGAACAAATTTCCCTAGCCAAGCGCAACAACGCCTGGATGGCGCTCGAATGCGCCCGGAAAGCGCGAGACATTCTGGGCGCGGCCGGCATTACCGACCGTTACTCGCCCATTAGGCATATGATGAACCTGGAAAGCGTTAACACTTATGAAGGTACGTCCGACATTCATCTGTTGGTCATTGGCCGCGACGTCACTGGAATCAACGCTTTCGGCGGGTGAATAATGTGGGAGGGACCTCAGCGTCCCGATGATTGTGGGTCGCGGCACTGAGGGCCCTCCCACATTTGTCGCCAATCGAAGATTGGCTAAATTAATCGCATGAGCGAACCAGTTTATATTCTCGGCGGTGCGCGGACCGATTTTAAGCGCAACCTGAAAAAGGAGGGCAAAACCATCCGGCATTTGATAGTCGAAGCCGGAAAGAGAGCGCTCGATGACGCAAAGATCGATGCCGGCGAAATTCAAGCGGGCGCAGTCGGAAATTTCAACTCCGGGCAGTTCACCAAACAACTTCAGCTCGGCGCGTTCATTCCGGAGATTGACCCCAAATTGCGCGGGATTCCAACGATGCACACCGAAGCGGCGTGCGCTTCGGGCGCGCTTTCGGTTTTGCTCGGCGCGCAATGGATCATGGGCGGACTCTACGACGCTGTCCTGGTTGTCGGCGCGGAACAACAGAAGACGATGTCGTCTCTCGATGGTTCCGACGTTCTCGGCGCAGCCGCCGATTATCACAATGAAAAGCCGGAATACGGCGACTTCATGTTCCCGAAACTGTTCGGAAAGATCGCGCAGATTTACATCGACAAGTACGGAGCCAAGGAGTCGGATCTCGCGACAGTCGCCTGGAAAAACTACGCGCACGCGAAGTTGAACCCGCTCGCGCAGATGCGCGATGCCGATCTTACCCTCGATTGTGCGTCGCAGGTTTCCGACAAAAATCCAAGCGTCGCGCCGCCGTTGAAGGTGTCCGATTGCTCGCAAATTACGGACGGTTCCGCAGGGCTCGTTCTCGTTTCAGGAAAATATTTGGACAAGATCGGCCGCGATAAGAAGAAAACCCCCCGCTTGCTGGGCTTTGGTCACACGACTGATTATTTGCCGCTCGATAAAAAGGACGCGCCGACATTTTCGATCGCGCGCCAAGCGGCCGAACGCGCTTTTGGAATGGCCAATTTGAAGCCTCGGGACATCCAGGGCGCGGATGTGCACGACTGTTTCTCGGTCACTGAAATCGTGGTTTACGAAATTCTCGGACTCGCCGAGCCGGGGAAAGGCGCGGAATTGGCGAAGAGCGGTGCAACCACGTTGCCGCAAGTCCGCAACGAAAAGATGAAAGGCAAATTCGCGTTCGAGATTCCCGTCAATCCGGGCGGAGGATTAATCGGCGACGGCCATCCGGTCGGTGCCACGGGCGTCCGGCAGGTCGTTGAGGCTTATCAGCATCTGACCGACCAGGCGGGCGTGCGCCAAATTCCAAACGCGAAGCGTTATCTCACGTTCAACATGGGCGGAAGTTTGACGACCTCCGTCGCGATGTTGTGGGGCAGGGATTAAACCGCGCTTTCGCGGAGTTCTGCGATTCGGACGCGCACCGCTTCGCAGCGTTTGCGTTCACGGATTGCGTCTTTCTCCGGCAGAGATTGCGCTTCGTAGGGAGGGCGCGCCGGCTTTAGACAACCTTCGACAAAATCGTTGGCCAGCGCGGTGCTCGCGATTTTCGTGGTGGTATGGAGCTTTTCCGTTTCGGCGAGTAATTGATCGCGGATCGCAATGTAAGCATTGATTTCGTCGACCGAATAGGCCGAGCCGAATGCCGGAGCGAGGTTTGCCGGCAGTGATTCCCGTTTTCCCGGCTTAGTGGAGCTGAGTGCAAGAGGCATACAGAAGGGAAAAAGCATTTCCCATGCTCACCCTTCTCTCTGCCAAACTGCGCTTTAGAGAATGAGGTAGATCAAACCAATCCCGAACACGAACGCGGCCGCTCCGCAAAGCATTTGCGCGGTCCGCGGTCGCGCCAGCCACCAATCGATCATTCGCCGATGTCGTTCCAAACCCAGGATGGGCATCAGGATTGCGACGATCAAAATCAGTAAACCGAGAATGCGCAACAGTATCGGCGCTTTCGAGTCGCTCGCGGCGGCAAGAAGACCGAGGCCGAGTACGGCGCGAATTGCCGTCGCGACCCACATGCCGGTCTTGTCCGCGAACAGCCGCGTTAAATCGTGCGCGAGAGCTGGCTTAACAATGATGAGCACGCCCATAAGGGAGCTCGCTGCGCATAAAATTAATGCCAACGCGATCATGTTTGGATGCGTTCTCTTTTGGCACGCTCTGTATCGATTTGAAATATGAAAGTGAAAGTACCGTTTACGCTGGGAGTCGTCGGCCACTTCGGTCTGGCAGTGCGCAATCCAAAGAAAAGCGCGCTCTGGTTCCAACGCACGCTTGGATTGCGAAAAGAATTTGAATTTGAAAATGGAATCGCGATCGGCAACGACAACGTGACGATCGCATTGTTTAAAGGAAAGCCGTCACCGGAAACGATCGATCACATGTCGTTTCATTTGCCTAACATGGCGATCTTGCGGAAGGCGCTGGCTCATTTGAAGAAACACAAGGTTGATCTCGAAGATCCCGGCGATGAGATTGGTGCGGAAGGACCCGGCTCGCCGCACATGGGTCTCTGGTTTTACGATCCCGACGGCTACCGCTGGGAACTGAGCGTGCAGGGAGGCCGCTGAGTAAATGGTCAAACTCGCGAAGGTCGCGAGCGAATTGGCGGCTAACGAGTCCACTTAGTGTGCAGGGCCGACGCTGACAGTGCCGAAAATTGAACTTTGCAACCATGCAGTTAAACTAAACGCCGAATGCTTATTCTCTTTTTGGGTTGTCTGAAATGGGCAGCGGTTGGTTTCGTGGTGGCGTTCGTTTTGATGAAACTATACGAGGGCAGCCACATTCATGACGATATTCCGCGGCCTGAGTTCAAGCTCCGACAATCGCGCCGCGCCGCCCTGGTGTTGTCTTGCTTCGCGGCAGTGCTTTCAGCGGCGGTTTGGCTGTTGGTTCAAACCCTGGACTAAAGATTTTGCGGCGTGCGATCGCCGCTTAAGTTGTGAGTCAATTATATGACTGCCAACACAAAAGCTTACGCGGCCCCTTCGGCGAAGTCTCCGCTTGAACCGTTTTCATTTGCTCGTCGCGATGTTCTGCCGAACGACATAAAGATCGACATCCTGTTTTGCGGCGTTTGTCACTCCGATATACATACCGCTCGCGATGAATGGGGCGGGACGACTTTCCCATGCGTTCCGGGTCACGAAATCGCCGGTCGCGTGGTGGCGGTTGGCCGGGAGGTCAAAAAATTCAAAGAGGGCGACCTGGCCGCTGTCGGATGCATGGTCGACGCCTGCCGGGATTGCCATAGCTGCCACGAAAACCTCGAGCAATTTTGCGAGGATGTTGTTTTCACTTACAACAGCCCGGACAAGCACACCGGCGGCGTCACTTACGGCGGTTACTCAACCAATATCGTTGTAGACGAGAAGTTCGTCCTCCGGGTGCGAAACGATGTCGATCTTGCCGCGAGCGCGCCCCTGTTGTGCGCAGGGATAACCACTTATTCGCCGTTGCGGCATTGGAAAGTTGGGAAGGGGCACAAGGTTGGCATCGTGGGACTTGGTGGACTCGGACACATGGGCGTGAAATTCGCCAGCGCGTTCGGAGCCGAGGTCACTCTCTTCACCACTTCACCTGGAAAAGCAGCTGACGCGAAACGCTTCGGGGCGCACGACATCGTCATTTCGAAAGATGAAGATGCTATGAAAGCGCGCGCAAACACTTTCGATTTCATTCTCGATACGGTATCGGCAAACCATGATCTCGATTTATATCTCTCGCTCCTCAAACGCGACGGGACATTGACCCTGGTTGGGTTGGCGGCGGAACCGATTTCGATTAATCCTTTCAGCCTCGTGCGATGGCGACATCAGCTGGCCGGTTCGCTCATCGGGGGTATCGCCGAGACCCAGGAGATGCTTGATTTCTGTGCCGACCGCGGCATCACCTGCGATGTCGAGAAAATCAAAATCGATTACATCAACGAAGCTTACGAACGAATGCTGCGCAGCGACGTGAAATACCGTTTCGTGATCGATATTGCTTCGCTAAAGTAACGCGATATCGACAATTACCCCATGTAAAAACCGCCGTTTACGTTCAACGCGTGACCGGTGATGTAACTCGCCATTGGTGAAGCCAGAAAAAGGGCGGCGTCGACGATTTCATGGACGTCGCCTAATCGTCCCAGCGGGATTTGTTTCTTAAAGTTCTCCGTCACTTCGTCGGACATCCCTTTGCTCATTCCGACGCCGATGAACCCGGGCGCGATTGCGTTAACGGTAATGTTCTGCCGCGCCAGCTCACGCGCAGAAACTTTGGTTAGCGCAATAATGGCTGCTTTGCTGGACGAATAATTCGCCTGGCCGAACAAGCCCATCTGACCACTGACCGACGACATGTTGATGATCCGTCCGCCGTTTCGCAAAACCGGCATCGCTTTTTGAGTGACGTTGAATGTGCCGGCGAGGTTTACGCGGATGATGGTGTCGAATTCTTCCAGCGTCATTTTCTTGATTGTCCGGTCCCGAATAATCCCGGAGTTGTTGACCAGAACATCCAGACCGCCGCGCTGATTCTGGATTTGGTTCATCATCGCTTCGACCTGATCGGGTTTCGTCACATCGCAGTCAATGAGCAGCGGATCTTTTAGTTCTTTGGCCACACTTTCGGCATCGGCTTTGTTCTGGCCTTGGGGGTCGGTGAAATAATTCAGCACGCATTTTGCCCCACGTTGGCCGAAGGCCTTGATCATTTCGGCGCCGATACCGCGCGAGCTGCCGGTGACGAGCACTACTTTACCAGTGAAATCCAGCGGATTATCCATTTAGTGATTTAATGGTTTAGCGATTTAGCGATTGCAATGGTTAAATCGTTAACTCACTAAATCGTTAAATTCTTCCATGGCCCAGCCAATCCGAGTTTTAACTGCCGTTCCGATTTGTGACGGGCACGACAGCGCAATCAATACGATCAATCTGGAGTTCATCCGGCATGGGATCGAAGTTGTCTATCTTGGCTACCATCGCTCGGTGGGCGATATCGTACGGGCGGCGATCCAGGAAGACGTCCGCGCGATCGGGATTTCCAGTTACAACGGCGGCCACGTCGAGTTCTTCGCGGAGGTTGTCGATCTTCTCCGCAAAAAAGGTGCGCACGACATTAAAGTTTTCGGCGGCGGCGGTGGAACTATCACGCACGACGATGCCAAAATCATGCGTCGCAAGGGCGTTGACGAAATTTTCTTCGCCGGCACCTCCCTCGAAGACATGGTGAAATTCGTTCACCAGCGCTACGGCAAACCGCGGGGAAAACGGCCGCGTCCGAAATCAGCCGAACAGGAACTCGCGCACAAGTTAACGGAGATTGAAGATGCTCCTAAGAAAATTCGAAATTCGAAATTCGAAATTCGAAATTCCCGGCTTAGCCGGGTGATCGGTTTCACCGGTCCGGGTGGCGCGGGGAAAACGACTTTGATCGACGAATTGGTGCTGCGGTTTCTGAACAAGGACCGGAAATCGCGGGTGGCGATTCTGTCGCACGACCCGAGCGTGATCGGCGAAGGCGCGTTGCTTGGTGATCGCGCGACGATGATCAATTCGCAAAACGATCGGGTGTTTATGCGCAGCATGGCCACGCGCGGACAAGCCGGCGGACTGTCACCGGCGACACGCGATTGCCTCGCGCTGCTCGCGCGATCGGGGTTTGATTATGTGATTATTGAAACGGTCGGCACCGGACAGGAGGCAATGCCGTTTCAGAAAGACGGAATTGCCAATCAAACCGTGCTGGTGATGAACCCCGACTACGGCAGCCGGTTGCAGTTGCAAAAAATCGTGATGCTCGATCTCGCCGATATCGTGGTTGTGAACAAAAGCGATTTGCAGCGGGCCAAGACTGCGCATACGGAGATTGAGCAACGCCTCGAGCAAAACCGGCCTGCCCGCCGTAGCCTTGGCGAAGGCGGGCGTGAGCAACGTCTGGTCGATACCGTCGCCAAACGCCATCGCGACGCTGGCGTAGACCGGTTGTTCGATTTAATTTCTGTAGCGGCGGTCTACTCGTCGCGCCGTAGCAGCGCGAAGGCGGACGACCGCCGAAATCCAAAAGTCGGCGCTCATAGAGCGCCGCTGCAGAAGAAAGCGAGGAAGAAATGAGCAAGCTCGGACACGTCGTTGAATCGGTGGAGAAATACAATCAATTCGTCCTCGATCAGGTGAAGCGCGCGCGCACCGACACAGAATTTGGGCGCGATCTGGTCGGACGATGGAATGACATTAAAGCCAAGATTCCAACGACGCGCACTCCGACCGGGATTCCGCTGCCACGGTTGGCGTTGCCCGAAATCGACGAGCCGGGCGAAATCGCGCGGTATTTATTTGGCGAAGGATTGCCGGGAGAATTTCCGTATCTGAACGGCGCGTATCGCGAAATGTATTTGGAGCCGATTCGCGAGATCGAAAGTCTGGAAAAAAACGGTCAGGCGAAAAGTGCGAAGGCTGCGAAGAAAGTCGCGCCGACTGAGGAACCGACGCGATTGTTTTCCGGTTTGATGCTCGCCGAGGATACGAACGAGCGTTTCCATTTTCTCACCGCGCACCAGCGCACCCATCGTCTGAGCACCGCGTTCGACGGTCCCACTCTTTACGGGATCGACAGTGATGCCGACGGTGTGTTCGGAAAAATCGGTGAGGGCGGCGTCGCGATCGATACGGTCGAAGACATGGTCCGGCTCTATGACGGATTCGATCTCGGCTCGCCGATTTTCTCCGCGTCGATGACGATTAGTGGTCCGGCGCCAATCATCATGGCGATGTATATCGCGGCGGCGAAGCGGCGTTTTGGGCCGGGTGTTGTTCCGAAACTTCGGGGCACGGTTCAGGCCGACATTTTCAAGGAAGTCCAAGCCCAGAACGAAACCATTTTCCCGATCGAGCCGTCGCTACGTTTCCTCACCGACATGGTCGAATTCACAAGCCGCGAAATGCCGCGTTGGTATCCAATTTCGATCAGCGGTTATCACATCGGCGAAGCCGGCTCGACGCCTGTCCAGCAGGCGGCTTACACGCTGTCGAATGGATTTGCCTACGCGGAAATGTTCGCCGCACGCGGAATCCCAGTCGATCAATTCGGACCGCGGCTTTCGTTCTTCCTCGATTGCGGATTGGACGCCGAATACATCGCCTTGGCGCGCGTGTCGCGCCGGATCTGGGCGATCGGTATGCGCGAGGTGTTCGGAGCCGGGCCGAAGGCGCAGCTTTATAAATTGCACACCCAAACCAGCGGACGCTCGCTGATTGCGGCCGAATTCAAGAATAATCTCACCCGCACAGCGGCGGAATTGGTGATCGCTTACATGAACGCGACCAATTCGTGTCACTCCAACAGCGCGGACGAACCATTTACGACGCCCAGTGAGGAATGGATCCGGCTCGCGGCGCACGGCCAGGCGATCCTGCTTGAAGAATCAGGAATGTTTAAGCACACGATGAACATGCTGAGCGGGTCGCCCGGGATGAAAGCGGTCGAGCGCGCAGTCGAAGCCGCAATTCTGGAGGAATTCCGCGAGATCGAACGCCTTGGCGGCGTTCTGGCCGCGGTGGAGGAACGTTATCAGCGGAGCCAGATCCAAAACGCGGCGCATCGATACGAACAGCAAATTTACGACGGCACACGTCCGATCATCGCGTTAAACAAATATCGCAATGGCAGTGACGAGGATATGCCGGAAGTGAAACTCGCGCGCACGCCACGAAAGAAACAGCAATTGCAAGTCGATCGCCTCCTGAAGTTCAAAAAGAAAAACGCCGAGAAATCGAAACGCGCGCTGGATAAGCTCGCCGCTGTTGTCGAGAGCGGAAAAAATTGTTTTCCTGCGTTGCTCGAATCCGTGGAAGTTTGTTCGTTAGGCCAGATCACTGGTCGCTTGCAGGAAGTCGTCGGCCGCTTTCGACCGATGGTCTAGATGACTAAGTAACTAGGTGAGCTAATCTGGGAGGGGCCTTAGTGCCCCGACCTCCGATGTGAATTCCCCCATTCACGCAACCTGCGTCTTCACCTCGTTGTCGACGAGTCTGAAACATTTTTCGTCACGAAGTCTGTGCATCCCAAGAAGCCTGCGTTAGACGAAGCGGCGCGCGAAATTGTAGTGTCAGCCCTTCAGTTTGCCTTGGAGTCGCACCGCATCTATTTCGGCGCATTTGTAGTCATGCCTGACCACTGGCATGCGCTGATCGCATTGATCGAGCCGTGGACGCTACCGAAATTTATGCACGCCATCATGAGTTTTGTCGGCGCGCGAACGCAAAGACAGCTGAATGCGAATGGCACGCGATGGCAGGACGGCTACTACGATACGCTGGTTAAGACGGGAAAGCAGTTCAGCTTTGTCGCCGACTACATCGAAGAGAATCCGGTCGCAAAAGGGCTTGTCGAGCGGAAAGAGCAGTGGATCGCAAGTAGCGCTCACCGACTCGACTTGATTACCGATCCCTGGCCATGGCTTTATGATTAGACAGTCGGGGCGCTAAGGCCCCTCCCACATTTCAGCCAATGTTTGCGAATGTTGGAGGGACCTTAGTGTCCCGACCCCAGTTAGTTCAGCCCACATTTCTAGGCGCGTTCCACTTTGCAGGAGTAACAGCCGGCGCCTGCGTTGTGCAGGTGGAGATATGCGATTTTTGGATCCGCGAAAAGTTTTTCGATGTGCGCTCTAATCTCCGATCCGGGAACGACGGTGCCATCGATCATCATCGAGTTCTTGTCGTAGGCGCGAACTGACATTGTTCGAGTCGATACGACCTCAGGAACTTCACCGACAGAGAGGTCCGCTTCCTTCGCTTTCTCGCGCACGAAAATCGGGCCAGACGCGCGATAGGGCGAATCAACATCATGATGAGCGAATGGGATGAGGACCACCTGTTCGCCAATCTCCGCGTCCTCCAGGCTGACTCGGCATGGAAATCCCGGCTTGGCATCGACAATCATTCGGCGCGCGCCTTTTTGAGCTAGCTGATCGTCGCTTAGCGGAAAGAGCGCTTGAAATTGTGTCACGGATAAACCAACGATCCGAAAATTTGCTTTCACTCGACAAGATCGATCCGCGGGCCGAGACGGAACACCCGTTTCTTGCGCCTATTTCTTCATTTGTTTGAGGCGCATATTCTCGCCGTAAAACGGTAAGCAGCGCGGTTCCGCAACTTTTGCCATTTTGATCGAGATGATTACGTCGTCGCCCGCGCGCTTGATCGTTCCAGTACCGGTATTGCTAAAGCTGTCCTCGAATTTGAATTCAACGATTCCTTTCGATGTGACTTTGCCGGTGGCATTCGCCTCCGGTGCCGCGCCATGACCGTCGCTGTAAACCGCGCTGAAGAACACTGAGACGTCGCTTCCTTTTTGCTCAAGGCTCAGTTGGAAAACCGCCTGACCGTTCAAGAACTTCTTGTCTGCGTATTCTCCGGTGAAATCTGCCGAGTCTGCGCCCGAGGCGCTTGTGACAACAGCGATCGCTAACAATGGGAGAACAATTGCTCGTTATGAACGCACCGTATCAAATGCGGGCGATTAGGGTCAATCGCCCCTACCTAAGCGGCACGTCGATCCCTCCCGTTTCGTAATTGTTAGCGTTGCAGGCGGAGCTATGCTGGCGCGCGCTAATGGATTCTAGGCAAACAGACGTCGGGGAAAATGCGCGCAGCCGAATTGCCTGGCGGCTGCTGCCCTTCTTGTTCCTGCTCTACATCGCGAACTACATCGACCGCACCAACATCGCTTACGCGACGCTTGGAATGAAAGGCGACCTCGGCCTGACCGATTCGGTGTTTGGCACGGCGAGCGGAATTTTTTTCATCGGATATTTCGCGCTCCAAGTTCCGGGCGCGTTGCTGGTCGAACGCTGGAGCGCGCGACTTCTCTTAGCGATCACACTGATCACCTGGGGCGCGCTGACGACGCTGACCGCGTTTGTCCACACACCACATCAGCTTTATGCCGCGCGGTTCCTTCTCGGCGCGGCCGAAGCGGGATTTTTCCCGGGGGTGATCGTTTATTTGTCGCATTGGTTCACCACACAGGATCGCGGCAAAGCGATCGCGCGTTTCATGGCGGCCATTCCGATCGGTTTTATGATCGGTGGCCCGATCGCCGGCAGCATTCTCGGCGTCCGTTGGCTGAATCTCACCGGTTGGCGCTGGCTCTTCCTAATGGAAGGTGCGCCGGCAATCATCTTTGGCATCGCGACAATCTTTTACCTGCCGGATTGGCCTAACGAGGCGCGCTGGTTGTCGCCGGAGGAACGCGATTGGATCAACGCACGGCTCGCCGATGAACGCACCGCGAAAGCACATGCGGAGCGAATGTCGGTCTGGCAGGCGCTTCGTCATCCGGCGGTGTTGATGTTAACGACGGCGCTGTTTTTCACTTACACCGGCGGTTACGCGTTCTGGTTTTGGTTTCCGACAATTCTGCAACGGCTCACCGGCTGGACGGATGTTCGTCTGATCGGCTGGGTCGGCGCAATTCCGTTTGCCGCCGCGACGTTCGGATTGCTGTTTGTTGGATGGAGTTCGGATCGTCTGGGCGAACGCCGATGGCATTTTGCAGTTCCGCAGCTCGCGGCCGCGGCGGCGCTCGGCGCGTGGTTTTTGCTTCCGCATTCGAACGGGTTGCTCGTGGTGTTGTGCAGCATCATTGCGATCGGTACCGTCGCCTACTTTCCGGCTTTCTTTACCCTGCCTTCCGAATTCCTAACCAGCGCGGCCGCGGCGGCAGCCGTCGGATTCATCAACTGCACGGCAAGTATCGGCGGATTTTTTGGGCCGAAGATCGTCGGTAATCTCAGTCAGCAGAGCGGCTCATTTAGAAGCGGATTCGTGATGATGATTGGGTGCTGGATCATCGGCTCACTTCTCGTGGTGGTCTGCCCGCGTGAAAATGTGGCAGGGGCCTTGGTGCCCCGAACAAGTTCATGAGATCAGTTGTGAATTCCAAAAATGTCGGGGCACTGAGGCCCCTCCCACATTGTGTCCTCGGCGTCGATGTCGATTTGGAAACGCGTTGTGCGCATTATCGCGGGCCTGACGACATCATCGCGATCAAATTCGCCTGCTGCGGCAAATGGTTCTCCTGTCATCAATGTCACGCTGAACTGGCTGATCACGTCGCGTCAGTCTGGCCGCGCGCGGAATTCGAGACGTCAGCAATTTTGTGCGGCGCGTGCGGTCATCAGTTGACGATCCGCGAATATCTTGCTTGCGAATCAGTTTGTCCGCGTTGCCGGCGGCAATTCAACACCGGTTGCACGAAGCATCATCATTTCTACTTCGAGATCTAACTCTTGCTGGGGCAGTCGGGGCACTGAGGCCCCCTCCCACATTTATTTGAGCGCGATTTTAAACGGCGCGCCGGTCTTGGCAGGACCTCGCAGGACTTGTTTGAAAATTGCGCGACAGTTTATCGGTCACGTCATGCGAATACAACGCTCTACGCGCGGACAGACGTTGAATTTAACCAAGTTGGTAGGGGCGATTGACCTCAATCGCCCGCGGACGGGTGGATCGAGCAGTCCCTTGCTCGATGTTAAAAGTGGCGGCAAAGCGGCGTAATATTTGCCATCGCGCGACAGAGTGCGCGATCCACCTTGTCTACTTTGGCGCTTCGGAGATAACGATTTTTTCGAAGCGCGGATCGCCGCGGAGCGGGTCCCAGACCGGGAACAGTTTTAAGGCACCGTAGCTCAGCATGAGCGATGCGACGGGAGCACGCAGTCCAGCTTCCAGTTGCTGCAAGGCAAGCTCCTTGTCGCCCGTCCACGCTGCCGTGATGGCGAAATATTGAAGGACGAGACTGCCGTTGATGGAATCTTTTTCCACCGGCATGAGCGCGATCGCCCGACGGCCTTCCTCCAACGCCAGGTCTTTCCGCCCAAGAGCAGCATCGATTAAGCCGAGGACGCAGAGCGCCGGGCCGTACTCCGGTTGCGCCTGCACGATCTTCTCCTGCTGGGCGCGAGCCGCTTCAAACGCAGTGCGCGCTCTTGCCTCATCTTTGGTCATGCGCGCCAGCAGACCTTCACCAAAGCTGTGGCTCAGATTAATCGTGGATTCGTTCCAGCATGGATTGTAGCCCACCGCTACGAGTGCTCGTTCGGCCGTAGCCGGATCGCGTTCGGCCAGAGCGTAAAAGAACCAGGTGTCCGCGGCGGTGGCGATGGCGCCCGGTCCCTGGGCCAGGATTGCATCAATCGTCTGGCCCAGCGGCCGGGTATCCCCTTTCCAGCAGATGTACCATAGTCCACGATTGGCCCGCGTTTCGGCGTTGTCGGGCACGATCTCTAACGCGCGATCCCACGCAGCAATCGCCTCGGCATAGCGCCCCAAGGTTTGGTAACTGAGCGCGATCTGTTGCAGAGTAAAAAGGTTGCGCGGATCCAACTCCACCGCGCGCTGCAGGTTTTGCAGACCTTCCTCCCGCTGGCCGCGCCGCCGCAGAATGTAGCCGGTGAGTTCGAAGAGACGCGGATCATTGGGTAACGCTCGCCGCGCAATCTCCAATTCGGCGAGGGCGCCGGCATAGTCGCGCCGCCCGTAGTAGAGATATTGTGCGCGCGCCAAATGCGTTTCGGCAGCATCCGGCCGCAGCCGTGCCGCGGCTTGCAGAGCAGCTTCAGCCAGCGCAAGCCGGGCGGGAGTATGATCAGACCCCGACACCGCATAAAGGGATTCGTGGGCACGGGCGAGCTGGCAGTAAGCGTCGAAAAATGAGGCATCGCGCTTCACCGCTTCATCCAGAAGTTGAATTGCCTTCCGCCGGTCTGGCTCAGTCGTCGCGCTGAAAGCTGCCGTGAGGAGAAGTGACTTCGCCCGGCTGTAAAAGTCGAAAGCGGCCAGATCTGTGGTGGGCGGCTGCTCGATCGCTTTCTTCTCGTTAGGCGAGAGCTTCGCCTGCAACTGATCGGCAATGGCTTTGGCGATTTCGCTTTGGATGGCGAACACATCGGCTAGATCGCGGTCGTAGGTTTGCGCCCAGAGATGCGCGTCGTTGCGGGCGTCGATTAACTGCGCGTTCACCCGAATCTTGTTGGCGGCACGTTGCACGCTGCCTTCCACCACATGAGCCACGCCTAATTCCTCACCAATCTTGCGGAGGTTACGTGCAAGTCCGCTCTTGTATTGCATCACGCTCGTGCGGCTGATGACTTTTAAGTCCGCTATCTTTGCCAGATCGGTTAAAATTTCGTCCTGCACGCCGTCAGTGAAGTAGGCGTTCTCTTTGTCACTGCTAAGATTCTCGAACGGCAACACCGCGATGCTTTTCACAGGCGCGGCTGAAATGGTTGGCGTTCGTTTCGACCAAAAGAAAAATCCAATTACAATCAGGACGACAACTGCGCCGATCATCGCCCATTTTGGAAATGTCGACTTCGTAGGCACTTGAGTTTTCGCGACCGGCGTCCCCGCCCGTTCCCACGGCATCACGATGCGAAATAAATCCATCGGCACCGAAATGTTCTTTAGCTCAGTCGGCGCGAGCTTCTCAAAGCGCGCTTCCAGCGCGTTGCGGATCTGGCGTTCCACGTCCATCGAGATACAGATCCCGCCTGCCGCGGCCAGCTGCTCGATCCGCGAAGCGATGTTCACGCCATCGCCATAGACGTCGCCACCGCGATGCACCACGTCGCCAATGTGAACGCCGATTCGGACTTGGATCTGGCGGTCCGCCGGCGCATCGGCATCGCGATGGGCCAGAGCGCGTTGAATCGCCATGGCGCATTGAGCTGCTTCCAGTGCGCTCTGGAACTCGACCAGAAAAGCGTCCCCGATCGTTTTAATCTCGATGCCGTTGAACTGGGGAAAGATTTCCCGAAGCAACCGGCGATGTTCCTCCAATAATTCCTGGGCCAGCTTGTCGTCGCGCTGGCTCAGCGTGCTGTAGCCGACCATGTCGGTGAACATGATCGCGGCCAGCTTGCGTTGTTCCTCAGCGCTCATTCTTGAATTAGGGCTTTCATCATCTACGCCGAGGGCATTAGATTTTGATTCTATCTAAGGACTTGAGATTCACCGAGTGTTTTTTGCTCGGCTCGCA
>DATMOU010000014.1:0-117651 GCA_035568035.1 Chthoniobacterales bacterium | reverse complement strand
GCCATTTGCGTACCGGAAGCCAGTTCCGGAATTACTGCAGTAAGTGGCGAGTTGATGATCGACACCTCAGCGCCCGAGCCGACCTGACTGTAAAGATTGATGATGTCGAGCGATCGCATGCGAATGCAACCATAGCTTGCCGGACGCCCGATATTTCGCTCTTCAGGTGTGCCGTGAATGTAAATGTCGCGGCGGTACGCGTTCGCGTTGCGACCTTCTTTGCCGCGCAGCCAGATGATACGGGTGACAATCGGATCGCGTCCCGGCGCATTTACCGCCACCAGTTCGCCAGTCCGGCGTCGATCTTTGAAAACCGTTCCCGGCGGTGCGGCGTCCCCGATTTTGTCCGCGATCTCAAGTTCACCCAGTGGTGTCCCAAAACTTCCAGGTCGATCGCCCAACCCAAATTTCGAAGTGGAAACAGGGTAAGTAGCCACAAGGGCACCTTTTTCGAGCAGGGCCAGTTTCTGATCGTGGACGCTAATCACGACGTGATGTTCGGTGTCGCGCGGCGCGGCGCAGGAAGCGAGAAGAATTGCGAACGCGGCAACGAGAACATGACGCGCGAGGATTTCGGTGTTGTTTCTTCCCGGCCTACCCACGATTAAATCGGAAGAATTCTTGTGCAGTTGCGGTGGTTGCGCCAGCGATTTCTTCCAAAGAAATTCCGCGAGCACGGGCGATCTCTTCCGCGACAAGTCGCGTGTACGCCGGCTCACATCGTTTTCCGCGAAACGGGACGGGCGCGAGATAAGGGCAGTCTGTCTCGACCATGAAGCTGTCCATGGGCACTTTTGCTGCGACCTCTCGCACTTGTTTCCCGTTCTTGAACGTGACGATGCCGGTGAAGGAAACGAGATGGCCAAGACCGAGAACTTCATTCGCTTGTTCGAGCGTTCCGCCGAAGCAGTGGAAAACGCCGCTCACCCGGCGGCCGTAATCGCGAAGAATTTCCAGCGTGTCGTCCCACGCATCGCGTTGATGAACCACGACATTCATTCTCAGCTCCACCGCAAGGTCAAGAAGCTGTTCGAATAGCTCCACCTGTTTCGATTTGTAGGCACCATCTTCGATCGTTGCTTCGATCTGCTCTTCGGTTGCGCTTTGGAGCGCGTTGAAAACCTGAACGTCCTTCCGTTTTGCCGCTTCAATGCTCGGCAGATAGTGGTAATCGAGCCCGACCTCACCAATCGCGACCACGCGCGGATTTTTTGCCAGTTCGCGCAACGGCGTTACTACGTCGTCTTCAGCTTCGTGCGCGAAAGTCGGATGAACGCCGATGACGGCGAAAACATTCGGATGCTTTTCGGCAAGCTCGACGGCGCGCCGGCTACTCTCGACTGAAGTGCCGATGGTAATGATGCGCGTTACCCCGGCTTCAGTCGCCCGGCGCAGCACGTCATCAAAATCCGGCGCGAAGTCCGGATAATCGAGATGAGCATGAGTTTCAATTAGTTGATGGTTGAGCGTTGATTGTTCAGAGTTCACCGCGCCGATTTTTCTATCATCTATCAACTAACGACTCTCAACTGCAGCCTCACCACTCAATGATCGTGCTTGCCCAGGTCAATCCGCCGCCGAACACAACCATCAAAACGTAATCGCCGTGTTTGATCCGGCCGGTGCGATTTGCTTCATCAAGCGCGATGGCGACCGCCGCAGCCGAGGTGTTCCCGTACTTGTCGAGATTTACATAGAAACGTTCGAGCGGAATTTTCAGCCGATCGGCGATGGCTTCGATAATCCGCAGGTTCGCCTGGTGAGGAATCACGCATGCGATGTCGTCCGCGGTCAGCCCTGCATCGGCCAGGACTTTCTTTGACGCTCTGACCATCGCGGTGACGGCCTGCTTGTAAACTTCTTTGCCCAGCATGTGAATGGTCGCCAGGTTCATGTCGACGTTGTCGCGCGTGATCGGGCAACGCGAACCGCCCCCTGGCATGAACAGGATGTCGGTGAACTGCCCATCGCTGCCGATGTGCGTGCTGATCACGCCGTGTTCGTTGCCGCGATGACGCAGCACCGCCGCGCCGGCGCCGTCGCCGAAAAGCACACAGGTGTTTCGATCGGTCCAGTTTGTGATCGACGTCAGTTTCTCGGCGCCAATCACGAGCACCGTGTCGTGGGTGTGTGAGGTGATGAACTGCTGGGCGATCTCAATTCCAAAAAGAAAACCAGCACAGGCCGCGGAGACGTCGAGACAAGCGGCATTTTTCGCGCCGATTTTTTTTTGCACGAAACAAGCAGTCGCCGGAAACAGCATGTCCGGCGTCGCGGTCGCGACGAGGATGAGATCGATTTCCTCCGGCTTGACCTTCGCCTGCTCGAGAGCTTTAAGCGCGGCCTTGGTGCCCATGTCGCTGGTAGTCTCGTCCTTCGCAGCAATTCGCCGTTCTTTGATCCCGGTGCGAACTGTGATCCACTCATCGCTCGTATCGACGATCTTCGTGAGGTCGTCGTTGGTGAGGCGCTTGTCCGGCACGTAGCTGCCGGTGCCCACGATCGAAACGGTCCGGCGCCCTTTAGCGGAGTGCGGCCGCGGGCTCGAGTGAGGCTGTCGTTTCATGATAACGGCGGATTTCCTCGACGATATGCGGGTTCACCTGTTGTTCAATCGACTCAGCCGCGACCCGCAACGCATTTTTGACCGCCAGCGGAGTGCTGGCACCGTGGGCGATGATGCAAATTCCGTTCACGCCCAGCAAAGGACTCCCGCCGTACTCCTCGTAATTCGTCTTGTCCTTGATAGTGTGAAACGCTTTCTTCGCGAACAGCGCGCCAATTTTGCGCATCGGCGTCCGCGCCAGCTCGTGCTTAAGCCATTGAAATATCGCCACGGCGATTGATTCGCAGGTTTTCAAAATGACATTGCCGACAAAACCATCGCACACGACCACCTCGACCGGATCTTCAAAAAGATGGCGGCCTTCGATGTTACCGACGAAATTGAGCGATGTTCGTTTGATCATTTGGAACACTTCCCTGGTCAACTCGGTGCCTTTGACGTCTTCTTCACCGAGCGAAACAAGGCCGACCGTCGGATTCTGGTAATGCAAAACGTGGCGCGAATAAACCGAGCCCATGATCGCGTACTGAACAAGATGTTCGGGCCGGGCGTCGATGTTTGCGCCCGCATCAACCAGGACGAAAACATTTGTCTCGGTTGGCAGGATCGCTGCGATTCCCGGGCGAGCGATTCCCGGTAGGGTGCGCAATTTGATCATGCTCGCGGCCACCGCGGCGCCGGTGTGACCGGCGCTTACAATCGCATCCGCTTCGCCACGTTTAACGAGATCGACCGCGCGACTAACCGATGAATCTTTTTTACGCCTCACGGCCGACCACGCCTTATCGCTCATGTCGACGACTTGAGTCGCATGGACGATGTCGATCTTGGAATCGTTGCATCCGAGCTTTTTCAGCTCGGCTTCGATCTGCGGAGTGTCCCCGACGAGGAAAAGCTTGGTAATGTGCCGGTACTCGCGCAGCGCCAACACCGCACCGGGCACAAGGTGGGACGGACCGAAATCGCCGCCCATCGCATCCAAAGCGATCTTCATGAGAGTGAAATTTTGCGGACTTTAGCCCGCATTTGCAAAATGAAAATCGTCCCCGCGCCTAGGCTTTGCCTTCAACGGTCAAGACCTGGCGGCCCTTATAGTAACCGCACGAGGGGCAAACGGTGTGACCGGCGACTGGACTTCCGCATTGCGGACATTTCGTCAGCTGCGGACGATGCCAGCGGTTCGCCGCTTTACGGGTGCGCAATCGCATCTTGGATGTTTTACGTTTTGGAACTCCCATGTGAGCGGACTAGGAAAGCAGGAAATCCGGAAAAAACAAGTTGAGGCGTTGAGATGTTGAGTGGTTTGAGCAGATCAGCGCGACGGCACGTCTCCTCTCAACGGCTAAACTTCTCAACGTCTCAACTTTAGTTTATCCAGTTCGCCCCAGTCGTGTTCGCGTTTTGCCGCCGGCTCCTGTGGCATAGTTTCAGGTCGCGCGGCTTTGCAGACCCGTCCGCCCTCACGATCGCAGCGCGGGTGCGCAGGCAGGTTCAACAAGAGGTCTTCCCTCATGAATGGCGAAAGAACAACCGTTTCCGGGCCGCGTAGCTCGGTGTGGAGCGCGAACGCAGGCACTTTGATCTCATGCACGAACTTCTCGAGACAGCCGACGCACGTTAGCTCGACCGGTTGTTGCAGGGAGCCGTTCGCCCAGAGCGCGCCTTCGGCAACGCCGAGGTCGAGACTGTATTTCATCGGACCGGCGCACCGAACACCTTCCGATTCAAGTTCCGAAATGAGACAATCTTCCTCGCCCTCCAAATGCAACCCTTCGGGTGGAATCTGTTTGAGATGAACTTTCATTCGCCGGTCCTTTCGGCGTTTACTTCTTGAATTTATTCCCCAGGGCGGTCACGACGACGCTCGGAACAAATTTCGAAACATCACCGCCCAGTCGCGCAATTTCCTTCACCAGTCGCGAGCTCAAATATGTGTATTCCTCCTTCGGCATTAAGAAGATCGTTTCCACGCCGCTTTCCAGTTTTCGATTCATTAGCGCCATCTGAAATTCAAACTCGAAGTCAGAAACCGCGCGCAGACCCCGGATCACGGCGTTTGCCTTCTCGGTGCGTGCAAATTCGATTAACAACCCGTCAAATTGCGCGATTCGCACATTGTCGATCTTGCCGACGGTTTGCTTGAGTAGGTCTAGTCGGTCGTCGAGCGAGAAGAGCGGCTGCTTTTCGTCGTTATGCGCGACTGCAACGATCACTTCATCAAAAAGTTTCCGGGCGCGCTCAACCACATCGAGATGGCCATTGGTGACCGGATCGAAGCTTCCCGGGTAAATCGCGCGTTTCATGCTGGCGAAATTCAATCATCAAACCTTAAACATCAAATCCGCCGAACAGATGGATCCGCCGTGGCGAACCCAACTATCTAGAGGCATTCATTTGCCGAACGGTGTGTGAAAGCGGAAGATTCCGTCTCGACCGATGATGAATTCGTCCAACTACAAAAAGATAGCGGTCGCCAGCACTTTTTCTCCACGGTTTGAGCAGGTTCTGTCCGAGGCGAAACGGATTCGGGATCGCTTTGGTTCGAGCTTGAGCCTGATCTACATCGGCGAGCGCGATGACAACACGCCCAAAAAATTTCAAACTATTCTCGGCCGACTCGAACTGCCAATCGACTCGCCGGTTCATTATGGCGAGGGCGACCCGGCCGATGGAATTCTGCGCGCGATCACAGACAACGATGTCAACCTCATCGTTGCGGGCGCGCTCGAAAAAGAAACTGCGCTGCATCCTTTTCTTGGAAACGTGGCCCGCCGACTTTTGCGCGAAGCGACTTGCTCGGTGTTGCTTTTCACCCGGCCGGAGATTGAACCGAAACCGCTGCGCAAGATCGTCTTTGTCGCGAATTATTCGGATCATGCAAAGGGCGCGTTCAAGGAGGTTTTTAAACTGGCAGAAGCGGAAGCGACTGAGTGCCTCTACGCGATTCGCGTCTTTACCACTTTCGACGAAGTCCGCGCGTCTACTTTCGTGGACAACGGTGATGGCGTGGCACGGCCGCGCACTTTCGAGGAAGAAGACGCCGCGCTCGAAAAATTCGTGCTCGACGCCGGCGATACGCGTGTTCCGATCGACGCCCGCTGCATCCGCGGCAACACCGGTTTTGCTGCGTCCGATTTCGTGAAATCAGTCGAAGCCGATCTGCTCGTCGTGCCCGTGCACAAGGACGAGAACTCCAAAGAGCGCTTTCCGAACCATCTTGCCTGGATCGCTGACGTCATTCCGTGCAATCTCTGGCTCGTTCGCTGATCTCTTGTCGATCTTGCGATGAAGTCCGCGCCTGAATTTCACCCCTTCAGTCCGTCACATCTCGTTGTCATCTTGCTGACGATCGTCGTCCCGTTTGTGCTCGCGGTGATCGTACATCGAACAAAATCGCGCTTCCTCCAGCGTTCGATCTGTTTCGCGATTTCTGCGTTACTCCTAATAAACTACGTCGCCTACTTGATCGTGGCCCGCCAATTCGGGGTGGCGGAGTGGCAAAAAATGTTGCCGATGCAACTGTGCGATTGGGCGATGATCGTGATAATCGGCGCGCTTTGGACCGGAAACCGGCGCTGGCTGGAAGTTGCTTACTTTTGGGGAATCGGCGGAACGCTTCAGGCCATTGTTACACCGAATCTGCAGTTCGGATTTCCCGATCTTCGCTTCATCAGCTTCTTCGTCGCCCATTCCGGGATTATCATCGGCATCATCTTTTTGATGTTGATCTACGGATTCCGGCCGCGCGCGATCGGCATCCTGCGCACATTCGCGTGGACAGAGGTTTATTTCGTCGTCGCGTTCACAACGGATCTGTTAACCGGCGAGAACTACGGCTTTCTCCTCCACAAACCGGAAGCCGCGTCGCTCCTGAGCTTCTTATCTGATTCACGCCCGCTTTATTTGCTGGAATTTCACATCCTGGCGTTTGTTTTCTTCACCCTCCTCTACGCGCCATTTGCGATTGTCGATCTTGTTCGGGGAAAATCTCTCAGGAAGGTCGCCGCTCTGCGGCGAAACCGAAAATATGGGAACTAACTCGCCGAACTAGCGGGAGCGTAACGCATGAAAGCTCGCCACAGGACGAGTCCGTCCGAATGGCGGACAGGAAGGAACTCTTTAAAATTCCTGCGTTCCTGCTTTCCTTAGAGATATGGCGACAAAGGTCTTACGCGTTGGCAAAGTTGTGATTGGCGGGAAGCGTCCCGTTTTCATCCTGGGACCATGCGTGATCGAGTCTGAGAAATTCGTTTGGCGCATGGCGCGAGAGATTTTGAAAATGTGCCGCGCTGAAGACGTCGACCTGATTTTTAAGGCCTCTTACGACAAAGCGAACCGGACTTCGGTGAAATCGTTTCGCGGTTTTGGGCCACGCCAGGGCTGCGAAATGCTGGCGGCGGTCGGCCAAGAGTTGAAAATTCCGGTGACCACTGACGTTCATTCGCCGGACGAAGCCAAACTCGCCGGCGAGATGATCGATCTCTTGCAGATCCCGGCGTTTCTTTGTCGACAGACCGACCTGCTGAAGGCAGCGGCGCAGACTGGCCGCGCGGTCAACGTTAAGAAAGGACAATTTCTGGCTCCGTGGGATGTGAAGAACATCGCGGGGAAGCTGACACAGTTTGGCAACGACAAGTTCTGTTTTACCGAACGTGGGACAACGTTTGGTTATAACAATCTGGTCGCTGACATGCGCTCGCTCTATTGGATGCGCGAAGCCGGTTATCGCGTCATTTTCGATGCGACCCATTCGGTGCAGCGACCAGGGGGAGGAGGGGACAAGACTTCGGGCGACAGCGTCCTGGCCCCCGTTCTCGCGCGCGCGGCCGTCGCTGTCGGTTGCGACGGAATCTTCATGGAGGTCCACGAAAATCCGACGCACGCCCTCTCCGACGCCGCGAACCAAATTCCGCTAAAGGATTTGCCGAAGCATCTGCGCATGTTAAAAGCTATTCATGCTGCCGTTTCAGGTAGGGGCGATTGACCCCAATCGCCCGGGCGCGGCGAGGGGGATCTTGCAGAAGCGGACGGTTCAGGTGAACCCTCCCTGCTTGAGTCTAGTTGTTTGCGGGTTGTCGATCGTGCTGATGTTGCTGGTCGCGGGTCCAGTTGGTGCCGCGAAACCAAAGGCGAAAAAGGAAAAAAATCCTTCGGCATCGCCGAGCGCGACCGCTGTAGGCGAACAAAGTTTGACCAACATTCCGTTGCCGATCGGTCACGAAGCCAAAGGTCTCGTCCTTCCCGATTTCGATTTGCAAGGTCATTTGCGCGGCCGATTCGAAGCCGAGAGCGCGAAACGCCTCGATGAGGTCCACATTGGCTTTCACACGCTCAAGATCATGACCTACACTCCGGAAGGCCAACCCGATCTGACAATTGAGTTAAGTGAAGCAATTCTAAATTTGAATACCCGTATCCTGAGCTCGAACGAGCGCAGCGCAATCAAGCGATCTGATTTCAATATTGTCGGCGATTCAGTGGAATTCGACACCAACTCGCGAGTTGGCAAACTGGTGGGCAACGTGAAAATGGTGATTACGAGCCAGTCGAAATTGTTGAACAATCAAAACGAGTGAGCAGGCCGGTCGTTGTCCTTTGCATTGCTGTTTGGGTGCTGCCTTTTTGTCAGGTCGGCCAGACGGCTTCGCCATCCCCGTCTCCGGCAGCGAAGAAGGAAAAGAAGGAGAAATCGTCGCCCAAGCCCTCGCCCGACAAGAGCGCGTCGCTACTCGGCCCAACTAATTCGCAATCGAACGAGCCGATTACGACCGAGATCTACGCCGATGATGCCTTCTTTGATTCGAATAAAAATGTCGGCATCTTCAGCGGTCACGTGAAAGTGGCCGATCCACGATTCACTTTGCAGGCTGAGAAATTGACCGTTTATATCACCAAGGGACAAAACCAGGGACTGGAGAAGGCCGTCGCCGAAGGAAACGTTGCCGTTGTGCGTGATCGGCCTGATCCGAACGGAGGTCCGCCCACTCGTGCCGTCGGTCTCTCCGATCAGGCGACTTACATTGCCACGACCGGTGATGTGGAGTTACGCGGCTCACCGCGAGTGCAGGAAGGCGTGAACACTCACATCGCGACCAGCCCGGACACGGTCATGGTTGTAAATCAAAAAGGACAATTGACGACGCACGGTCCAAGCAGGACGGAAATCAGACAGGAACCCAAAACTGACGATCAAAAAGGCGACCAAAAGGACGAAAACAAGGACGAGAAAAAAGGCGGAAAGAAAAACGAGACAAAGCCCGCGACGTCGCCCAAAACTTCAGCCACACCATGATTAGTCAGTCGCCTGCCAGATCCGATCAGCAGATTTCGAAGCCGCCGCCGGCGACGAAGGGCGAAAACGTGCTCGAGACTGATCAACTCGTAAAGATTTACGGCGGTCGCTCGGTTGTCGATGGAGTGAACATCAATGCGCGGGCGGGCGAAATCGTTGGATTGCTCGGTCCAAACGGCGCTGGAAAAACTACCAGTTTTTACATGATCGTCGGACTCGTTAGGCCAAACAGTGGGCGGGTGATGTTTTCAGGAACGGACGTGACCAACTACCCAATGTACAAGCGCGCGCGCCTCGGTATGGGTTATTTGCCGCAGGAGGAATCGATCTTTCGCAAAATGACGGTGGAGCAAAACATTATGGCGATCCTGGAGACGCTGCCATTGAGCAAAGTGGAACGGAAAAATCGCTGCGAGCAGTTGCTTCACCAATTTGGAATCGAACGAATTGCCAAAAACCAGGCGTTGACGTTGAGCGGCGGTGAGAAACGACGATTAACCATCGCTCGCTCGCTGGTGACAAAACCGAAATTACTGATGCTGGACGAGCCGTTCAGTGGCGTGGATCCCATCGCGGTCTATGACGTCCAGCAGATCATCGTAAACCTGCGAAAGCTCGGTCTAGCGATTTTGATCACCGACCATAACGTTCGCGAAACACTGTCGATCGTCGACCGGGCTTATCTGATTTTCGAAGGCCGGGTCGAGAGCGAAGGCACGAAAGATTTTCTCATCAACGACCCGATCAGCCGTCAGCTTTACCTCGGCGAACGGTTCAAGATGTGACCGAATCCGCACCGCGGATTCGGAATGACGAAGCACGAATGTCGAATGACAAAATAATCACGAATGACCTAAAAGTCGAAAATTCCATACGATTGCGCCTTTTTTGAGCGTTCGAGCTTTGAAAATTGTTTCGGAATTCGGTTTTCGAGTTTTACGAGTGACAACACTTATGCCGGTTTCTCCCAGCGCCAAACCGCCAGATCGTTCTCCGGATCGACTGCTTCGCCGATTTTTTTGAGTCCGCATTTTTCCAGGACGCGAGTGGAGGCGCTCGTTTCCGGGAGCGTGTGAGCGCGAATTGTTTTGACGCCTGAATCTTTGGCCGCGAACTCGATCAACGCTTTCGTCGCTTCGGTGGCGTAACCGCGTCTCTGATACGCTGACGCGATTCCGTAAGCGATCTCAGCCACGCCGTTGGAATCCGGTGGGCCTAGAAAGCCGCACGTGCCGATCAGCAGGTTGTCGATCTTGTGAATGATCGCGAACCCAAATTGCCAGGGATCCGGTTGTTCCCCGCTTTCCACGCGCGCCATGAAGTCGGGCGATGCGCTGAGCATTTGTTCGCGGATTCCATCAGCGACACGCAAGCCGGCGGCGTCTTCGAATTCGCTCTCGCTCCGGATCAGTGCGCGCAGATGCCTCGGCAAGTGCGGAACGATGATCAGGCTTTTTGTCTGGATTGTCATTCGACCGTTGCAGGGCAAGCCCTCCGCTGGTCGATCTCAACAATGGCAGGCGGTCCGGCCGCCCTACAATTTCGAAATGAGCGGGTTGGAAATCACGGCGCTTCCGCGTTAGAAGTTAGGCGTCAATGAGCAAAACGGCAGCGGTAACTACCAATCAAGCGACGCGTGGCCGGCGCGAGACCGCGCCGGTGGTCACGGTGGAAGGTTTTTACAACTCCCATGCCGAGAAGCTGCAAATGAAATTGGAAGGACCTCGGGTTGGGTTTCATCGGAAAATCCGCGAGCCCACCATCAATCGTCCGGGACTCGCCCTCTCCGGTTTCTTCACCTATTTCGCCGAGAAAAGGGTGCAGGTTTTCGGCGCCGCCGAGCATTCGTATTTGAAAAGTTTGTCGCCAAAGCTGCGGGTAAAACGTTTTCGCGCCTTGTGCGCGCGAAAAATCCCATGCGTGGTCGTTTCGCGCGGGTTTCACATCGATCCCGCGGTGCTTGAAGTCGCGGCCGAGGAAAAAATCGCCGTCTTTCGAACGCCGATGATTACGATGAAGTTCATCAACGCCGCGACTATTGCACTCGAGATGGATTTTTCACCGAGATCGACTGAGTTCGGCAGCATGGTCGACATTCTCGGCATCGGTGTTTTGATTCGCGGGGCGAGCGGCATCGGCAAAAGTGAGACGGCACTGGGGTTGATCGAGCGTGGCTATAGTCTGGTGGCGGACGACGTGACGCGCATGACTTCGATTGAAGGGCGTGAATTAATGGCAACCGCTCCCGAGTTGACGCGCAATCACATGGAAGTGCGCGGGATCGGTATTATCAACGTGGCCGCGGTCTTTGGCGTCGGCGCGATTCGCACCGAAAAACGGCTCGATCTCGTGGTCACGTTGAAGGAATGGGAAAACGTTGAGGAAATCGAGCGCGTTGGAATGGATCGCGAAACTTACGAGATTCTCGGATTGAAAGTGCCTCATGTGACAATTCCGGTGCGTCCGGGCCGGGACATCGCGCGATTGATCGAAGTGGCGGCGATGGACCAGAAACTGAAGGGACTTGGGCACAACAGTGCGGTAGATTTTAACGCCAAACTGCTCAATCTAATGGAGCCAAGATCGACCAATGGGCCTGCTTAGTCGCCGGGCGAGTGACGCCTCGCCGATCCAAAAACTTGAGAAAGATGTGCCGGTAATAAACCGGCTCGGTTTGCACGCGCGTCCGGCGGCGATGTTCGTGCGCATCGCCAGCCGCTACCGTTCCGAGATTTGGGTGGGTAAGGAAGGCGAGGAAGTAAACGGCAAGAGCATCATGGGGTTGATGATGCTCGCGGCCGGTCAGGGATCGAAACTCCACATCCGCTGCGAGGGACCAGACGCCGCCAAGGCGCTGGCCGACCTGGAGGAATTAATCAATGCACGCTTCCACGAAGATTGATTCCTCGATAGAATCGCACGCGGATGAGCGGCGGTAACAAGGAAATCCGGTTTCGCGGCATTGGCGTCTCGCCTGGGATCGGCCACGGCGTCATTCATGTCGTGCGCGACGATCTCGATGATCTCGTGCGTTATCACATCGAGCCATCGCAAATCGGAAACGAGATTGCCCGCTTCGAGGCGGCGCTGGTTCAGACCCGGGTGCAGATCCTGGAGATGCAGCAAAAAATCGCTGAAGCGATCGGCGCCCAGGACGCGGCCATCTTCGACGCGCATCTGCTCGTGGTCGAAGATCGAACGTTGATCGACGAAGTTTTGCGTCGGCTTGAAACCGACCGTTGCAACGTCGAGTGGGCTTTTCAGGAAGTCGCAACGCATTACGCTGAAACGCTAAGCAAGATCGACGACCCGTACCTGCGTGAGCGAGCGCTCGACATTCAGGATGTGACAAGACGCATTATCCGAAACTTGCAGGGCAGGGCGCCGAAACCTTTTCTGGCCTCAGCGGAATCGCACATTTTAGTCGCGCACAATCTGACGCCGTCGGACACGGCGAGCATGAATCGAGAGATCGTTCTTGGAATCGCGACGGACTTGGGGAGCCGCACTTCGCACACTGCGATCATTGCGCGCTCGCTCAATATTCCCGCTGTGGTCGGTTTGCACGATGCGACCCAAAAGTTGGAAACCGGCCAGCATGTTTTACTCGACGGCTATACCGGTTTGGTGATTGTCGATCCTACTCCGGAGACGCTTTCTTATTACGGCGAGGTCCAGATCAAAAAAGGCCAGGTCGCCCAAGCGTTGCGCGGGCTTCGCGAAACCACGTCAACCACCGCCGATGGCCGTCACATCGTGCTGTCCGCGAATATCGAATTACCGAGTGACGTGGATGCCGTAGCCGAAAACGGCGCCGAAGGCATTGGACTTTACCGGACCGAGTTCCTCTATATCAATCGCGACACGCTTCCGGCCGAAGAGGAGCAATACCAGATTTATCGCGAGGTCGCTGAACGCGTGCGCCCCAATCCGCTGATTATTCGGACGTTCGATCTGGGTGGCGATAAACTGGGCGTCGGCGCGCTTGATGTAGGTGACGAGATGAATCCCTTCCTAGGCTGGCGCGCCATTCGTTTTTGCCTCGAGAACGTCGACATTTTCAAAGCGCAACTGCGCGCGATTATTCGAGCAAGCGCTGTCGGCAACGTGAAGGTGATGTTTCCGATGATTTCCGGTCTCGAAGAATTGCGCCGCGCCCGGGAGGTTTTGGAAGAATGCCGCCAGGAAGTGGGTGCTGGCGCAGGCGCGAAAATGGAAGTCGGCGTAATGGTTGAGGTTCCAAGCGCAGCAATCTCGGCCGATCTGCTTGCGCGCGAAGTCGATTTCTTCAGCATTGGAACCAATGACCTGATCCAGTACGCCATCGCGGTCGATCGCGTGAACGAACGCATCGCGCATCTTTATGAGCCGACTAATCCCGGAGTAGTGCGTCTGCTGAAAATGATCTCTGACGCCGCACACTCGAACAAAATCTGGGTGGGGGTTTGCGGCGAAATGGCGGCCGACGTCGCATTAATTCCGCTGTTGCTCGGACTTGGCATGGACGAATTGAGCGTGGGCGCGACTTCCGTGCCTCGGGTAAAAATGGCGGTGCGGAATCTGGCGTTGCCCGAATGCCGGGAGCTGGTGGACGAGGCGCTTCGGTTGCAAACGTCATCCGAAATCTTGGGTCGCTGTTTGGAGCTCGCTTCGAAACGCTACGGCGATCTGCTCGGCTGAGGCAGCGGCCGTTCACCGAACGGCCATTGGCGATTAAGATCAATCGCGCGCGGGCGGTTCGGTGAACCGCCGCTACCAATCCGTCGATCTTTGATTAAGTTCCAACTCCTGCTCCATGAAGTTTCTTGCCCGCTTGAAGTCGCGCGGAAAAAAGCGCAGCAAACTGTTCCGTTACGGCTGGAAGATCTCGCTGTTCGTCCTGATCGCTGGCGGCGGTCTGGCGTTGTTGATCTTTTACGGAGCGTGGGCCGCCAGTTTCGACATGAAAAAGGTCGGCGCCATGCCGGAGCGCAACACCGTTTTCGATGTCGACGGGAAAATTTACAGCCGGCTCGCCGGCTCCAACCGGTTGCGCGTTTCCTTGGATGAAGTATCGCCGTATTTCATCGATGCTCTGCTCGCGCGCGAAGACACGCGTTTTTATCAACATCCGGGCGTGGATTGGCACGGAATTTTGCGCGCCTTGGTGCGCGATGTTTTAACCCGCTCGGCCAAGGAAGGCGCGAGTAGCATTACTCAACAGCTTGCGCGCAATAGTCTTCCGCTGGGCGGCCGCAACCTGAGCCGGAAGCTGCTCGAGGCGATGGTCGCGTTCCGGATCGAGCACGAATTTTCGAAAAAGGAGATTCTCGAGCTCTATGTGAACCGGATTTATTTCGGCGCCGGTTGTTACGGGATCGAAACCGCATCGCAGGCGTATTTCGGCAAGCACGCGAAGGATCTGAACCTTCCCGAGGCTGCGTTGCTTGCGGGGTTAATTCGAAGTCCAAACCGTTTTTCGCCGTTAAAAAATCCCGAAGGCGCGGCGGTTGAGCGCAACGGTGTGCTCGAGCGAATGGTGGAACTGAAAAAAATCTCGTCCCGGGACGCGAACCAGGCCAAGCAAGCAAAGGTCAACGCGCATCCAAAGCGGCTTCTTCAGATCCAGGAAAATTACGCGATGGACGCGGTGCAGCGGGATTTGAACCTTATTCTCACCCAGGACCAGATCGACAACGGGGGCTTGTTCATCTACACGACGCTCGATCCGAAAGTGCAGGACGCGGCGCAGCAGGCGCTGGAGACGCAGCTCACGAAAATCGAGCACCAGAGCAATTTCAATCATCCGCTCAAAGCGAACTATCACCCGCCGGAAAATGGCGAAGACTCATCCATGCCGTACCTCGAAGGCGCGGTGGTTGCAATCGACAACGCCAGCGGAGGAATTCGCGGGCTGGTCGGCGGCCGTGATTATTCGCAAAGCAAATTCAATCGCGCTCTGCCGCCGGCAAATCGCCAGGTCGGTTCAGCGTTCAAACCATTCGTTTACACGATCGCATTTTCAGAGGGATTGCTGCCGGGCGCATCGATCAGCGACAGTCAAATTCAACCGGGCGAAATCGACGGCGCCGGAACGTGGTCGCCGGCAAATTCCGACGGCACCTATGGCGGGATCCAACCGTGTTCCTATGGGCTGATTCATTCACGTAACACCATGAGCGTGCGCGTTGGCCAGTTTGCTGGGCTCGACGCAGTCCAGAAAATCGCGACTACTTTGAATCTCAGCGACAACGTTCCGCGCGGTCCGGCCATTTACATCGGCTCGTTCGAAACGAACCTGAAAGACCTCACTGCCGCCTATACTGCTTTTCCAAACGGCGGCGTGCGCAAGCAGGCTTACATCATCGAACGCATCGACGATCCTGAACATCGCCCGATTTATCGCGCATCGCACATTGCTGCGCCGGGGCTCGATCCGAGCGCGGCCTGGATGACTTCGCAGTTAATGGAAGAAGTGCTGACCCGCGGAACCGCCGCCGCGGCGCGCTCGTTAGGCTTCAAGCTGCCGGCCGCCGGAAAAACCGGTACGACCAATGATTACAAAGATGCGTGGTTTGTCGGTTACACCACTGCAGTGACTTGCGGCGTTTGGGTCGGGTTCGACCAACCGACGACAATTGTTCCTCACGGTTATGGGGCAGCGCTTGCCTTGCCGGTTTGGGTCCAAGTGATGAACAAGGCGGCGACGATTTATCCGGCGCAGGATTTGCAACCGACTATGCCAATCGAGCATGCGCTTGTTTGTTCGCAATCCAATCATCTCGCCACCACCGGTTGCGAAGCAGCTGGCACCGCTTACGAAATCGATATCCCGGCGGATAAGGTGCCGACTGCTTCCTGTGAAATTCACGGTGGTGACCCGATGCAATTCGCTCAGAAGCTGAATCCGTTCGGTCAAAAGGCTGCCGATTTTCCCAACAAATTTTTTCAGTCCTTCAAAAAATTCTTTGGCGGCAAACCTTAGTGCACTGACCATCGAGAACATGCCCCGAAATTATCAGTTCGTGCAGGTTGACGTGTTCGCGCGGGAGCGGCTTGCCGGCAATCCGCTGGCAGTTTTCAGCGATGCTCACGGGTTAAGCGACGGTGAAATGCAAGCGCTCGCGCGGGAAATGAATTTATCTGAAACGACTTTCATCTTGCCGCGAGAACCGCAGATCGAAGCTCGCGAAGGAATGAAAGTGCGCATCTTCACAGTCGCGGAAGAATTACCGTTCGCCGGACATCCAACTTTGGGCACAGCCCTGTATCTCTACGCGCTGCGCGGTCCGGTCGAACAAATCGTTCTCGATTTAAAAGTTGGAAAAGTGCCGGTGCGATTCACGCCGGATTCAAACAATAACAAATCCGATCGGGTCGATGGAAAAATTTTTGGCGAGATGCGCCAGCGAGATCCGGAGTTTGGACAAGTCTTTTCTCGCGATGACGTAGCGCAAGCCGTCGGAATCGATGTCAAAGAGATTGGTTCCGATTGGCCATGTCAGGTTGTCTCGACAGGATTGCCGTTCGCGATTGTGCCGTTTCGAAATTTGAAAACACTGACGAATTTCAAACCCGACATCGGCCGTGCCTCTGCGTTCCTCGAAGGTACAGTCGGTCGCTTTTTCTATTTCATCTGCCCAGAGGCGGAGAGAAAGATGCGTGCGCGAATGTTCTTTTATGGTGGGGAAGATCCTGCGACCGGATCAGCCGCCGGTTGCACCGCGGCTTGGATGGCGAAATACAAAGTCGCGAAGTCAGATGAACAGGTAGTTATCTGGCAGGGTGTCGAAGCTGGAAGACCGAGCGAAATCTTTGTTCGCGCCACCAACGAAGGCGATCGCATTACCAACGTTCGTGTCGGCGGATACGCGGCGGAAGTGCTGCGCGGAACGGTAACTCTGTAGCCGACTCCAGGCGCTGGTCAGACGATTCGGCCGCTTGCAAACGCGCCCTGATGTGATCTTTCGTTGAAAAAAGCGGGTGAAGGGAATCGAACCCTCGTATGTAGCTTGGGAAGCTACCGTTCTACCATTGAACTACACCCGCGGAAGAAAGGCAGTGGACAGTGACGAGTGACGAGTGAAAAGTCAAAAACCAACGGCCGGTGGTCTCACTGCCACGAAATCACGTCGTCGGAGTTCGTGAAGATTTTGTCGTTCTTATTGCCGATTTGTGTGTCTTTGCCAATCGACCAAGCGATAACACCCTGGCGAATGTTGGCCGGCCCAGCCCCGGCATTCGAGTTATAGGGGTTTGCGACCTCTCCGTCGTAATCCGCGTCGATCCTAATCGCATAAACATTGGCCCACGGATCGTGAAATTGTCCATCGCTGCCGATTTTTCCTTTCGGGTTCGTCTGAGTGGCATCTTCCGGCGGCGACATGAAAATTATTTGCCGCGTGTTTAACGAATTCGTTTTGGCGCGCAGTTCGTTAAGCAGAGCACTACTGGTGCTGCCGCCGGTACCGTAAGTTGTATCCGGCGTTGAAACAGTCCCTACCAGCGGATATTGACCGTACTCTGTGTAAAACGCGTTCACCGCGGTCACGATTTGGACCAGATCGTTCTTGGCCTGCACTTTCCTAGCGCGCTCGAGCGCGGATTGAATTGCCGGAAACAACAGACCCGCCAAGACTGCGATGACAGTGATCACAACCAGAAGTTCAAGCAACGTGAATCCGCCGTCGCGCCGTACCGATGATTGGAAGACGACTTTGTGTTTATTTGTGTCCATTACGCTCCCGCTAGTTCATCCATCTTGGTCCCATGTTTATTGGTTCGCCGCAGTGCGGCATGACTCGTGGTTAAACCCATTTGGCCATTTGTTCCGGAAACGGACAATGCGCGCAATCGGAGTTGTCCTGCAGACAAAAATCTTCGTAAATCTGAAGGAGCGCCTGCTGGTGCGCGATTGTCCTGGTGAAATTGCGCCGGCGTGGGTCGTCGCCAAACAAGCGTGTGGCAGCGATCTCGAGCCGGCGATTGGTGAGACGGGCTGGTAACTTCGCATACTCCGCCCAGACATTGTGATCTTCAGCGCGCCACAGGGGGAAGATCACGTTTGCCAGGATTTCAGCAACGCGAGACTGGCCAATGAGCGCCATTGGTTCGGGTGCAGGATCTGCGGTGAGTGTATAGCGACGTTCCCAGAAGAGATGATCGAGCTGGTCCTGAAAAAATTTCTCGACCGCAATCGGACTTTGTTTCTCCAGCACTCGACGAAACGCCGGCCATTTGCGAGTTACCATCGACAAAGCGGCCAGGCGTCGCTGCGGATGATTCGTCGGGCGGGTCGAACTGAGCTTCCAGATTTTTGCCGGCAGAATCAATCGCCGTATCTCATCGCGATGAGGCCACCAGCGGTCCCAAAGTTCGCGCACATAATTTCGACTCGATTTCTTGTAAACCGCGAGGTCGGGCATTTCCAAAAATCCGGCGAGCCCAAAGAGAATCGCTTCCGCGTTGTCAGCATTTTCGCGGAGCGATTTTAAGGTAACGCGCTGCGCAATGAGCGTGAACGGCAGTTTGTTCTCTTTGTAACCAAGCGCGGCGGCAGTTTCCTGAAAGATCGCTTCGTCTCGTCCCTGGTTCTCGATTCTGGCCCGGACGCGCGCAGCCTTCTTTTGCAAACGAAATTGCGCCGCCGCGTCGAGGACGGTGCGAATTCGTTCTTCCGGCAAATCCTTTAACGGCGCCTGACAACGTCCTGGTCGCGCAAGCGGAATATTCGCACTGAACGCTTCCGGCAATGTCGCAGGATCGATTTGAATCTGCGGCACGTTGCGGTTCGAGTTGGTGCGCGTGAAAAATTTCCGATCACTCTTGTCGACGAAAACGTGAAGGACAGCCTCGTCGAAGGCCGGATTCGTAGAATGACCGTGTGTTTCCCAATTTCGATCGGCCAAGTCGATCTCGATGCAGCCATGCTGTGTCTCGCCCCCATTCACCCGGACCGCGGCGTCTCTAAAATCCGGGCCCGCTTCCCGGTTCCAGGTTCCGAATTGAACGATGTCGATCTTGTCGCCATTGGTGCCGACAAAACTTTTGCTGAAGTCGCCGGAAAACCAGCGCGCCTGGAGCTCGAGTTCATTTGGCGTTCGAAGCGGAAGAAAAAGAGCGCGCTCGTGCACGCGTGTAGCGTGAAGGATTTCGGCGTAGCGCAAGCCGTCCCGGAGGGTTGTCATTGTTTGGGGAACACTGCAGTTGTAAGGCAACTGCAGCGGTTGCCAATTCGAAATTTCAGGGGGAAGCGACCGTCAACAGGAGATCGTGAACTAGGAAGTCGCCGATGTCTGGGGCTCCAAGCGCGACTCAACGCCCTCGGGGCCTCGCCGGCCTGACCGGTCCCGCAATTCTTCGACGATTTGCTCGACTTCGTCTGCACTCGATCGAGGAAACAGGAACAGATATCGGCCGCCCTTGCCGGAGTCCGGCGCGATGATGAGATTCTCGGAAAGAAATTTCGGTTCGCGAGCCACGGTTGCTCCTTCAAGATCGATTGCTCGGGTGAACGGACGCCGGCCTTTGCGTGCGATGAAAAGAAGTTTGTGCGGCTCTTCGTTCATCGCGACCAGCGCGCCGAAAAGATTTGCCGGAATTTTTCCAGTGCGGCCGCTGATGCACGGCACCGCCCACGCAGTCGTCCCACCGAGAATATCTTGTTTACTGAAGATCTCGGTGAGATTAGCAGGCAAGGTAATTGGCAGCTTCGCCGGAGCACCAAAATCAGCCGGCCCGTTCAATTTCTTCCAGACCAGCCAGATCTTTGCCTTCATTCCACGGATGATTTTTGGCGCGAAATAAAGGAACGCGGCCATGGCAACGGCAAAGATCGACAAGGCAACGATCGGATTGTGATAGATCAGGGCGAGACCGCCGACCACGGCGACGTCTTCACCGAAACTAAGGGCGATGTTGGAAAATGGCTCAGGTGACGTATTGGCGGCGAGTCGCGTTGCAGCTTTTGCGGTGTGGCTGGCGAGACTCGTGCCGCCCGCGAGCAGTCCAACGATCACGGCGAACGCGGGATCCGGATGACCAAGCACTTGAATAGCCAGGAAGGCACCCCCGATCGGACGAATGACGGTATGAACGGCGTCCCAAATCGAATCGACCCACGGAATTTTATCCGCAAAAAATTCGAGAAAATAGAGAATGCCCGCGACCGCGATAATCCAGGGATTGCCCAGGATTTCAAGGGATTGATAGGCCGGCGCGAGAGTGATCCAGTGGAAATGAATGGCGAGGCCGGTTGCGAAGACGGTGAGGTACAAATTGATCCCGGCGAGCGCAGCCAGGCCGAGCGCGGCAGCCAGAAGATCGAGTTGTTTCATGCCGCAAATATATGACGAAGTCAGGGATTACAAAGATTGCCTTTTGGCGTTCTAGGGTTTGTAACGCTTTTAACTTCGCTGATAATCTGGCCCATGCTCGACATTCGACTGATTCGCGAAAAACCGGATTTCGTTCGCGAACGAGTTGCCATTCGTGGCGGCGATGACGCGACGAAAATCGACGAGTTGCTTGCAATTGATCGCGAACGCCGTGCCGGTGAATCGAAGGTTCAAGAGTTTCGTGCCGAGAAAAAGACGAAGAGCGAGGAAATCCGATTACTTCTAAAGTCGGGCACCAATCCCGCGTTATTGCAGCGAGCGCAGGATACATCCAAAGGATTGGCACTCGATATTGACACGCTAGATGTGCAAATCGCACAACTTGAAATTGCACAAAGAAATTTGCTGCTAGAGATCCCGAACTTGCCGCACATCACTGTGCCGGTGGGCAAAGACGCGAGCGCGAACAAGATCGTGCGGGAGTGGGGGAAGAAGCCGCAGGTCGCTGGCAAAGCGCTTGATCACGTCGCTCTTGGCGAGAAGTTGAAAATTCTCGATCTGGAGCGCGCCACGAAGCTAAGCGGAAGCGGATTCATTTGCTTTACCGGCGCCGGGGCGCGCCTCGAACGGGCGATGATCAATTTCATGGTCGATCTCCACACCCGAGAGCACGGTTACGCTGAAGTCAGCCCGCCGTTTTTGGTGCGACGCGATTGCATGATTGGCACGAGCCAGCTTCCGAAATTCGAAGAGGACATGTACAAGATCGAAAGCGAAGACTTGTTTCTCGCGCCGACTGCCGAAGTGCCGGTGACGAACCTCCATCGCGAAGAAATCCTGGCGGTTGGCGATCTTCCAAAAAAATTCGTGGCTTACACGCCGTGCTTTCGGCGCGAGGCTGGATCGGCCGGACGGGAAACGCGCGGGATCATTCGGGTCCATCAGTTCGACAAGGTCGAGATGGTGAAAATTACTACGGCGGAGAAATCGTACGACGAACTCGAGTCGCTGGCCGCGAACGCGGAAAAGGTATTGCAACTCTTCGGTCTTCATTACCGCGTGCTGGAGCTCTGCACCGGGGATCTCGGATTTGGATCGGCGAAGACTTACGACATTGAAGTTTGGTCGCCGGGCCAGGATGCATATCTCGAAGTTTCTAGCTGCTCTAACTTCGAAGATTATCAGGCGCGCCGGATGAATCTTCGTTACAAAGACGCCGATGGAAAAAATAAATTCGCCCATACGCTCAACGGCTCCGGCCTGGCGCTGCCGAGATTATTTGCGGCGTTGATCGAAAATTATCAACAGCCCGACGGCTCGGTCCGGATCCCTGAGAAACTACAGCCCTACTTCGGTGCAGCTGAAATCAGGTAGCGGCGATTGACCTCAATCGGCGTGGCGGTCCGGTGACCCGCCGCTACCTTCGGCGAAGAGATCAAGCTGTGACTTGTTCTGTTCGGCGGCGAGCTTCTCCATTTCGGATGGCAACGCCAATTCGTAGCCGAGCCGTTGGGCGAGGCGCTGCGCGGTTTCCGGCGCGAAGCCCTCGAAATGATTGCTGACGAACGCCCAGACATTTCGCACTTCACCGAGATATCGTTCGATTTTCAAGGCCCAACTTTCGACCGCCGCTTCGCGTTTCCAAAGAAGCTTATCGTAGCGATGGATGAATTTTCCAGCGCCGTCGTACTTCGTCGCATAATCGCCAAGAAGTCGCAGATAGATGAAATCTGTGGTCTTCGGCAGAAATTCGAACGGTGCGAGATTGCGTTCGTTGAGGGGGCTGATATCAGCCCAAACCCAGCAAACGCGGCAATTTTCGAGCAGCCGGATAATTTGCGGCCGGTGCCAGCTCTGGTTTCGAAATTCGATCGCGAATCGAAAATCCTTTGGAAGTTGCGCCAGAAATTTGCGGAGCGTTTGGCGTCCGTCTTTTGGGGTAAATGACGGCGGCAGCTGCACCAGAATGACCCGCAGCTTGGATTCGAGCGGTTCGATCGCGCGGAGGAAAGCCGTGAGTTCCGCACTGCAATCCCGCAGTTTGCATGCGTGGGTGATCTCGCGCGGCAGTTTGCAGCTGAAACGAAACGATGATGGCGTGATCTCCACCCAGCGGCGCACGGCATTCTCCGCCGGAACACTATAAAAGGTCGAGTCGATCTCCACCGCCGGCAGATAGCGCGAGTAAAATTCCAGCCACTCTGATTCCGGCAGATCGGACGGGTAAAAGCTGCCCCGCCACTCCTGAAAACTCCAGGCCAACGCGCCAATCCGGATTTTCTGTTGATCCGTCAGATTCACCTTCGCTGGAATCTAAGCTAAATGAAAAGTCGCGGGAAGTTAACGATGTGCAGTGCGAAATCGGACACGGTTTTGCTCCGCGGCGTAACTTGACGCAACGGTTAAGTCAATTACCCTGCCAATCCCAATGAAACTCCGAGTTCTCCCGCCCTTTATCGCGCTGATGTGCGGTGTTTTTTGCGCGGCCGATGCGGCGGTCGTTTTTCGTCCCGGCGAAAAAGCGAAGTACGTGCCTCCAGGAGAGGAGCAACTGAGCGGTAACGCCGCCGAACTTTTCGACATCGGGCAGAAAGCGGAAAAAGACGACAATCCAAGGCGGGCGATCCACGCCTACCGTCAGCTGGTCCGAAAGTATCCAAAAGACGCGCTGGCGGCGGGCTCTGCATTCCGCGCGGCGGTCTTGCTGGAAAGAACCCGCGAATTTCTTGAAGCGGCCACCGCTTATCGCGTGGTGGTGATCAATTATCCGACCAGCTCGCATTTTGAAGAGGCAATCGAGGGACAGTTCCGAATCGGTGAGATGTATCTGGTCGGAAAAAAATTGAAATTACTCGGTATCCCGATGGCAACATCAATGGACCGGTCGGTGGATATTTTTGCATCGATCATTCGAACCGCGCCCTACGGAAAGTACACTGCTCGTGCGCAGTTCGACATCGGTCTGGCCCGCGAGAAACAGAGCGCTAACGATGCCGCGATTCAAGCGTATCAGGCGGTGATCGATAAATTCCCAAACGATCCCGTCGCCGCCGACGCGCAATATCAGATTGGTTACATTTGGCTGAAGGCTGCCAAAGGTGGAACCCGGGACATCGCGGCGACAAACAGCGCCAGAACCGCGTTCCAGGATTACTTGTTCCGATACCCAAACAGCGAAAAAGCCGCACAAGCGCGCACCAATCTTCAGCAATTGGAACACAAGTCGACCAGCAGCTCCTTCGACGTCGCCAAGTTTTATGACAAGCAGAAAGCTTATCGGGCCGCCGTCATCTATTATAATGAAGTGATCCGGCAGCAACCCGGCTCTGCGGAAAGCGAAAAGGCGAAGAAACGGATCGAAGAGCTTCGCAAGAAACTCGGGGACAAAGTCCTCCAGTCCGCCCAGGAAGCGGACAAAAAGAAAGCCGATGAAGAGAAGGCGAAAGCCCCGGCGCCGACTGCGGAAAAACCGTCGGCCGCGGATTCGGCCCCGGTCCTGCCGCCGGACATGGACACCTCGCTTCCGCCGTCGCCCTCTTCCTCATCTCAGGGCACTGCCAATTCGCCGTCGTCGTCTTCTTCCGAGCCCGCGAGCAGCGCAACCCCGGAGCCAGCAGCAACTCCCGACCAAACACCAGAGCCAACTCCCGACCAAAGCTCGGCTCTCGGGCTACCGATCGATGCCGGTTCGCAGGGCGCGACGGCCTCGCCGACGCCGTGAAAAAGACATTGGCGGCCGCAATAGCCTGCCTGGCTCTGAGTGGTTGCCTCGGCTATCACATCGGGCCGGCCAAACCGAATTATCTGCGCGACGTTCACGCGATCGCGGTCCCGACGTTTGAAAACAAGACGCTAATGCCGCGCGTTGAGGTTCTGGTTACGGACACCGTCATCAAACAGTTTCAACAAGATGGCACCTACCGGATTGTGAGCGGCGACCGGGCCGACGCAACGTTGAAAGCGGAGATTTCTCGCATCACTCGATCGCCTGCGCGTTCGGTTGCTGGAAACGTGCTGGCAACCAGCGAATTCAATTTGAGCATGCACGTGAAATGGAGATTGGTCGGCCCGGATGGCAAAAACCTCGGCCCGCAGGGCGAAGCCGTCGGCACCACCAGCTTCTTCGTTGGCACTGATGTCACAACCGATGAGCGTCAGGCGTTGCCATTGGCGACCGAAGAACTGGCCAACCGGCTCGTCACCCAGCTCAGCGAAGGCTGGTGATGTCGCCATGAAAGGCGAAGAGAAACTTTGGAGCATTCTCGGCGATAAACTTGAAACTTTGCGGGTGAGCAATCGCCTGCCCGAAGCAATCCGCGTCGCCGAAACGCTGCTGGAGCTGGCCAAGCGAACTTTTGGCGAAGACGATAATGCGCTCGCCGTCAGTTACGAAAAACTTGGCACCCTGCTCGACCAGAGCGGCGACCGCACCAAGGCAAAACCATATTTGTTAAAGGCACACGGCGTTTTGGAAAAGGCCAAGCCGCCGGACCCGCGATTGCTTTATCGCTCCGCCCGCCGTCTCGCGTTCTTATGCGATAACCTCGGACAACAGGACGAAGCGATCCGTTATTATGAGAAAGCAATCGCTGCCGGCACCCAGCTGGATGATCTGCCCTATGCGGACCTCGGTACGATGCTAAATAATGTCGCTCTGATTTTTCGCCGATCAGGCCGTCAAAAAGCAGCCGAGCCATATTATCTGCACGCGCTCGAGATTTACGAAAAACAGCTCGGACCGCAGCACGCAGATGTCGCGTCGGTGTTGAATAATCTCGCGGTCTTCTACACGAACGAAAAGCGTTACGCTGAAGCGGAGAAAACGCATTTGCGCGCGCTGGCCATTCGCGAAAAGGCTCTTCCGTCGACCCATCCCGACATTGCCCAATCAAAATGCAATCTCGCGGTCGTCTATCATTCGCGGGGCGATTATCCGAAAGCGTCGGAGCTGTATCGCGCGTCGCTGGCGGCGTGGGAGGAAGCGACCGATCAACCGCCGGAAGATTATGAAATCGTGGCCGCAAATTACGCTGATCTGTTGCGTTCGTTAGGCAAAGCGCGCAAAGCGCAGCAGCTCGAAGCCCGCGCCCGCAAACGCCGCCGCGGCTAAAGCGGGGTCGTATCTAAACATTACGCTCCCGCTAGTGCATCCGTAATGTTCCCTGGATATAGGCTGCCGCAGAGCGGCATGATTCAACATTTGCTTAAGCGAAAACAGAAAGCGGAAGGTCGCCGCGGTACGGCAATCCAAATCAGGGAACTAACTAGCCGAACGAGCGGGAGCGTAAATGCTGAAACGCTGAGACTTGTAGAGAGCCTCTCCGGCCTCAGAGATTGAAAAGCAGAGTCGATCAGGACAGTTAGGCCGCTTCCTTTGACAAATCGAACATCAAACATCATACATCCAACCTCCATCGCTCACGTGGCGGAATTGGCAGACGCGTACGGCTCAGGACCGTATGGGGCAACCCGTGGAGGTTCGAGTCCTCTCGTGAGCAATTCTGCTCTACTCGAGGTACTCCTTCGCGAAATATTTGAGTAATTTTTCTGCTTTTGAGCTTTTCCCTGTCCAAGCCGCCTCACACCTGTTGGGCTACTCTTACGACGGAAGCAGGTTGGTTTTGGACATGCTGTAGTCTCCCACGAGTTGTTCCACGATTTCGAGTATCAGCGTGTTGTTCATAAATATTGGCCTAGCCGGTCACTGGAGCTAACGTGACGCGATGAAAAATCGCCGCTGCGGCATCGCCCGATGTGTTCTTCCTGGGCTTTTGCTGATGAGTTTTTTCAGTGCCGACGCCTCTCCGCAGGAACGTCGGGCAAATCGTTCTCGTGATCACGCGTTCATCGTTTATTGGCCGCCCCCTGAAAACAGCAAACAATTGCGCCTGGCCATAAAAGATCTCATCGACATGAAGGGTGTGGTTACCACTGCGGGCTCCGAATATGTTGCCAGGACCAGCCGGCCGGCTTCGCAGGATGCGCCGTGTCTGGAGCTGGCCCGGGAGCGAAACGTGCAGATTGTGGGGAAAACGAATCTCACTGAATTTGCAGTGACGGTTTCTGGCAAGAACAGCTACTTTCGAACTCCGAGAAATCTCCCGGATGGCAAACACAGATTTATTCCAGGAGGTTCGTCAAGCGGTTCGGCGGTCGCTGTCGAAACCGGCATGGCGGACGTTGCCTTTGGGACTGATACGGCCGGGTCCATCCGCCTTCCCGCGGCTTGTTGCGGCATCTTCGGCTTGAAGACGACCTTCGGCCTCGTTCCCCTCAAAGGCGTGTTTCCTGTTTCACCAAAGCATTTGGATACCGTCGGGCCCATGGCCAAAGACATGCCCCACCTTGTGCAAGGCATGGACTTATTACAGAGGGGGTTTGCGGCCCGATACGAAAGTGCCGTCGCATCCAACCCTTCGGCCAAAGACATCAGAATTGGGCGGCTTTACCTTGACGGCACTGACCCGGCAATTGACAAAGCCCTCGACGATGCGCTCGCGGCAAAGCGATTTAAGGTCATAAGACTCGATCAAGCCTTCAAGGCGAAATGGGAGCAGGCTCAGAAGGACGGGAAAACGGTGGCATTTGCCGACGTTTGGTTCAACGATCAAAAATATGCGGACAAAAAAGGCGTAAGGGGCACGACCAAGACAATCATCAATCTGGGCAAACTGGATTCCACGGACAATTACAAGAATGCGCTAAAGAGGCAGGCTGCGTGGCAGCGCGACCTCCACCAAGTCTTTAAGAAGGTTGATTTCATTGCCCTCCCAACGCTGCAGAAACTGCCGCCCAAATTTCCATTCTTCGGCCGGACCGTCGTGTTTGAATTAGAGGTATTCAGCACGCAAAACACCGCGGCAGTAAATTTTGCGGGGAATCCTGCGCTGGCGATGCCGATACCGATGCCAGCGAAAGGGAAGACAGTTCCCGTCACCAGCCTGCAGCTTATCGGACCTCGATTGAGTGAGGCGGAACTTTTGAACGCGGGCCGCTTGGTCGAATCCAAGCGCTGATGACCTAATCGCCGTAACGTCTGTGGAGCTACCATCAGTGCGGCTAGTGGAAGGTGTCGGCCAACCGATTTGCAAAACCATGCGCTTTTCTTTTTCCATCAAAGCATTTTCCGTCGCCACGGCGCTGCTGCTGACTTGCGCACTGAGTCGGGCTCAGTCCGCGGACGACCTCATTGAAAAGGGCGATGTCTTCGCTCTAAAATTCCAGTCCGACGAGGCGCTCAAGGATTATCTGGCGGCGGAAAAACTGGAGCCGAACAACGTGCGCATTCTCGTGCGGATCTCGCGCGAATATCGGCACCTGATGAGCGATGCCTCGAAGACGGAGGAGAAGCGTCGGCTGGGCGGGCTCGCCGTTGACTATGGGAAGCGCGCCGCCTCCCTGGGGCCAGAAGATGCGGAAGCCCAACTCGCAGTGGCGATCAGTTACGGGAAGCTGCAGCCGCTGGCGAGCACCAAGGAGAAGGTGGAGACCTCGCGCATCATCAAGAGTGAGGTGGACAAGGCGATCAAACTCGACCCGCGCAGCGATTTAGCCTGGCATGTACTGGGACGCTGGAATATGGGGTATGCCGAAGTCACGGGCGTGAAGCGTGCGTTGGCGGAACTGGTTTACGGCAAGCTGCCGTCGCCGACTTACGAGGACGCAGCCAAATGTTTTGAGAAAGCGATCGAACTGAAGCCTGACCGACTCGTACACTATATAGAGTTGGGGCTGGTTTATTCTCGCATGGGCCGAACGGCCGATGCCCGGGGTGTTATCAACAAAGGACTGACGATGAAGGAGACGGATAAGGACGATCCCGAAAACAAGCAGCGCGGACGCGAGACGCTGGCGAAGCTTCGCTAAACTAACTAACTAAACCGGTCAAATCTGCGGTGCTGCCTTCGCTGCCGCGGCGAGGCCTGTCCACGTGGGCAAGTCCGACAACGAGCCGTCGATGAACAGGTGATGCCAGAGTTGCGTTGCCACGACAGCCGCGAGTCCCATTTCCACCGAGAGACGCGGCAATGAACCGGCCCGCATCTCGCGAAAGGCTTTCCGCCAGTGGCGCACCGCCGCGATGTCGAAATAGCCCGTGCGGCGCAGCGATTCTTCGCTTAGTAGCTGACCGACAAACGGCGGCTCCGGGTCGATGTGAAAACTGTCTAGCGGAGCGCGAAAGATGACTTTCCCGCGTCGGTAAATGGACGGTGGTAACCAGCGCTCGGCCAGCAGCCGCAGCAAGTGTTTGTCGCGGAATCCGCGCAGCTTCCAGCGCGGGTTCAGCTTTGCGAGAAAATCGAAGACGTCCTCGTCGAGAAACGGATACCGCACTTCCACCGACGAGTGCATGGCCACGCGGTCCCCTTTGGCCTGGAGCAGGTGACCCGCGAGTGTGACGCGGCCTGCGATCCAAATGCCGCGGTTCAGCGGGTGCCAGCGTTTCGCGCGCTCGAGGTTCAGTTGAAGATCGGCCCACGGATTGGTTTGCTCGAGGACTTCCCGCATCGGTGCGGCGTAGAAGCGAAGTTTGGAGAGCGCGAGCATCCCGTAAGCATCAATCCAGGCGTTGGGGCCGCCGATGGATTGCTCCGCGCGTTGGCGCATCTCGACTGGATATTGAGGCATCTGATTCACCCGGAAGTAGGCGCGGCGCGCGCAGTCGCTGAGCGGCAGTCCGGGTAGGATGTCGAGATATCCGAGTAGCTTTGCCGCTTTATACCACGGATAGCCGACCAGCCATTCGTCCGCGCCCTCTCCGGTGAGGACAACCTTCTGCCCGCAACTATGAACGCGCCGGGCCAACTGCAACAATGCGGCGCATGACGTGTCGATTACCGGCGCCTCTGCAGCTTGGATCAGCGCGGGGTAGGTCGCGAGCGCGTCGCTGGCGCGAAATTCCTGCACGACCGGCGGCTTCGTACCGATGTGCCGGGCCGCGAGACGGGCCGCGCTGAGCTCGTCGAGCGCCGGATCATCAACGCGGATCGTATAGGTATTGATGGCCGGACCTTTGAGATCGCACGCCAGTGCAACGATTATGCTCGAATCAACGCCGCCCGACAAATAAGCGCCCACCGGCACATCGGCTCGCAACCGCTTCTCGACTGCCTGCAGAATGACGCGCTCGAACTCATCCACCAGTTTGCGTTGATTTGCTCCCGGGTCTTCATCGCCCTCATCCGGGAAGTCCATCTCCCAGTAGGTACGCTCGTTGATGACGGGCGCCGCGCCGTCTTCGTTCCCCGGAGTGATTTGCAGATAATGGCCGGCAAGCAGAAGCTGCACGCCTTCGAAACACGTCACCGGCCCCGGCATGGCGGAGAACGTGAAAATGTGGTCAATGCCGCGCGGGTCGGGTTTGGCCGGCACCATGCCCGAGGCCAGCAAGCCCTTGATTTCGGATGCGAACAGAAGCCAGTCCCCTTGTCGCGTCCAGTAAAGCGGACAGATGCCGAAACGGTCGCGACCAAGAGTCAATTGATGCCGACGCGCGTCCCACAAGGCTACGGCGAACTGGCCGCGGAGTCGCTCGAACACGCCTTCCTGATTCTCTTCCCACATATGTGGAATGATTTCCGTGTCGCAGTGTGTGACGAAGCGATGTCCGCGCCCTTGCAGTTCAGCGCGTCTTTCGACGTAATCGAACAACTCGCCGTTGAACACCACCTGCACGCTCTCGTCTTCATTGGCGATCGGCTGCCGCCCATCCGCCAACCCGACGATGCTGAGCCGGCGCGAAGCCAGCGCGACTCCCGGACTCTGGAGAAAGCCGTCCTCGTCCGGGCCGCGATGCACCAGCGCCCGGGCCATTCGTTGAATGACGTCGTTCGGCACCATTCGCAGACCGGCCAGATCCAGCACACCTGCGATGCCACACATTTTGCAATCCTTAGTTCAGACTACCCGCCAGACAACCGTTTTCTCAACATTCCCCGTTGCTCGAAAAGCAACTAAGGACGAGTAGAAACAGACGTGGTTCCGTCCAGGGAGGATCGCTTCAGGAGACGTAGCGGTATAGTTTCAATCCCGCTCCCAAGATTTTGGAAATGTACAAGACGCGATTTGGACTTTCGTCGGCGCGAAGGAAAAATTGCAGCGCTGAAATTAAACCTAAAGGCGCTGGCGATTTTGAATGGGGACGGCAACGTGATGCCGAAACAAAATTAATTCGTTGCTGGTTTATTGGGTAGCGTGATGCGAGTTGCGCGCCTTACTCGTACGCAACTTAAAGCGCATGTCGATACGCCCCTTCACTCGCCTAACGAATGGATTCTCAAAGGGTTTCACCCAATTGCAATGGGCGGCCGCATATGTAATTTTGATGATCCGAGACACTCCGAATCAGTAGCGGAAAGTTCGTAATGCCCGGAATCTTGAAACCATTTTCCCATAGAATCACGGCATCCTCGAATACTCCGTTCAGTTGCTCTGTCTCATTTCTTACCTGTTAATGAATAAAGAAGGAATTGCCATCGTCGGGATCGGCTGCCGCTTCCCCGGTGAAGTGAACGACACGGAATCATTTTGGAAACTGCTCGTGGAAGGCCGTGACGCGGTTTCTGACGTGCCTCCCGACCGCTGGAACGTGGAGCGGTTTTACGATGCTGAAAATGGACTGGTTGGAAAAACCGTCGCTAGACGCGGAGGATTTGTCGATGGGCTTGGCCAGTTTGATCCGCAGTTTTTCGGCATCTCGCTGCGGGAAGCGCCCTACGTGGATCCGCTGCACCGGCTGCTGCTGGAGACAACTTGGGAGGCAATTGAGGATGCAGGCGTGGTTTTGGATCTGGAGAACGGTACTGACATCGGCGTATTTGTCGGGATCTCCCACAGTGACTACCAGGGGATTCAGCACACCGTCACGGACCGTGCCGGCATCAGCGCGCACACATCCACAGGTACCGCGCACAGCATCGCCGCCAACCGCATTTCCTACTGCCTGAATCTGCGCGGCCCAAGCATCGCGATGGACACCGCATGTTCGTCCGGGCTGACGGCGGTGCATCTAGCTTGCGAGCAAATTTTGGCTGGGCGTTGCAAAGTGGCGATCGCAGGCGGCGCGACAGTGCTGATTTCTCCGGATGGGTTCATTGGATTTTCCCAGGCCGGGATGCTGTCGCCCGAAGGCAAATGCAAGGCGTTCGACGCGTCGGCCAACGGCTTCGTGCGCAGTGAAGGTGCGGGCATGGTGCTGATGAAGCGGCTTTCCGATGCCGTTGCCGACGGCGATCCGATCTACGCGGTGATCGTTGGATCGGCCGTGAATCAGGACGGCCACACCAATGGCATCTCTCTTCCCAGCCTTGAGGCCCAGGCGCGGCTCGTGCGCGAAGCGTGCGCGGACGCAGGGATCATCCCATCGCAAATCGGCTATGTTGAAGCCCATGGTACGGGCACGGCGGTGGGCGACCCAATTGAAGCTCATGCACTGGCTGAAGCGCTCTGCGAAGGGCGAACAAATGAAACCGCGTTGGTCATTGGATCAGCCAAGACGAATCTCGGCCACTTGGAAACCGCGGCAGGTGTGGCCGGACTGGTCAAGGCGGCACTGGTACTGAAGCACGGACTTATTCCCGCCAGCCTTCATTTCGACACTCCCAATCCAAATATCGACTTCGCTTCCTTGAAACTCCGGGTGCCCGTGGTGGCAGAATCGTTTCCGGACACGGGTGGTGTTCGCCTGGCGGGGGTCAATTCGTTTGGGTTTGGCGGTGCCAACGCACACGTGATCCTAACGGAAGCGCCGTCACGTCCGCAGCCGGCGCCTTTCGCCGTTGACACGGAACGCTCATGGCCCTTGTTGCTTTCCGCCCGTTCCGAGAAAGCGCTGCGGGCCACAGCCTCGCAGTTGAGCGCTTGGCTGGAGGATCATTCGAAGGTGAATGGCAGTGCGCCTCTGTTGCCGGACCTCACTTACATGCTCGGAGCGCGTCGCAATCACCACTCACATCGGCTCACCATGACCGCGCGCTCGGTGTCCGAGTTGGCACAGGAACTCAGCGCTTTCTCAACAGGACAACCGGGACCGAATCCGCGCACGGCCTTCACGCCGCGGCATGAAAAGGCGACACGCGTCGTCTTCGTCATGAGCGGCCAGGGCCCTCAGTGGTGGGGCATGGGACGCGAACTCATGCGGCATGAACCGGTGTTCCGTCGGATGATTGAAGCTTGTGATGAGGCCATGCGTCCGTGGGCGCGGTTTTCGCTGATGGAGGAACTCGCGCGCCCAGAAGCCGACTCGCAAATACAGCGGACGGAGATCTCGCAGCCTGCCATCTTCGCCATGCAGATGGCGCTCGCGGAGCTTTGGAAATCGTGGGGCGTGCAGCCTGCAGCGGTCGTGGGGCACAGTGTTGGCGAAGATGCGGCGGCGTGCGTGGCGGGCATCCTCAGCCTGGAGCAAGCAGCAAAGATCATCGTGCTTCGCGGGCGTTTCATGCATGAGTTTGCACCGCCTGGTGGAAGCATGCTGGCAGTCGGCATGAGCGCGGACGAAGCGCGGGCGGTTATCGTTCAGCATGACCGCACGGTGACCATCGCCGCGTTCAACGGCCCTCGTTCGCTGACACTGTCCGGGTTGAAGACGTCACTGGAGGTCATCGCCGCTGAGCTGAAGTCGCAAGGCATTTTTGCCCGGTTCCTGCAATCGAATTACTCCTTCCATCATGCCATGATGCAGCCCGCCGCAGATGCGCTCCAGACAGCGCTGAACGATTTGTCGCCCCAAGCCGAAACCGTGCCTTTTTTCAGCACCGTCACCGGTCAGCGGATCGCCGGGGAATCTTGCGATGCCGGTCACTGGGCGCGCGGCGTGCGGCAGCCGGTGGAGTTTTCTTCAGCGATTGCCGCGCTCTCGGAGTTCGGCGTTGATGCGTGGCTCGAAATCGGTGCACATCCTGCATTGGTGCGTTCGATTCAGGAATGCCTTGCCGAGGATAGGTCCAAGGCTCCCGTCCTGGCTTCGCTTCGACGCGAGCGCGAACACGAGTCATTGCTGGAAACGGCGATGGATCTGCACCTGGCAGGTGTAGTGCTCGACTTCACAGCGCTCACGCCGTCGCGGCGGCATCTTGATCTGCCGGCTTACGCGTGGGATAAGAGCCGGTGGTGGCATGAGTCCAGCGACATGCGCGAAGGTCGTCTGGCACCGGGTGGTCGCGGACTGCTCGATGTGCGGTTGCCACGGGCCGCGCCGACATGGACCACCCGGCTTGATGGCCGACACATGGCTTTTCTGAAGGACCACCGCGTCGAGAATCTTATCGTCTTTCCTGCCGCGGGCTTCGTCGAGATGATCCTCGAAGCAGGAAAGCAATTGTTCGAGGGAAAATCGTTCGTCGTAGAGGACTTCGAAATCCGCAAGCCTCTCATCTTGCCGGACCCGCCCTCCGGGCTGCTTCTTGAGCTGACGTACGATCCTAATGAGCGCACGTTTGCCATCCAGAGCCGGTTTGAAAATGCAGCCTCGTGGTCAGTGCATGTTGTGGGATCGATGCGCGGTGAACGCACCGAATCGGCCTTTGCGGCATCGGTGTGGGAGACCCCTCAGGCACCTGGTTTGGAAGCCGTGGGACTCGACACCTTCTACGGCCACATGAACGATATGGGACTCTGCTACGGCGAGGAATTCCGGCCGATCCGCGAATTGTCGGCGGGCGCGGGCAGATCGGCGGGTAGAGTTTCGTTGTCCGATGCGATTGCGCATCGCGCGGGAGAGTATCCGTTGCATCCGGTTCTGTTTGATGGCGCACTGCAAATCTTTTCCGCCGGGGCTGCGACAATTGAAGGACGCACCGCGGGGCTGAGACTTCCCGTGCGCTTCGCCAGAATTTTGTTTCTTCGCTCTCCCGGAGCCTCCAGCTTCGTGCGGGCCGATGTGAAGCAAGCCAACGACGAATTCGTTGAAGGCGGTATATATATATATGATGACGCGGGCAGGCCGTGTGTCCGCATTGATGGGTTTCGTGCGATCAGCGTAGAGGGCGCACGCCGCTCTGGCAGGACGGGGAAAGGTCGTGACCTGATCTATCATGTCGGGTGGGAAAGAACACCGGCGGCACCAAAGCCCGCGCGTAAAGGACCGGTGCCTCTGGGCCGGCTTCATGACGTGGCCCAGCATGCACTGGATGAAGTCCTCGACATGCGGGGGCGGGACCATCTGCAAGCCGCCAGTGCAGCCGGAGATGAACTGGCTGCGGCGCAGGTCGCCCGCGGGTTGCGGGAGATGGACGCAGGGTTCAGCCCGAACGGAATGTTCACGGCGGATTCGCTCGGCGTGGCAGAACCAATGCAACCGGCGTTCGCCCAGTTGATGGGCAACCTTGTGGAACATCACCTGTTAATCCAAGAACGTGACGGTTATCGGCCCACCCCGGCGTTCACGATGGTCGCGGACTCCACGCCAGAGTTGTTTCGCTCCGGCATTACAACACATCCGGGCCATTTGCCGGAGGCATTGCTTTGTGAGGCAACGTGCGCGGAACTAGGTCCCATCCTACGTGGCGAGAAGGATGCGGTGCACGTCCTGTTCGCCAGCGGCGGCCCGGAACTTCTGGATCAGTTTTACGGAGACGGCCTCGTGACCAGCCCGTGGCTCGCGGCCATTGCCTGTGCAGTAGAGGAAGTCGCCCAACATCTTCCCGAGGGGCGTGGACTGCGTATCCTGGAAATTGGCGCTGGCACGGGTGGACTTGCCTCGCAAGTGCTGCCGCTGATCGAGCGCGGACTGCACTCCTATGTGTTCAGTGATGTGTCCGCGGCTTTCTTTCCCGCAGCGAAACAAAAACTGGCGGCCTATCCCGAAGTCGAATGCAAAGTCTTCGATCTCGAAAAGCCAGGCACTGAGCAGGACCTCGAAGCAGGCGCGTTCGATCTCGTGATCGGCACCAATGTAGTGCATGCGGTGAGCGATGTGCGTTTCACACTGCGCAATATCCATGACCTTCTGGCACCCGGTGGGAGTTTGTTGTTCGTCGATGTAGCCACACCGCATTTGTGGTTGAACGCGGTCTTCGGTCTGACCAGCGGCTGGTGGCGTTTCACCGATCGCGATCTGCGTCCCAACCATCCGCTGCTTCAGCGGTCGCAATGGGAAAAAGCGCTGCGCGATTCGGGCTTCAGCGAGACGGAGTCCCTGTCTGGACTGGTCCGCTCGCAAGGGGGCGAAAGCCTCATTGGCCTGATGGCGCGCAAGGCATGGATCGAGCCGGAAGCGGTGGCGCCGGCTGCAGTGGAGGCGCCTGCGGAAAAATCATGGCTTGTGTTTGCGGATGCGTCCGGGCTCGGTGAGCAGCTCGCCGTGCAGCTGCGTGCCAGCGGCGTTCGTTGTCGCGTGGCTCATCGTGGCAATCTATTCATGGCTGACGGAACTGACGCGTTCACCCTTCGTGCCGAGGCGCCCGAGGATTGGAAGGAGCTGCTTGAGAGATGCGTTGACGAAGCTCCAGAGCGCTTCGTCTTCTTGTGGAGTTTGGACGAGTCCGCGCCTCGCTCCAGCAAAGACGCAGCCTTGTTAGGCACCGATGCCGTATTCCATCTTGTCCAGGCCCTCGAAGCGTCGAGCCCGGCGGGAAAGCTGCGCATTGATCTGGTGACCCGTGGAGCGCAGCCCGTTGGACGACAGAACGTGGTGGCGGTAGGACAAGGGTCTGCGATCGGCTTGATGCGCGTGGTAATAAACGAATACCCGAACCTCACCTGCCGCGCCATTGACCTCCCGCCTGCCGCATCGGCGGCGGACAAAGTCATGCTTTGGGACGAGCTGCATCAGAAGGACTCCGAACGCGAGGTCGCCTTTCGGGGAGAGGCACGCTATGTCCGGCGCATCGGTCGCGGTCTGTCACCACGAGAGCAGGTGCTTGATCGCACCGTGCCGGTTCGACTCGAATCCCGCGAGCGCGGACTTCTCGGCTCGCTGCGCTTGGTGCCCTTCGCCCTCCCGCCTTGCGGCGCGGGTGAGGTAGTGATCGAAGTGAAAGCTGCTGGCATGAATTTTCGCGATGTGCTTAAAGCGCTTGCTCTTTATCCCGCGGAAACGACGGATGCCCGGATGTTCGGCGACGAAATCGCCGGCGTAGTGAAAGCCGTTGGAGGTGGAGTCACCCATGTGGCACCGGGAGACCGGGTGTTTGGCCTCGCTGTGTTTGGCCTTGCGACCTATGCGAGGGCGCGTGCCGGCGATGTGCGCATCATCCCGGACGGATTGTCTTTTGAAGAAGCAGCGACTCTGCCGGTGGTGTTCATGACCTCCTGGCACGCGCTAAAAACGGTGGCTCACCTGAAGGCGGGCGAGCGAATCCTCATTCACGCAGGTGCGGGCGGTGTGGGCATGGCCGCGATCCAGATTGCGCACCACCTTGGCGCCGAAGTGATCGCGAGTGCCGGCAGTCCGGCCAAGCGCGCGCTGCTTAATGTCCTCGGAGTCAAGCATGTCATTGACTCGCGCCGCGCAGACTTTGCGGAAGCGGTCATGGAACTTACCGGAGGCAAGGGCGTGGATGTGGTACTGAACTCACTCGCCGCCGAAGCGATCCCAATGGGGCTCTCGTGCCTCGCGCAGTTTGGCCGGTTCATCGAGATCGGAAAGCGGGACATTTACCAGAACTCTCGCATTCCCCTGTGGCCGATGCGGAAGAACACGTCGTTCCATGTTGTCGCGATGGACGCGATCTTCAGTGGCGATGAAGAACAGACACGTCAGCTTTTGGAAAAAATTGCTGTCCTGGTCGGGCAGAACGCGCTGCATCCGCTGCAGTTCCGCTCGTTCCCGGCATGCCGCATTGACGTGGCCTTCCGTTGGATGGCTCAGGGCAAACACACCGGCAAAGTAATCGTGTCGTTTCCAGAGCCTTTTGTCGCGAAGCGCGGCGAGCCATTGGCTCCAACCTTCGAGGTGAAGTCGGATGGATGTTACTTGATCACGGGCGCGTTCGGTGGGTTCGGCAAGGTGCTGGCCGAATGGCTTGCTGATTGCGGGGCCCGACATCTGGTGCTCACCAGCCGAAACGGCCCTGCCACTCCCGAAGCGGAAGACTTTTTGGCTAAACTGCGCGGGCGCGGCGTGGACGTGCGGGTGGTGCTGGCGGATGCCGGATCGCCGGAGGACGTGAAGCGGCTGCTGACGGAGATTTCATTGGCAGGGCATCCTCTCAAGGGCGTGTTTCATCTGGCGATGGTGATTGATGACGCGCCGCTTGCATCGCTCACTCGCGAACGGATGCGCACCGTGTTGGCACCGAAGGCGCACGGCGCATGGCTGCTGCACGAAGGAACACTCAGAATGGAACTGGATTGTTTTGTGATGTTCTCGTCCGTTTCGAGCGTCTTCGGCAACTCGGCACAAGGTAACTACGCGGCTGCCAACGCTTTTCTCGATTCATTGGCTCATCAGCGCGGGGCCATCGGTTTGCCTGCACTCGCGATCAACTGGGGTGCTCTCGGCGGCGAAGGCTATGTGGCCCGCAATGAGCGTGTGGCTGAATACCTCACACGCCTGGGCCTAACGCCCCTGTCACCGGGTGAAGTGGTCGTTTTGCTGGAATCGTTCCTCTCCGCTGGCGTTAATCAGGCGATGGCTTTTCGAGTGGATTGGTCCAAATGGCGGCAGTCGTTCCGAGGCACCCAGGAGAGTCCTTTGCTGGAACATATTATTGCGGCGGGTGTCGAAGGAGCGGAGACCAGTGGCACAAAAAGTGACTGGCGGCTCAGGATCGAATCCGCCGCGCCGGAAGAGCGCGAGGGCATCATCGGCCAGGCCGTGCGCGATGTCGTCGGTTCGGTGCTGCGCGTGAAGCCGGAAAGTTTGCGCGATGATCAACCGCTCACGGACCTCGGGCTTGATTCGCTGATGGCGGTCGAGATCGAAAACTCGATCGAAAGCGCCGTCGGCGTCATCTTGCCACCAGCAAGTCTGATGCAGGCGCGCACGATCGACCAGGTCGCGGCACTGATTGCTGAACACATGAGCGGCACAGCGGCGGTCAAATCGTCCACCACACCCGTATTGGCCGCGAAACCGGCACCCATCGATGAGGTGGATTTGAAAGCGCTCTCCGATGATGCTGTTGATCGGTTGCTCGGCGATGCAACACCGCGCGATCCCACCGAACGGGTCCAGGAAACCCGAGTCTTAAACAGTGCATGTCCCAAGACAACCGAGCGCGTCTGAAGCAATGGCTTGAGAGCGGAGAAATCCGCCTCGAGCCGCTGACATTTCCCCAGCGGGAATTATGGGAGGCCTCGCCTGTATCAGTGGCGGACGCGTCCAACAACATCTGCGCCACCATTCAATTGCGGGGCTTGCTGACGCGACAGGGCTCCGAGGCGGCGCTGCAAAAGGTGGTGGACCGGCAGGAGGTGTTGCGCCTGTCGTTCCTTCCTGGCAAGGGCCAGCCGATGCAGATGATTCGGAATGCTGGCAAACCGATGCTGGAGTTCCACGAACTCTCGGTCCCACAGCAACAGCCCGGAGCGATCGAAGAACTGGCGAAGGAAGTTTTCAGCAAGCCATTCGATCTTGTGCAGGGCCCGCTTTATCGCGTGGAAGTGTTCCGTCGCGCCGCTGATGACCACGTGCTGATGTTTGCGATTCATCATGCCGTTGCCGATGGCTGGACGTTAGGCGTGTTCTTTCAAGATCTGGTCGCGGCTTACATGGATGGGTTAAGAGGTATGCACGCTGGCAATCCTCCCGTGCCGCTTTCTTACACGGAGTGGGGTGCAACCGAGCGTGCTTTCTGGCGGCCCGCGGAACTGGAACAGCGAGGCACCTTCTGGAAATCTTCCCTGGCTGGGGCACCCCGGCTCTGGAGCCCGCCAACCGGACCAAAGTCGACATCGGGGGAGCGGGAACGATGGGTGTCGCTCGTCCCAGCCGATGTTGGCCGCGCGGTGCGAGAACTGGCCCGACGCAATGGTGCCACACTCTTCAGCACTCTCTTGGCCGCGTTCCAGATCGCCCTGTCCAAGTGGACGGGCGCGGATGACATCCTTGTGGGCACGCCGGTTGCGAATCGAAGCAAACACGCTGTGCGCGAGACAATGGGCTACTTCTCCGGCATTGTTCCGCTGCGGGGCCAGGTTGATCGGACGCAGGCATTCTCGAATAGCCTTCGAGCCGTGCATAAGTCCACGGTTGATTCCTTCGCCAATGCCATGCCTTTTGCCGAACTCGTGCGGGAGCTTGGCGATTCGCCATCGCCTGGACACAATCCGATCTTTGAAGTGCGTTTTGCTCTGCAAAATCATCTCATTCCGGATGTTGCCGTTCCTGGTCTGTCGCTTCAGTTCAGAATGTGCTCCACCGGCACCGCCCGTTTCGATCTTGGCTGCGAGATCAACGAGAAAGGCGACGGGCTGGAGGTGGCATGGCTGTTCCTACGGCATCTGTTTCCCCTTGATGACATTCTGAACCTAGGCCACATATATCAAGCTGTGCTGGCACGCGTTTGCCGCTCACCCGAAAGCCGGGCCGACGCGCTTATGACCAATCTGTGATCATCCTATGAAAACAGCAGAGGACTCGATCGAACCGCATCAGCCCCATTGGGTCAGCCGTTTGGCTTTCCACGTGGTTATCCTCCTCTTTTTTTTCACCGAGATAGCGCTGGCTGCGGTCTTGCAAAGCGGATCATCGATTTGGCTGGCAGTGCCGCTCGTGTTGCTCGCCAGCCATCTCATGCACGGGGCTTTGGTCGGTTTTCATGAGGCGTCCCACGGCTTCCTCACGCGGAGCCGTCGGTTGAATGAGGTGGATGGTATCATCCTTGCGGTATTGAGCTTTATGAGCTTCAGCCTCTACCGCGCCGCGCACCAATCGCATCATGCAAATCTGGCCACCGAGCGTGATGAAGAACTCTGGCCGTTCGTCCATCCTGGAATGCCACGATGGGGCAGGGTTCTCGCCGCCACTCTCGAACTCACCGCCGGCTTGCTGTTCACGCCGTTTTTATTCCTACGCGCTTTCCTGCGTAATGGTTCGCCGATTCGCAATAAGAAGGTGCGTCGGCGAATTTGGGCTGAGCTGGTCCTGATGGTGGTCATGTGGATCGGGATCGTATCCGCAGTCACATATTGGAACGCATGGCGATATTTTTTGCTCATGTATTTGGTGCCTGCGATTTTGGCCGCGAACCTGCAAAGCTGGCGTAAGTACATCGAGCACGTTGGGTTGACTGGCAGCACGGTGAACAGCTCCACCCGGAGCATTGTGGCGCAGGGCTGGCTCGGTAGACTCCTGGCGTTCACGCTGCTCCATGAGCCTTATCATGGCGTGCATCACAAGCACGCCGGACTGCCGCATGCGCAATTGCCCCAGCTCGCTTCGGAGCTCCTGCCCAAGGCTCCCGAAGAACAGCTCCCCTACCGGAGCTATCGGCACGCATTGTTGGACTTGCTCCGTAGCCTTGCCGACCCCCGTGCGGGTGCGCAGTGGCACAGGGCAAATCCAATTCGAACGTAGTCCGTCAGGCTGGATCATCGCCTCGCCAATTCCCAGCTGTCCGGGGGAGAAAGCCCGACTGTATCAAACAATGAAGATAAAGAGAAAAAGCGTTCTGGTATTGTTCGTCATGGCGTTTCTTTTGCCATTGTCTGCACCGGCCGTAGAAGTGACCGAATTTGAAGCGACTGCGCACGCCTTTCCTGCATTGCTGGATTCGAATGGAAAGAAACTGGCCGATGGCGAGTTCGTACAATTGATCGATGACGGGCGCCTGAACATCACGATCACCTACAGATTTGAGCGCGGAGATCGCACAGAGGAGAAAGCAGTCTTCCGACAAAAGCCCGAGCTCATTCAGGAAGAATGGTCCTGGCGCGAGCTTAAAGGCGGGCAGCTCGTGCGCCATTTCGCGGTGGACTTCAAAACACAAACGGCCACGGCTCAAAAACGTGAAAAGGACGACTTGAAAAATTGGTCGGAGAAAATCGACGTGCAGGCTGGCCGGACGTTTGCCGGTTATGGTTTTATGCTGGCGCTGCAGAATCTCCAGCCACGGCTTCTCCGCGGAGAACAGATCGAACTTCAGGCAGTTGGTTTCACCCCGAAACCGAAGGTCGTTACGGTGCAAATATCGCACGTCGGCGTCGATCAGATGAAGATGTCGGACCGGCTCCTGGAAGGCGATCGCTTCGTCATTCGTCCCAAAATTGGCGCGATCGCCGGCTTATTTGTTCACGTGCCCGACACGTTAATCTGGCTGACCAAAACACCGGCCGAGTTTCTGCGTTGGGAAGGGCCGATAGCGGAACCTAACGACCCAATCATCCGCGTCGATCTCGTTCCCGGGGCGGAGAGCGGGCCGGCTAAGCCGGCGGAAGCGAGCGATGGTCGTTAGGATTGTCTCAACACTGCCTCGAATGCGACGCACAGTTTCGTCGCGTAACTTCGTTTTCCAGATCCTTGATTTGCCGGGAGAGCGAAGGCTGCGCAGTACTGGAACACTTACACATTCAATGCATTGGCATTGGAGCGCGGTTGCAACGCTAGTGTAGACGCGACGTTTTTCGGACATTGGACACGCAGAAAGTAATCAAATATTCTGTGAACGAATAAAGGACACCACCTCCACATCTCCCCGTTCCGGTTACGCGCCCTGCTGGCGCGTCCGATAGTGTTGCCCGATTGTTGGATTTACCCCCGCCACGGCGAAGGATAGGGACTCGTCTGTGAGCAATTTTCAGCGTTGCGCGCCGATCGTCCGCAACCGATAAACCGAAATGCGCCTGCGCCATTATCTGCATCTCGCTCTCTGGTGCGCGCTTTTCGCCGTCTTCATCTGGCTCAGCGGCCCAATCGTCGGCTCAGCGGTCATGGAAAATCGCGTTGGGCCAGCCGAAACGAATCGCTCGATCGATGCGTATCTCAGTGCTCTAACCGGAATCGAACACGGCTCTGAAAAACTTCCCGATGTGTTGAGGCGTCTGGGCAAGAACGGATCGCTGGTCATTTTTGTGCGCAGTGAAAATGCGCAGAGTGAATTCATCGGAATGATGGTCGGCTATGTATCGTGGCCGCGCGAAGTTCAAGTAATCGAAGTCCCGGGCCCGACCGTTGAGAAAGAGCTCGCCGACATAAAACCTGGTTCGGTTGCCGGCGTGGTTTTCTGTTCAGTCAATCCGCCGCCGTGGTTGCAGAACCGCGTCCGCCTGGGCTCGAGCATCATTCTCGTCCCGGTTACTCAAACTGCGCCATGATTGTCCTCGGGTTGTTCGCAGCTCTTTTCACGATCGTCGTCGCAGGTTGCGGGGTGACGATTTCGATCTTGGCGCACGCGAGTCGAATTAACCTTGTTGAATGCGCCTGCCTCAGCTGGCTATTGGGTTGCGGCGTCGTTTCCTTGCTGTTGTGGATCTGTGGCGCGTTTTGTTCGGGATTACTCTTGCAGGCAATCGTCGCATTATTGTGTTTGCTTCTGGCGATCGCTGGCTGGCGCGCGACACGACAGGCAAACGTAAAATTTGATGTGCCGAGGCCGGCGACGACTACTGAATGGATCCTGGCCGGTATCGTTGCGATTGAGGTTGCCGTTCTGGTGTTCGTTTCATTCAAACACACCCTCGGATGGGACGGACTCCTGAACTGGGAGTTGAAAGCTCGTTATGCATTTCTGAACGGCGGAAACATTCCGTCCTCATATTATTCGAGCTCCGGACGCGCGTTCAGTCATCCAGAGTATCCGTTGGCGATCCCGTTCACAGAGCTTTGGTTATATCTGTGGATGGGTGAACCGAATCAGTTTTGGGTAAAGATCATTTTTCCACTGTTTTATGCCGCCTGCGCGCCGCTTCTGGCACTCCTTGTCTCACGGTTGTCCGGTAAACGTTGGATCGGTTTGTTGATCGCGGTGCTGCTGCCGTTTGTTCCGTCGATCAGCGCCAGCCCCGGCGGAATCGTCGTCGGATATGTCGATGTTCCGTTAAGCGTCTTTTATCTGGCGGCGTTGGGTTACCTGCTCTTGTGGTTTCAAACGAGTGATTCGCGTTTTATCATGGTATTTGCCGCGTGCAGCGCACTTCTTCCCTGGACCAAGTCCGAAGGCATCATCCTGTGGGTCGTTCTCGTTTTGCTCGGGTTCGTCTTGAGCTTTGCCAAACGTCGTCTCAGGCAGTTTTCGTTCTCACTCGTGCCGGGACTAATCGTGATTCTGGTTTGGCGACTCTATCTTCGCTTTGTCCATCTCTGGCCGCATTCGGACTTTGCTCCTCCGAGTTGGAGCGCGCTGCGCAATAACATCGGAAGACTTCACGATATCTTCGGCATTCTGTTCGCCGAGTTAAGTGAAAGGTCTCAGTGGAGCGCCTTTTGGTTAATCACGGCGGTTGCTGTGATTTACCTGTTGGCGTCTCGCAAACTCGAAAGAATTGCTCTCGCGACCGCCGTCGTTGGCCCGGTACTCCTGTATTCGCTGATTTACGTCTTTAGCACGTGGTCGAGCTACAGTGCACACATGACGTCCTCGGTCCCGAGGTTGTTGTTGCATGTCATGCCGGCTGGATGGCTTGCGATTGGATTGGCGTTGAGTCAGTCGAAGCGCGAAACTCAAGCGCTCTGAATTTTTTCGAAGTCAGTCCACCGGATCGAAGTCCAGAAGCGGTTCGCGCCATGTTCGGCAGCATCGCGCGCCGCTATGATCTCGCGAACCACGTTTTGAGTTGTGGCTGCGATTTCCTCTGGCGCAAACGTGCGGCCGCGATCGTGTCCAAGTGGAACCCGAAGAATGTTGTCGATCTAGCGGCTGGAACCGGAGACCTGACCATTGCATTGGAAAAAGCCTTGCCGGATTCGGAAATCGTCGCCGCGGATTTCTCCGAAGAGATGTTGGCGATCGCGAAAATGAAAGGCGTGCATCGAGTTGTGACTGCGGATGCGCTGGCTCTTCCATTTGATGATCGCTCATTCGGTTGTCTCACGATCGCGTTCGGATTGCGCAACATTAAGGATTGGAGCGGGGCGCTGCGCCAGATAGCGAGGGTCTTGAACGACAACGGTCATTTGCTGATCATGGAATTCTCGCTGCCGCAGCCTTCGATCTTGCGCGGGGCTTACCGGTTTTATCTGCACCGAGCGTTGCCGATTTTCGGATCTTTGCTCACCGGGAAAAAGTCGGCCTATGATTACCTGGGCGACTCGATCGAACAATTTCCGGGCGGGGAAGCGATGTTGCGACTAATTGAGAAAAACGGATTTCGAAACGCCGCGGCCGAACCGCTCTCGGGCGGAATTGTCACGATTTACACCGCGACGAAAAGGTAAGGGCGGTTGATTCGCTCGCTGCCCGCTCGCTCACCCTCTCGGGCAGTCCCGTCTATGTCGCTCGGCTCCCGCCGGCTCCATTCACCGAACCGCCATGGCGATGAGGCGTTATCGCCGCGACTTTGCCGTTGGGCTCGACGTCGCCCCCGGCGTTGGCGCCGATGTTTCCTGCCCGCTGAGCTGAAGGTTCAGTGTGCTCAAGTCCAGATTGCTGATCGCGAACGCGCCATCGTGTTCGTCAATCTTCGCAAACCAGTTTCCGTTTGGTGCGGCACTGCCAACGGTCAGTTTGTGAGCTGTCTTGTCGTCTGGCGAAGTTGTGAACGTCACCACGACCTGCGGCTTGTCGAGTCCATGACCCGGCAGCGTCGCTCCGATCCATTTAACGGCGTGCAAGCCGGCAAGATCATTCAGAAACGATTGCAGATTCACTTGATTGATCGGGCCACTGCCTTTTGCCCAACTCCACTGGTTATTCGCTCCACGGACCAGTTCGAACTCCTTGTCCGTCTTAATCGTCACCCGATGGATTTGGTCCGGCTTGAAGTTGAAGATCGCCACATCCTGCCATTGCAGCGGATCAGTTGGGATCTGATCGAGAAATGTTCGACGCACAGTCACCACGAATGGTTCGTCTCCGACTCGCACGTAAACATTGTCGCCTTCCACTTTTCCAAACGCCACGGACGCAAACGGTTGCTCGCCGGCTTTGGTTTCGGCGGTGTTCTCGGAAGCGAACGAGCTGAATGTCACCGTTAATTGCGGCTTATCGAGACCGTAATTCGCCAAATTCGAAGCAACATCCTCGACAAACTTCGTCACTTGCTCGTTTTGCATTGTCTCGACGATGTGTCGCGCCTCGGTGGAATTCGCCGGCGCATTGTTGCGGCTGGCGATTGTCCAGTTCTCGTCTTTTCGCGCCAGAACGGTCTTGCCTTTGCCCGGCGCATCGATCGTTACGCGATCAAGAAACTTGGTGTCGATACGAACCAGGTGGCGATCCCGCAGATCATCCGGTTTGGTGTTGAGGATTTCCTCCAGCTTCTTCGGCAGGGTATAAACGAAACCGCGCGGCGAGAAGCGCACGTAAACTTGGTCCTTTTCCTTCTCGGGAACGCCTCCGATCTGAACAGTCTGACCCGGAGCGCCCGGTTTATCGTCCTGGGTGAAAAGCGTGATTGATCCGCGCGACTCAGCCAAACCGTACGGATGCAAGTCACCTTTATCGTCGGCCACGAATTGTTGAATCCGCGCCGTCGTCACCTGCGCGATGAGATCGCCGACCTTTTGATCGTCGGCGCGCGTGCGTAACGGCTTCACAATGTCCCAATGGTCGCCGTTTTTCTGCACCTCCATCTCGCCGGCCGGCGTTTTCAACACAGCGCGCACGACTTGCGCCATGATCAGGTCCGTGAGTTTGCGGTCGCGGAAGTCCTCCGGCTTTTTGTCGATCGCCTTCTTGATCGACTCATTAACGAGGAACGTTTCCTTGGAATTCGCAAACCGGACATACATTTTGCCTTCGAGCGCCGCTTCCTTGCCGAAGAGAATTTCAGGTGGGGCGTTTTCACCCGACAACTTCAAACGCATCTTCGGTTGATTGAGTCCGTAGTCAGCCAGCTTGCTCTTGTCCGCTTCCATTTCTTTCGACGAGATGGTTGCGTCCTTCTGCCAGTTTTCCAGATCGAGGAGCAAATTGTTCACCGCCGAAGCGTCTGCTTGGTCTTTGATTGGTGTCTCCAACCGCCACTTATCGTCATGATGGCGGATGTCGATCTTGTCGTCGCCGTTTTGGATGGTGATTTCGTTGATCTTTTCGGGACTGAAATTGACGACGTTCTGGGCCTCGCGTGCGGCATCCGCTGTGTTCGGCGCATTCCGCTCAACCAAAAACAGATAGGCGAAAACGCCGCCGGTCACGATCAGCAGGACGAGGGTTGCTTTCCACTTCATGGCGGTCGGATCGATTCGTCAGGCGCGGCGTTGCCACCACACGGCGGTCCCAATAACAACAAAAACGAGCGGAATCAAAAAGAGCACGATCCAGCGCAAGTTTCGCAACGCATCTTCGTTCAGATTGAACGTTAGCGTTTTTGGAACTTTCGGCGCGATGCCAATGAGTTGTTCGCGGCTGAGCAGCCAATTCGAGCAACCGGAAATGAAATCGAGCGACTGTTGGTCCTGCGTCAACGCGTTGTCCTGCACAAACGTCGCATTGCTGACCACGACCATTCGAGACGAGTTCATCTGCACGCGTTCATCGGCGCTGCCGCCCTTCTCGATTGAAACTCCGATCGTCAATGGAGCGTCGCCGGCTTTCTTCGCGTCACTCTGAAGTTTGTTCTGATCGGTCGTGTTGTAATCTGTTTCGGCCCAATAACCCTTCTCGGCTTGGACCAGCGGTTGAAGCTGAATGTTGGCTGGGCGCACGCGGTCCGGCTCGATTGTAATTGAAGAAGTGCCGCCGAAAAACACCGCGCGGGCATCGGCGAGCCGTTTTGTGATCGGGCTATTGCCCAGAAAACGCGCATAGACGTCGCGAATCAACGCGAGCTCTTCAATTCCGGTCCGGACGAACGCCATCAACCGATCGTCATTGACCTTGACGCCGACTTCATTCAGGAACGCGTCCAACTTCGGGGTCTTTACTGAAGGATCGCGTAGAAGGAGAATCCGTCCCTGCTTATTCCAAAATTCGCGCAGCATTTTCATTTCGCGATCCGAGAAATCGTACTGCGGCCCGAGGATCATCACCGTTTTGACATCGGCCGGAATCTGCGGCTCGTTAAACAGATTCAATTCCTGGAACTTGATGTTTTCGTTCTCGATGAACGCTTTCAGGACCGAGATCGGACTCTGCTGTTGCTGTTGTTGTTGCATCAACGCCATCGGCGAAGGCTCCGCGATGGACGGTTCCTTGTGGCCGGTGATGTAACCGATGGTATTCTTTTTTCCTTCGACCAAGTCCATCATTGCGCTGGTGATCGCTTGTTCACCCTTGAACGCAGCTACGTGCGGACCTTCCCCGAACGCCATTCCGCTGGAGTCAATCTCCGCCATTTCCGACGCCTTCACCGTTTTGTTGCGGCCTTCGTAATCGATTACGAGCAGGCTTTCGTCGCTGACGACTTTGTATTTATCGAACATCTCTTTGGCGCGGGAGAGGTTCCGCTGCGGGTCGATGTTCTCGACGTCAATCTTGCCCTTGGCGGCGTATTGATACTCGGTCAGCAGATTCGCCACATCGCCGCTGATCGGAGTGCTGGGCGAAAAGAACACCGTGATGCGCATTTTCCCTTTAATCGTGTTCAGAAACCGCTTCGTCTTGTCTGATAGCGCATACTTCTGATCGCGCGACATGTCCCAGCGCTTGTAATGCCGGAAACCGATCCAGTTCACCGCGCTGACCAAAAAGAAAACCAGAATGAGCTGGACGAGAAGATTCACTCCGATCTGGAGTCGCTGAATCTTTTTCGGTTTTGCCACTGCTTCAGCCATTCGTCACAACCTCCATTTGCGTGATTGGAATGCCTGGTAGGTCAGCGTGAGCACGAACGCGGTCATGCTGAGATACAAAACGATCGGCCGAGTATCGATGATGCCGCGTGAATACGTTCCCATGTGTTCGATCGCGGAAAAATAGCCGAGCGCGTCACGCATGCCCGAGCTGACGTCGAGCAGGATGAATTGAACCAGGCCGAGGAAAAACAGGAGCGTGATCCCGCAGAAGGAAATGATCGCGGCCACCATTTGGTTTTTCGTCACAACCGACGCAAGGCAACCGACCGACAAATAAAACATTCCCAGGAGCAGCAGCATCAAATACGAACCCCAGTAGCCGCCGGTCGAACTGGCGGCCGGTTGGTTCGTGATCTTTTGAAAAATTGCGAAATAAAGCAGCGTCGGAATCCAGAGCGTGATATAGAACACGAGCGCACCGAAAAATTTTGCCAGCACAACCTGCAGGTCGCGCACCGGCGCGGTCATCAATGGCTCGATCGTGCCGAGTTTAAACTCTTCGGAAAACAAGCGCATCGTGATGAGTGGAAAAATCAAAACGAACGCGAACCAGAAGAACACCGAGTTAAAAAATGCTTCCTGGACCGAGTAGCCGGCCGGCCGCTGGTTCATGAACGACACCTGGAAATAGAAGTCGACGCCGGTGACGAGAAGAAAGAAGACCAGAACGATATACGCGATCGGCGAATGAAAATATCCGCGAATTTCACGAACCAGGAGTGTCCAAAATTTGCTCATTATTAGATCGACATCTCCCCCTCCATTATTCCAATCCGATCTGGTCCGAGTGCGTGATTTCGACGAACACGTCTTCAAGCGTAGCGCGCCGTTGTGAGAGTTCGCGTAACGTCCAATGCCGCGTCGCCGCGAGTTTAAAAATTTCTTCGCGCACATCGAGGCCGGACTCGACCCGTAGCTGGAAAACTTCCCAATCGGTTTCCCGATTCGAGGTGACATCGCGGACGCCGGAAATCTTTTTCAGTTCTTCGACGCCGTCATCCTTTCCGGTCTTTGCCTCAACAATTACGCCGCCGGCCTGGCGGATCTGGGCCAGAAGATTGTCCGGCGTATCGCACGCCTCGATCTTGCCTTTGTGAATGATGATTACGCGACTGCAGGTCATTTCGACTTCGGGTAAAATGTGTGTCGAAAGTAGAATCGTGTGTTGTTTGCCGAGATTTTTGATCAACTCGCGCACCTGCCGGATTTGGTTTGGATCAAGTCCAATCGTCGGCTCGTCCAGAATCAGAAGGTCGGGCTCGTTCACGAGCGCATCGGCCAGGCCGACTCGCTGGCGATAACCTTTCGAAAGGGCGCCGATTAATTTTCGTTCAACGTCTCGGAGCCCGCACAATTCTTTCACATCGCCTACTCGTTCGGCTACCTTGCGATGCGGCACGCCTTTGAGCGCCGCGCGATAATCGAGGTACTCGGTCACGCGCATGTCATTGTAGAGCGGAACATTTTCCGGCATGTAGCCGAGTCGCGACCGGGCCTGGAGCGATTGCTCGAACACATCAAAACCGGCGATCGACGCCCGACCCGAAGTCGCCGGCATGAAACCGGCGAGAATCCGCATCGTAGTCGTCTTGCCCGCACCGTTCGGCCCAAGAAACCCCATGATCTCGCCTTGACCGACTTCGAAGGTCAAATCGCGGATCGCGGTGTGACCGGCGTAGCGTTTGGTCAAATTTTCAACTTTGATCATTTGGAAAGTATTTCAGACAATCGAATCGGAATTGCGTTGCCAAAAATTTCCGGATTTTCAACGGGCGGCCAGTGTGACGGTCTCAACACGCTGAGTTCCATTCGCTCGCTCTACCCCGATGGCGAAGTCGACGCTAGTTCCGCTGCTGGCGCGACTTAACAGGGTCTCAATCTCCTTTACCGAATTCACGTTGCGTTGCCCAATCTTGTAGATGACGAGACCGCGCTCGATTCCAGCTTCATCGGCTGGACTGTCGGATTCCACAGCGCTAATCAGCACCCCGCGACCTGGTTGGTAGCCGAGGGCCTGGGTAAGATCCTCGCTTAAATCTTGCAATTGCATGCCGAAAAGCCGCTCGGCGTTGGCCGACGCCGATGTTTCCTCCGCGGCCGGCTGAACTTTTTGGCCGGGATGTTTTTCAGCGAACGCCTTGAACTTGGCCACGTTGTCGCGCACGACGTCAGCCGGAATGGCGAATCCCAGTCCTTGGGTGGGAACGCCTTGAGGGGTGAACGCCATTTTCGCGGAGCTAATTCCGACCAGGCGGCCTGAAATGTCGATCACCGGACCGCCGCTGTTGCCCGGATTGATTGCTGCATCGGTTTGCACCAGGTCCTTGTATTCAATGTTGTCGATCGAAATGTCGCGTTTGGTCGCACTCAACACACCACGGCTAATCGAGCTTCCGTAGCCGACGGCGTTGCCCACCACAATGACCGTTTCGCCTAACAAATTCGGCGAAATGTTTTCGAGACTGATGAATGGGAACGTTTCCTTCGAATCGATCTTGATGAAGGCGAGATCTTTCTTTTCGTCGCCGGTGATATAATGCGCGCTGTAAGTTTTGCCGTTGTTGGTTGTTACCTGAATTTTCAAATCGGCCGCGCGTTCGACGACGTGCTGGTTGGTGACGATGTAACCGGCGGGATCGACAATGAATCCGGAACCGAGACTTTGCAACGTTTGCCGGATCTCCCGCGGCCGCCCGCGGTAGTAGCCAAAAAACTGCGCGTAAAAATCTTCGATTGGGTCGCGCACGCTGCGCCGGATCACGCGTTCGGTGTTGATGTTAACTACTGCTGGCAAAGCCTTTGCAACCGCCAAAACGGCTGGCTCGGCTGCGGGATCAGCCTGGGCGAAACCGGACGTCGATCCTGCCAGCGCCAATAAGCCGATGCCGGCCACCGCCAGCCATGTTTTTCGGTTAGTTCCCATTAGTGGCGAGCAAGTAACGAGACCGCCTTGGTACTGTCAACTTGCCCTGAGACATGTAGCCACGTCGCTGTGCGACGTTACTAAGACGTGCCGCAGGCACGTGGGCTACCAATACTTGCCGCTTCGCCCATTCGTCCGAAGTTAAGCGCGCAATGCGTACCACACTTGGAGCTCGGGCGAACCTGGAGCTCATTGACCAGAATTATCAGCGGTGGCAGCAGGATCCGGCCTCGGTAGATCCTAGCTGGGCAGCGTTTTTTGAGGGATTCGAACTGGGAAATTTGCCGCAAAAAAACGGTGCGACGGTCGCCGCGCCGCGCCCGGTTACGCGAGAAAGTCCGCTGCAAACGCGGATTGATGGTTTGGTTTACGCGTATCGCACGCTTGGACACACCATTGCGAGGGTAAATCCACTGGCGGACAAACGTCCTGAAAATCCGCTGTTATCGCTGCGCGAACTGGGATTCAGCGAGAAAGATCTCGATCTCCGCCTCTCTTCAAAATTTTTTCTCGATAATCAGGAGATGACGCTGCGCGAGATGATCGCGCGTCTCACGAAAATCTACGCCGACACGATCGGCGCGGAGTTCATGCACATTCAGAACCCGCGCATTCGCAACTGGGTCCTGCATCGGCTGGAATCGCGGCCGGACAAACATGACACGCCGCGTCAGGTGAAAATCGCGTTGCTCCGCGCGTTGATGGAAGCGGAGTCGTTCGAAGGGTTTCTGCAATCGCGTTACGTCGGACAAAAACGCTTTTCGCTCCAGGGGGCAGAGTCGTTGTTGGTGATTCTCGATACGATCCTTCACAAATGTCCGGGCGTCGGCGTGGAAGAGATTTGCATGGGGATGGCGCATCGCGGGCGGCTCAACATTCTCGCAAACTTTTTGAAGAAATCGCTCCGGGTGATTTTTACCGAGTTCAGCGAGAATTATATTCCTGAATCAGTCGCCGGAGATGCCGACGTGAAATATCATCTCGGTTATCGCACCGTTCGAAAACTCGCGTCGGGCGCACAGGTTGAAATTCGGCTCTCCGCCAATCCGAGCCATCTCGAAGCGGTTGATCCCATTGTCGAAGGAACCGCCCGCGCGCGGCAACGGCAGCGCAACGATACGGAGAATCGCCGAAAAGTTTTGCCATTACTCATTCACGGCGACGCCGCTTTCGCGGGGCAGGGGATCGTTGCCGAAACGCTCAACATGTCGCAGCTGCACGGTTACGGAACGGGCGGAACCGTCCACGTCGTGGTGAACAATCAAATCGGCTTCACTACGCTTCCGGAAGACGCGCGCTCTTCCATGTACGCGACCGACGTCGCCAAGATGATCGAGGCGCCAATTTTTCACGTGAATGGCGACGATCCGCTCGCCTGCATGCAGGTGAGTCAGATGGCACTCGATTTTCGCCAGGAATTTGGACGCGACGTGGTAATCGACATGTATTGCTATCGTCGTTACGGCCACAACGAGGGTGACGAGCCAGCCTTCACCCAGCCCGACCTTTACGCGAAGATCGACAAACACCCGTCGGTTGCGCGGTCTTATAAAACAGAGTTACTCGAATCGAAAACGCTGAGTGAAGACGACGCGGCCTCACTCGAAACGGAGATGAATCTGCGCTTGGAGATGGCGCTCGATACCGTCAAAGCGCTCGAGAAAGAGAAGGCCGGCAAGCAGGCGAAGTTTAAGGAAGCATCGGCGGTTTTTCAGCCGGAATACAAAAGCTCTGCGGTTGCGACTGCCATCGATCAGAAAACGTTGAAGACGATTGTCGACGCGCTCACGCAGGTGCCGGACGACTTCAACGTTCAGCCGAAGATCAGACGCATCGTACTCGAGCATCGACGGAAAGTTTTTGAGAACGGCGGACCGTACGAATGGCATTACGCGGAGCTGCTCGCGTTTGGTTCGCTTTTGTTGGAAGGAATACCGGTGCGGTTGTCGGGTCAGGACAGCGCGCGCGGAACGTTCAGCACCCGGCACGCGATTCTTTACGACGCGAAAACGGGCGCGCCGTATGTGCCACTGATGCACATGAACGGTCCGAGCCGGACTGGCACTAATCAAGCGCGCATCTGTATTTACAACAGTTTGCTGTCCGAAGCCGCTGTGCTCGGATTCGATTACGGTTACTCACTCGATTATCCGAGCATGCTTTGTTTGTGGGAGGCGCAGTTCGGAGATTTTTCGAACGGCGCGCAGACGATCATCGACCAATTCATCGCTTCGGCGGAGTCGAAGTGGCAGCGGCCGAGCGGCATCGTTTTGCTTTTGCCGCACGGCTACGAAGGGCAGGGACCGGAACATTCCAGCGGCCGTCTCGAACGGTTTCTCCAACTTTGCGCCGAGGAAAACATGCAGGTCTGCAATCTGACGACGGCGGCGCAATACTTCCACGTTTTGCGGCGTCAGATGAAACGCGATTTCATCAAGCCGCTCATTATCATGACGCCGAAAAGCTTGCTGCGGGCGGAGTTCGCATCGTCGCGGGCGGAAGAATTCACCAAAGGGAGGTTCGAGGAGATTCTCGGCGAAGGTGGATCGGCTTCTCCGAAGACGATCAACGCGCTCGGAGAGCGCGTTCCACCCGACAAGATAAAGCGTGTCATCCTGTGTTCGGGAAAAATTTATTACGACTTGCTGAATTATCGCGCTGAGAAAAAGTCCGCCAGTCAGACGGACTCGTCCCGCGGCGAGATCGACGATGCGGCGATTATTCGGATCGAGCAGCTTTATCCGCTCCACGAGCGGAAATTGAAATCGATAGTCGGCGGGTTTCCGAAGACTTCAAAAATCGTCTGGTGCCAGGAAGAACCGGAAAACATGGGCGCATGGACTTTCATGGAACCGCGTCTGCGACAAATGTTCGAACGTGAAATCGCTTACGCGGGGCGAGACGCCAGCGCCAGTCCGGCTGTGGGCTCGCTTGCCCTCCACAAACGCGAGCAGGTCTGCGTCGTCAAAGACGCGTTCAACGTTTGATTCGACCGCGGGTTTTTTCTGCGCTTAGTTAGGCGCACATGGCTGTCGAAGTAAAAATTCCCGCGGTTGGAGAGTCGATTTCAAGTGGAGTAGTTTCCGTCTGGCATAAGAAGTCCGGCGATTTCGTGAATACTGGGGACGCCTTGTTCACTCTGGAGACCGACAAAGTTTCCACTGAAATCGCGGCTGAGACGTCGGGCGTCCTCGACACGCTTGTTCCAGAAGGTCAGGAAGTGAAAATCGGTGAAGTCGTTGCCACGATCGACGATTCAAAAAAGGTGCCCGCAGCAAAAAAATCTGTAGGGGACGCTGTTGATACCAGTCCGGCTCGGACCGTCCCTGGGAAGCCAACGGCTTCCCCTACAAAAGAAAAAAGCACGGATGGCGAAACTCTTTCACCCTCAGTGCGGCGAATTGTTGATGAAGAACAGCTCGATCCCGCGAAAATTTCCGGCACCGGTCCGGGCGGTCGAATTACGAAAGCTGACGCGCTTGCAGCCGCCAACAAGAAATCTGTGGGAGACGCGGGGAGCGTCTCGTCGGAAGTGAAGCAGACTGCTCCCCCTGCAGAAGATCGACAATCATCGGACGGTCGGGTTGTCCGCAAAAAAATGTCGCCGTTGCGTCGCAAAATCGCCGCCCAGCTGGTGATGGCGCAGCAGACAGCAGCAATCCTGACCACGTTCAACGAATGCGATATGAGCGCGGTTCAAAAGCTGCGGGCCGATTCGCAGAATGCGTTCACAAAGAAGCACGGAGTGAAGCTCGGCTTCATGTCGTTCTTCATCAAAGCGTCGGTTGAGGCGCTTAAAGCGGTGCCGGTCGTTAACGGCCGAATCGAAGGCGACGATTTCATTGAGAACAATTTTTACGACATCGGTGTGGCGGTTGGGACAGAGCGCGGACTTGTCGTTCCGATTGTGCGCGACGCGGACAAGAAATCGTTTGCCGATTTGGAACGGGAGATCGGTGATTTCGCCGTCCGAGCTCGCGAAGGAAAGTTGAAATTTGAAGATTTGACCGGAGGCACTTTCACCGTCTCGAACGGCGGTGTTTATGGCTCGCTGGTCAGCACTCCGATTCTGAATTTCCCGCAAAGCGGAATTCTCGGGATGCACAAGATCATGCCCCGGCCGGTGGCAATCGATGGAAAGGTCGAGATTCGTCCCATGATGTATCTCGCCCTGAGCTACGATCATCGTTTAATCGATGGTAAGGAGGCGGTGACCTTTCTGATCAAAGTGAAGGAATGCATCGAGGACCCGAAAAAGCTGCCGCTGGATTTTTAGTTTCCCATGCTGTCATGTTGAGCGAAGCGAAACATCTCTGACTTTTTTCCAGTAGCATGCGCGATCACGACTACTGGGTGTACATTTTGACCAACAAGCATCGCACGACTCTGTACGTCGGTATGACCAATGACTTGGAGGCTCGCTTGTGGGAGCACAGATGGGGAGAGACCAGCGGTTTCGCTAAACGCTATCATTTAAACAGACTTGTTTGGTTTGAGTATTTTCGTGATGTGAACGATGCCGTCGCATGGGAGAAGACATTAAAGGGTTGGCTTCGGCGTCGAAAAATTGCGCTGATCGAAGAAACTAATCCGCATTGGTTGGATCTGAGTGAAGGATGGGAGCAAGAGCCAAATGTTCTGGATCCTTGGAATACGGAAGAGATGATCAGAGATTCTTCGCTCCGCTCAGAATGACACAGCATAACTATGGAAAAATTTGACGTCGTTATCATCGGTTCGGGACCCGGCGGATATGTTGCAGCCATTCGCGCGGGGCAGCTCGGCTTAAAGACCGCGATCGTAGAAAAGGACAAGGAACTTGGCGGCACGTGCCTGAACATTGGCTGCATTCCGAGCAAAGCATTGCTGACTTCGAGCGATCATTTCGTCTGGGCGAAAAAGGAAGCGACCAAACACGGCATCGTGATTGAGAACGCGACTGTCGATCTTAATAAGATGCAGCAACGCAAGGACAAGGTTGTGCGGACGATGACTGGTGGGGTGCGTGCCCTGATGAAGACGAACAAGGTGACCACGTTCGAGGGACTCGGCACGATCACCGCGCCGGGGAAAGTTTCGATAAAGGGATCCGATGGAAGCACGCAGGAGATTGAAACCAAGAACATCATCATCGCGACTGGGAGCGTGCCGGTTGAACTGCCATTCGCGAAATTCGACGACAAAACGATTGTGAGCAGCACCGAGGCGCTGAATTTCACCGAGCCACCGAAGAAACTTCTGGTCATCGGCGCCGGCGCGATCGGTCTCGAGCTCGGCTCAGTTTGGAACCGGCTCGGCTCGGAAGTCACGATGCTGGAATTTCTGCCCCGAATTGCAGTTGGTTTCGATTTGGAATTGTCGAACCTGTTGCAGCGTTCGCTGACGGCACAAGGGATTACTTTTCATCTCGAAGCGAAAGTGAGCGCCGTTGAGGTGGACAACGGCAGGGCAACAGCGACGGCAACAAAAGGAAACGAAGAACTAAAATTCGATGCCGACAAAGTGCTCGTCTCAGTCGGACGCAAGCCGTTCAGCGAGGGCCTCGGCGCCGAAAAAATTGGCGTCGAGTTCGACGAAAAGAAGCGAATCAAGATCGACAAGTACTTCAAGACGAACGTCGACGGCATTTATGCCATTGGCGACGTGATCGCGGGGCCGATGCTCGCGCACAAAGCCCAGGACGAAGGGATAGCGTGCGTCGAGCACATGGCTGGAACGGACGGCCATATTAATTACGACGCGATTGCCGGAATCATTTACACGAATCCCGAGCTGGCAGGGGTTGGACTAACTGAAGAACAAGCGAAAGAACAAAAGCTCGATTATCGCGTCGGGAGATTTCCTTTTCGCGCGACAGGTCGGGCGGTGGCAAACGAGGAGTTCGACGGAATGGTTAAGATCATTGCCGAAGCCAAGACGGACCGCATTCTCGGTGGCCACGTTTTACAACACACAGCTTCCGAATTGATCGCCGAGATCGTGTCAGTGATTGAATTTGGCGGCAGTTCAGAGGATCTGGCCCGCACAACGCATGCGCATCCGACGTTGAGCGAAGCCGTGAAAGAGGCGGCGATGAACGTCGAAAAACGCGCGCTCCACATTCTCAATCGTTGAGGTTGTAGAGGCGCTCGCGCCAAGCTGTTTATTTTAGTTCGGTGCTTGAGAACAAGCATCGCTACAAGTCTCACCGCGCGAGTTGAGCTTCCCGCCGACGGATCACGAATAAAGCGACGAGCCCGGACACTGCGCAAATAATCGCCCCGATTGCGAGAGTGACAGGAGTTCCGAACCAATTTGCCATTGCGCCGGCTTCGAGACTTCCGAGCGGAATCATCGCGCCGAATATGAGCGACCACACGCCCATGACGCGGCCGCGCATATCGTCCGGCACAATCGTTTGCAGCGCAGTATTGGTGGTTGAGAAGAACAGAAGCATTCCGAAGCCGGCGATAAATAGAAATCCAAGCGCGAGATAGAAATTTCGAGCGAACGAAAATGCGAGCAGGCCGGCCGAGAAAACCCAAACGCCGCCGAGTGCGAGTTTACGCGCCGTAAACCGATGACCGAACGTGGCCACGATGAGCGCGCCAGCCAATGCGCCCATTCCACTGGCCGACATCAAAATGCCGAATCCGTCCGCTCCGCGTCCGAGGACATCGCGAGCGAAGGCCGGCATTACGACCATGTAAGACCAGCCGAAAATCCCGACCGCCAGAAACAGCAGCAAAATCGTGCGCACCCGCGGATGTCGAAACGAATACGCGATTCCGTTCCAGGCGTGCTCTGCGGGTGAAACGATCTCGATCTTTCGCTCAGATGGCGGCAGCCGCATCATCAACAAACCTGCGATCACCGCGACGAAGCTCAGTGCGTTAAATAAAAAGCACATCGCAACGCCGACGGCTCCGATCATTAAACCGGCGAGCGATGGGCCAACCACGCGAGCGCCGTTGACGATCGAGCTGTTGAGCGAAATCGCGTTGAGCAAATCTTCGCGGCTGGTCATTTCGACCGTGAATGCTTGTCGCGCCGGCATGTCGAATCCCATCGCGACGCCGTTGAGCGCGGCAATGATCACGATGAAGGTTGCGTTCGCGAATCCGGCCCAAACTCCGATTGCAAGCAGAAAGGCGCAGATCATTTGCGCGGTTTGAGTCGCAACCAGGATGGACCGTTTTGGATAAAGATCGGCCAGCGATCCGCCCCAGATTGAGAACAACATCATCGGTGCGGAGCCGATCGCCGCTACTGCGCCGAGCAGGAATTTTGAATTGGTAATTTCGTAAACGAACCAGCTCATCGCAGTTTGCTGCATCCAGGTGCCGATAAGCGAAACCAGCTGGCCCCAGAAAAAGAGTCGATAGTTCCGGTAGCGAAGGGCGCGAAACGTGTGCCGCCAGCTCACGCCACCGACCGGAAGACGACGCGGCCGGCCACTGATGTCCTCCGGGACGCGGGCGGTTTCGGTTGCCATCATTCTACTCTAGCGAAGGATTCGCGGGCCGCCTGACTTGGAAATGGCAGTCGAGCCTTTCTTGCCTTGCGGCGCCCTACATTTCTGTCAGAACCCATGAGCCAAGGATTCTGCTCAAGTTCAACATCATGGTCGCGCGCTTCAATCCGTTCCATTAAGAACGGATCCTCGGGGCGGATCGCTTGCCTGTCATAGCGTGCATCGCGTGCTAGATTTTCGCCGTGCAATCCACGGCGGCGATTCTTCTTCGCAAACGCAAGTTCAGTGACACCAGCCTGATCGTTTCCTGGTGCACCGAATCGTTGGGCTGCATTCAAACAATGGCCAAAGGCGCGCGTCGTGCGAAAACACCGTTCGCCGGCAAGCTTGATCTTTTCTTCGAGACGGAAATCTCGGTTGTGCTGAGTCGAAAATCGACCTTGCACACTCTGGCTGAAGTTGTCGTCAGGAATCCGTTTGCGGGAATCCGCGAAAATTACCCGCGGACCCAGGCTGCCTCTTATTTTGTCGAGCTGATCGAGATCTGCACCGAGCGCGATCATCACGAACCGGAATTGTATTCGCTGCTTCGTCGAGCCTTTGGTTATCTCGACAAGAATAATCCGAATCTGCGCGCGATATCGCATTTCGAGACCGAGGTGGCCCGGGTCGCGGGAGTGCATGACACAAAAAGACTTAACGCTGATCCTGCGTTCGCGCTGGGCAATCTGTTCGGAAAGTTGCCGCTTTCGCGTACGCCGCTGTTGAAAGCGCTGGTATCCGAGACGAAAAGCAAGGCCAGGGAGGTGGCATGAGATCGCAAATATTTGCAGCAGCGATTCTGACGACAGTTTTTCATTCTTTGGTCGCCGCGAACGAAACCTATAAGTTCGACCAGGCGCGTTCCACAATCGGCTTCTCGGTCCACCAGTTTCTTGGCGCTACAAACGGAAAGTTTAAGAAATTCGAAGGCAGAATCGAGATCGACCGCGAACATCCTGAAAACTCGTCGGTCACCGCAAGAATCGATGTCCGTAGTATCGACACCGGGATTGTGAAGCGAGATGATCATCTGCGGAGTCCGGAGTTCTTTAACGTCGAAAAGTACCCCGAACTCACGTTCAAGAGCCGAAACGTCAAGCAGACTGGCCCGCAAACCGGCGAAGTTGTGGGCGATCTGACCATGCACGGCGTAACGAAACCAATTACGCTGCACGTCAAATTGCTGACCTCGCCTGACGATCCGAACAAAAGGCGCTGGTCGGTCACGACCGACTCGCTCCAAAGGCGCGACTTTAATCTAATGTTCGCCCAGGCGGCGGAAACGATGTCCGGGATCAGCCAAAGCGTCGCCGTTAACATTGAGATCGAGGCGCCGAGAGCGCAGTGAGATGATCGTTCTGGTTCTCACCTGGCTCGGAATCGGTTGTTGGGTCGCCCGTTTCTGGTGGATGCATCGCATTTCTTCCCGACAGGAATCCATGCTCGAAGAGCTGCGGGAGATGACGCAACGGATCGAACGCCTGTCGGAGGCGGGACACGAGTTGATTCGTGATGTTCATCCCCAGGTTGGCGAGATTAAGGAACAGGTTGAGACGATGAAAGAAGCAGTCTCACCGGAGAAGAACTGAGTCCCTGGTTCACGCATGGAAATTACGCCGCTAGGAGACTGCGCGGTCCTGATTCGTGTAGCAGACAATTTTGACGGCGCGCCCGAGAACGCGCTGCAGCAGGTGCTGGCCGTTCATGGCCAGCTCGTTTCCGCAAAGATTCCGGGCGTGATCGATCTTGCTCCGGCTTACACGACAGTCGCGCTCTTTTACGATCCGTTGGCTGCGGCCGCCGCCGGAGCGCCAATTGAAAATATCTTTGAATGGCTCGAACAACGAATTCGCGGCGCTATTTCAGAAACGGCCGATACCAGCGCAGGCCTAGTCAACGTTTCCGAGATCGAAGTTCCGGTTTGCTACGACGGTGAGTTTGCGTTCGATCTGGACGAAGTCGCGCGCGTGGCCGGTCTCGATCGGAATGAAGTCGTCAATCTCCATTCCAGCGGCGACTACCGGGTTCATTGTGTCGGATTCATTGGCGGTTTTCCGTTTCTGGGCGGCTTGCCCGGAAAACTTGCGACGCCCCGGCGTGAAACTCCGCGGAAAGAAATCCCGGCTGGGTCGGTTGGAATTGGCGGAAAACAAACGGGGATTTATCCAATCAAATCGCCCGGCGGTTGGAACATTATCGGCCGCACGCCGTTGCAGTTATTCGATCCAAAAAAAAGCCGGCCGGGGTTGTTGCGAGTGGGCGACCGGGTGCGTTTTCGACCAATCAGCCGGGAGGAATTCGAAAGATGGACCAAATGAAGGCGATCGCGAATCGCGCTGGATTTTTGACGAGCGTCCAGGATTTGGGACGCACCGGTCTGCGCGTATTCGGTGTTTCGCTGGGCGGCGCGCTCGACCCGCACGCGCTCCGGGTGGCGAATCTCCTGGTCGGCAATGACGAGCCCGCCGCCGGTTTGGAAATTACCTTTGGCGGATTGCGACTCCGATTTGCGGACGATCGGATCGTCGCATGGTGCGGTGGCAATTTCGATGTTCGAATCGGATCGACGGCGGTGCCTTCAGGTCATCCGGCTCTCGTGCGCAGCGGTGAAGATTTTTCGATTGAATCCCCTGCGATCGGTTGTCGCGCCTGGCTTGCAATCTCCGGTGGAATTGATGTTCCGATTGTCCTCGGCAGCCGCTCGACGGACCTGAAATCCGGATTTGGCGGTGTGAACGGCAGGGCGCTTCGCGACGGTGAAGACTTTCCGCTTGGAAAAAACTCCGAACGCTCAAGAAGTTTGACGGAAAAACTGAGCAGACACAGAATAGCGCACTGGAAACCAGCGCACGATTGGTCGAGCCCTGCTCAGCGCGAGCCGCTGCTACGCTTCATTCGTGGTTCCGATTCGGATCGTTGTGGTCCAGGTGCACTGGAAATTTTTAACGCCGGAAGTTTTTTTGTCTCACCCGATTCTGACCGGATGGGGATCCGGCTGGACGGACAGCGGCTCGAGCGTGGCAACAAAGCCGATCTTCTTTCGGAAGCAGTCGCGCCCGGCACGGTCCAGGTCCCGCCAAGTGGAAAGCCGATTCTGCTCCTCAATGATTGCCAAACCATCGGCGGCTATCCAAAACTTGCCCACGTGATCAGCGTTGATCTGCCAATCGCAGCGCAAATGCGGCCGGGCGACACAGTGCGTTTTCGTGAGGTTTCGCTTGCCGATGCGCATCGCGCTCTGGCCGAGCGCGAACGCGACCTCGAACAGTTTCGACTCGGAATTGAATCGCATTTCACATGAATCTTGTTGTCGATCTGAACGCCGATCTTGGCGAAGGCGCCGGGCATGATGATGAGCTACTGGCGCTGGTGACGTCCGCGAACATCGCCTGCGGATTTCATGCCGGCGACGCCGGCACAATACGAACCTCAATCGAAGCCGCCCGCTCTCGGAACGTTGCGGTCGGTGCGCACCCGAGTCTTTTCGATCGAGAGAATTTTGGACGGAAGGAATTGCCAGTGACAACGGAGGAGGTTTTCGACGCGGTCGTTTACCAGCTCGGGATTTTTCAAGCGATCGCAGAAGCGTGCGGGGCCCGGCCAAATCACGTCAAATCGCACGGCGCGCTCTATAACATGGCGACGCGGGATGAGGAACTGGCCGATGCGATTGCGCGCGCAGTCGCCAGCGTGGACGCAAAGCTGATTTTCTTTGCGCCCGTAAACAGTGCGCTGGCCAGAGCCGGTGAAACGCAAGGCTTGCAAATCGCGCATGAAGTGTTCGCGGACCGGAATTACTGCACCGATGGCTCGTTAGTTTCCCGCTCGCGGCCCGATGCACTCTTGCACAATCCGGCGGAAGCCGCTCCGCGCGTCCTGCGCATGCTGCAGGAAGGCAAAGTCCGTTCGGTGGACGGCGTCGACGTCGATGTTCGCGCCCAGACAATTTGCCTGCATGGCGACAACCCTGAGGCGGTTGAGTTCGCGCGTGCTTTGCGATTGCAGTTGGAAAAAGAAGGCGTGGCCCTTCGCGCGCCGGGATTTTCCAGGTGAGCGACCAGCCAACGCGATCGGGTCTCGTCCGGGCGCTCGGCCCAGTCGACGCCACCATGATCGTGATCGGCTCAATGATTGGTTCGGGAATCTTTATCACCTCAGCCGAGACGGCGCGCTTATCGGGCGCTCCGGGTTGGTTGCTGCTCGCCTGGACGATTGCCGGTTTGCTAACAATTACCGGCGCTTTGTGTTGCTCCGAACTCGCGACAATGATGCCGCGAGCAGGCGGCGTTTACATTTTTTTCCGCGAAGCCTACGGACCGGCCCTGGGATTCTTGTACGGCTGGACGTTGTTTGTGGTCGTTCAAACCGGAACAATCGCGGCGGTGGCGATCGCTTTCGCAAAGTTTCTTGGCGTTTTCGTGCCGGCAATTTCACCCAACAATTATCTTTTCACCGGCAAACCGGTTCCGCTCGGCGGCGGTTATGCGATTAGTCTGTCAACGCAGCAATTGGTGGCGATTGGTTTGATCGCGCTACTAACCTGGACAAACACGCGCGGATTGAAGCTTGGCACTCTCGTGCAGAATATTTTTACTTTTGCCAAGACCGCGGCGCTTATCGGCGTCGTTCTCGTTGGACTCGTTCTCGGCTGGAGTGCCACCAGTGCCGCGCGGACGTCGGCGTGGTGGGATTCGTGGGGCAATGGATGGAGTCCGCAAAGCGCCCAGCCCGGGTTCGCTTTCGCCGGCGGCTTAGCGCTCGTTTTGCTTTTCGGAAAATCCATGGTGGGGCCGGTCTTCGCCCAGACCGCGTGGACGAACGTTACCTTTCTTGGAAGTGAAGTGCGCGATCCCGGGCGAAATCTTGTCCGCGCGCTGCTGATCGGATCGGGAGTTGTGGTGGTCCTCTATGTGATGGCGAATCTTTCTTACCTCGCGCTGTTACCGTTTACCGAGATTCAACAGGCGCCGCAGGACCGTGTCGCAGTCGCAGCCATGAAAGCGGCATTCGCAAACCCTGGCGCAATGTGCATGGCAGCAGCGATTATGATTTCGACCTTTGGTTGCAATAACGGACTGATTCTGGCCGGCGCCCGCGTTTATTTTGCAATGGCGCGCGATCGTTTGTTTTTCAAGCGAATCGCGACCACAAATCGATTTCACGTTCCAGCGGCGGCGCTTTTCGCCCAGGGGATCTGGACCGCGTTGCTCACTTTGCCGCGAACGGTCACGACCAATCCCGCGACACAAAAGGTTGCCTACGGAAATGTGTACACACAGTTGCTCGAATACATTGTGTCCGCGGATCTGATCTTTTACATCCTGATGGTCGCAGCGGTAATGGTTTTGCGCCGAAAAACTCCGGCGGCCGAACGGCCGTATCGCACTTCGGGATACCCGGCCGTTCCCATCGTCTCGATGATTCTGGCTGGGTTGCTAATTATCGATCTTGCCTGCCTTGCGCCGGAGACATCGGGAATCGGCATATTGATCGTGCTCACCGGTGTGCCGGTCTATTTTTTGTGGCGCAAACGGACAGTGACTTAAACAAATCCGCCTCACGGCGCAGTCGCGAAACATTGTTGATATGCCTGCGAAATCGAAGAAACAACAAATGGCAGCTGGCGCGGCGCTCGCGGCCAAGCGCGGACAGCGTTCGAAATCGTCACTCCGAGGCGCGTCGAGGCAAATGTACAAGTCGATGAGCCGAAAAGAGCTCCGCCGTGTCGCCAAGACCAAGCGCAAAAAGTTGCCGACCAGAAAGCGCAAACGCAGATAAAACTGCTGCGGGAAGCTACTGAATCGTCTGCCGGTGGAATAAATTGTATCGGCTGGAAAGAGCCTGCTCGTTGATCGACAGTTGCCAGCTCAGGGTGAGAAGCGCGATCGCGACCAGCAACGCCCATCGGACCCACGTCCGCTTCAGCCAATTCGCGATTTGATCGATTGCGTAGGCGAACAGCAAAAAGAACGGAACTGCGGCGGCGTTCAACAAGCGCCCTGAAGTAAAATAGGGATGCTCGCGCGAAGGATAGGGGCATTGACCAAAGTCGAACCGGATCGACAGCAGAATGAGAAACCCGACCAGTGATGCGAAGCTGAAGAAGGCGAACCACAAGACGGTCCTGTTCGGTTCGGTTCGCCGTCGAAGGACAAGAGTCACCAACGCGACCGCCAGCGCGAGGGTGGACGTCCCCCAATAAAATGCATCGCTGAACCACGTCGCCATTCGCTGGCCATGCCAGATAAATTCACCGCGCCAGAAACTCGCCATCAGCTCCCCCCAGAAATCCAATGCGCCGGCTGGCGTAAAGATTGGATGAGACCAGCAGTCCGCGAACGCCTTCGGAGTCCAGCCTAACAGCTCAATCTTTGATTTCGTCGCGGTCAGGTCGCCAAAATGTTGCTCGTTCCACGCGAACCAGGTCCCGATCGGTATTGCTACGGAAATGATAAACGCACCGAAGATCGATAATCCGCCTACCAATTCTCCCCGGCGCGCAAGCTGTACGACTCTGAAAATCACGGCGGCTGCAAGAACGAACAGGAGCGAAAGATTGGTCGTCTTAATTAGACACGTCGCGGTCGCGGCCAAACCCATCCAGATGCCGAGCAGAATGTTTGGGTGTTGCGACTCCAAGAACTTGGCAAGCGCGATGAAGGCGAGTCCGAACGCCACCGCGGTCAAAGAATCTCCCTGGATGGAGTAAAACGAGCTTTGCGGCCAGATTACCAGCAAAGTTGCAGTTGCAATCGCGGGAAATTGTCGATCCGCAAAGACGATTTGCGCTGCTTTGTAGCCAATCCACGTCAGCGCCACAGCGAATGCGACGTTCAGCAACCTGATCCAATAAAGTGAGACCAAATCGCGAAGGCCGATGGCGCGTCCTAGATCGAACCACGCACCGGCGATTGCGTAATAGAGCGGCGGCTCACCCGACTCGTGATTGGTGCGTGATTCCCAGGATGAAATCTCCTCATTCGAGAGTCGCTGCCGTTCCTCAGGCGGCAGCAGCCAGTTCGGCGGTGGATATTGTCCGCCGTACTGGTTCGGAGCGACGAAATATTCCGGTGTCCGGCAGAGCGCGAGGTAGGATGCTGTTTCGCTGGAAAAGTTCTCCATTCCGCGCGGCGGATTTCCTTGTGCGAATTTAATCACAAGATCGACGTGGGCCTGTTCGTCGACATTGTTGAAAAACGGAAACGTGGTGGCAAAAAGAAAGACGCGGATCGCAGCCAAAGTGCAAAGGCTTGCGACAATCCAACCCACCTGTCGTTTCGATAGGCTGATCATGGCGGGTCAGACGGAAAACGTTGTTTGATAATGCTGAGGGCACCGTGCCCGGTGACCTGTGGGGCGGCGCCGCTTTTTTGCTCGAGTGTACGTTCGATCTCGTCTCTATACGGCGAGTTTGTTTCCAAGACGAAAACGGCACGCTCTTGTTCGCTCGGCTCGGGTTTCGGAATCGAAGGCGGATAAACCGGGCGATCGACACCGAAGATGGATTCAGATGCGACCAATTTTTCGTTCGTCTCGAAAATGAGCGGATAAACGAAGGAGATTGTTGTCCAGACCGCGTTGATTTGATTGCGCGCAAGATCGGCTTTGACCGCGTCGATGTCTGCGCCGGGGATATGAATCATTTCGTGGTCACGATGATTTGGCGATAGCGTCAACGTTTCGATTTCGTTGTGCGTGATCGTGTAGACGATCGCGTCCAGGCCGCAGACGATCACTGCGACGAGAATCGCCGCGGCAATCATCCGGTCACCAATTTGTTTGTGTCCGCGAAAATGCTCGATGCAGCGCGCAATCAAGATCGAGATGAAGAAGGCTGCTGCTAAGAAATAACCTGGGACTCGTAACGGCGCGATGATGTAGGGAATGAAACTCACGCCGATCAAAATGAGCATCAAGAGATCGCTGTTCGACTCACTCGAAGCAAATCCGAGCTTGAATATGCTGCGAATGCGCGGGAACGCCTGCCAAGCGCCAATGATGATCGCGATTATGGATATGCAATACAAAACATGACCGGACCAATGGGTCTCGGGGTAGTACCAAAGCACGGTGTCCGCGCTAAAAAACTTCGGCATCTCGTGAAAAATGATTTCGCGCCAGGCCGATAATCCGAAACGCGCGGCCATCCCGGCCGCTTCCGGTTTTTCGAAAAACAAAAAATGCCAGTTTTGGAACGAATGAGTAAAATTCCACCAAATCGCCGGGGCGTATCCGATCACGAACCCACCAATCGCAGTGAGAAATCCTGCGGGCGAAAATTTGCGCCGCAACAGAAGTAGGACCCAAAGCGCCACGATTGGAATTAAGAGAAGCTCCATTCCCCAAAAACTGATGCCGCAGATGAGGCCGAAAAGAAAAACATGGCGGGTGCGCGGGATCCGTTGTTTTTCGACCGCGAGAAACAGAATTACGAGCACGGGAATCAGCAAAAAGTAAAAGGCGTAGCCGCGCGGTTGAAAGTGCCACTTCAATAGCCCGGGCCACAGAGCGAAGACCAAACTGGCGAGTGTCGCGACGCGAACGGAGTAAAGACGCGTTGCCATTACGTAGAACAATGCCAGACAAACAAGGGACAGGATGACTGTTGGGATTTTCAGTGCGACGACGCCAACTCCAAAAAGCCAGAATGGAACGACGGCGAGGTATGCCTCCCACGCGCAAGAGGCGTTGTAGGCAATTCCGTAAAAATAAAACGGATAATACCGGCCCTCCGAAGTGTGCTTCGCCATCAGCCCGATGATTGCCTCATCGCTCGTCACGTGTGTTTGCGAAACGAAGAGGATCACCAACCAGACAATGGCTGTGGCGATGAGGATGAGGAAAAAAGGCCGATGCCTGCGCATGAACGCCACTCGTTAAAACGGATCACCGGCGAAGGTCAACGCCGATGTAAAGGTCTGCTCACTAGCGGGCCTGGACCAGGAGCGTGGGCCGTCCGGAAAGTGTTTCCAACCAGGCGCGTGCTTTATGATCGCTGCGTTCCCATTGCATTTTATCTGGGTTCTTTTCCCATCCCTGTCCATTACTGTTTCCATCGAGGAGCGCCGAGATCTCGTTGTTCGAGAGTTCCTGCTTATCAACCCGGGTATAGCTTTCAGCCAGACTTAAGTGCTTCAGGAACTGAACGAGAATCATATAGTTTCCCTTTTGATAAGTGTTCGTCGTGACGCCTTTAGCATCTGGAAAACCTGGGTTGACTGGTTTTCCAAAAAGATCCGCAACTTGTTCCTCAGTATCGCCGAGAGCTGCGAAGAGGCTGCCACTCAATGTGATGAAGGAGATGACGACTACGGCTAAAGTGAGTTTCATGATTATCTCTTGGTGTTAACTCGTTTCAGTTTATATCCATCCTTGGCCGCGCCATAGCCGCTATCGTATTGGACAAGGCCAACTCCTTTCTTCCAAACAAGCTTTTTGAAGTGTCCGGATGGGTGACTGGAATCGTACACGCAAAGATCGCCCTTCACATCGATCTTTGTTTCCCAAAGTCCTTCCTGGTGCTTGAAGTGCCCGGTGGTGATTCCGCTAACATTGTAATCGTCGAACGCTGGTGGCTTATCCATGGCCGCAATCTTCTTCGCGGCCTCTTCGTTGTTCTCTTCAAGCAATTGGACAATGCGGTCGTTGGTAGCGACGAAATAATCCGGCCCGATTTCGCGTCGTTGCGGTGCGCGCGACTTTAAGTCGACAAACTCAATCTTGAAAATTGCGCCCCACGTCATCTGCGCAATCCGCGTCGTTACTACACGTGCAGTCAACGGAATTTCGCCATCAATATTCTCATCATTCCATTCCGTGCCCCGAAAATCTGCCGAACCGGGTTTGCCGTCTTTTGCCGCAAGAAACGGATTAGCGGCAAAAACCTGCGCGCCGAAGAAGATCGACAACGTGACGATAAGCGGAACGCGACGTGTCATGACGGCATCCTAGCAGGAGTGCGCTTGACACTGCACGTAAGAATTTGTCAATCTGCGGCTTATGCGGAAAGCTATCGGTGTCACAGCGTTACTTGGATTGTCTCTGGCGGTGCGGCTGGCCTTCTCGGAAAAACACCGGAAATTGGGAAAAGGTTACGGATCTTTCGCCCGACAAGAAATTCGGAGTCCGAATCGCGTGCGAGAGCGAACCGGAGGACCCGGCGAAGATTGATCCCGGCTCTATCGCCGCCGTCGATCTTGTCTTGCTCCCGTCGAAAAAACGCGTCATGGAGCTTTCTCGAAGCTACGATGGCGCTCCCGCCATGATTTTTTGGGCACAGGATTCCAAATGGTTTGCCCTTTCGGTGTCCGAGGGCCCGCGTGTGACCGACACCGAAGTTTATCATCGCGGAGGCGACGAATTTGAGAAGCTCGATACCGAAGGCATGACCGTCGATACCGGTGGGGATGTTCGCAATCAATACATCGAACCAGTCCGATGGTTGAAGCCCGGCACACTCGTCCTTACGCAGTTGACTATTTTCCGCGGCGACAAAGGCGACTCGACGATTCAATTCACTATTCGTTTCGAGCAAGACGGCAGATTCTTTGTGAGTAATAAGAAGAAGGTTCCGAACAAGAAGGACTAGCGGTTCGCGATCACGCGCCGCAGCCGACGGATAGCACCTCCTCGACTTTCTTTGGATCGCATCGGTAAATCGTCGTCGCTTCGCCCTCGTAGTATCAAGAGCGGTTGGAAATTTGCTGGCCTCGACAACGTCAATGAATAGGCGAAGCGCGTTAGCCCTGAAGCGCGCGAAATGTCAGCCTCGTGTTGCGTGCCAAATAATCCTTAATTGACTCAATAAAGGCCTCCGCGAAATCGCGCTGCTTTTGTTGGCCGACGCCTGGAATCCGGCCGAACTCAACCGCCGTCGCTGGATAAGCGCGTGCCATTTCCCGAAGCGAAACATCGGAAAAAATCACATACGCCGGAACGTCACGTTTGTCCGCGATCTCGCGCCGCAAAGCGCGGAGCTGTTCAAACAACGCTTCGTCGCATTCGATTTCACCGGCCCGACCCTTCGGCCGTTTGCGCGTCTCGAGGTCGAGCGGTTTTGTCAGCGTAATCGGCTTTCGTTCGCGTAACGCGGCCAATCCCCTTCCGGTTAATTGCAAGGTCGCGAACTTTCCCGGCGCGGCCGCCACAAACCCCAGCCGAGACAATTCTCTTCCAATTGCCTGCCACGCATCGCGTTTCAGCTCGTTTCCGATCCCGTAAGTGGAAAGTTGATCGTGGCCGCGCTGTCGGATCGGCTCCGTATCCGCGCCACACAAGACGTTGACAATGTGATTCAAGCCGAATCCGAAGCCGTGTTTCTCGTGAACGCGATAGACGCATGAGAGAAATTTTTGCGCGGCCACGGTGCCATCGAATGTTTCGCGCGGCGTCAGACAATTATCGCAGCCGTCGCACGGCACAATCTGAAGTTCTTCGCCGAAATAACGGAGCAGGGTGGCTCGCCGGCATTCGCGAGTCTCGGCGTAATGAATCATCTCGCGCAATTGCTCGCGCGCGATCAGTTGTTCGCGTTCGCTTTTTTCTTCAATGAAACGCTTTTGTTTCACCACGTCGCTCGCGCTGAAAAGCAACACGCACTCACTGGGCAATCCGTCACGGCCCGCGCGCCCTGTTTCTTGATAATAGCTCTCGATGTTCTTCGGCAGATCGTGATGAATGACGAAACGCACATTCGGTTTGTTGATTCCCATCCCGAACGCGATCGTGGCCGCAATCACGCGCGCGTCGTCGCGAAGAAATTGGTCCTGGTGCTTTGTCCGGTGCGTCGCCTCGAGCCCCGCGTGATACGGCTTCGCTTTGATTCCATCGCTGTTCAACTTCTTCGCGAGCGAGTCGGCTGTCTTTCTGCTCGCGCAATAAACGATGCCGCTCTCGTCCGGTCGGGCTCGAATAAACGTCAGCACTTGTTCGTAAGGCGACGATTTAGGTACCACCCGATAAGTAAGATTCGGGCGATTAAAGCTGGCTACGTAGCAGCGCGCGTCGTGCAAATGCAATTGGTTGACGATGTCTTTGCGCACTCGCTCGGTCGCGGTGGCTGTCAGCGCCATGATCGGCACGTCCGGCAAATGTCTGCGCAGCTTTTTCAACTCGCGATATTCCGGCCGGAAATCGTGGCCCCATTCGCTGATGCAATGCGCTTCATCGATCGCGATTTGTACGATATTCCAGTTCAACGCGCGTTCGAGAAATCCATCGAGCATCAATCGCTCAGGCGCGACGTAGAGCAGTCGGCATTCGCCACGATTCAATTTGCGTAGCCGCTCGACCGCTTCATCCCGATCTAACGAGGAATTCAGAAACGTCGCCGCGATCCCGCTCGTTTGGAGCGCATCGACCTGGTCTTTCATCAGCGAGATGAGCGGCGACACCACGATCGTCAGTCCGCTCCGCAACAAAGCCGGCAGTTGAAAACAAAGCGATTTTCCGCCGCCGGTCGGCATCAGCGCGAAGACATCACGTCCGGCCAACGCATCACGAATAATTTCTTCCTGTAGCGGACGAAATTCATCGTAGCCGAAATGCTTCTTTAGGGTCCTGGGGAGATCCATCCAAATGTTTTATCCGGTCTTCGGCTCGTCAGACAACTCAATTAGCGCGGCGTTCTTTGATTGCCTGGAGAATATCTGGGATCGCCTCACTGCGCGGTTTGGCGCCGAGATTTCCTTTGCCGTGCACACGGACACTCACTGCGTTCGCCTCCATATCGCGTTTACCGATCACGAACATCGTGTGCACTTTCATTTGTTCAGCCCGCTGAATTTTCCCGTTGATTTGATCGGTGCTCTTGTCGATTTCCGCGCGCACGTAATTCGAGCGCAGCTCGTTTAGAATCGACATCGAATATTCAACGAGCTTGGTGTCGTCGCCGATGGTGAGAATTCGGACCTGCTCGGGCGAGAGCCAGAGCGGAAAATTGCCGGCATAGTGTTCGATTAGGAACCCGATGAAGCGTTCGTGCGTTCCCAGGGGCGCGCGATGAATGCAAATCGGCGTTTTCTCGGTGTTGTCCTTGTCTTTGTAACGAAGGTCAAAACTTCGCGGCTGCGCGAAATCGACCTGGTTCGTCGCGATGGAAAACTCGCGACCGATCACGCTCCACACCTGCACATCGATCTTCGGCCCGTAAAACGCCGCTTCATTTGGAACCTCGATATAATTGATGCCGGAATTCTTCAAAACGTTTCGCGTCATGTCTTCGGTCTGTTTCCAAAGCTCCGGCTCGTTCACAAATTTTTGTCCCAACTTGGCTGGATCGTGGGTCGAGAAACGCATCAAATATTTATCGAGACCGAAGAGCTTGAAATAATTGAGATACATTTCGTTCACCGCGTTGAATTCGGACTCGAACTGCTCCGGAGTCATGTAGAGATGCGCGTCGTTCATCTGCATCGAGCGGACACGCATCAGTCCGAACAACTCGCCGCTCTGTTCGTAGCGATGGCAAAATCCATACTCCGCCAGCCGCAAAGGCAGATCGCGATAACTTCGCGGCAGCGCCGCGTACAACTTGTGATGATGCGGGCAATTCATCGCTTTGAGGTAATACCGCTGGGTGACGGAATCTTCTTCGCCATGCTCTCTCAGTTCCATCGGCGGAAACATCGATTCGGCGTAGTAAGGAATGTGGCCACTCTTTCGATACAAGCTTTCGCGCGCAATGTTCACGGTCCGAACACGCTGATAACCAGCTGCGAACTCCGTTTCCTTGGCGAGTTTCTCTAGCTCTTCGATGATCGCTGCCCCACGCGGCAACCAGAGCGGCAACCCCGGACCAACATCCTCGTCGATGACGTAGATCTCCAACTCCTTGCCGAGCTTGCGGTGGTCGCGCTTCTTCGCTTCCTCGAGCATCGCGAAATATTCGTCGAGCTCCTTTCTCGTTTTGAACGCGGTGCCGTAAACACGTTGGAGCTGTGGATTCTTCTCGTCGCCCTTGTAGTACGCGCTGGCGACGTTGGTGAGCTTGAACGCGCCGATGTTTCCGGTGCGCATCACGTGCGGGCCGGCACAGAGATCAATGAAATCGCCGTTGCGATAGAGCGAAATCTTTTCGCCAGGTGGAATGTTTTCGATGATGTCGATCTTAAATTTGCTCGGTTCAGCCCGTTCGCTCAGGGCGGCTAACCGCCCCTTTTTCCCGAGGTCCAGTGCTTCATCCCGCGAAACCTCCATTTTCTCGAATGGATGGTTCGCTTTGACCTCCTTTTTCATCTCGGCCTCGATCTTTTCGAAGTCCTCGGGCGAGATGCGGTGGGGGAGATCGACATCGTAATAAAACCCGTTCTCCACGGGCGGCCCGGCGGCGAACTGCGCCTCCGGCCAGATCTTGAGGATGGCGGTCGCGAGGATGTGCGATGCCGAATGGCGGAGCCGTTCGATGTCCGTCATCTGCGCGCGCTGTTCCAACGTTTTTCTATCTTCGTTCACAGAAACAGTAAGAAATTCCTCGACTTCGCTCGGAATGACAAAGGTTCGTTCATGAAAAGCCGATGAAACTAACCATGAAGCGGAGGAAGGAAAAGAATTTGTCGCCGCGAGAACGGGGGCCGATGCGTATAATTAAAAGGATGAGACGGATTTGTGCGTGGTTAGTGGTAGCGGTGTTGGCTGTGAGCGGCTGCCAAAAGCAGAGGGAATCGGCTTCGAAGTTCGCGGCCGCGCGACAGAGGATGGTGGAGGAACAGCTTCGCCCGCGTGGGATCAAGGACCAGAAGGTGTTAATGGCGATGGCGCAGGTGCCGCGCGAGGAATTCGTGGCAACGAGTCTTCGCGGACAAGCCTACTCGGACCAGGCGCTGCCGATCGGCCACAACCAAACCATCTCACAACCCTTCATCGTCGCGTTCATGACCGAAGAGCTCCATCTCCACCCGAGCGACCGCGTTTTAGAAGTTGGAACAGGTTCCGGTTATCAAACTGCCGTTCTGGCTGAACTGGTTAAAGATGTTTACTCAATCGAGATCCTCGAACCGCTCGCGAAAGAGGCGTCCGCCAGACTTGCGCGACTGCGTTACCGAAACGCACATGTAAAGGCAGGCGACGGTTATAAAGGCTGGCCTGAAGTCGCGCCGTTCGACGCGATCATTGTCAGCTGTGCGCCGGACAAAGTTCCGCAACCGCTGACCCAACAACTCAAGGAGGAGGGGCGGATGATCATTCCAGTCGGAAGCGGAATCGATCAGCAACTTTACTTGCTGGAAAAAAAGCATGGCGAGCTCGCGCAAACGGCGATCCTGCCGGTTCGTTTTGTTCCAATGATGGGCGAGGCGACAGGTACGAATGAGCCTGGTGAGTCGCCCTCACCTCAGCCCTCTCCCTGATGCTACTTCTTAATCTCGGCTAATTTCTTCAGGTCGACGCGCTTGATCCATTCCTGAAGTTCTTTTGGATCCTGGTTCTGCAACTCGATCGTGACGAAATAGCGCTTCGCCACCATGACCCATAGTGAGGCCTGCTTTCGTTCCTTGTCATAATCCTCGCGGCCGGAATTTCCATTAATCGTCACTGGTTTTCCGTAACCCTCGGGCGTCTCGCTGCTCTTGTTCCACTCCGCAGTCGTGGCTTCCACGTAATCGGGACTCGCGACGGCGTCGGTGATGCTGATGGAAGCTTTGGGCGCGTCGGCCGCGTCGCCCTTTTGGTAATCGCGATGAACGTTCGTGATTTTGAATCCGCCGACGTCATCGCTTGAGCCTTCAGCCTTCTCTGCCGTCCAACCAGCCGGCGGCTCGGGCAGAATGGGAATCAGCTTTGCCGGATCGACAACGTCCGGGATGAGGTTCGGCTCATTTTGCGCGCGCACTCCGGCGGCAGCCAGGCCGAGCGCCAGCGTAAGAATACAGGCGGCCGTTTTCATCACGGGTCAGCTACTCGATTGACTTTGCTCCGATGCTTTGTCAAGAGGCGATCCATGAGACGAACATCCCAACTCGCGATTATTATCTCGATCTTCGCGGTGGGCGTTCGCTTTATCGCGATCGATCAGCCGTTCGTCGACAACTGGAGCTGGCGGCAAAGCGATGTGGCGACGATCGCCCGGAATTATTTCCAGGGCGGTTTTCATTTCGCCCATCCGCAAATCGACTGGGCAGGGGACCAGCCCGGTTACGTCGGCACGGAGTTCCCGATTTTGCCGTTCGTCGCCGCGCTTTGTTACAAATTTCTCGGGCTCCACGAGTGGGTCGGACGGATCCAGGCGGTCGTCTTCTTCGCGATCTCGCTGCCGTTCTTTTTCTTGCTGACACGCGAAATTTTGGGAGAGATCGGCGCAGCCTGGGCGTTGCTGTTTTATTCCTTCGCGCCGCTCGGTGTCATGGCCAGCCGATGTTTCATGCCGGATACGCCGTCGCTCGTTCTCTCGATCATCGGTTTGTATTTCTTTGCGCGCTGGATGAACTCTGGCGACTGGCCATCATTCTTTTCGGCCTCGCTCACGATTTCGCTGTCGGTCTTGATCAAATCACCGAGTGCAATCATCGGCGCGCCGCTCGCTTGTCTGGCGTTTCAGCGATTCGGCCTTGGCGCGCTTTGCAATCTCAAACTTTGGTTTTTCGCCGTCATCGCCCTTCTGCCAGCGACGCTCTGGTACTGGTACGCCTACCAGATCTCGGTGACATATTATCCACACCATTTTTTTGGCGCCGGCGGGGTGAAGATCATGCCGCCGGTTTGGTATTGGCAGATCGCGAGAGAAGTTTCGACTTTGGCGCTGACTCCTTTCGTTTTCGTCCTCGGTGGCGTCGGCTTGTTCACGGCGCGATCAATTTCGCGCGCGCGACCGTTGTACTGGTGGCTCGCCGCGATGCTTTTGTTCGTCGTCGTAGTCGGTTACGGAAACCGGCATCCCTGGTATCGCTTCCCGCTTGTTCCGATCACGGCCCTGTTCGCGGGCTCGGCTTGCGCATTTATCGGCGAGAAAATCCTTAACAGGGCAGGCAAAATTGCCGGCGCAGGTTTATTGCTCGCAGCTCTGGCTGTGTCCGCCTTTGTCTCGGCGCGCATCTATTATTATCCGATCGACGCCCCGCTCCGAGACGCTGGTCTCGCATTAAAAGAAATCACGCCGGAGAATTCTCTCATCGCCGCAGCGGACAACGGCGACCCAGCGGTTCTTTATTATGGAGAGCGCAAAGGGTGGCATTTTTTGGAGAAGGACGGCATCTATGATGGCGATCCGGATGGAAGCGCCCCGGCGATTGCCGACCTTCAGAAGTTACGAGAGAAAGGCGCGAACTACGTCGTGTTCACCTCGAACACAGCCTGGTGGCTGGATTTGTATCCGGAATTCAGGGAATATGTGCAGGCAAACTCGGCGCTAATCGCCGCGACTTTGGAATTTAGAATTTATCGGCTCGCCCCAATATCGAAATGAACAGCGAAAATTTCACGATTCGGCCCGCTGGTGCGGCCGATGTCCCGATCATTCTCGAATTGATCCGGGCTCTCGCGACCTACGAACGCGCGCCGGATGAAGTCACCGCGACCGAACAAGGACTCGCCGAGGTCCTATTTGGCAAAAAACCGGCGGCTGAAGTCCTGCTCGCATTTGAAAACGACAGAGCGGTCGGTTTTGCCGTTTTCTTTCACAACTTCTCGACCTGGCTGGGCCGGCCCGGACTTTATCTCGAAGATTTATTCGTCAGACCGGAAGTTCGGGGCAAGGGTTATGGACGCGCGTTGCTGGTTCATTTGGCAAGAATCGCGCGCGATCGCGGTTGCGGGCGAATGGAATGGGCAGTTCTCAATTGGAACGAACCCGCGATCAATTTTTATCGAAAGCTTGGCGCAAAACCGATGCATGAGTGGACGGTTTTCCGTTTGACACCCAGCGACATCGCCGCACTCGCCGACGCTGATTCGTCGTCCTGAGCGCAAGCGAAGGACCTCCCAAGAGCCCGTTGATCACGCTAGTTAACTTGTTTGCTCGTTCGGAATGACAAATAACTCACGCCCGCACGAGTCGCGCGATAAGATCTTCGCTGGCAACGAATCCGGTCAAATTCCGTTTTTGATCGACGACTGCGGCCAAACTGAGGCGCGCCACGCGCAAACGTCGGACTGCGCGCGCGGCCGGCTCGCTTTCCTGCACCGTGACCATTCGCCGCACATAACGCGAAAGCGCTGGCGGCTTCTCTTTATCGAGCAAAATGTCGAAAACATTGACGAGGCCGATCGCCTCGCCTTTGGCATCGATGACCGGCAGCCGGTCGAACCCCGTCGAGCGACTCAGGTCGAGTGCATCCTCGATTGTCGAGTCCGGCGCTAGGCTTTCGATTTTCGACAATGGCTTCATAACATCGCGTGCTGTCACGTTCTGAAAATCAACGACGTTATGAATCATGGCCCGTTCGGTGGCGGTCAGCGATCCTTCGCGTTCGCTTTGCGCTGTGATTTGCTTGAGTTCCTCACGCGCAGCAAACAGCCGCGCGCTCTTCTTTGCCGGTTTTGGAAGAAGCAAACGTCCGATCGTCGCGCCGAAGACAAGAACTGGCCAAAGTATTGCCACGCTCGCTTCAAGCAGTCGGGAAAGCGCCGCAAGCGCTCGGAATGGAAACCTGCGAAACAGCGATTTCGGCAGAACTCCGAGCACGAACAAGTAAATCGGGACCGCGACGATCACGGTAAGAATAAATCCCACCGCTCCGAATCGCGAAACAAACTGTCGCGCCAGTAGAATCAGCGCGACGATATCCACGAAGTTGGTAATCAACAGCACGGTGACAAGCAGGCGCTCCGGCGATTTGAGTAGACGATCCAGGCGCACTGCCGCCGGCCGGTTCAACTTAACGTTGTGACGCAGTCGCACCGGATCGATCGACATCAGTCCGGCTTCGATCCCGTTGAAAAGAAACGAAAACACCCAGCAACCGGCAATAATCCAGAGATCCTTCATGCCGCGGCCGTGTCGGCCTGATCTTCCGTACAGGTTGTCTTTTCAAGCACCAGCTCCTTGATGCGCTTGCGGCTGGTTCGCCGAATCGTCACGGTCAGCCGCGGCAGTTCGACTCGGGTTCCTTGTGGTGGCAATTGTCCGAGCTGATTGAAAATAAGACCGCCGATGGTGTCGATCCCGTCAGCTTCCAATTCGAAGCCAAGATATTCGCGTAAGTCGTCGAGGCGGGCCTGGCCGCTCACCAGAAGTTTTCCGTTCTCGAGCGGCTCAATATAGAGATCTACCTCTCCTCCGGGCGGCGCCGCTTCACTCAGAATCTCCTCCACGATGTCGGACATGGTGATGATTCCTTCGGTGCCGCCGAATTCATCGACCACTACCGCCAACGCCTGTGGATGGGTCAGAAAAAGTTTCAACAAGTCGAGAGCGCGCATTGTTTCCGGCACGAAGGACGGCGCCAGCAACGTTTCGGTGTAGTGATCGGATGGATCGAGCAGGAAGCGTTTTACGTCGACGATACCGACGATGTTGTCTGGTGTATCCGCGTAAACCGGAACCAGGCGATAACGGCGTTCCTTTAATTGCGCGATCGCTTCTTCGTTGGTTAGATGGTCTGACAATGCGAAACTGTCGACCCGGGGAGTCATGCAATCCTTCGCCGTCTTGTCGCCCATTTTAATGATCTCCTGGATCATCTCGCCTTCGGCTTCGTGCAGCGTTCCTTCCTCTTCCCCAATTTCTACGAGCGCTTCGAGTTCCTCATCGCTCAGTCGAGCGCGCGTACGCAAACGGGCCGGTGTTACAAGGTCAACAATCGCCGCACTGGCGCTTTCGAGCATGCTGCCAACGTGATCGAGGAATCGAACGGACGCTTGAAGTGAGAATGCGCCGATGGTTGAAAGCCGGTAGGGGGCGGAGAGCGCCAGCAGCTTGGGAATCAAGTCACAGAGCAGCACAACGATCGCGAGAATGACGATCGCGGCCAGCCATTGCGGTATTCGTCCGCCAAATGGACCGCGCCAAAGGAGAAACAAACAGAGCACGACCAACGGAACTTTGACCAGCGCATCTCCCAGTAGCAGTCCATTCAGAACGCGTCGCGGTTTGTCGCGAAAGAGATGAACAAATTTGGTGAGCGCGGGATGATTCGCTTCAAGCCGCCGAAGTTGATGGGGCCGAAGCGAAAACAAGGCTGTCTCCAGGCCTGAAAACAAGGCGGAGAGAAAAATCAGCCCCGCGATGGTGATCAGGGAGACCGCCAACTCGAGCGGGGTCATTCTTGGCTGCGACGCCGAATTTTATCGGGGCCCTCCGGAAAAGTCGGTTTGCCCATCATCTGAGGCATGCTGAAATTAAGCCCTTCATGAGCAAAGGCGAAAGAATTTCACGATTCGTTCGCGACCTGGACGGCGACGACGCCGAATTTTCCGGCGAGGTGGCGAAGCACCCGTTTTATCGCGCTTACTTTCGGTGCTGGAACGACCAGCGCTACTATGAAGCTCACGATGTACTCGAACATCTTTGGCTGAACACCGACACAGACGACGATAATTTCTTCAAAGGACTGATCCAGGCGGCGGGTGCGTTCGTGCACCTCCAGAAAAATTTCGAACACCCGACACATGCGAAACACAGCCGGCGCTTGCGGCCGGCGGTGCGGCTGTTTGAGCTGGCGGAAAAGAACCTCGCGCCGTTCGGTCCGCGCCATCATGCGCTGGACGTTGCAGCCCTTCTCGGTCTTTTGCGTGCGACTCGGGAAAAAGTTGTCGCACAAGATTTTAAGATTAACCCGTGGTCGCCAGCGAACGCGCCGAAGGTGGAATTGATTGTCTAATTAGATTTGATTGTTCGAAAAATAGCCCAGCCTTTCAAGGCTGGGTTTAAGGTTGACCAAATAACGAGTCCCGATAGGGACGGAAGAAGACTCTGTCGTCCTGACGGACTCAATCATCAAACGAATTGTAGATCCCAGCGCTGAAGCGCTGGGCTATTTTCGTTAGAAGTTTATGGCGCCAGACCGGAGTGTTTAAATCGTCTACCGCGTAAAAATTAGCTTAATTCCCGCGATCGTCAGCACCGTCGCCAGAAAGATCGCGATACCGCGCACCGGCAAGCGGCGGCTCCCGAGGTAAGACCCAATTGTCCCGCCGGCGATGGCCGGAATCGCCAGATAGATTCCAAGTCCTGGAATCGAATGCTTCGCGGAAAAATATCCGACGAGGCCACCGATTGAGTTCACCAAAATAAAGAGGGCGGAAACCGCAGCTGCCTTCTTGATCGGCGCCCACCGGCAAAAAAGCAGCAGCGGTGTAAGAAAAATTCCGCCGCCGGTTCCTGTTAAACCGGAAAGAAGACCCAAGCCCGCTCCAACGCCCAGCGCGACTGGCTTGGCCGGAGGATTGGTTTCAGGTAGATCGCTTCGGCGAAAAATCAATCGGGCCGCTGAGAAGAGCAGCACGAGTCCGATCAGGATTCTGAGGATGCCGGCGGACGGCTGAAGATAACCGCCAACATAAGCCGCCGGAACCGAAAGCAGCGCGAACGGCCAAAACAATTTCCAGGAAAAATATCCCGCGCGCCAAAATTGAAACGACCCGACGATCGCGACCAAAATGTTAAGAATTAGCGCAGTCGGTCGAATAATCGCCGGCGCGAGGCCGAACAACGTCATTGTCGCGATGTAACCGGAAGCGCCGGCGTGTCCGACCGAAGAGTACAGGAAGGCAATCAGTACAATGCTGAGACAAAGCAAGGCCAGTTCGGTTCCGCTCATTTCAACCAGTTTGACGCACAAGATATCGACTGCAGAATCGATTCTTCTTTAATTGAAAGCGGCTTAACCATGAGAACGATCATTTTACTTACCATTTCGAACATTTTCATGAACCTCGCCTGGTACGGCCATCTCAAATTTAAAGATCAGCCGCTCTGGATCGTCATCGTTGCCAGCTGGGCGATCGCCTTTTTCGAATACGTCTTTCAAGTTCCGGCAAATCGGATCGGCTCGAACGAGTGGACTGTGCCGCAGTTGAAGATTTTGCAGGAGTGCATAACGCTCATTGTCTTCACGGTAATCGCATTCGTGCTTTTTCGATCGCCGCTTAAATGGAATTACCTTGTTTCCTACACTTTCATTATCGGAGCGGTTTATTTCGCTTTTAGGTTTTGACGCTATCGTCCAGGAAAGAAATTCCAACTGAAGAGATTTCTCGACTTCGGTTGGAATGACAAGATGGTGTTCGGTGATTCCGATCCTTATGGCGGCGGAAATTCAACCGGCAACACCAATGCACACTAACCGCCTGGCGCACGAGAAGTCGCCGTATCTTCTTCAGCATGCGCATAATCCGGTCGATTGGTATCCCTGGGGCGAGGAAGCGTTTGAAAAAGCGCGCCGCGAAAATAAGCCAATTTTTCTCTCGATCGGTTACTCCACCTGTCACTGGTGCCACGTGATGGCGCACGAATCTTTCGAGAACGAAGAGATCGCCGCGATCATGAATCGCGATTTTGTGAGCATTAAAGTCGATCGCGAAGAGCGGCCGGACGTCGATCGCGTCTACATGACGTTCGTTCAGGCGACGACTGGGGGTGGCGGCTGGCCAATGAGTGTCTGGCTGACGCCCGACCTGAAGCCGTTTGTTGGAGGAACCTATTTTCCGCCGGAGGATCGCTACGGTCAGCCGGCGTTTCGAAAAGTTCTGGAGCGGATTGCCGCCGCTTGGAAGCAGGACCATGAGAAAATGGCCGAGAGTGGATCCAAAATTGTCGAAGCGCTGCGCGAGTCGCAATCCTCAGCAGCAGATGCCTCCACCAAGATGGAAAGCGATGCGTTTGAGAATGCATACCGGCAACTCGATGGCAGCTATGATCCGCGCGAGGGAGGATTCAGCGTGACGCCGAAGTTTCCGCGTCCGGTTGCGTTGAATTTTCTGACCCGGTTTTATGCGCGGGATCCGAAGAGTGAGACCGGCAAGCACGCGCTGGAGATGGATTTGTTTACCCTGCGTAAAATGGCGGCCGGCGGAATGCACGATCATATCGGCGGCGGATTCCACCGTTATTCGGTCGACCGTTACTGGCACGTGCCGCACTTTGAAAAGATGCTTTACGATCAGGCGCAGCTCGCAAACGCATATCTCGATGCGTTTCAGATCACGCAGCAGCGGCAATATGCCGACGTGGCCCGCGACATTCTGGATTACGTCGCGCGTGATATGACATCGAAAGACGGCAGCTTCTTTTCAGCGGAAGATGCTGACAGTCCCGACTCTGTAGCGGACCGCCGAGGTGAATCATCAACGTCAGCCGAAGCCGGCGCTCATAGTGCGCCGCTACAGAAGAAAGAAGGAGCATTTTATGTTTGGACAGAAAAACAGGTCGACGTGGCACTCGGCAGCGACTCCGACGTTTTCAAATACCATTTCGGCGTCCAATCGCATGGCAATGCCCCGGAAGGAAGCGATCCGCAGGATGAATTCCGCGGGAAGAATATTCTGATTGAGCGGCATACGATTTCAGAGACGGCGCAGCATTTCAAAAAAAGCGACGACGAAGTTGGAAAGTCGCTCGCGCGCAGTCGCGGGAAGCTGCTCGAGGTCCGAAGCAAACGCCCCCGACCGCATCTCGATGACAAAATTATTGCGGCCTGGAACGGTTTGATGATCTCCGCTTACGGGCGAGCGGCGCAAGTTTTGGACGATCCGCGTTACCTCGAAACTGCGAATCGGGCGGCAAAGTCTCTGCGCGCAAACCTATACGACGAGAAAAATAAGTTGCTGTTCCGTAGCTTTCGAGAAAGTCGGGGTAACGTTGAAGGTTTCGCTGACGATTACGCTTTTGTGATCCAAGGACTCATCGATCTCTACGAGGTATCATTCGATGTCGAGTGGTTAAAGTTTGCGCTCGAACTGCAAGAAACCCAGGACCGATTATTTTTCGATGAAAAGGCTGGCGGCTATTTCAGCACAACCGGCAAGGACAAGAGGGTGGTGTTGCGGATGAAGGATGACAACGATAGCGCCGAGCCGGCGGCAAGCTCGGTGGCAGCGCTAAATCTATTGCGACTGGCGCAGCTTCGAAACGACAAGAAATTTGAAGACCGCGGGCGCAAGACGATCAACGCGTTCGCAGCGACGATTAATCATTTTGCCAGCGCCATGCCACAGTTGCTGGTTGCGCTCGATTTCAGTTTGAGTAAGCCGCGCCAAATTGTTATCGCGGGCAAAGCCGATGACGAACAAACGAAAGCGCTGCTGAAAGAAGTGAATCGTCATTTCATCCCAAACAAGGTCCTGATTCTTGCCGACGGCAGCGCCGGCCAAAAATTTCTTTCGGAACAGAACGAGGCAATCGGCGCGATGTCACCGGTCGACGAAAAATCGGCCGCGTACGTTTGTGAAAACTTCACCTGTAAAGCCCCGGTCACCGAGATCAAAGCTTTGAACGCGCTGCTGGCGCATGAACAATAGCGCCTTGTGAATAGCAATCGCGCCATCGTCTTTTTTGCCTGGGGTTCGGACTGGATTCAGCGCGTGACGGCGTGCATCCGCGAGAGCCGGCTTCCCCGCTATTCGATTTTTGTCGTCACCGATACGGCGACGGCTGTGAGCGGTCTGCCGAGTCATGTTGAGGTGGTCCGGCTTGCTTTTCAGCTGTCAGGTAAGGCAAGAAAATCCGAGTTCTTTGTCCGGCTGCCGGAAAACATCGGTACGGCGCTGTTTATCGACGCCGACACGCGGGTGGTTGACGACGTCTCATTGGGCTTTGAAAAGGCGGAAAAACATGGAATCGCCATCGCGCCCGCGCCCCATTACTCGCTTGCGGATTTTCGCGATTTTCGCCGGGTGATGACAACCGAAGGTGTCACGCCGCTCGGCCAGCTGGTTTACAATACGGGCGTGATCTTCGCTACGCCGCATCGGCCGGATGTTCGCGCCGTATTCGATCTAACGTTGAACCTGGCGCGGAAATATCGGGATGAAGTTTGGAACGAGCAGCCTTACCTGAGCCTGGCGATGGAGCTGTTGAATTTTAATCCCTACACGCTCTCACCCAGTTTTAATCACCGCGCCTTCGGAGAGTTGATCAGCGGATCGATTCGCATCTGGCATTCGTATGAACCGCTGCCACGCGACGCCGCCTCTCTCGAGAAAGGTTATCTTCACCGTTACGAAAAAGGAAAACTGGTGAAGGCAGTGAAAGTTCCGTTGTGATGGCGAGCCTTTCGCCACGAATTGTTCTCCATATCGGCGCGCCCAAAACGGCGTCGACTTATCTGCAACGGCGATTGCGCGCGAACGCAGACACATTGCGCAAACATGGTGTCTACATTCCGGTAATTCCCGCCGTGGCAGCGATGGCGGGCAACGCGAAGCTGCTGGCCACAACCCTGAGCCGGCGCCCCTCACTGACATTTCAGCGCGGATTTCCTGAAATCGATGTGAGCAAACTCGATCCGCAACAAATTATGACCGAACTCCTGTCAGGTTGGCGAGCGAACTTTGAATCCATCGTTCTTTCGGCGGAGAATCTGCGACCCAACCATGCCCAGCGTTTGCGCGGACTGCTCCCCAATTCCGCGGCGTGTGTGGTTGTTCTGTTCGTTCGACGACAGGACCGTTGGATCGATTCCTATTTCAATCAAATGGTGAAGACGAATGAAGTTGCCAATGAAATAAGCGCGTTTGTGGCGAAGCTTTGCGACACGGAAGGTGAGAGACTGTGCCGGCCGGATTGGTTCGCTCACTACGAGGCGTGGCGCAACGCATTCGGGAACTGTCGCATCGTTTTTTACGACGAAGTCGCCAACAATGTTTTTGGCGCTTTCCTTAAGACGGCTGATCTGCCGTGGGTTCCAGGTTTGATGGACGTCGATCGCGCTCAGGTGTCGTTGAATACTTTTGAGGTTGCTTATCTCCTTGAGCAGAAACAGCCGATGGAATTTTCGGATTTTCTTCAGCGCAAGAACGCCAGCGAGAAAGCATCGCGCCGCCTTGGCGTGAATAAGACTCAGAGCTTCCTGAGCGGCGCAGATCTTGCGCGATTGCATCAGCGGTTTGATGAATCGAACCGGCGGCTTGTCGCGGCATTGGGACGCGAGAGCAATCCACCGCCGTTGCAGATCGACGTGAACAGCGATTCGGATTCGTATTGCGACCCGCGCCAGCTCTACTCGTCTGAGTCATATGCTGGTTACCGTAAATCGGCCGATTCAATTTATTCGCGGCGCAAGGGTCGGAGCTGGTTTTCCTTTGGCCGTTCCGTAGATCAAAAGAGGCGATGAAACCCAATATTCTCCTATTCATGTGCGATCAACTCCGTGCCGATGCACTGGGTTGCATGGGAAATTGGGTGAAAACCCCGAACATCGACCGGATCGCGCGCGAGGGAGTCCGCTTCACGAACTGCGTGACCAATTCGCCGGTTTGTTTGCCGGCGCGGATTTCGATGGCGACCGGTCGTTATCCGCACAACACCGGAGTGTGGGACAATTGTCCGTACGAATTACCCGAAGGCACGCCAACCTGGATGTCGGCGATCCGCGATGCGGGATACCGGACCAGCGTGTTCGGAAAAACAGCGTTGCATCGTGGCCGCCCTGATCTGCGCAAGTTCGAATACAAACTTCACTCCTACGGGTTGGACGATGTCGATGAAATCCGGGGTCCGCACGCAACCGTCGATGTTACTTGTCATATGACCGAACGGTGGAAATCGCTCGGGTTGTTGGACGCGTTTCGCAAGGACATGAAGGAGCGCGGCGGGAAAAATCGGACGCTGGTCCGGCCCTCGGCGCTTCCGTTGCCGGAATATTACGACGTCTATGTTGGCCAGCGGGCCAAAGATTATCTTCACAAATACGATGGCGCGCAGCCGTGGTTCTGCTGGGTCAGCTTTGCCGGACCGCACGAACCCTGGGACACGCCGGAGCCGTTCGCCAGCATGTATCGCCCGGAAGACATGCCGGAACCGTTCAAGCGCCCGCCGGAAAGACGCGCCGGACCGAAAGGGGAATTGGATCGCCGATTCGCCGAATCGCCGCTTGGCGGAATTCGTAACGCCAAAGAGCTCCGGGCGAGTTACGCGGGAAAAGTGTCGTTGATCGACGATCAGGTTGGGCAAATCCTGAACGAAATTGAAACCCGCGGAGAATCGGATCGCACCATCATCCTGTTCACTTCCGATCATGGCGAAATGAACGGCGATTACGATTTGATCCATAAGTCGAACTTCCTCAACCCGGCGGTCCGTGTTCCGTTCATGGTAAGGACACCGAAAATTAAGAATTCATCTCGAGCGGGAACTGCCGACAACAACCCGTTTGAATGGTTCGATGCCGGGCCGACAATTATTGAAGTTGCCGGCGCGAAACTGAATTACACGCAATTCGCGCGCTCGATGATTCCATTACTTCAGGATTCGAAGACCGAACATCGCAGCTTCGCAATTTCGGAGTTGTTGCAAGAAGTGATGTATCTCGATCGGGACTGGAAGCTGATGCTGAACCGTAAACGCGAGCCATATCGATTGTTCGATGTGAAAAACGATCCGGAGGAAATGAACGACCTGATCGGACGCAGCGAGCATGATTCGCTGATCAAGGAACTGAAGAGCAGAGTCGCCGAGCGTTTAGCAGTAACCGCGAACGCCTGATAAAAATGTCCGCGAGTTCGAAGCGCAACGTTTTGATTACCGGGATACCGCGCTCAGGAACGACGCTAGTTTGTTCGTTGCTCAATAAATTGCCTGACGTCGTCGCGTTGCATGAGCCGATGGATGTTTGGGACTTTTCCCAGTGTCGCGACGCTGCAGCGCTCGCGGATGCGATCGAAAATTTCTGCGCTGAGGCGCGTTGTTCGCTCCGTGAACAGGGCTTTGCCATTTCAAAGCATGTGGGCGGTGAAATCCGGGACAACGCAGCGGGCGATCAGGTTGATGGTACGGGAACGCGATCGCGGCGGACTGAGCATGGCAAGATCTTCATCGACAAGCCGCTATCCGAAAATTTCACCCTTGCGATCAAACATCCGCTGGCGTTTACGGCGTTGCTCGAACCTTTGTCGCAACATTTCGAATGTTTTGCCGTTATCCGGAACCCGCTGGCGACGCTTGCGTCCTGGAACAGTCTTGATTGGCTCAAAGTGAAAAAAGGACATGCGCCGATCGCAGAGAAGCTGGACGCCGATCTTGCCCGCAAACTCGCCGCTGAATCGGATGCGATCGAGCGGCAAATTCAAATTTTGGAATGGTCCTACGATCGTTTTCGTCGATTTCTGTCGGACCACAACGTGATCAAGTACGAGGAATTGATTAAGACGAGGGCTCGCGAGCTGGCCAGGGCTTTTCCAGCCGCCACCGACCTGAATGAAGACTTGATTTCGAAAAACCTAAACAAGTTTTACGACCGTGCCCTTATGACAGACCTCGGTCGGCGCTTGCTGCACCGCGACGGACCTCTTTGGAATTTCTATTCCAAGGGCGATGTAGAAAATCTTCTGAGCGAAATTACTTCCGGCGCTTCGCCGTAACGTTAGGTCCCGCCACCTTCGACCACGAGCATGTTCGTTTTCGCCGTCTTATGCCGAAGCTTTCGCGGCTCGCGATATTCCTCGCAATTGAGCCACTCTTTCGCGCGTTCCATTGTCGGGAATTCAAGAACGACGATTCGTTTCGGTTTCCAATTGCCCTCGAGCACTTCGGTTTTCCCGCCGCGAACGATGTACTTACCACCGTATTTCTGAACAGTCGCGGCCGCCTGCTTCTTGTAGTCCTCGTAACCGACAGGATCGGTGATTTCGATTTCGACAATAACGTAAGCAGCCATAGGTCAGAGGTCAGAGGTCAGAGGTCAGAGGTCAGAAGTCATGATCCGTTGCCCGCGCGGCGGTCCTTGGCGGCGAGCTCGGGAATTTTCTTGCGACGACGTAAACGGAGCCAATTGTTCCAGGTTTTACGCAGACTGTCGCGCGGCGTGAGATATCGCTGGTTGAGCTCGTTACTCTTGAGAATCTGGGCAAGGATTCCGCTCACCGAGAAATCATCCGTGTTTAGAATCGTGTAAGCGGTGCCAACCGCCGCGGCGTGATGGGCATCGCTGGCGGCGACCATGGGAAGACTGCGGACCTGCGCGTATTTGAAAGCGTATCGATTATAACGGCGCAGCGTGGTTGCAGCGTTGAAAACTTCGATCGCGTCGACCGGAAGCGTCTCCAGGACGGAGAAGCGAATCCCGGCGCGAAAAAGATCGTAGGGGTGCGGCGGAATGGCGAGGCCGCCGCGTTGATGAATGATTTCACAAACTTCGCGTGCCGGTTTCCCTTTCAAGTAAGGCAGCTGCGCGCCGATGCAAAGGAGGTGACCATCTGCGGTAGTGACTTCGACGCCGGGCAAAACCAGAAAGCCGTCCACCGGCTGACCGTCAGCGCGCATCAGACCTTTTTCGAGCATGTAAGTCACAGCGTCGCACGTGTTGTGATCGGTCATGGCAATGCCGTGCAGACCTTTTGCCTTTGCGGCGGCAATCAGATCTTCCGGGCTCGAAACTCCGTCGCCGGAGAAAAACGAGTGAGTATGGAGATCGAAATTAAGGGGCATCTCAGCTCTACGTTCTGCTACACCAATTCTTCGGCCAGCACGTCCGGCTCGGATGCAGCTTCTGACTCTGGCGTCGTTTGCTGAAACTGCAAGTCGTAGAGGCGCCGGTAGTAGCCTGACTTTTCAAGCAACTCGGAATGCGAGCCGATTTCCTTTATCTGTCCCTGGTCCAGGACCACGATTTGGTCGGCGGACAAAATGGTTGAGAGCCGATGGGCGATGGCAATGACCGTGCGGCCGGCGGCGAGTTGTTCGAGCGCCTTTTGAATTTGCTTTTCCGATTCGGTATCGAGCGAAGACGTCGCCTCATCGAGCAACAGGATGGGTGCATTTTTTAACAGTGCTCGCGCGATCGCCACGCGTTGTTGTTGTCCGCCCGACAGAAGGCATCCTTTATCGCCGATGACGGTGTCGTAGCCATCGGGCTGGGCCATGATGAAGTCGTGCGCGTACGCAGTCCTGGCCGCGGCATAAACTTCCTCCCGCGTCGCTCCGAGACGGCCGAACTGGATGTTTTTGAAAATGGTGTCGTGAAATAGAAACGTTTCCTGAGTCACGAGGCCAATTTGGGCGCGCAAAGATTTCTGCGTCAATGTCCGTAAATCGTGGTCGTCCATCCTGATGCTGCCGGAAATCGGATCGTACAACCGCAAGATGAGCGAAAGAATTGTCGATTTACCGGCACCACTTGCTCCGACCAAGGCGTACGTTTTCCCTGGCTCGATCCGCAGGTTGATGTTCCGGACGGCGTCGATAATACCGGTCGAATAACGGAACGTTACGTTTTGGAAATCGATTTGGCCTCGCGATGTCGCAAGGTCGATCGCATCCGGCGCGTCCTGCACCTCCGGCACCGAATCGAGGATGGCAAAAATCTGGGTAGTGGCGCCGAGCGAACGTTGCATGATAATGTGCAGCTTGCTCAACGTCTTGACTGGTTCGTAGATGATAAAGATGCCTGCGATCAATCCAAAGAATCTGCCCGCGCTCAGATTTGTTGCGTAAACGTACCAAAGGGCCAGCCCCACGCCGACCGAGGCGATGATTTCAACGAGCGGTCCAACGGCTTCAGTGGCTTTCGTTGTGCGCATGGTATGAGCGAAGGATTGCTGCGCACCGCGACGGAACGCCTTTTCCTGTTGATCCTCGCGAGCAAACGACTTGATCACCCGAATGCCGGCGAAGCTCTCCTGCATCGTCACCGACATCAACACGCCGCCTTTTTGCTCGCGCTGGACCGCTTCCCGCGCGCGCTTCCCGAAAATTCGAATCGGAATGATGCAAATCGGAAACAAAACCAGACTGACGATGGTGAACTTCCAATCCATCCAGAGCAGCGCGGCCGTGGCGCCGATGATCGTGATCGGTTGCTTAAAGACGTCGCTGCTTACGCTGGCCAGGGCCTGTTGCATATTGCGCGTATCGCTGGCGATGCGAGACATGAGATATCCGCTGCGCATCCGATTGAAGAAATCCATCGAGTGATGCATGACTTTGGCGAAGAGCTGATTGCGAATGTCGTTGACCACCTTGTTGCTCACCCAGTTCATGTAGTAAACGTTTCCGTAGGAGCAGAGACTGCGAACGGTCATGACCAGCGGGATGGCCAGGCAAATCCAGACAATCGAATCGATCTTCGGACCGACGTTCAACAACTCCGGATGTGCGAGCATCATCTTTGGATTGGGCGTGGCGCCGTGGAAAACAAAATTCGAAACTTTGAGGACGGTCAGGGGCAGGACCGAGTTCACCAAGCTGTAGGTGACGCCGAAAGCGAGGCCGAGCATGAATCGCCATTTGTACGGACCGGCGTAAGTGTAAAGTCGCCGGTACGGTCCCCATGCAGTTCGCATGGTTTCCCAGAACGAGAGCTTTACTTTGGCGCCTTCTGCCTTGCTCATAACGATGGCCTCGCTGCCGGACTCGACAGCAGCGTCTCCATAGCATCGATCACCGGTTCCGTCGAGATTTGGTTCATCGGGATGCGCGGCTGCTTCGGAACAAAATCCGTCATAGGTGACTTCGAATCTCCCTGCAAGATCGACGCCGAACTCTCGCGAGGCCGCCAGTGGAACGGATTCGTCGGCCCAAACAGGATGACCTGGGGCGTTCGCGTTCCCGCCGCCAAATGCATCGGCGCCGAATCGACAGTGATCAACAATCGCGCCCGGGCGATGAGTGCAGCGAGGGTAAGCAAATCGGTTTTGCCCGAGAGGTCGACAACCGGCCGGCGCACCTTCGATTTGATGTCGCTGATGTGCGTTTGCTCGAATAGGGAAGATCCGCCGGTCAACACAAGATCGACATCGTGGTCCGCGGCGGCGTGGTTGATCACTTCCGACCAGCGTCGCGCGTCCCAAAATTTTTCCGCGCGGGCTGAGCCGGGATGAAAAATGATGAACGGTTTCCTGACATGGTTTGCTTCGAGCAATTCCTCGGCCGCCGAGATTGCGCTTTCAGGCAATGCCAAATCGATCTCTCCGGGCGCGTTGGCGATTCCCAACGGCGCGAGCAGAGCGAGATGGTAATCGACCGTGTGCATGTCGCGCATCCGATGCGGAACAAACTCGTTGTAAAATCGCGTCCGAAATTTGGATCGTACTTTGATCCGGAACGAAACGATCCGCTTCTTCGCGCGCGAGAGGAACACCAGCAATGCCGAGCGATCGTTCCGCGTGAAGTCGATGCAGTAATCGAATCCGCCGCCTGCAACAGCGGCCAGTGTTCCAAGTCCGCCGAATCCCCGGCGCATGATCCAAAGTCGATTAACTCCACGAATCGCCGGAGCGAGTGCTTTGCATTCGTCGGAAATAATGAGTGTGATTCGGGCCTGTGGAAATTTCCCGCGCACGGCCGCGATCGCCGGTGTGGTGAGAATCAAATCTCCGATGCGCTTGAGTTGGATCAGGAGGATGTTCATAAGTTTGTAGCGGCGCTCTCTGAGCGCCGCACTATTTTCACGTTGCGCCGCGCCGGAACTCTAGATCAAAGATTTCGCCAGCGAATGGCAGTCGCTCCATTTCTCGGCCAGTTCAGCGCGAACGGGATTGTCGCGAACATACTCCCACTTTTCGGAATACGACTCATCACTGCGCAAAATATGGTCGAAAAAGCCCTTCTGCCAGTGCGGGGCTGGTATGGCTTTGCTTCGGAAGACTTTCGAGAGTGTATTCTTTAACGATTTCATCCAAGCGGACAATTCTAAGCGCTCATCATCCACAGCTACGAACAGATGGAAATGATCGGGCATCAAAACGTAAGCACCTATCCAGGCTCCATGCGATTCGCCTTCTTCCGCGAACTCAATAAAGCGGTTGTGAACCTCCGCATCGCTCAAAATTCGCTGGTGCGTATGAGTGTTTGCTGTGACGAAATAAATCGGAATATCCATGAATGTTTCATCAAGCCTACGAAGCCGCTCAGGCATGAAATCGGTTATGCGACGGTCACAGACCGCCGCTACAGAGCTGGATGGCGCGTTCGTAAGCGCCTAACAAACGCGTCCGATAAAGGTCCCAGGTAAAATTTTCCATTACCCGCTGGCGCGCCGCGGCGCCCATGCTCGCGACAATCTCCGGATGTTTGTACAAATGCTCGATCGCGGTCGCGATGGCATCGACGTCTCCCGGTTTGACAATGATTCCTTCCACTCCGTCGCGGACCACGTCACCGGCTTCGCGCGTTGTGATCATTGGCAATCCGCAAGCCGCTGCCTCGTAAATTGTTTTTGCGCTGCCTTCCAGCCGAGATGGAAAAACGTAGATCGACCCCTGGTTCAGATAATTCTCGAGATCGCGCTTGAAACCGAGAACGCGAATGTTGTCTCGCCAGAATCTCTTCAGGTGTGGCTTGGCTTCTTCGTGAACACTGCCGAGCAACCACAGCTCCGCATCCTTGAGGTTCAATCGGTGCCACGCTTCCAGCAGATGGTGGATTCCTTTGCGTTCGATTAGCGCGCCGGAAAAGATCGCACGAAAAAGCGGCGGACGCTGCCGCCCGTCCGGTCCGCCAGTCGGACGGACTCGTCCCGTGGCGAGCTCGGACCCCGGTTTGAAACGGTCGACATCCACGCCACGCGGCAGATAAAAAAGTTTCTCGTCTGGAAAACTCGCCGCGCGAAAAGACTCGGCGGCTTTTTCGGAAAGCACGACAACCAGCGTCGCCAGATCGTACTCTTCCAAGAACCTTTCGCGTTCCAACAACAGCCGTGTCTTCCAACTTCTTTTGACCTCTGACCTCTGACTTCTGACTTCTGATTTCTGACTTCCACGATGCCAGGTCGGAATTTCGATCAACGATGGAATGCTTTTCCTTTTCGCCACTCGCAGCGTTTCCAGGCAATCACCCGACCAACTGTGAAAAAAGTCGTAGCGGCCGCTCTCAAGGTGCCGCGACGCAACCCGGTCGAGATATTTTTTCTTCACTCCATAATAATATGGGCGGCCGACAAACGAGATCAGCCGGACCGGATGCCAGCGAAGCGATTGAATGAAACTCGCCGGGATTTCATCCTGGCGATTGTCGTAAGCCACGGCTTTGCCGAGAAAATTTCCGTGATAGGAGGCGCGTAGCGCCTCAAAAGAATCGGTGTCGAGTCCGTGTCCGCCAATTCTAGCGAAGATCGAGTAAAGGAGACTCCGCGGCAGCAGGCGTGGCGTACCCACGGAACTTTCCAATCGCTGCGTTTCTATCATGTTGAGAAGCGTCCGCTAAACACGCTAAAGGACGCGAAAAGTCAAAGATACGTTGCTTTTGCGCCCAATGTTAGCGTCATTTGGCGTGTTTGGCGGATACTGAAAAATTGAAAATCGCTTTTGTCCGCCGTGGCTATTCACCCAGCGGCGGTGCGGAAGCCTATTTGAAAAGGCTTGGGCAAGGGGTTGCCGAGCGTGGTCATGAGGCGCAGCTGATTGCCACCAACGACTGGCCTGACAGCGAATGGCCGTTTGGTCCTATTACCCGCATTCACACCGATTCTCCAATCTCGTTTGCCGACGAGCTCGAGAAAATGCGCCCACAACTTCACTGCGACGTGCTGATGAGTCTGGAACGGGTTTGGCGCTGCGATGTTTATCGCGCCGGCGACGGTGTGCACCGGGCCTGGCTCAATCGGCGCCGAAAATTTGAAATGCCGCTTCAACGATTTGTTCGTGGCATCAATCGGAAACATCAGGACATCTTGAAACTCGAGGAAACGCTTCTTGGAAAAGCCGGCGCCGGTCACGTTATCGCGAATTCGGAAATGGTGAAACGTGAGATCGTAGATCTTTATGGATATTCCGCCGGCAAGGTTGACGTCGTTCGGACCGGCGTGCCGCTGGAGAAATTTCGCTTTGATCCGTCACTTCGCAAGAAATCCCGCGCTGAGTTGAAATTGAAGCCGGACGAAATTGCTCTACTTTTTGCCGGCTCGGGTTGGGAAAGAAAGGGGCTGCGGTTCGCGATCGAAGCTTTCGAGCTCTCTCAGAATCGCAGATTGCGTTTGTTCGTTGCCGGCCGCGGTGATCAGCGTGGTTATCGACCGAAGCGGTTTTTTACAGAAGAGCCGGTGCGGTTTCTCGGAGAAATCACGGACGTTCGTCCGATGTACGCCGCCGCGGACATTTTCATTTTACCGAGCGTCTACGACCCGTTTTCGAACGCCTGTCTCGAGGCGCTCGCGTGCGGCCTGCCGGTCATTACAACTCGCGACAACGGATTCAGCGAGATTATCCAGGACAACGTTCACGGTTCCGTCGTCGATCTTCCGAACAATGTCATCGCGCTTCGCAATGCAATCCGATTTTGGTCGGACGAATCGCGTCGGGCTGCGGCCAGAATGACCAATGCCGAACGCGCTTCGCAGTTCAGCATGGAGGCCAACGTGGACGCGACTTTGAAGCTCCTGTTTCAATCGCCAAGTGAGAGGCTATCGCCAGGATCGATGACGAAGACCTGATCGAGCCGGGTGATTTCAAAGATTGGCCGCACCTTATCGTTCATTCCGCTCAGAGTAAGCTTGCCGCCGTATTGTCGAACGTTCTGAAGGGCGCGAATCAAGACTGCGACGCCGGAACTATCGATGAACGTCACTCCGGAAAGATCGACGACGAGGTGATTCGGCTTCCGTTTGATCATTGACGCGAGTGAGCGTTCGACTCGCGGAGACCTGTGCAGGTCGATTTCGCCCTCCAACGGAAGAAAATTGTCCCAGTCCAGCAACGCCATCCAGGCCGGAATTTGCAGCAGTTCTTATTCCGAAATCGCAGTCGTTTTCGTCGCGGCCAGGGCAGCGTCGACGTCGGGATAAATTTCGAAAACCTGATCGAGGCGGGCGATGTCGAAGATGTGTTTGACGTCGTCCTGGACACCGGCCAGGCCGAACCTTCCGCCGTACTTCTGGACGTTCTGCATTCCCTCGATCAGCACAGCCAGGCCGGAACTGTCGAGATACGTCACCTCGGTAAGATCGACCACGATCTGATTCGGTTTCTTTTCGATCATTGTTCGCAACGAGTCTGCGACCTCCGGCGAAACGTGGAGATCGATTTCGCCGTTCAGCGGCAAAACGTTGGTTTGTTGTTTTCGTGACATAGATTCAGGAGGCGGAATGACTCGCATGGTTCCATCGAACATCGCCGGTTGATCACCAATCGAGCGTATCAATTAGACGGTCAACGTCGGAAAAATCATCAATCAAAATGTCCGGAGCATGCTCGGCGAGCTTTTCGCGACTCCAGCTGCCGGTTGCCACGGCAATGGTGCGCGCGCCAAGCGCTTTCCCACAGGCGATGTCGCGCGGCGTGTCGCCGATGACATCGATCTCCCCGGCTGAAAATTCGCGGCCATGCTTCTCTTGGGCCCGCGCGCGGGCGAATGATCCAAGCTGGTTACGATCGTGATGATCGTCCGCGAAGGCGCCGAATTCGAAAAAGTGCCAGACGCCGTAATGACCGAGTTTCAATTGTGCGCCGCGGGAGACGTTTCCGGTCAGCAGCCCGAGCACGACATGCTTTCGTGTTTTTAGCTTCTTCAAGAGCTCAAGAACCCCGGGGAGCAGGTTTCCTTTGCGGCGGGGCAGCTCGTGCGAGAGAAAATGGACGTAGCTGTCGAGGAAGGCTGTGACGTTCCCGGCGTTGGCCGGAATGTTGTGTTTGTTGAGGATGCTCGTGACGATTCCGGAATCCGTCATACCGGCGATCTCGATGTCCCCAAGGTCGTCCTCGATTTTGAAACGTTCCTTCAGGGCGCGCTTCAAAGCTTCCATCCCGGCGCCACCGGAATGGATAAGCGTTCCGTCGATATCGAATAGCAGGAGACGCTTGTGCATTTGGATTTTCGATCTGAAATCGAAGACGCGAGTTATGGCGCGTGCATGATGTCCACTTAAGTTGGGCGAGCGCAGAATGCCAGTCCGGCTCGGACCTTGCCAATTCGAAAGTTCGGCAGGCGCAGCGCCTGCCCTACAATTGACCCATGACGCACGGCCCCGCATAGTGCGGCTTTCATGGCAATCGAACTGACGCGCAATTTCTGCATCATCGCGCACATCGATCACGGCAAGACCACCTTGTCGGACCGATTGCTCGAGACGACAGGAACGATTCACGAGCGCGACAAGCAGGACCAGCTTCTCGATTCGATGGACCTGGAACGGGAGCGCGGAATCACGATCAAAGCGCACCCGGTGGCAATGAAATATCGCGCGAAAGACGGGCAGACCTATCGATTGAACCTGCTCGACACGCCGGGTCACGTCGATTTTGCTTATGAAGTTTCGCGATCGCTCGCCGCATGCGAAGGCGCGTTGTTGATTGTCGATGCGGCGCAGGGCGTCGAAGCGCAAACCGTGGCGAACGTCCACCTCGCGCACAAACAAGGCCTGACCATCGTGCCGATCATCAATAAGATCGATCTCCCGAACGCGGATGTACCGTCGGTGAAGCGTCAACTCGAGGAAATTCTTGCGATTCCAGCTGAGGAAGCGATCGCCGCGAGCGCGAAAATGGGAACCGGGGTCGAGGAAATTTTGGAAGCGATCGTGCACCGGATTCCAGCGCCGGAAAAACCGAAAGACGAAACTTTACGCGCGCTGGTGTTCGATTCCGTCTTCGATGTCTATCGCGGAGTCATCGGTCACGTTCGCCTGGTGTCGGGAAAGATGGAACCGGGCCAGGCGATCCGGATGATGAGCAACGATGGACGCTATGAGATCAAGGAAGTGGGCGTGTTTACGCCCAAGATGTTTGTGCAGCCGAAGCTGAGCGGCGGCGATGTCGGTTACTTTATCGCAAACGTCAAAACCGTTAGCGATATGAAGATCGGCGACACCATCACCGATCAACGAAATCCCGCGCGCGAGCCATTGCCTGGCTTCCAGGAAATTCACCCGATGGTTTTTAGCGGAATTTACCCGATCAACACCGGCGATTTCGAACATTTGAAAACCGCGATTGGGAAACTTCGGCTGAACGATTCGGCGTTTATTTACACGCCGGAAAGTTCGGTTGCCCTCGGTTTCGGATTCCGCTGCGGATTTCTCGGCCTCCTGCACATGGAAATCATCCAGGAGCGATTGCGTCGCGAATACAACATGGACATCATCGCGACGAGCCCCAGCGTCGTTTACGAAGTGATCACGACGCGCGGTGAAACTTTTTTGATCGACAATCCTGCGCACCTGCCCGACCCGAGCCAGATCAAGGAAATCCGGGAACCGATCGTGCGCGCCTACGTGCTTTGCCCGAACGAATATATCGGCGACATCCTGCAATTGATCCTGGAAAAGCGCGGAACGATGGACCACACCGAGACCCTGGACTCTCGCCGTGTGATGTTGCATTGCGAGCTGCCGCTGAACGAGATCCTCGTCGATTTTAACGACAGGATTAAGTCGATCACCCGCGGTTATGGCTCGATGGATTACGAACATGCGGGCTACCGTGCGGAGAAACTGGTGAAGCTGGACCTGCTGGTGAACGGTGAACCGGTTGACGCTTTCTCGATGATCGTGCACAAAGACCGGGCCGAGGCGAGGGGACGCCAGCTGGCTGCGAAATTGAAAGAGGTGATCCCCCGGCAGCTTTACCAGGTGGCGATCCAGGCGGCCATCGGGGGAAAAGTTATTGCCCGGGAGAACGTTTCGGCCTTGCGAAAAAACGTTACCGCGAAATGCTACGGCGGCGACATCACCCGCAAACGAAAGCTGTTGGAGAAACAAAAAGAAGGAAAGAAGCGAATGAAAAGCATTGGCAAGATTAACATTCCGCAGGAAGCCTTCATTGAGGTGCTCAAAGCGCAGTAAACTGCGCTTTGAAATGACGAAATCCGAATGACGAATGACGAAGGAAATTCAAAATGATAAATAATCAAAGGAACCGCCAAATAATTGAATCGACACCGGGCTTGCCTAGCGATCCGTTTTCTTTGTCATTCGAGCTTTGTCATTGTTTCGACATTCGACATTCGTGCTTCGGCATTTAACTCATGTTCACGTCGCGTTACGTTAAGCACAGCAAACTGTTGGTGCGCCACGCCCAGAAGTATCTGCGTTACAAACGCGATGTGATGGAGGCGGCGACTTACGACGAAGTCGGTGGGATGATCAGGCGGCTGCGCGCGGCATTAAAACAGCGCGATCGAAAACAGATTCAGAGCCGGGCCGAAGAACTCGACGCCAAATTGCATCAGCTGACGCCAGTCACCTGGGAATCGCACTGGCGCGAGAACGTCGAGGTAATCCTGGTCGCAATCGTCGTCGCGATCGGAATCCGTTCCTATTTTTTGCAGCCGTTTAAGATTCCAACCGGCTCGATGCAGCCGACGTTGAATGGGATTATCGGCCGCCCAATGGCGGCGCCGCCGCCGAATTTTGTGCGGCAAGCGGCGGAGTTCATTCTCCGCGGGCGGAATTACATCAACGTGGTGTCGCAAGAGGACGATCAGGTCCTGCAAATCGAGCAGAAGAAGTTTTTCTTTTTCTTTACCTGGTCGCGAATCATCTGTCAGCACCAGCACTTCATGGTTTATTGCCCGCCGGACCAATTGCGGGCCGACTTCAAGGTCTCGCCCGGCGTCCGATATCGGCGCAACGAAGTCATCGCCCGCGGCGCGGTCGACACCGGCGACCAGGTTTTCGTCGACAAATTCAGTTACAACTTCGTCAAGCCTCATCGCGGGGATGTTTTCGTATTTCGGACCAAACACATTCCGATGATTCCGGAGGACCCCGAGACCGGCGCGCCCTTTTATATTAAGAGACTGGCCGGTTTACCGAACGATACGCTGCGGATCCAACCGCCGCTTCTTTATGTGAACGCTAAACCTGCGGAGGGATATGGTTTTCACAGGGTGATGGAGGCCAAGGACGGATACCGCGGCTACGGTCCAGGCCAACAATACCTCTCGGATCCAACGAGAACGTTTCAGATTCCGGAGCACAGCTATTATGCGATGGGCGACAACAGCTATAACAGTTTCGACAGCCGCTACTGGGGTCCGGTGCCGGAGAAGAATCTCGTTGGTCGCGGCTTGCTTGTTTACTGGCCGTTCATTCCGCACTGGGGCTTGATTCGCTGAGGCGAATTGGAATGACGAAGCACGAATGACGAATGTCGAAGGAATCGCGAAACAAAAAGTCGCAACGCAACATCGAAATCTGGTTTCGTCATTCCGATTTGGTCATTATTTCGTCATTCGTCATTTGTCATTCGTCATTTAGCGGCGTGGAGTCCTGAGATGTCGCCCCAGACGCTGCGACTGTACCCGATTCTCGGATTTCTGTGCGGCTACGTGATCCTGCTGCTGTTCAATCCGGTCCGGCTGGCGTTACGGGACGGTTTCCGGTGTTTGCTTCGATACAAACGGATCTGGCTGACGTTCGTCGCGCTCGGATTCGCCTACTTCGTTTTTCAATTTTCCACCTTCACCCCGATTCAAAGCACTTCAGACATCGATCTTAGTCAATTGACGTCGATGAGCTCGTGGCATTGGCCCACGTTTCTTGAAATCTGGCAGGAAGCGCCGTTGCCGGCATTGGAGGGTGTGGCTGGAATTTTCGATTGCGCGACCACCACTTATCCGCTGTCGGCGATCGCTGCGGTGATGATGCTCATGAATTGGCGCGGTTTGCATAGCGCGCTGATGCGCGCGCTGCACAAGAGATTTCGGGTCGGCGGTTACCTGGTCTATCTGATCCTGCTCTTCACCGCGGTGTCAGCGCTGTTGAAACCGATCGTGTTTTGGGCGCTGCCGTTGTGGGGCGGCCTTCTTCCGGCAGCCGGACTTCTACAGGTTTCCGCGAGCATCGACGCGTTCGCGTTTATTTTCGAATATCTGCTCGGCGTTTACATCCAAATCTACGTCATTGCTGTTTGTTTCGCCTGGATCCGCGGATTGAGCTTCGAAGAAGGCGAACTTTTTCGCTTCGCCATGCGCCGGTTCAGCTACGTTTTGGAGTGGGCCGGGATCGTGGTGCTGATCAGCTTCCTGATCGTGCGGTTGCCGTTGTTACTCGCCTATTTCATGAACGTCCCCGATGTGCTCGATTATCTGCCGATCGAACGAGTCGTAATGTGCGGCATCATTATCGCGTTCAGTTCGGTCCAAATTTCCCTCGCGCTCCACAACGAGACGTTGCGCGAAGCCATCCGCGCTCATCGCGAGTTCATCAAGAATAATCTCAGCCGTTTCGGCTGGTTTTTGCTGATTTGCGGCATCCATTTTTTCATTCTGACGACCGCGGACGCGATTGTTCGCGGCGCAATCGCCGACCGCGAGCTCGCCATGATCGTTTGGAAATCGATTTTCGTTGTTGCCCGCGGTCTGGTGACGGGATGGTTGCTCGCTTCGTGGGTTTGCTTGTTTCGCCGCGGCGAGACCGGCGCCGTTTACCAACAGACCTGGATCGAATATTAATCGACGACGCGAATTTCAGTTGTGAATGCGACCAAGATTACCCGGGCCAGCAAATCGAACCTGGCTCTGGCGTTTGTTTCGCTCGGGCGTGAACGCCGGCGCGACATCACCAGCTTTTACGCGTTTTGCCGGGTGATCGACGATATTGCCGACGATGTCGACCTCGACGTTGCAGAGAAGCGTCGCCGGTTATTTGAATGGCGCGATTGGTTGCGCACGCCGCGGCCTAACGAATCGGAGATTGCCGCCGAAGTGCGGGATTTGATGAACAAGTATTCGCTTCGGCCGAAAATGTTGGAGGAAATCATCGCCGGCGTGGAAATGGACCTGACCATCCAGTGTTACGCGACGTTCGGGGAGTTGCGGGTCTACTGCTATCGAGTGGCCAGTGCGGTCGGCCTGGTCAGCATCGAGATTTTTGGTTACCGGAACCAAGCCTGCAAGGACTACGCGATCCAGCTCGGGCTGGCGCTCCAAACAACCAACATCATCCGCGACGTAGGCAAAGATCTTCAGTCCGGGCGAATTTATTTGCCGCAGGAGGATTTAGCCCGTTTCGATTATTCGGAAAAAGAGCTGCAAGCTCGCCGGTATGACGAGCGTTTTGTGCGACTGATGGAATTCGAAGCCACTCGCGCCCGGCAATTTTTCTCGCGAGCGGCGGAACTCTTGCCCAGAGAAGATCGCCGATCGATGGTGGCAGCGGAAATCATGGCCTCGATCTACCGCGGCCTTTTACGGCGAATGGAGCTGGACAAGTTTCGGGTGTTTGAAAAAGAATACAGTCTGAACAAATTGGAAAAGACCGGAAGGATTGCCGCTCAACTGTTTAAGCTTGTTTGAATGAACAGAAAGTGCGATCCGTCTGATTCACCGAAATCGTAAATCACACTACACTATGAAAAAATATCTAGGCTTAATCTCAGCGCTGGTTGTGGCGGCTTTCGTCTTGATACCGCTCGTGCAGGTTCGCGCCCAGGACACGCGGGACGCGAAAGATCCGAAGATTATTACCAAGGAAGAGGCTGTCAAAAAGTATCCGCCACCAAGCGGAAAAGACTACCCGATGGGAAGCGATTTGGCACTTCTCAGCGGTGGTGCCGGCGGTGGAAGCACTTGGGGCTACATCAAAAGTCCATACTCGAGCAACGTTTACGACTGTCGCAAGGGAAAGGCCCATCCCGGAGACCTGATTTTGGACGAAAGTGTAAATAAGGTGTTCGTGCGTCCGCGCTGATCGCAACATCTATCGGATTGCACGGTTCAATGGGCTGATTAGGGAAACATTATGAACAAGAAGCTTTTCACAACGGTGTGCGGCGTCGCTCTTGCCGCATTCGTTCTCGATTCGTGTGATACGCCAACTGGTCAGGGTGCCGCCGCTGGCGCCGGTGCGGGTGCGCTCATCGGTGGTTTGGCCGGGGGCGGGCCGCGAAGCGCGGTGATTGGAGCGGCAATTGGCGCTGCTAGTGGCGCGCTGATCGGACACGCGATTCAGGAAGACCGCGCGCGCCAGTACGGTCCGCCGCCTCCGGGAGGTTATCCATTTGCCCGGCGCACAGATCGCCCGGGAATCTTTCTCAGTCCGTACACTGGCCGCTCCTACGATTTGCGTGGTGTGCCGCCGGGCGGACTCACCCGGGATGTTGATACGAATCAGCTGTTCCGCAGACCGTAGCATCTGATCGTTTATTTGAAGCGCGTTGCCCCCGCGACCGCGGGATCAACGCGCTTTCTTTTCCGGCCATTTCAGCGCCAGGCGTTAATGCGTCACCCACGAGGCGCGAAAAGTAAAACGGTGGCGACGAGTTAGAAAATTAATTTTGCCGTGAATTTTCATTTTCACGTGCATTTGCAAATTCATGCGCCTAATTCTCGTTAGGTCTATGACGCGCGCGTTGACGGTGACACTGATGCTCGTCGCGGCAGTGGCGATGTCGGCTGTTGCTGGCGAAGAGATCACGCAAAGTCGCGCGCATCAGATCGCAGCGTATTACTACGGTCGTTATTTTCCACGCGAAGGTTGTGGCGGCACTGGCCTACCGGAGCTTCGCGGAGACTATTGGGAGTCCATCGTCCGTCTCGGTTACGCTGGCAAGCCGAGCGGTATAATTCGCATCCACAGGCTCACAGGCAAAGTATCTTATTCCGGTCCTTATTTCTTGAAGCCACCGACGTCGGCGAACAGTCTTGAGCGATGGGCGAAGCGCTTAGACGAGCGGACACGCTAGACCTAACCAATCGATGAAGCCAACCGCCCCATTGCGATGCAACTTCAGCGAGATTTTTACAGCACCCTGCGGTGGCTTATCTTTTCTCGTTAGGCCTATGAAACACGCCGTTCTTATTCTCGCTCTTGTGCCGTCAATCGTTGTTGCTCAGCGCGCGTCCGACAAACCAATGAAGACGGCTGGCCAGAGGTCTTACGACGCGCTCATGAAAGCTGAAGCGCCCTATATCGCGAAGGCGCGCGCCACATATCCTGCCGCGAGAAAGCGCTATCTTGATGGCTGCCGCGTGGCTACTGGTTTGAAGTTCGGAAGCGTTTGACAGATCCAGGCGGTGGCGTCTTCGAAGAGGTCTTCATCGAAGTAGACGCGATCAAAGGCGGCATGGTCTACGGTCGTATCGGCAGCGAAATCGGCGCCGTGCATTCTTACCGTCAGTGGCAACGCGTCTCATTTCCCGAGTCGGAGGTTCTCGATTGGACCATTGTTCATCCAGGCGGTCGCGAAGAAGGCAACTATGTCGGGAAATTCATCGGCACATATAAGCCGCAATAGGCCTAACCAAGCGCTGGAGCGAACGGCCGAGGCGCGAAGCGCCCGTTGAGATGTTTAGAAGTTGAGTTGTTGAGATGAAAACTTGCGCTCTCGTTAGCGGTCGCTCAGCTTGGTCTCGTTAGGTCTATGCCGCCCGCGCTACCGGAAGACACGCAAGCGGAGCTAAAGCGTGATTTTGCTCGCAGCTTCGAGCGCTTTCGCGGAGGCGGCGCGATCCCGATAGGCGGCTTGGTGTTGTCTAAGGATCCGCTGAAGCCGAAATTCATCGTGCAGTGCTTTTCGTCAAAGTCCTCTCTGGAGAATATCGCACGCAGTGAAGCGCAGGAGCGCATCGCCACCGCGAAAGAGGAGTTGGCACATCTGCTTTCACTCTTTCCGCTGCTCCGCGAAGAGATTCGCGCGCTCGACGTCGCATTCTACTTCTGCTACGACGACGGAAAGAACGCGGTCTGTGCTGCCAAAGAGGAAGACAATCAGTTTGTTTATCATAACCGATAGACCTAACCAAACGATGAAGCGAATCGCCGCCTGGCGCGTGTTCACATTTCAAAAGACTAAAAGAGTTTCAGTCGAAACCCCCGCTCGCTTTCGGCGGCGGTCGCTCAGCTTGGTCTCGTTAGGCCTAAACTCGCCCGTTGGCGAACACCAAGCAACCTAAGAAACTCAAACCAATGAATGCAATATCACACCTCGTTCGCAAATATTTTGCTGCTTACGACTCAAAAGACAGAAAGTCGCTAGAGGGCTTATTGAGAGACGATTTCACCTTTAGCAGCCCGCTCGATGATAATATTAGTAGAGAGCAGTATTTGGAAAGGTGTTGGCCCAATAGTGAGCACCAAAGCGGTTTTCAGATCAAGAAGCTCTTTGCGGAGGGGAACGAAGCCTTCGTTACTTACGAGTGCGAAAAGACGGACGGCAATAGATTTCGAAATACGGAGTTTTTTACGAGCGATGGTGAGAAGTTCACACACGTTGACGTTTATTTCGGGATGGAAACCGGCAAGAGCGTCAGGCCGTAGCACTTCAGAGGCCTAACCAAGCGATGCAGCCAACCGCTGGCCGCTCCGATGCCTAGCTTTCGGATGACTTCGACGCCTCCATTGAAGATTAAGCTCGCTGCCGCTAGTAGTGGCTGATCTTATTCTCGTTAGATGACGACATGATTACCTCGATTCACACGTTGATCTACTCCGACGATGCAAAGGCTACACGGGCATTTCTTCGTGACGTGCTCGGCTGGAAGTACGTTGCGGAGGATTTTGATAACGATTGGCTCATTTTCAAATGCGGGCCGAGCGAGATGGGAGTGCACCCGACGCACGGCGAGTGGCAGGGCCAAAGTTACGATTCCCCGCGTCACCACTTGATCGCTCTGATGTGCGATGACATCGAGGCCACCGTCGCCGATTTGCGGGGGAAAGGGGCGCAGTTTCGAGGTCCAATCGAGCAAAGGGAGTACGGCCGCGTTATAATGATGGCGGTGCCAGGCGCGGACGACATCCAACTCTACCAGCCGACGCACAAGCTGGCGTACAATCTTTAGTAAGTCACCTAACCAATCGATGAAGCCAGGGCCCCTAATGCAGTGGTTGCAATCATATTTGCCACCGATCCCGCCCGTGGCTTATCTCTGTCTCGTTAGATGCGGAATCCTCTTTTCCTGGCCAACTGAGTCATCACAACAAATCCAACGCACTCTCTTATGAGACATTCTATTATTTTACGCTCGACGATAGCCCTCGCCGTGTTTGGCAACTTATCTTTCAGCCGCGCAGCAGATGCTCCAGTGCAAAGCGACAATGAGAAGCCGGTGCGCGCCTTGATTGCAGCCATGGGCGAAGCCTTCGCCAAGCTCGATGCCCATGCCTTTTCCATGGTTTTCCACGAGGATGCTGATTTCACAAACGTCTGGGGAATGACTGCGCACGGCCGGAAAGCAATCGAAGAGTTTCACCGGCCGCTCCTGGAAGGCGACGGTGCGGGGCCGATCCCATCGTTTAAGCACGCTGAGTTGAAGATCTTGGAGACACGAATCCGCTTTCTTCGACCCGATGTAGCATCTGTAGACGCTACGTGGACTCAGACCGGAGCTGTGCAAAACGGGCAGGACATGGGCCTACGGAAAGGGCTGCTCATGCTCATCGCGACAAGAGAGCGGGACGGCTGGGGTATTGCCGTGATGCACAACATGGATTTACCAGTTACGAAGTGAAGCATCTAACCAAACGCTGGAGTTAACCGCCCCCCAGCGCGCGTTTACATTTCAGATGACCAAAAAACTTTTCATCGAGTCCCAGAAGGCTCACCCTCACGGGTCCGCCCATCTATGTCGCTCGCTTCCCAGCGGCTCCACTCACTCCATTTTCGTTAGGTCCAACGAGGCATGACATATCGCACATCACTGACCCTATTAGCTGTCGCGGTTTGCGCGCAGCTCGCCAGCGCTGACTCGCAGACACAGCGAATTCGAATGCTCGCTGCCGAGAACAGTGTGGCGCTTACTTCCGGAAACTATGCGCGCTTGGTGGATCTCACCTATCCGAAGCTCGTTGAGATGATTGGCGGTCGAGACAAAATGATTGAGATGCTGCGTAGTGGGACGGAAGATATGAAAGCACACGGCAGCGCCATACTCGGCGCCGAAGTCAGCGAGCCTAAAGAGGTCGTCACCGCGGGTGACAAACAGTTTGCCATCGTGCCAATAACAGTTCGGGTGCAGATGCCGGAGGGCACGGTGCGATCGAATAGTTTTCTCGTTGCCATCTCGGAAGATCGCGGCAAAACGTGGACGTTCATCGACGGCGCTGGGCTCCGTAAAACGCCAGGTGGGGAGAGAGAGACGCTAGCGCAGATTTTCCCAGCTTTTCCGGCTCAGCTTTCTTTGCCTGCATGGGAGCCACCAGTGCTTGAGTCCAAATGAGACCTCACCAATCGCTGGAGCCAAGCGCTGACCGGAAAGAAAATTACAAAAGTGAAATTAAAAAGTAGAAAACTCAAGCAGAAGCTCGCCATCGCCTGCGGTGGCTGAGCTTTTTCTCGTTAGGCGCTAGACCCCGATTACTCGCGCACTCTGTTTCTTGTGTAACGATCATGAATCAGGTCCTGCGGTTCTCTGGTTCGGTTAAGCGTGATCCAGCCATCGAGACCTGGATGAAGGCGCATACAGGGGAATTGGGTGTAATCGCGCGGCATTGGTTTGAGGTTATGCGTAAGTGTGGAGAGGATGTGCGAGAACTATTGCACGATGGCCATCCGACGGCGTGTATAGCTGACGCAGCATTCGGGTACGTCAACGTTTTCAAAGCGCACGTGAATGTCGGGTTCTTTCGCGGTGCGGAAATTGCCGATCCGGAGGGTCTGTTGGAAGGCACAGGCAAGTTTATGCGTCACGTGAAGCTCCGACCCGGCCGTGACTTCAATACCACGGCTCTAACGAAGCTAATCGATACTGCATACACCGACATGAAAAAACGCGTGCAAGCGGAATTACAACGAGCGTTGAGGTGTTGAGCAGTTGAGATTTTTACCTTGAGACTCGACTGAACTCGGATTCAGCGCTTCACACCGGGTCTAGTCGATAGTCAGCCTGTTTTCTTTTGCAGCGCGTCGACCAATTTCTTCGCTTCGTCGGTCATTTTGAGCAGCTCCGGCCATTGCCGCTGATAATTCTCGCCCGGCAGTTTCCGGGTCGCGTCGAAGCCCATGTGCGATCCAATGTTTTGTTGAGTCGGCGCGTGATCGAGTGAATCGCTCGGATTTTTGATGACACTTGTGTCGCGCTCGGGATCCGTATTCGCGCACAGGCGAAACAGGACTTCGCTGGTGTTGTGAACATCGCAATCCTCGTCCACCACCACGATGTATTTGCTGAACATCATCTGTCCCATTCCCCACAACCCATGCATGACCTTGAACGCCTGATACGGGTACTGCTTTCGAATGCTCACGAACACGAGGTTGTGAAACACGCCTTCGGCGGGCAGCGTCATGTCGACCAGCTCCGGGAAATTCATTTTGAACACCGGCAGGAAAATCCGGACGCTGGCATCGCCCATGTAAAAATCTTCCATCGGCGGAACGCCCACGATGGTGGTCGGATAAACCGCACCCTTGCGATGAGTAATCGCGGTCAGGTGAAAAACCGGATAATCTTCGACGGCAGTGTAGTAACCGGTGTGGTCGCCAAACGGTCCTTCCGGCCGCATTTCTCCAGGTTGGACATACCCCTCCAGAACAAAATCAACATCGGCCGGAACTTCGAGATCGACTGTCTTGCATTTCACCAGCTCGATCGATTTTCGCCGCAGGAATCCAGCGAACAAAATTTCGTCGAGCCCGTCGGGTAACGGCGCCGTCGCCGCGAACGATAGAGCCGGGTCGCCACCCAGTGTGACCGCGACCGGCATCCGTTCGTTGCGTTCGTAATAAACTTTGCCGTGACGCGCCCCGACCTTGTGAACTTGCCAGTGCATCGCGGTTGTCCGTTCGTCGAAAATCTGCATTCGATAACAACCGACGTTGCGCGCACCGGTTTCGGGATCGCGCGTGTGAACGTTCGGCAGAGTGATGAATCGGCCGCCATCTTTGGGCCAGCATTTCAAAATCGGCAGATCTCGCAGCGACATCGCCGAAGTGGATGGTTGAGAGTTGATAGTTGATGGTTCAAGCGAGTGCACCACTTCCTGACATGGCGCGTCCCGCACGCTCTTTGGTCGGGCATGGAGCAACTGAATTCCCTGTTTCAAAAGCGCGAAACCTTCACGGAGATCGGTCGGCGGTTTTGCTTTGAGGATGAGTTGAATTTCCTGCGAGATTTCATCGATGCTTTCCCGCCCGAGCCCCATGGCGATGCGCTTGCGCGATCCCATGGTGTTGATAGCCACGGGGAATTTCGAAACTTTTCCGTCGACGACGGGCTGTTCGAACAGCAACGCTTTTCCGCCGCCCGGTGACTTCATTTCGCGGTCGGCCCATTCGGTGATCAGCAATTCGGTATCGACCGGAACTGCGACGCGCGTTAGCTCGCCAGCTTTGTCGAGCGCGTCTACAAATTCTCGAAATGAGCGGTAGGCCATCGCTCGAGTTTACACGCGTTCCCGGCTAAACACGCGCCGAAAAGTGGCGGTCAATTATTATCGATTAACGAAATATTGAAATGACATTACCCGCCCGCCGGAAAACGTGACCGTTTTATACGGGTAGTAGATCGTAGGTGGAATGTAGGAGTAATAAAACGGGTCGTAGAAGGGATCGCCAAAGAACGCAAACCGGCCGCCATGATGAAAACGGAAAACGCCGACGCCGCCGAATCCGCCATAACCCCAGGGGCCATAACCATAACCCCACGGGCCGTAGCCATAACCGTAACCGTAGGCGGTGATGCCAGCGAGATAAATCCAGGTCTCAGTCTGGTGTCCGCGCATTTCACCCGCCGTCTTTTGGTCGGGCGAACCCCATGCCAGCCACACCGCGTTCAGCGACATGCCTGAGCGAATTTGCCCCTGCCGCACCAAGTCCTGATCGCGCCGGGAAAGAGAATTGAACATGTCGGGATGCTCGGAAATCCGTTTGTCCAGCGTTTCGCAACTTGTTAGGCAGAGTCCGGCAGTCGCGACACCTAACAGCAAAGCCTTCGAAATCGTCTTCATAAAAAATGATACAACCGGCGCATGGTCAGTCAATCATCCCGGCGTCTTGATTCAACACCGCGTTGCCGATAACGTTGCAATGGAAATGGAAGACCGCTTCGGCCATCGGATTTCGTATTTGCGCGTGTCAATCACCGATCGTTGCAACGAACGCTGCAATTACTGTATGCCGCGCGAACTTCAGGAGTGGTTGCCGCGCGAAGAGATTCTTAGCTACGAGGAAACACTTCGCCTCATCCGCATCGCGGCCGGTCTCGGCGTAACCAAAGTTCGGGTAACCGGTGGCGAACCGCTCACTCGACGTGACGTTGTCGATTTCGTTCGCGAAATTCCAAAGATTCCCGGGATCGGCAATCTGGGCATTTCCACCAACGGAACGTTACTGACTCACGAAACCGGCGGAAAAACCATGGCGGAGGCGCTGCGCGAGGCCGGCGTGCACTCGATCAACATCTCACTCGACACGTTGGATCGGCATCGTTACGCGCACATTACCGGTCGTGATTTTCACGGGCAGGTTTTGGAGGGCATCGACGCTGCGATCGCTGCCGGATTCGACCAAATCAAGTTAAACGCGGTCCTGATGCGCGGCCGCAATGAAGACCAGCTAGTTCCACTGATTGAGTTCGCTGCGGAACGGGATTTGATCCTGCGCTTTATCGAACTGATGCCGGTCAGCACGACTGAAGTGTTGACCGAAGAAAATTTTCTGCCGGTCGCCGAAGCCAAACGCGCAATTGAATCGCGTTACGGTCCGTTAATTCCGGAACAGTCGTTTCGAACAAACGGGCCCGCCACTTACTACCAGGTCCCGGGGCGCGATCAGCGCGTTGGATTTATCGGCGCGATGACGAACCTTCATTTTTGCGAGAGCTGCAACAAACTGCGGCTGACTTGCGATGGAAAATTGCGGCCCTGTCTCGGAAGTTACCTTGAGTTCGACATCATGAAGCCCCTTCGCGCAGGCGCGAGCGACGAGGAGTTGCGGCAGTTCTTTATCGATGTCGTCGATCGGAAACCCGAACAACACGATTTTCGAAACAATTATCAGCCCGATCGGAAGATGATTGCGATTGGAGGATGATCGGCAGTGACAAGTGACGCGTGACCAGTGACAAGCAATGGATCGACTGACCCATATCAGCGGCGATGGTCGCGCGCAGATGGTTGATGTGTCGGCGAAGGCGATGAGCGCGCGAACGGCAATTGCGAAAGGAAAAATCAAGCTTCAGCGCAGAACGCTCGACTTGATTGGGAAAGATCAAATCGCAAAAGGGAATGTGTTCGCCACTGCACGGCTCGCCGGGATTCAAGCCGCGAAACAAACAGCGCAATTGATTCCGCTTTGTCACGCGATACCGCTTGGCGAAGTGAAGATCGACATTGTGGCGGCGCGCGACGGCGCAGAAGTGACCTGCACCGCGCGAACAGTGGCGCAAACCGGCGTCGAAATGGAAGCGCTCACCGGAGTCGCGCTGGCGCTACTTACAATTTACGACATGTGCAAAGCAGTAGATAAAAGGATGCAGATCGCCGATGTGCGATTGATTAAGAAGAGGAAGGCGGTTGTAGCGGCGGTCTATGACCGCCGAAACCGCGAGAAACGGCGCTCGTAGAGCGCCGCTACAAAAGAATGCAGATCGTTGTCGGAATAATTACCGTTTCGGACCGCGCCAGCGCCGGCGATTACAAAGATCTCGGTGGACCCGCGCTCAAGGAAGTTGCGCAGAAAAATGGCTGGCAGGTGCTGTGCGAAGCGGTGATCCCGGATGACGCCGTGAAAATTCAAGAGACGGTTCGTTCGTTTTCGAAACAAGGTTGTGGATTGATTTTAACAACTGGCGGAACTGGAATCGGACTGCGCGATGTTACGCCGGAAGCGATCCGCGCGATCATGCGGGTTGAGTTGCCGGGGTTCGGCGAAGTGATGCGCTCGGAGTCAATGAAGATTACGCCGAACGCGATTCTTTCACGGAACCTCGCCGCGGTGGTGGATGAATCGTTGGTGATCGCGCTTCCAGGAAAACCAAGCGGCGCAATCGAATGTCTTGGATTTATTTCAGGAGCGATCCGGCACGGCGTCGCGGTTGCTCAACGTCAACCGACATCATGTTGATCATGTTAAATATGACGATGCGCACTGGTCTCGTTGTAATCACTCTGCTGATTACGTCGTTTCCTCTCTTTTCCCAGAGTGAGTCACCTAAAAAAACGCCAGCCGACGCGATGCGCGAAATCAGGTTAAAAGTGTTGAGCACGCCACCTTCGCAAATGAGTCGAAAGCCGACGCCAGAATATCCGCACGTGGATGGGATCATCATGGACTGGGCGTTGCAGGACACGATTCTCAGCGTGATGGCATCCAGTGCCGGCGACGGGAGTATTTACACGACGGGAAACTTCGGACTATTCGGAGGAATTAAGTACGACACTGTTCGGAATGCCGCTAAGAGCTTTGTGAAGCTTGGAGAAAAATACGATTCGGACGCGGTTTCCACGCGGGATTTCCCGTATCCTCAAGCTGGCCACGTTCGTTTTTATCTCATTTGTTATGACGGGGTGCGAATGATCGATGTGGATGTCGCTTCGTTGTCGAGTGGGACAGGCAAGTATTCCGATCTGTTCGCTGCAGCGCAGAAGGAAATCAGCGCACTCCGGCAAATCGTGCAAAACCAGCCAAAAGAGACGCGCTGATGACTGGTTTTCAGTCGGGCCAGGTTAGCAAACGCATTGTTTGCGTTCCGAATTCAGTCAGATTCGCGTGACTTGTTGGTCCGGTCGCGACGCCATTCGTCAGATAGGAAGCGTTTAGCGAACTCGGTTTCACGTAGACAACTTCGGGTTGGTTGATCTTTCGATCGCTCGGCTCGATCCGCAGCGGCAGGCCGCTTCGCGCAAAGGAAACATCCCATGATCGCGATTCTGCGTCGGCATTTCCGCTTACCATCCACGGGTAAAGTTTAGGCAATTCGAAACGCCGGGAGCGCGGGAACGCCACTTTGTAAAAAACTTCCTCGCGGCTGAAGAACTGCGGGATCGTCAGCAAAGGATTGTCGTGCAGTTGAAGGTAAAGTTTCGCGATATCCATTCCGGCGAGGTTGATGCCGTTGTAAATGCCGTGGTGGTTCGGATCGTTCGTGTGATTCGCTTCGTACCACCCCTCGAACTTGTGATTCAGAATCACGTTCAATTCCAAGTGTACGTGGGCACGCTCCCGATTGATTCCCGCGCCCGTGTAACCCATCACCGCAATATGTTGCCCGCGCTGAACCGTGTCGCCGGTGTGGATGTCGATCTTACTCAAGTGTCCGTACAAGCTGTAATACGGCGAGCCGTCCCAAACATGCTCGATCACGATGTATTTCCCATAGTTGGAATAACCTGCGACCCGACTCGTGTAGACCACCTTGCCGTCCGCGATGGCGCGCACTTCATCAAGCGGTTCGCCATTTTCATCGCGATGAACCGGGCGAATATCGATCCCTTCGTGAAAGCGGGTGTAAACGATGCCCTCGCGGGTCTGCTCAGGATCGCGCACGAATCCGTATTGGCCGCCTTCCCAGGGAGTGGATTTTTCGCCATGATAATCGCGCTCGATGGATTGGTAGAACGCCGCGCCGCCGCCGTGAAAAATCGCGTCGTTATCGGTGGGTAATCCGAGCTCGATCGCGCGAACATTTTGACAGAGGCAAAGGAATGCGATCACCGCCGGCGCCGTTAATAATGAGCGAATCATCGTCTTTCTTCTCTTCTCCGATTAGTCGTGGGCCGGGAAAATACAGGGCCGATCTTTTCCCGAGACGGAAACCGCGAACGATGCAAGAATCAGGCTCGCGAAGATGGATTTCATAACCGATTGATAGCTCTCGTGTTTAACCCGTCGATGATTCGTCCCGCCATCATTTTCTACACTCTGTTTTTCGGTGCGGTAGCTCTTCGGGCGCAGGACACCCTGTTCCCAACATCCTTGCCCACGCCGACACCGTCCGAAGCAGCAGCGGCTTCGCCGGCGTCCACCGCGGGCGCGGTATCGACCCCGGCCCCTATGACCACGACGACCATGAAGAAGCGCGGTTTCTTCAGCCGCATGATGCATCCGTTTTCGTCGTCCGAAGTTCTGCCGAAATATGCCAACCGCAAACTAAACGGTCTGATTCTGAATCTGCAGGTTTCGCCTCAGCCGGTCCGGTTGTCCGAAGTCCGGCAATTGGAAGTCAAGGTAAACGTAAGCAATCTCGGCGATCACCTGGTCACTCTCGAGTTTCCAACGGACCAGCGAATCGAGGTCCAACTGATCAACTCCGGGGACACGGTGCTGACAAAATGGTCCGAGAACCACGCGATCAAGGAAACGCCTGGAACGGTCCTGGTTAACCCCGGCGAGCACATTGAATATAAAGAGTCGATCGCGACCCGCGACCTGACCCCGGGAAGAGTGTTCACCGCGGAAGCTTTCTTTCCGAAATACCCCGAGCTTCGGATCCGGCAGAAGTTCATGACCGAGCCGTGATCGGTAGTCGATAGTTCATTGTTGATAGTTGATTGCAGCGGTCCGCTTTTCTATCAACAATCAGCTATCAACTATCAACTATTCTCCGACTACCACAGCCATCCGCAGGGTCATCGAGTCCAGCCCTATTCCCAGAAACTCTTGCAGCCGTGGGTCGACAGCGCGCGCGCGAAGGGATTGAACGACATCGCGTTCACCGACCACGACCGTTATCATGCCGGAGTTGATTTCGATGAGATCGATAAACTTCGCGCCGCGAATCCGGATGTAAGAATTCGGACGGGCATCGAGCTTGATAACGATCCGCAAACCTCAGCCGCAGGCCGAAACTGGGTGGAGAAGAATCGGGACAAGCTCGATTTCGTTCTGGGGTCAGTCCATTACCTCGACGATCCCAATCAGATGTTCGATAGCGTTCCCGACGGGGCGGAACAGTTCGTCGGTCGCGACATTAATGAAGTCTACGAGGAATACTTTCGGCGTGTTCGCGAAATTGCGGGGACCGGCCTGGTCGATTGTTTGTCGCACCTCGATCTCATCAAGATCCATGGGCACCGCCCGTGCGGCGAGGTTCGGGCGATCATCAGCGAAACCCTGGATTTCATTCAATCGCGAGGTCTGGCCATTGAACTTTCCACAGCCGGCTGGCGCAAACCGGTCGATGAACTTTATCCCAGCGACGAAATCATTCGGCTCGCGATCAAGAAAGAAATTCCATTCACGACCGCGTCCGACGCGCATTCGCACGCCCAGCTCGCGGAAAACTACGACCGTCTGGCGGAGAAAATGTCGATTTTAGGAATTCGTGAAGTTTGCGTTTACGAAAAACACAAACGCCAGACGCGCGCGTTGTAGCCACGGCACTGTGCGCCGTCCGAACCGGCCACAGGCCGGTGGCTACATTACCGGCATTCCCAGGCCGCCGGTGATCTTCTTCATTTCGGATTGGGCGATCTCCTTGCCCTGACCAATCGCTTGTTGCACTCCACTCAGCACCGCCTCTTCCAGAAACTCCACGTCGTTGGGATCGACGATTTCCTTGTCGATCTTGACTGAAAGAATTTCGCCGGCGCCATTTGCAGTCACTTTCACTTTTCCGCCGGCCGCGCTCACTTCGACCGTCTTTTCTTCGAGCTCAGCCTGTGCTTTGGCCATCTGGGCCTGCATTTGCTGCGCCTGCTTCATCAGTTTGTTCAGATTCATGGCTTCGCCGGGTTAATTGGTTGAAATGGTTAAATCGTCACGCCTGAAACGCTCGTCAATCGCTTGCCAAGCCGTAGCACAACTAGCGAAGGCTGGTCACCTGTCACACGTCACTTTCTTCATTTTCTTATCTCCCCCTTAAAAATCTCAATCGCTTCACGGATCAGGGGATTATCCGCATAATCCTCGGCTTGACTTTGTTTGCCCGGCAAATCGTCTCGCATTGTCAGCTTTAAAGTCCAATCTCTGCCGCTTACGTCCTGCAACAGCGATTCGATGAGTTTGCGATTGGTCGCCGTTCCCAAAATATCCATTGGAGATTTGTGGTCGGGCGAAAATCCGAGAACAAAACGCCGCCCCTCGCTTGGCAAAACGTGCGCGACCGCGGCCGAGTTTCGGACGAATGCTTTCGTATTTGGGATCCTGGCGAAAGCGCTCTGCCAAATTTTGTCGACGTCGGTTTCCCCGTTCGCCGTTTCCGCGACTTTCAGTGTTGTAGTGTCGGCCGTGCTTGCCGCGCCGGAGTTCCGAGCCGGACTGGCATTTGGCGGAGGCGGGTCGGCCGCTTTACTTACGATCGCAGGCGACACGCCTGCCACTACAGCTTCAGCGCTTAACGTTTTTTTTTCCGCCGTGGTTGTTTTGTCCGCCGTCCGGATGGGCTCGTTACGCGGCGAGCCGTCGCGCAGTTCGCCGAGCCTTTCGATCACTTCGTCAAGCGTCGCCTGGCCTAGACTTTGGATCGCTTTGATGATCGCCACTTCGAAGTGCAATTTCTTGTTCGGCGCCCACTTCATTCGGCCTTCGGCCTGCGCGAATTGGTCGATCAACTCCAGCAACCGCTCGTTCTCGATCAAATCCGATTGGGTCGCGAGCGCTTTTTGCATTTCAGGGTCGACATCTTCCTTGAGCGCATCCGGTTTGGCTTTGAACACGAGCAGGTCGCGCAAATACGAAATCAGGTCCGACATCAGCCGCATCATGTCCTTGCCGGCCTCGGACTGCTCGTAGAGAACATCGAGAGCCGCTGCGGTCTCGCGGCGAAAAACTTTCCCGGTCAGATCGACCACGCGTTGCTCACTGGTAAACCCGAAAACGTTGAGCACATCGCTCTCGGAAATCTTCTCACCGCAAAATGCGACCAGTTGATCGAGCATCGATTCCGCATCGCGCATCCCGCCTTCGGCGCCGCGCGCAATCGCATGCGCGGCCGTCGGCTCCAGCGTGATCTTTTCCTTTTTGGCGATGAACTGGAGATGCTCCGCGATCAATTTCGCAGGGATGCGGCGAAGGTCGAAACGCTGACACCGACTAACAATTGTCGGCAAAACTTTTTGCGGCTCGGTCGTCGCGAAAATGAATTTCACGTGCGGCGGTGGCTCTTCAAGGGTCTTGAGCAGGGCGTTAAACGCCGCCGCGGTCAGCATGTGGACTTCGTCGATGATGTAAATCTTGTAGCGTGATTTGGACGGCGCGTAGCGGACGTTTTCGCGGAGCTCGCGCACCTGTTCCACGCCGTTGTTGCTGGCCCCGTCGATCTCCAGAACATCCAGCGAATTGCCGGCGGCGATTTCCTTGCAGTTGTCGCAGGTGTTGTCGGGAGTAACTGTTGGCCCCTTCACGCAATTAAGCGCTTTGGCCAAAATTCGCGCGGTCGAAGTTTTCCCAATGCCGCGCGGTCCGACAAAGAGATAGGCGTGCGCCAGCCGGTTTTGCGCGACCGCATTCTTGAGCGTGCGCGAGACATGCGTCTGGCCGACGAGGTCGTCAAACGTCTGGGGTCGATACTTTCTCGCGAAAACCTCGTAGCTCACGCGCACAATCTAAATGGGTTGAGTCGCGGACGAAAACAGAAAAGCGAATTTTGATGGAAATAGCCCAGTGCTTCAGCACTGGGTAAGGGGTAAAATTGAGTTGTCAGTCCCTAGGGGACGGAAGAGCGATTCTTTCGTCCCTTTCCGGACTTGCCCGGAATTATCATTGAAAGCCCAGCGTTAAAACGGGCTATTATCACCAGAGCGCAATTCGCGTGCGTACGTTCGAGGCTCACAATCGAAGATTTAACAGGATCAACAGGATTTTTTGATTGGACGTTCGACGTTCGATGTTCAGCGTTGGGCGTTTCTTCGTGATTGTGAGATCCACGTCAAAATTCGTTTCCGGACCTGCGCTCGTTATCTGCCTTGCTGGCGCGAAACTGATTTTTCACCTGATCACCGCGGGCCGCTACGGGATCTTTCGGGACGAACTTTATTACCTCGCCTGTGGCGAGCATCTTGACTGGGGATACGTTGATCAACCACCGCTGATCGCGTTCGTGGCCTGGATCGCCCGGCATCTTTTTGGCGATTGGCTTGTCGGTCTCCGATTTTTCCCCGCACTTGCCGGCGCGGCGACCGTTTGGCTTACTGGAAAACTCGTTCGTGAGTTCGGGGGCGCCGCATTCGCCCAAGTTCTCGCTGCGCTGGCGGTAATTTGCGTGCCGATTTATCTGCTCTTGCATCACTGGCTCACCATGAACGCGTTCGAGCCGTTGATTTGGACAGGGTGCGCCTGGTGCGTCGTTCGCGCTATTCATCGAAACGAACCTCGTTATTGGATTTGGTTTGGGGTGCTGGCGGGGATTGGGATGGAAACCAAATACACGATCGCGTTTTTCGTTTTCGCGCTGGTGATAGCGCTTCTGTTGACAGGCCAACGTCGGCTTCTAGTTACAAAGGAATTCTGGTTTGCCGCGGTGATCGCGTTTGCAATCTTTCTGCCAAACCTGATCTGGCTCGTGCGTCACAATTTTCCGTTTCTCGAATTGATGCACAACGTCCGCCAGACCCATCGCGACGTCGTCCGCGGCCCGATCGGGTTCGTTCTCGATCAGGCGCAAATCATGAATCCGATTTTGTTTCCACTTTGGCTTGGCGGTCTCATTTGGTGGTTTTTCAGCCGCGACGGCGGACGGTTTCGAGTTCTTGGGCTTCTCTACATCACTTTACTGGCGACGTTCATCGTCCTGCGCGGCAAAAATTATTATCTCTCGCCGATCTACCCGGTACTGTTCGCGGCCGGTGCGATTGCCATTGAAAGAATCACGACTCAGCGATTCCGATGGGGTGGCATCGCCTATGGGCTGGTTATGGTTGGATCGATAATCATTCTCGCGCCAACCGTCTCACCGATTCTTTCTCCGGAAGGCGCGATTGCTTATCAACAGAAGCTCGGCCTGGAGCCGCCGAAGGCGGAGAACCAGCAGACAGGACCGTTGCCACAATATTTTGCCGATGAGTTTGGCTGGCGTGAAATGGCTGAGGAAACGGCGCGCGTTTACAAATCGCTACCAGTCGAGGAACAGGCGCGAACCGCGATTTTCGCGAACAATTATGGCGAAGCGGGCGCGATCGATTTCTTCGGACCGCAACTCGGTTTGCCGAAGTCGATTTGTAATCATCAAAGTTACTGGCTTTGGGGTCCGCGCAATTACGATGGCAGCATAGTGATCGTACTTGGCAGCGACGGAACGGGCGACCGCGAACATTTTCGCAGCGTCGAGGCGGTTGGTCAGGTCGAACATCCATACTCGCGGCGGGACGAGGATTTCGATATCTTTCTGTGTCGCGGATTCACCGGCGATTTGCAGCAAGCCTGGACCAAACTGAAAAAATACAACTGATAAAAGATCGATATCTGCAGTCGTGTTCTTGCTGATTCTTTTGGTTCTCGATACTCGCGCGCGAGAA